>CP073041.1:1210402-1815603 GCA_025370055.1 Woronichinia naegeliana WA131 | reverse complement strand
TGGAAGAGTAAGGGAGAGCAACCGAAAGAATATCAAACACCTTATGGTGAGGTTATAGTGAATCGTCATGTATATCAGCGTTCACCTTTGAGGAAAAACGTATTGCCCCTTAGAAAGAGAAGCAAGGATAATCATAACATCAACGCCATTATTGGCAAAACAGGTATCCTCAAAAATGTCAGGGATGGCAGGCAAAGAGGTGAAAAATGATTTATTAGAAAATCATGGTAGAAAAGTAGCGCTATCCTATATCCAAAGATTGAGTGAAGCAGTAGGAAGTGTGGTACAGGCAAAAGAAGAAGCGTGGAGTTATGCCCCGCCCAAGGAGGATAGCCAAATTGCAACAGTGGGAATAGGATTAGATGGAACCTGTATGCTGATCTGACTTTTCCCGTTAAGTGCGGATTGCAAGCTGCCAGCCTTGGCAAAGGTCATGCAACTTCAACCAACCGCGCCAAAGGACTTGGATACCGAGAGGAGTTTTACGACGATGTTCAAGATAACCACCAAGAAAAGCAACAGACTCGACAGCCCAAGCAACAGTCAAAATAGGGGGAAGTTTTTGAGAGGCGGCTGCTTTTAACACCTGAAGTTGAAGAGGATTAAGAATTTCAATCGCGAGAGCATCGGGCTGGGTACGATGAAGATAAGTAACGTGTAAAAGTTCAACAGCAATGACACTTAAAAAACCCAAAAGAGTTTTCATTCCATCAGAGGCAAGTCGATAATGCTCACTCTGACAACCAGACTTAAGGACTTTATGAAATTCTTCAACCCGCCATCGGTAGGTGTACCAACGAAGAATAGTGACAGCCATCTCAATAGTCTCAACAACTTCTGTAGTCAGAAGCATCCAAGATAAAGGAGTTTCGCCTTCGGGACAATCGATTTCTGTCGCATAAACAGCATAGACATTCAACGGGTCACGATTATCAAAACGATAGGGAGTTCGTAGATTAACTGAGCAAAATCGGACGGCAAGCTTAACCTTCCGTGCTTTTCTTTTTCCTGTACTCGGAATCTCGATTTCTTGATGAAAACGAATCGGTTCTGATTCCAAATGTTGCCAAAGTCGTTCACTATTTTTGTCTAAACTACGATTATGAGACGCTCTGACCAGCACTCCTGTATGCTTGAGTTGACGCACTGAGTCAAAGACTTCTGAAACATCTCCTTCTCTGTCAAATACATGAATTACCCTCGTTGAACTTTCTACCTGTTTCTCACAGGTGTTTAGAGCCTCTACCCATTTGTAGGATTCTTTTTCCTCAAATGGTCTTTGACGAGCTGCTTTTCTTTGTTCTTTCTGTCTTTCTTTTTTCTGCTTCGCCGTTTCATCTGTTGGGGGCTTTTCTTTTACCTCCCTATTCCACAGTTTTTGCCATAATAAACCTAATACTTGTCCTTTTTCTGGCTCAATTGCTAAAGCACTATGCAGTATTAATCCATTCCCTCCTTTTCCAGTCGGCCCATACCCTTCCCTTTTTTCCTTGATATTGCGATAATCTAAGAAGGTCGTATCTCCGACTGATAGCATTATCTTATATTCTTCTACGGCGGCAGTTGTCATTTCACAGTGCGGCTCTATTATCTTGACAAAGTCTGTTTTCGGATTCCCAAAAATTCATAGGCCCTCTTTAACTCGTTTCCTCCCTTAAACACTTCTGATAAGGCTTTTCCAAACCCCTCACTTAACTTTTTCCCAATCGAGAAGGCACGATTGTTTAGCCTCTCGTCTCCCAATTCACAACTGGCAAAGTTTTTTGTCCACCATTCCAACATTTTTTGACCTGCCCTTTAAGATTTTCTCCATTTTACAGTCTCATACTCCCTTCATCCTTTGTTTTTGAAATTTGAACGATAAGCGGGATGATGGCTTCAGAATATTTTTTTCCTGTCAAGAGAATCATTACTCAAACCCTTGCCAGATAAAGCCTCTAGAAGTTTGCATTGCTGGATTTTGGACTTAACGGGAAAAGTCAGGTATGCTGATGTGTGAGGATGGCTACCGTGAAGCAATGGTGGGAACCGTTTCCCTATACGATAGTGAAGGCGAACGTCAACATACAATCTATCTAGGTGCGGCACCAGAGTATGGAAAAAAGAGTTTTCTAGAAAGATTAGAAAGAGAAATTGAGCGAGCGAAAAACCGTTATCCAGAGGCAACATTGGTCGGGATAGCAGACGGGGCAGAATCAAATTGGAAGTTTTTAGAAAAGCAAACGGAAGAACAGATATTAGATTTCTATCATGCCTCTGGTTACTTAGGTGCCTTGGCAGAAGCGTTGCATCCGAATACCGTGTCAAAACAAAAAGAATGGTTGACTGAAAATTGTCGAGAACTCAAGCATGAAAAAGGAAAAGCAGGAGAACTGCTAAATCTGATGAAAGAAGTCAAAGAAGAAAAAAGTCATTCTAAGAATCTTACCGAGAAACTACAAGCGGCGATTACTTATTACGAGAATCATCAGCATCAAATGGATTATGCTGAATACATAGAGAAAAAGTATCCGATTGGTTCAGGTGTTACGGAAGCAGCTTGTAAGACGTTGGTCAAACAACGATTATGTTGTTCAGGGATGCGATGGAAGGAAAAAGGAGCAGGAATTATTTTGAGCCTACGAGCTTTGGTATTGACCAAGGAACGATGGAGTCAATTTTGGGCAAAACTTGATCAATATGGGTTCCCTGTAGAACCCTGATTACAACGGCTTTTATCAACTAAAGGTCGCACCCTTGCCCCTGGCATCTTGCGCCCTTCTTTCCCCACTTTGATTCCATCCCCCACATACACTCGTTTTTCCTTGATTCGATATAGATTTTCATGCTGACTTACCCACTTCGACCATCCCAAGGTCAGTCCTTTGACGTTAAATGCCTTGGATTCAAACCAATGTAGTGCCTGATGGTAGTAGCTCTCTGTTAACCCTAAGGCATTGACATAGCTTGTTATTGCGCTCGGTTGGCTGTTGAGCACTACTCCCCAGGCTAATAGGATAAACCATTGGTACGTTGCTTCTCGGCTAAAGGCGGGACGGAGATTCTCTAGGATTTGCTCTAGTCGCTGACATAGTTGCATAATTGATAGATAGCACTGGCTATCGATTTTCTATATCAGCCAGTTTCGGACATAACGGCACTCTTGGGTATCGCATGTCCGATTTTCTTTTCTCACTTACCCTGCTCGAGAACTTCCCACTGTCCAGTAAGTTGATTTTCTTCTCTTTTTAGTTTTTGATATAGTCTATTTTTAAGCTAGATTTCTTTTTTGATTCCACTCTACTAATATGCGATTACCCTGGGGGATTCTGATTTTGATCTTAAGATAGCAAAGGCAATTGAAGAAAAACTAAAACAGCGATCGCCACTCCCGTAAGCTGGGTTGACAATACTGCGATCGCGGTCTTATGGTTTTTGAAAATGCGATCGCGGTTGTGTTATTTGTTGTTGATGAAGTGCTATTTTCAAAATAGTTTGCCTTTTGATTGCTTTTACCCATCGAAAACTAAATGCTAAAATCAAATTAAATCAACAAAAATCTAATGCCTGACTTTCAGACCTTTATCGGTATTCTCACCACCCTATTCGTCTTTTTAACAGGAATAATCCTAAACTATGACTCAATCCAACTCGGAAACGACCAAATTATTATCCCCCAATGGTTCGGGCTCCTCTTCGCAGGGATTACTTTCAGCCTTGTTACACTGGATCAAATCCTACGGGGGCTTGTCCGACTTGAAAAAGAGCAACAAAGCCTTGAGACAACAGAACGAGAAACTCGCCGAACTCGAATCGAAACTCGATACCGTACTGCAATCATCCAATTCCAACTTAACCCCAACAACCTCCACAGAAACCAACTAGCAGATATTTTAGCCCTACTTGAAGAATACCGAGACACACTTTGAAAATGTGATTGCGGTCTGGTTGTTTGTGAATGGCGATCCTGATTTTGTTGTTTATAATTGCAAATGCGATCGCTGTTTTGTTGTTTGTGATTTATAATTGAGTGCGAGGTTTGAGTAATGTCTTTAAAAGATTTAATTCAGGAAAAGCGAGAAAAAATCCTAGAAATTGCGGCGAATCATGGGGCCTTTAATGTCCGTTTATTTGGTTCGGTCGCTAGAGGCGAAGAAACAGAAAATAGTGATATTGATTTTTTAATTGATTATGATCTAGAAAAAATTTCGTCTTGGTTTCCTGTCGGTTTAATTCATGATCTAGAAGATTTATTGGATAGAAAAGTTGATGTTGTATCAGCTAAATCTTTACACGAGTTTATTAAGGAGCGTATTTTGGCAGAGGCAATGATGTTATGAAAGATGCAAGAATTTACTTGATTCATGTTCAAGAATGTTTAACTCGAATTGAGAATTATACACAAAATGGCCAAAATTATTTTATGAACAATATCTTGATTCAAGATGCTGTTCTTAGAAATTTAGAGGTTATGGGGGAATCCATTAAACAGTTACCAGAGGAATGGAAGGCTTCACAGCCGAATATTGAATGGGTAAAAATTGGCGACTTTAGAAATGTTTTAGCCCATGATTATCTACGAGTTGATCTTGATGTGGTTTGGACTATAATTGAGAATTATTTGCCTGGATTGGAAGAAGCAATTGATAGTATTTTTAATGAATTTTGGTAAAGCTTGGTGCGATCGCTGTTTTATTGTTTGTGATTGAAAAGTGCGATCGCTATCTTGTTTTTTTGAAAAGTGCGATCATGGTCTTGCTATTTGTGAAGGGCGATCGCTGTTTTGTTTTTTGTGATTGATGGCGATCGCGGATTTGCTATTTGTAAAGTGCGATCATTATTTTGTTATTTGTGATGGAAAAGGGCGATCACTGGTAGAATAAATAAATTAACGGTATGTGTCAATTTTAAATTGCTTAATGAAATTACCAAAAGGAGATCAAGTCAAACCAGAACAAATAATCAGCAAATTAATCACATACACATTAAAAACGGATCATAAAGATGGTCAACACAAAGCCCGCTTATTTAAGTCAAAATTAGGAATTGCTTTAGACAATAAAGATATTTTAGTTGAAGCACTAATCAAAATAGCAAAAGATAATGATTATGTTTTTACTCAAAATAGTCAATACGGACAAAAATATGTAATTGACTTTGATTTAACCACCTCTAAAGGTACATCAAAGATAAGAAGTGCTTGGATTATTCGTTCTGAGGAAGATTATCCTCGTTTAACTACTGTATATCCTCTTGATTAATTATAGGAGATAAATCAATATGAGTTCAATTAAATTACATGATATTATCGCTCTTACTGAAAATATCAAGACCACTCAATTTATGACAGAGAAAGAAATAATTTTACCTATAGGTCAAATGGGGACAGTGGTAGAAGAATATAATAATGGAGAGGCTTTTGAAGTAGAATTTTGTGACAATAATGGTCAAACATTTGTGTTAGTTTCCTTAGAGCCAGAAAAATTCATATTGCTTTATCCTGATACTTCTAATCTTAGTTTAGTTTACTAAATTCTCAGTGCGATCACCCCTTTTTTTATTAGAATAAAGTGCGATCGCGGTCTTGTTCTTTATAATGTAAAAGGGCGATTAGAATTAAACAAGGAGAGTTACTATGGCCACTAACTTAAAAATTTGGTTTGATAAAGAAGGTGATTTCTTAGAAGTTCTTTTTTCCGATAAACCAGGTTATATGCAAGAAACAGAAAACGATGCAATTATGACCAGAGTTGATCTTCAGGGAAATGTATTAGGTTTTTCAATTTTAGGCGTAAGTCAACTACAAAAAGATAATCCTTTAACCGCAGAACTTTTGGTTAATGTTGCAGCTTAATTTATGAACCGCTCTGTCGTCAAACTGAAAAATAATTGAGAAATGCGATCGCAGTCTGTTTTTTGTGAAAGAATTACTTAATAGTCCATGATGCCATCATTTTTTCAACAGTTTCAACTGGCACACCTTTACCCCAATCAATTTCTTCAAATCCCTCTTGAATAGCCGCAATAAAACTGACTTCTTCCGCGATCGCCGTTAAAGAAATGTTCTCAGGCAGACATTTAAAAAGCTCAATAACTGCTTCTTTATTACTCATGGCTTAAGCCTCTTGAGGCGAACAAGAAACACTGTAACATACAGACACAAGGCCATCATCCGAATTTTTGAGAAATATTAAGAGCGATCGCTGTTTTGTTATTTATGGTTGATAAAGGGCAATTTTCAAAACAGTTTGCCTTGAAAACTAAATGCTAAAATCAAGTTAAATCAACAAAAACCCGATGCCTGACTTTCAGACCTTTATCGGTATTCTTACCACCCTATTCGTCTTTTTAACAGGAATAATCCTCAATTATGACTCAATCCAACTCGGAAACGACCCAATCATCATCCCCCAATGGTTCGGACTCCTCTTCGCGGGGCTTACTTTCAGCCTTGTTACATTGGATCAAATCCTACGGGGGCTTGTCCGACTTGAAAAAACAGAACGAGAAACTCGCCGAACTCGAATCGAAACTCGATACCGTACTGCAATCATCCGATTCCAACTTAACCCCAACAACCTCCACAGAAACCAACTAGCCGATATTTTAGCCTTACTTGAAGAATACCGAGACACACTTTGAAAATGTGATTGCGGTCTGGTTGTTTGTGATAGGAAAGTGCGATCGCAGTTTAACTGTTGTTTTTGAGAAGGCGATCACAGTCTTGTTGTTTTTGTAAAGGGCGATCTCCACTATTATTTTTTCACTTAAAGTCTAATTATGTTAACTCAAATTCTTTATGATCAAGACTTTCACCAATGGATTGAAAAAACCATTAACCAGCTAGAACAGAGAGACTTTAATAATCTGGACATTAACCACTTAATTGAGAGTTAAAAGACTTGGAAAAATCTGATAAAAATGCCCTAGAAAGCAATTTAGGGACAAAGAATAAATAACTTATGCGTTTTTGTAGAATTGAGGAATGGCTCTGTAATTCCATTTCGGAAGATATTAATCAAAAACAATTGGTAAATTGTCCTTGAAACCATCAACAACTTTTCGCCCTTTAGCATAAACCTTATCTATAAGATTAACGCTTACGTTTCACATAACCATGTTTATCGAGTAGTTTTTTTACAATTGGCATACTTATCTCTATTCCTTTTTCTTTTAGCCCTTCAACAATTTGGGACTGATTTAAGTATGTCCACTTTGTTTTTTCTTCCATCGGGTCTCCCTCTGTATCTTCTTCTACTAATAGAAATACTTCATCTAATTCTGGTATCTGCTCAAAGCAACTCTTTCTTCCTCCCCCTTGTTCTCGAATAGCTTTTTCGTTAAACTTCTCTACCTCGCTATTTTCTAGCTCGCTCTTACCTTCTGTTATTGTGTTTCGGTTACATCCAAATAACTCGGATATGTACTTGATTCCCCCATGACCCAACTTTTTTCTTCAACGGCTGCATATCTTCGTTTATCTTTCTCGCTCAGTGAGTTGTAGAATTTTACCATCTCTGATTCAATGTCTTCTGAGTAGTGCATTATCCTGTGTCCTGTTTTTTATCATTTAGTTTATCTTACCATTTGCCTATCTTATTTATTTTTCATTCCTTAGAAATTACCACAGAACTCATTTATCGTAATTAATGGTTATTCGTTGACGGAGGTAAGCATTTCTTGAATTAGGCTTGTTAACTGTTTGAGTCTAACGGGTTTAGAGACATATTCGTTGGCCCCTGCTTCCAGACAGCGATCGCGATCTCCTGGCATGGCTAGGGCGGTGAGGGCAATAATCGGAATCTGGGCTAAATTGGCATCCATGCGAATTTGTTTGATTGCGTCTAAACCATTCATGCCTGGCATTTGAATATCCATCAAAATTAAATCCGGTTGTTCAGATCTCGCCAGGGAAATCGCCATTTCCCCATTATTTGCCACAATCAAACGATAGCCTTTGATCGTTAAATAATCGGACATGGCTAAAACATTAGCGGCATTGTCTTCTGCTAACAAAATTAAAAAGGAACGGCTTGATTCTGCGCGAGTCTCTTGTTTGTGATTTTTCTCTGCCAAAATGCTGGGGGCTATCGGACAGTTAGGAAGAAATGACTCACAATCAGCACAGGGCAAATCAACGCTAAAACAACTGCCTTTTCCTAACTCACTCTGAAGGCTCACCTGGCCACCATGCAGTTCAACAATATTTTTAACCAGGGCTAACCCCAAACCCGTTCCCTCATATTGGCGATTGAGTGCGCTATCAACTTGTACAAAAGGCTGAAATAGTTTTTGGGTATTTTCTGGTGCAATCCCGATCCCGTTATCAATGATCGAAATCCGCAACAAAAATGATTGGGTAGAAGGGTTAGCCATTGGGGCAATGGTTAAGAGAATATTTCCTCCCTCTGGTGTAAATTTAACTGCGTTATTAAGAAGATTAATTAACACTTGACGAATGCGTCGCTCATCAATCCAGACATCCGGCAGAGCTTGAGGAATTTGTGCTTGAATTTGAATATGTTTGTTGAAAGCCTGTTGTTGAATAAAAGCCAAACTAGCCTGACAAAGCGGGGCGATCGCCGTCAGATGATAGTCCAAAGTTAACTGGCCAGATTCAATTTTAGAAAGATCAAGAATGTCATTAATTAATTCCAATAGATGCAAACCACTGCGTTCAATGGTTTCTAAGCAATCGAGTTGTTTGGGGTTAAGGGGGCCATAAACCTGCTCTTTTAAGCCTTCAGTCATCCCTAAAATAGCATTGAGAGGGGTGCGGAGTTCGTGACTCATGTTGGCTAAAAATTCATCCCTAAGACGAGTTGCCCTAGCCAATTCTTGATTGCTCTGTTGCAGTTTAATTTCTGCCAATTTGCGATCGCTAATATTCATCGCAATACAAATTGTTTGGTCGCTTGAACCAGGGAGAAACGCCCCTCCCAGCAGAATCGCCAGCCGACTACCATCTTTGCGATAATATTCCTTTTCTACTGGTAAGAAATAGCCTATTTTTTGTATCTGTTTTCTTAACTCCTCATCCTGTTGAGCGTATTCCGAGGGCGTGATTTGATCCCATCGAATTAAACCTTGGTTCAGTTCTTGCCGAGTATAACCAAGCTCCTGTAAAAAACAATCATTGGCATCAATAATTCGTCCCTGCAAATCAGCAAAAAGCATTCCGACAATATTGGCATCAAACAACCGACGAAAACGGGCTTCACTTAATTGGAGTGCTCTTTCTGTCTCCTTGCGATCGCTGATGTCCACTGTCCCTCCCCATAAATAAACCACTTTTCCGGTGTCATCACGTTGGGGTATTGCCTTAGAGAGAATAAAGCCTCTGGTTCCATCTGCTCGAATAATTTCTAGATCAACTTCAAAGGGTTCACCGTATTGAATGGCTCGACTAATGACTTCTATACGTACCTGATTGGAATGGGGGGTAAAATAGGAGCTAAGGTAATCGAAGGTAAGGGTAGCATTAGCAGGATTAATCCGAAAGATTTCAAAAAGTTCCTTAGACCAGGTCAGCTTTCCCGTCAGTACATCTAATTCCCAACTCCCAAAATAAGTACGCTGTTGAATATCTTTGGTAAGATTCCACTGTTGCAGCGCGTTTTCCACTGCCTGACAAAGGGTAGAAGCTGTAATATCATCCTTCGCTAAATAGTCACTCGCACCTAGTTTCATCGCTTGTACCGCGATCCGTTCATTCCCCAGACCACTGATCACAATTGTCGGCAAGGGTTGTCTTGAATACCGATTGTTAACAACCTTTAATAATTCTAAGCCGCTACCATCGGGCAAATTAATATCCACTAGCACCAGATCAGGAGACTGTGTTCTCCACAATTCCAGCCCCTCGGTTAGCCCCTGCGCCTCTAAAATTTGGTATTTAAAATTTTGGTTTGCTAAAAGATAATGACGATAGGTAAGGCGATCGCTTTCCGAATCCTCAATGATTAAAATAGAGTAGTTTTTCACAGAATTTATGGTGTTTTCTGGTTTAGGGATTAGTCTTGGCTGGAGTTTAAAAGGTCTTGCATGAGGCTAGTTAGCTGTTTGAGTCTAACGGGCTTAGAGACATATTCGTTGGCTCCCGCTTCCAGACAGCGATCGCGATCTCCTGGCATGGCTAGGGCAGTGAGGGCAATGATCGGAATTTGGGCTAAATTGGCATTTAGGCGAATTTGTTTGATCGCTTCTAAACCATCCATGCCTGGCATTTGAATATCCATCAAAATTAAATCCGGTTTTTCCGACTGGGCCAAAGCGATCGCTTTCTCTCCATTTTCTGCCAAAATCAAACGATAGCCCTTCGCTTCTAAATAATTGACGATCGTACTAGCACTAGCTGGATTATCTTCCACTAACAAAATTGAAGAAGAACGCCGGGTTTGAAGAGAAATACTTTCGGTGCGGTTTTCCGTTTCTAGCTCAGGTGATGAAGCAGAGGAGAATCGCTCACGATGGGGACAGGGCAGGTCAATCGTAAAACAACTGCCTTTTCCGAACTCACTTGTAAGGCTAACTCGACCACCATGTAGTTCGACCAGGCGTTTCACCAAGGCCAACCCTAAACCCGTTCCCTCATATTGACGATTAAGCGCACTATCGACTTGAATAAAGGGCTGAAAGAGTTTGGGGATATTTTCGGGTGTAATCCCGATCCCGTTATCAATGATCGCAATCCGCAAGCAAGTTTGGGTCGAAGGCGATGAATCTGACACCAGGGAAGCCATTGCTGAGTTGACGGCTAAAGTGGCTTCTAGGGTCACGTTCCCTCCCTCCGGCGCAAACTTCACCGCATTGTTAAGCAAGTTGATCAACACTTGACGGATGCGTCGCTCATCAATCCAGATATCCGGCAGATCTTGAGGAATTTGGGTTTGAATTTGAATGCGTTTGTTTAAAGCCTGTTGTTTGATGAAAGCCAAACTAGAACGACAAAGCGGGGCGATCGCCGTAGGCCCACACTCCAACTCTAATTGACCTGATTCGATTTTAGCGAGATCGAGAATTTCGTTAATTAAGCCCAACAGATGGAACCCACTGCGTTCAATGGTTTGTAAGGAACGGAGTTGTTTGGGGTTAATGGGGCCATAAACCTGTTCTTGCAAACCCTCGGTCATCCCTAAAATGGCATTGAGGGGTGTGCGGAGTTCATGGCTCATATTGGCCAGAAATTCATCCTTCAGACGGGTGGCACGGGCTAATTCTTCGTTAGAAAGGGCTAATTGCTGATTGCGTTCGGTGAGTTGTTGTTGTGCAACTTGTCTTTCCTTTAATTCCTGTTGTAATTGCTCCAGTAAATTGGCCTGTTGAATGGCGATCGCCAGTTGACCCGCAATTTGTTGAATTAAATCAATTTCATCAGGTTGCCAAATACGGGGAGCCGTGCAGGAATGAATGCAGAGTAACCCCCATAATTGCTGGCCACAGAGTAGAGGTATCACTAAATTGGCGCGAATTTGGAACTGACTCAGAACCGCTTTATGACACTCTTGTAAATTACTCTGGAGAACATCATTAATAACTTGAAAATGTCCCTCTGTATAGCTTTTGGCATAGTCTTCTCCGAAGCAGTGATCATGAATCCGAATGGCTAAAACGGAAGAACACCCTTCTTTCAGGGACTCGGCGACAAATTCTCCATCATCAAAGCCAGATTCGGGATAAAACCGAAAGATTCCCACGCGATCGCTTTGGATAAATTGACGGATTTCCTGACAAGCCGTATCAAAAATGGTCTGAAGATTAAGACTTTCTCGAATACGTTGGGTAATTTGCCGTAGGAGAGTTTCTTTTTCTGCTTGCTGACGGATGGTTTGTTCGGCTTGTTTTTGTTCTGTTATCTCAAAATTAACGCCGATTACTCTCAGGGGATTTCCCTGGTCATCTCGCATTACCGCCCCATAACATTTTAGAAAATGGATACTACCATCGGGATGGATCACTCGAAATTCTGTATCATATTCAGCGTTTCCTGCTACGGCTTCCTGAACTAAGGTTAAGGTCGCCTGTCGGTCATCGGGATAAAGGCTATTGACAAAGGTTTCAAAAACCACTGTAGTTTCCACAGGAATGCCATACAGTTCATACACCCGCTCATCCCAAGTCACGATGCTGTTCCCTATCTCCCATTCCCAACAGCCGATCGCTCCAGAATTGAGCGCGATTTTCAGGCGATTGGTGAGATTTTGTAATTGTTGTTCAGCTTGTTTGCGATCGCTAATATCTTGCACACTAGACCAAATGAGAGTTTCTCCCTTTTGTTGAATCAGTAATCCTGTCAATGTAACTGCTACGAGATGGCCATCCTTGTGAATATATTCCTTTTCGTAGGGGCCATAACTTCCTGTTTCCTGTAGCTGTCGGAGTTGTTCTACTTCCTGCTCTTGATATTTAATGGGTGTAATATCCCAATAGGTTAAATTGAGGGTTTCTTCAACTGTTCGTCCTAATATTTGGGCAAAATTGGAATTGATATAAACTAACTGTCCGTCCAAGCGGCAACAAGCGAGACCGATGGGAAATTCTGTAATTAACTGGCGATTAAACGCTTCACTGACTTGGAGGGCGTGGGTACGCTCTTCAACCCTAATTTCTAATTCTTGATTAAATTGCTGAAGTTTTGCATTATTGTCGCGCAATTCTTCTTCTATTTTTTTGAGTTTGGTAATATCATGGTTGAAGCCAATCAAAGCGATATTATTCTTTTGGATATCTCGTAAAATAACCGTTGAGGTGGCAGTAATTTTTTCCGTCCCATCTTTACAAATAACGGTGAATTCCCCTGACCAATGACCCTTTTGCAAGGTTGTTTGATTAATTTCCGTTGCGAACCTCTGTCCCTCTTCAGTTTTGTGTAGAATACTAGGACTTTTGCCTAATATTTCAGTTTTAGTATAACCGTATAAATTTTCCGCCCCTCGATTCCAATCAATAATGATCCCGTCCAGGTCGGTAATGATGACCCCATCGGTAATATTTTCAAAAACGAGGGCTTGTTTTTTTAAAAGCAGTTCTACCTTTTTTTGATCGCTAATATCGGCGATCATGCCAACCACCCCAATTCCCTCCCCTTGCTCATTTAACAACCATTGGTTGCGGTCTTCGAGCCAAATATAATGACCGGCTTGATGGCGGAAACGGTACTGAGCAAAGAAAAGGGTTTGGTGAATGTTTGCTATTTCTAATGCCTGTTGAAAAATGCTTAAATCTTCGGGATGAATTAAAGACATCCAATCGGACAAATGGAGCGGTAAATCAGACTCAGCATAGCCTAAAATCAATTTTGCATTCGCCCCCCAAATTACAGAATTCGTCAGAAAATTATATTCATACACCATTTGTCCACTAGCTTGTTCTGCTAATTCATAACGTTTATGCCATTCGGCTAGTTCGATTTCATTTTGTTTACGGATATTTTCGGCTTCAATTCGTGCTTGGGTATTGGCGATCGTTTGACTGAGAATGGTTAAAATCCGAATGCTCTCTTCGTCCCAGGCGATCGCCCGACTGAAGGAAGCCAAACCGAGCATACCGATGGTCTGGCCGTTGCGGATGAGAGGAATTGATAACAAAGATTTAATATTAAATTGTTGCCAACCGGCCGCATCCACCGCCGCTTCTGGAGGCAAAAGTGCCGTATCTTTTACACAACAGTATTGTTGCCGAAGAATTAAAGCGATTGAATAGGGAAAAGCTGCAAAGGGAACATTTTGGGCGATCGCTATCTGACGAAGACTTCCTGATTGGCTCCATTCATGACTCATGCTCAGGGTTTGGCGATCGCGATCAAGAGTAAAAAGATAGGCCGTATCTACCTGGCTCATTTCCCCAATCAATTGCAGACTGCAATCAATCTCAAAATCCAACGTTTCATCAGTCACTTCCACAAAACGACTGCTAATTTTGGCAATCAATTGATTAAAATCTTTTTGTACCTTGAGGGCCGCTAACGCCTGTTCTCTTTCTATAAGTAAACGTTTGGCATCGGTAATATCCCGCCCTTCAGGAATAATATAAATCACTTCACCCGACTCATTAAACATTGGACGCAAAGAAAAATCAATGGGAATAACCCTTTGATTCGCACCCCAAATATCCATTTCATAGCGAATAAATTCCCCCTGGGCCGCACGGGCGACGGATTGTCTCAATTTTTCCTGAGTTTGACGAGAAATCTTAAACCACTCCGTTTCCCATATCGGACGACCAATAACCTCTTCTTTTTTCAGACCTGCCACCGCGAGGGCCGTTTGATTAGCCTCCAACGCCGTCCCATCAGGTGCAATTAAGCCAGTAAACTGAAAAGTATTATCAAAAATTGCTTGAAAGAGGTCATCCTTAAATTTCAGAACCGAGTTTTGGATTTCGATTTGTTGCTGTAATTGTCTGACTTTTCTAGGGAACATCCCCTCATCTAGCCCCTGTCTAATGGCTCGACAGAGCGTCAAAGCTGTGATATCACCTTTAACCAGATAGTCAATTGCGCCCTGTTTAAGGGTCTGGACGGCTATTTTTTCATCCCCTTGCCCTGTCATCACAATCACGGGGATCTGAAGGTCTTGGGGTAGAGCAGTAATCGCCTCTAATAGTTCTAAGCCGCTACCATCGGGCAAATGAAGATCAACTAACGCCAAATTAGGAGATTGCGATCGCCATAGTTCCAGCCCCTCGGCTAGGGTTTCAGCTTCTAAAATTTCGTACTGATTCTCGGTGTCCGCCTTAAGATAACGACGATACACAAAGCGATCGCTCTCAGAATCCTCTACCAGAAGAATCTTCTCTTTGCCTTGGTGAATCATATTGGTATATTTGGCTACGTTTGAGGAGTTAATTGACCCACTGTCTTACCCTCTCTGGATTGTCAAAGAATTATCCATCTCGGTTTTCACTGAGCGCTCAAAAGACGTAGCCCAGGATACCAGTTTAGAGCAACGGGAAAAATAACTGGTAGGATAGAAACAGATAACCTTTACGAGAAGACTAATCCATGAGTGATCTTATTGTTATTGCTTACGACGACGAATTTAAAGCAGAAGAGGTTCGTCTCACTCTAGCGAAACTCCAGGTCGAGCATTTAATCGAACTCGAAGATGCGGCTGTGGTGGTAAAAGACGATAAAGGCAAAATTAAGTTAAAACAAGCCGTTAATCTGACTAGTGCAGGAGCCGCTAGTGGCGGTTTTTGGGGCCTATTGATCGGTACTCTTTTCTTCTCACCCCTATTAGGAGTTGCCGTTGGTGCAGCGAGTGGTGCATTAGCTGGTGCACTGAGTGATGTGGGCGTGGATGACAACTTTATGCGGGAATTAGGCGAAACCCTAAAACCAAGTACTTCCGCTCTGTTTGTTTTAGTTCGTAAAGTGACCCCAGATAAGGTTCTAGAAGAAGTGAGCAAATACGGCGGTAAAGTATTGCGGACTTCCCTATCTAAGGATGAAGAAGCCCAACTTCAGGAAGTGCTGGATAGCCGTGGTTTAACGAACACAACGGATGCAACAACGGCTGCGACAGCAGAATAATCACTGTCAATTTCATCTAAATTCTGAAAAGAACATAGCGTAACACGACATGTGACAGATTAGCCCTCCTAGGCAATTAGGGGGGTTTAAGCGATCGCCGATTTGTCTTCTACCATTGTCTCTTCCTCTGGCTGAAACTCCAGACAGTAGCCCGCCCCATAAACCGTTTTAATATAGCGAGGACGACGGGGATCGGGTTCTAATTTCGTTCGTAGGTGGCGAATGTGAACACGAATGGTTTCAATATCATCATCGGGTTCGTAACCCCAAACTTCCTTTAAAATATCACTGGGAGCGACGGTTTGCCCATGACGTTGCAGTAAGCAATGCAGCAATTCAAATTCTAGATGCGTTAGCTTAATACTTTTGCCAAACCAAATTGCCTCAAAACGTTCAGGGATGAGGGTTAGGGGGCCATGACTGAGAATTTCTGAATGTTTGGCCGCCTGGGGAATGCGATCTGTCCGTCGCAATAAAGCTCGAACCCTAGCCAACATTTCTTCCACATCAAAGGGCTTGGTGAGGTAATCATCGGCTCCAGCGTTAAAACCATCGATTTTATCCTGGATTTGACCCAGGGCTGTCAACATTAACACCGGAATATCCGCAGTGCGAGGGTCTCGACGTAAACGTTGACAAACCGTGAAACCATCCACCTTGGGAAGCATCAGGTCTAACATGATCAAGTCAGGCTGAATTTGTACGGCCAAGGCCTGGCCTTTAATGCCATCTTCGGCGGGACTGACATCATAGCCGGCCATCTCCAAGTTAATCGAGACAAGCTCAGAAATCGAAGGATCATCGTCAATTACGAGAATTCGAGGCATTATAGCTAAAGTTTAAAAGGGTAATTTATTATCGGTCTGGAAGAGTGATCGGAAACAGAAGAATCTACTCTGCTCGATTATAGGCATGAACCCTACTTGATCGTTACGAAAGATTACGTTTTGTTTGTTTACAGTAACAGCAGATTAATCTTCTGTCGAGTAAGTATTGGTTTTCGGTTCTGCGGCTCTGAGCGATCGCCGTTCTGGGGAAGGCAATAATTCCAACTGCTGGGGGCGATCGGGAGAAGATTTACTGGCCGCTTTACGACGATGGGCGGTTTGTTCCTCACTCGTATCTTCGGCCACAACTTCATAGAGAATTGCTAATTTATGTACTCCCACCTGTTTGCGAAGAATACGCCCCAAACGCTGCACATATTCACGAGTGGAACCCGTCCCCGATAGAATTACCGCCACTTTGACACTGGGGACATCCACCCCTTCATTGAGAACGTGGGACGTTACCAGGCTTTTATAGTGACCTTCTCGAAATTGGCTCAAAACATCATGGCGTTCTTTGACCGGGGTTTGATGGGTGATGGCCGGAATTAAAAACGTTCGGGAAATCCGATAAACCGTTGCATTGTCGTTGGTAAAAATAAGGACGGGATCGGGATGATGCTCTGTCAAAATTTCTGCTAGGACTCGTAACTTGCCTTCTGTACCGAGGGAAATTTCCTTGGCTTCACGGTGAGCTAACATGGCCCGTCTGCCACTACTAGAACAGGCACTCGCTTGGACAAATTGTTGCCAACCATTTAAGCTGCCGAGAGCAATATTAGACTGTCGTAAAAATTGATTGCGGGTTTGCATGGCCAGATCGTAGCGTTCTCGTTCGCTCTGGGACAATTGAACTTTGATTTGAATGACTTCATGTTCGGCTAACGTACCACCGGCTAAATCCTCGACGGTTTTGTGATAGACCACCGGCCCAATTAAATGATCTAAATCCAGATGACTGCCATCGCTACGTTCCGGTGTCGCGGTTAATCCTAAGCGATAGGGGGCGATCGCATATTCAGCAATGACCCGAAAAAAATCACTGGGGAGATGGTGACATTCATCAAAAATTAAAAGGGCATATTGATTACCCAGGGTTTCTGCCTGGATCGCGCCACTGTGGTAAGTCGCAATTAAAATCGGACTGCGATCGCGGGAACCCCCTCCCAAGAGACCAATTTCCGTATCAGGAAAAGCGGCGGTCATTTGGGCATACCATTGGTGCATTAAATCCAGAGTGGGAACCAGGATCAGAGTTGTGCGTGGGGTGGACTGAATGGCCAATTGGGCTAAAAAGGTTTTTCCCGCCGCCGTTGGCAACACCACCACTCCCTGGCGAGCCGCTTTTTTCCAGGCGGTTAGGGCTTCCATTTGATGGGGAAAGGGTTGACGTTCTAGGCGAGGAGTTAATTCTAGAGGTAAAAATCCCTTGGCTTCATCAATAAAATCAATCCCCGCCGCCTGAAGTCTTTCCACTAAAGAGCGATATTGAAAGGCCGGCAGACGAAACTTCTCCACCCGATCATCCCAGGTGACGAAATCAAGCCATTCTCTTCCCCTGGGAGGTGGATGGAGCAATAATGTCCCGCGATCATAGGTCAATTTAGAGGGACGGGGCATGGAGAAGTTTAAGGTTTAGGAAAGATTGGGTTTGAGAAAGGTACGATATAGTCCGTAAAGCACGATGGCCAAAATGGTGACGGTAATCAGGGAGGAAATGAGATGCAGGACTTTGAGCAGTAGGCTAACTGCAATAAAAAATAAGGCGATCGCCACCCCGATCTTAGCCGGAGCCGCCAGTCCCTGATACCACTGTTGAAACTGCTGAAGCATTTGATTGAACTTCTCTGGTAGGGAAGGCAGTTTCGAGGGATCGGGATCAATGTCAACTTCGACCTTGGGGATGGAATAGTCAGTCTCTTGGGAATTTCGTACAGTCATAGCAATTAGTGACAGCAATTAGTCATAGCTTCTATCCTTCAGCATAACTCAGTTCCCACTTCAACGCGGATTGAGTCATTGGAGGGCTGGGGTTGTTCAGAAAAACAAGGAGAAATAGTGGAAGAGTATTAAGTTTTCTAAAGCAAAAGAGGGTAGAATCTTAAAGACCCTTTTCTGTACTGCCCTTCTTAGGATAATTGCGTGCAACTTAAAAATCCACCCAACTTAGTTAACAATACAAAAACTCAAAAAACGGAGCTACCTTTCACGCTCCAAGATCTGAAATCTGCGATTCCCCCAGAATGCTTTGAACCCTCGGTAGGTCGATCCTTGGCCTACTTTTTTTTGGATATTGGCATGATTGCTGGTCTTTATGCGATCGCTGCCCATCTAGATTCTTGGTATTTTTACCCGTTTTTCTGGTTAGCTCAGGGAACCTTATTTTGGTCATTGTTTGTGGTCGGCCACGATTGTGGTCACGGCTCCTTTTCTAAATCTAAATGGTTGAATAATCTGATCGGACACCTTTCCCATATCCCCATTTTGGTTCCCTATCACGGCTGGCGTATTAGTCATCGCACCCACCATGCCAACACCGGCAATATCGACACCGATGAAAGTTGGTATCCTGTCACAGAAAGTAAGTACAATGAAATGGCTTGGTATGAAAAACTCTTCCGTTTTTATGTGCCTCTGATTTCTTACCCGCTCTATCTCTTCAAGCGATCGCCGAATCGGGAAGGTTCTCATTTTTTACCCAGTAGCCCCTTGTTCCGTCCCTCTGAAAAATGGGATATCATCACTAGCACGACGCTCTGGATTGCCATGGTTGGCTTTTTAGGCTTTTTGACCTACCAGTTTGGTTGGCTGTTTTTACTCAAGTTTTATCTCGTTCCCTACGTTATCTTCGTTATCTGGCTAGATTTAGTCACCTTCTTGCACCACACTGAACCGGGTATCCCCTGGTATCGGGATGAAGATTGGTATTTTCTCAAAGGCGCGCTTTCCACCATTGATCGCGATTACGGTTTTATTAACCCCATTCACCACGACATTGGCACCCATGTAGCCCACCATATTTTCCTAAATATGCCCCACTATCACCTCAAAACGGCAACAGAAGCGATTAAGCCTATTCTTGGGGATTATTACCGCGTTTCAAATGAACCGATTTGGAAGAGTTTTATTCATTCCTATTGGGCTTGTCATTTCGTGCCTGATCACGCTTCCCCTGTTGTTTATGAATCGCCGACCCATCCGCGATCGCTGTAAGCAAATTTCTAGCACCTCTAAAACGGTCAATTAGCCCTTAAGGATCGTGGATTCAACCCATGATCCTCCGCATTGGCTTAATCAAGAATAGCAAGCTCAATCCAGCAAAAATCAGACAATCACCATAGGCGATCATCTGACCAAGAATTTATAAATTTACGTATGGAGCTAAGGAGACTCGAACTCCTGACCCCTGCAATGCCATTGCAGTGCTCTACCAACTGAGCTATAACCCCGTTAAGTCCGTTTTTAATCTTGCCTTATCATAAACAGTTTTGTCAAGTGTTAAGCTAAATAATTTTAAAACTGTCTTGACCTAGGAGCGCGAGAGGGGCGATCGCCGGCCAAGGGCTTATTTAATAGGGAAGTTGAGTAATGTAGGCTAAACAGTGGCCCATGAGAAAATAGACAACTAGGGTGGCCGCAGCGGCCAAAGCGACTAACGTTCCCGCCAACATCAGCGAAAATTCCTGTTCTTCGACTGCCTGCTGCATCAGATGTAGCGACCAAGCCACCAAAGCCACATCAAAAATGAGAATAGGCACTAACATATATTAAAAATTGTTAACTTTATTTCTATAATAATACAATTTATGAAGCTGGCAAGGGCCAGAGTCCACAACTTAAGCTTTTCTCAAGATTGTGCTCGGTCTTGGACTGCTTGTCCTGAATTGATCCCATCGTCTTGCTTGTGTGAACAAGTCGCGGGAGAGCATTCCGAGACTTTAAACGGACTTGGAAGATTGCATAGATGCCCGAAGCTTACGAATTGGGAGGAAGCTCTGTTTCCTACGCCACAATTATTGGCTTTTTAGTTGGATTTTTGATCTCTACTACCGGATTTTAGCTGAGGAGCATTGAAGCATCAGCCAACTCTTTTTCTAATGCGGCTCGTACCTGGGGAAAGGTATTAACCGTTCGTGCTAAGTTTTCTCCATCATAGGAATGGATTTGGAACTCCAACTTGACCACATAGTCTAATAGAGGGCTAAAAGCGTAGTCTTCCGACCAAGCTCTTAATCGTTTTGCGAACTCACGCAAATCTCGCATAATCATGGTTTGTCGGATCTTAGGCCAAATGGTGTCTTCTTCCCTGATTAATTGGGTGAGCAGTTCTGATAAATCTTTAGGACTATTCGAGGTTTCCTGGGTATCGGGTGAGTCCTCTTGGGGGGCAGACATGACCGCAATAGCCGGACTTGTTAGCTCAGTGGAGGCAGGAGCAGAAGATTGGGAGGGTGATCTTAGCGGCAGTACTTCTTTTAAGGCTTGTACCAGATCCGATTGAAACAGGGGCTTGGTTAGAAAACCTTGGCAATATTCCTGAAGCTGATATTGAATATCCAACATTAAAGAAGCGGTCAAAATAATAATCGGAATGGCTTGGGTTTCTGGATCTTTACGTAAACAAAGGGTTGCTTCTTGACCATCTAAATTGGGCATTAAGATATCCATAATGATCAGATCCGGTTGGTGAATTTTCGCCATATGAATAGCCTCAAAACCATCACAGGCTTCGATAATTTGGTGATCAGTTCCCTCAAAAAAACTCCGAACCAAATGACGATTGGACTTCACATCATCAACCACTAAAATCCTTGAAGTAGCAAATTGTTTTAGGTTCTTATCTCGTTGAGTTTTGATCGGTTTGGGAACTTCTCCTTCTACCTTAATGGAAGGGAAAACTAGCGTGAAAATACTGCCCTGATTTAAAGTACTTTTGAGTTCAATATATCCCCCTAGCATTTCTGTTAAACGACGGGTAATGGTTAGCCCTAAACCCGTTCCACCATATTTACGGGTGCTTTGGCCTTCACTTTGGGTAAAGATATCGAAAATACGCTCTTGCTCTTCCTCGGCAATGCCAATCCCAGTATCTTCTACTTGTAAAAGAAGTTCTATTTTTTGGTTGTTGGGACGATCGCTGGCGACACTAATGCGAACATAGCCCTGGTTCGTAAACTTAATCGCGTTACCAACTACATTAAATAAAATCTGTCTTAAGCGGACTTCATCAAAGGCAATCATCGGAGGAACTTTTTCGTCAATCTTGGTAAAAAGTTGGAGTCCTTTCTCTTTCGCTTTTTCAGAAAAAATCTGCTGGATTTCATAAACCAATTGACGAATATCCACGCCTTCATAGCTGAGTTGGAGTTTCCCTGCTTCAATCTTAGAAAGATCAAGAATATCATTAATCAAAGCCATCAAGGTTTTGCCACTAGAGCGGATGGCCTCTAGGTAACTGTGGGCGCGACCATCGGCGGTTAAACCTTGTAAGAGATCGGAAAAACCGAGAATGGCATTCATGGGAGTCCGAATTTCATGACTCATGTTGGCTAAAAATTCACTCTTGGTACGATTCGCACTTTCAGCCGCTTCTTTAGCCTTACGGAGTTCTTCCTCGGCCTGCTTTTTAGCCGTAATGTCGGTAATGGTTCCCACCATGCGATAGGGAGCATCAGTGTCATCTCGTAAACATTTGCCCTTGGCTGCAATCCAGAGATAATGACCGTCCCGATGTTGCATTCGGTGGGTATGTTCGTAGAGTTCTGTTTCTCCGACCAAATGATCACGGACAGCTTGTTGAGATGAATCTAAATCGTCAGGATGTAGTTTTTCTGACCAGGTAGAAAGAAGATTGGATAAATGATTAGGTTCATAGCCCAGAATTTTGAACCAAACGGGAGAATAGTAAACAGTATTGGTATTCAGATCCCAGTCCCAGATACCATCGTTAGTGCCCGATACGGCTAGATCGTAACGTTCTTCACTGCGCTCTAAATCTTTGGTATTTTCTTGGATCTTTTCAGCCATACGATCAAAGGCTGACGATATCTGGGCAATTTCATCGGAACCGGATAACTGGGCGCGATCGCCTAATTGGCCAGCCGCCAGACTATTGCTAGTAGCCACCAGGTGAGCAACTCGACGGGTTAGGGTAAACTCAAAAAAGAACCACAAACCGATACAAAACAAGGTCAACATTCCCGCAAAGAGCAGGGAGCGTCTGAGGGCATCATTATAGGCCTCCTTTTTAGCCTGGGTCAGATCCTGTTCTAAAAAAAGAATTCCCACCCTAGAAGGACGCAGTTCCCCTGGCAAGGCTTTGAGCAGAACCGGATAGATAGCAATCAATTTATGCTTATCGGGGGAAAGCCATACTTGTCCGGCCATTGTCTGTCGGACGGCTGTTATTTGCCCTTCGTAGGGTTGAGCCAGGGTTTTTCCAAGGGGTAGATCCCTTAATTCGTAATGATCAGACAATAAAACTGAATTGCGATCGTCAAAGAGCAGCACCAAGTCCAAGTCAGGATCACTGCCTACTTGACTAATGATAATTTCTGCCTGTTCATTGTCGGCTCGACGGTAGAGATACTCTAATATACCGGCCGTTCGACTCGCTGAAATCCTGACTGCATTTTGGCTACTGGTTTCAGTCTTTTGATAGGTTTCTGTGATTTCTTGCTGGAAGGATACTAGTCCCAACAAACTACCACACAAAATTAAAATGGTGGGAATGGAGAATCTGAGCGGGAAGGGAAATCTTTCCATTGAGATTAATGTCTTGGCAGGCTCTAAAAGATTTAACCACTCTAGGGTTGGGCATTTTTTATAAAATGATCATCTAAAATGGTTGCTGGATCGATTGCCTTAGGTAGTAATTTATTTGCCACCATGATATCGACTAGTTTTCGCATCGCGTTAATTAAGGAAGGATCACTTTGATCTAAAAGTTTCTGATTTTCGGCGAGGTTGGGCTGACGCAATCCCTTAAAGGCATTGAGAATTTGCTCTGGTGTCACTTTGGTACGGGGGGCAATCCGACGGGCGGCATCCTGGGGATTTTTTTCTAAATAATCTAAGGCTCGAAAGCGGCCATTGACTAGCGTTTGAATAGTCTTTTCCGAATTGGCGATCGCCTCTTCTTTGACGACCAAGGTATCGACGATTTCCCCTGGAATTTGGCTACTATCAAATAAAAGTTTGGCTCCGGCTGCTAATAATTTCACCATGGCGGGGCCAAAGGTGACAACGGCATCCACTTTGCCTTCTTTATAGGCCCGTTCATGTTCAGTCAGTTCGAGGGAAACAATTTTAATGTCTTTGGGAGTCATGCCATTTTTTTCCAGGGCACGGGCAATAAAAAAAGCACCCAGGGCCGTCGATTCTACGCCGACTCGTTTACCCTTCAAAGCTTTGATATTAGCAATGTCGGGCTTCCCCAAAATCACATCTCCCCCCTCGGAAATATCCATAACGGCAATAATACGAACATTCTCCTGGGTAGCGGCTAAGACTAAGGCCTGATCAATGGAGAGACCGGCCCCTTCAATATCACCGTTGCGGTAAGCTCGCACTTCTTCCGTTCCTGAGGGATAATCCACTAATTGAATGGGAGCATCGCCATAATATTTCAAGTCTCTGGCTAGATAAAGGGTTTCATAGCCTGGCCACAGGTTCGTGCCAATGCGGAGCGGTAAGGTGGTTTGATTGGTGCAATTGCTCAAGGCGATCGCCAAAAATCCGGCTAGTATGCTCAGACTAAAATATTGCCTACCTTTTGTTTGCCAAGCCTTTAAGGTCTGCTGGAGATTGTGTTGCCCATTTTGAAAATTTGAGAAAAAATTCATGATTTCTCCTAGAGAGTATTGTTAATCCATTACTTTATTCTTTTTAACTGATCGTAACGCCTAGATTTGTTGAGATTCGTTGAGATTTGTGATCCCATTGCCATTGGGAAATTAAGTTTGAGTGTTGAGGGCAAGCGTGCGTAAATTTTGACAACGAATTAATTCGGTAAAGCTCAGACTAGAGCGTTGTTCAATTTGAGCGAGATGTTCAATGGCTGATAGTAATAATTTTGCTGCCAGGGTGGTTTCGTAACCCCGTCTTTCGGCTATCTTAATCGCACCGGCATCCGCTTCAATTTCCCGTTCATTACTGCGATAATTGTTCCAAATTTGTTGAGCGGCGATCGCGGTTAATCCCCCAGCAATCACCATTCCCACCGCATCCCTTTGCCACAGTTGTAGCCCCACACCAGCCACCCCAGCCAGGGTCAAACCTTGGTAAATATCGGGTTTAAACCAACGGATTTGCACCAGATAACAGACCACACTTAATAATAATAAATCCCGTTCTCCCAGGGACAGATCTGCCCAAAGATTAAAATTGATAGCAATCAGGCGATCGCCCCGTTGCCAAGGTTTAGGAAAAGCAGCGTCAATGACCCGTGACTGTTTAGGTTTGCTGGCAATTTTGGTTAACATCCGGCCAGAGGCGGGCATGAGTTCTGTTAAACGGCGTATTTCGGATTCAACATCCAACATGATGGGACAACCCACAGGGGAAGTTTAAGATAGTTAAGGTCAAGATTAGCAAAATTTCGTCTTATCTATGAACCGATTTTATCCTCTGATCGGTCAAGTCCAAGCGGTCGAACTGCTCCAACAGGCGATCGCCCATAACCGTGTTGCACCGGCCTATCTCTTTGCTGGCCCCCTGGGAGTGGGAAAACGTTTAGCCGCAAAGGCCTTTTCCGAGGAACTATTGGCCTGGAATTTATCGGCAGAGGAACAGGAAAGGGTGAAAAAACGCTTTTTTGCTGGCAATCATCCCGACCTGCTTTGGATTGAACCCACCTATCAACATCAAGGTAAATTGTTAACCGCTCAGGAAGCCGAAAGTAGTGGTCTCAAACGGAAGGCTCCTCCCCTAATTCGCATTGAACAAGTCCGAGAAATTAATCAATTTTTAAGTCGTCCTCCCCTGGAAGCAGAACGAGCCGTCATTATTATTGAAGAAGCCCAGGCAATGAATGAAGGGGCGGCTAATGCCTTACTGAAAACCCTGGAAGAACCAGGACGAGCGACTTTAATTCTTCTGGCTCCCAGTGTGGATTCCTTACTACCAACCTTGGTTTCCCGTTGTCAACGTATTCCTTTCTATCGGCTTTCTGGGGACGATCTGGAACTCGTGTTAGGACGTATTGGTGAAACAGCCGTGTTAGCCTATCCCGAATTGTTGGCGATCGCCCAGGGCAGTCCGGGTGCCGCCCTCTACGCCTATGAACAACTGCAAGCCATTCCCTTTGAACTGAGACAGCAATTAAATCAAGTGCCCCAATCTCCCCTAGAGGCTCTTAATCTTGCCAAGGCGATCGACAAAAACCTAGATACACAACTGCAACTTTGGCTGATTGATTATTTACAAAATCGTTATTGGCAGTCGGAAAAACAACAGCATTTGTTAGAAATTCTGGAAAAAGCCCGCAAACATTTGACGGCCTATGTACAACCGCGTTTAGTCTGGGAATGTACTTTGCTCAGTTTAGTGGCGACTCAACAAAAATTGGTTGCTCAGAAGTCCTGATTGACCAACTGCATCTGCTCATTAAAAAAATGTCGATACAGGCCCTCTGTCACTAAAATGGCCGTCACCAGATTGGCAAAGGCAATCATAAATAAAATCAGGATTTGGTAAGAGGCCGCATTCAAGGGATCAATGCCTGCTAACACTTGCCCCGTAAACATTCCAGGTAAACTGACAATGCCAACCACCATCATTTGATTGAGAGTGGGAATTAAGCTGGCATGGATCGCTGTTTTTTGATAACCGGCGATCGCCTGTTTAGCCGTAGCCCCTAGACAAAGATGGGTTTCAATTTCCCGTCGATTTTGCTGAATTAAACTACTAAGACGCTCTCCTGCCAAAGAAGCACTATTCATCGAATTACCTAAAACCATACCGGCTAAGGGAATCAGGTATTGGGGCGCGAACCACTGGGCTGGCCGAATAATGACCAAAATGGCATAACCCAGGGTGAGTAAGGTGCTAATCAAGAGCGATACCCAAACTAACGGTAATAACCCTTTTTGTTTTTGACTAATACGATTTTTGGCCACGATCGCCGCAATGGAGAGCATAATCGCCAACACCGCCAACACCGCGATCGGTTGATTGAGTGCAAAAATCAAGGCTAGAAAATAGCCCACCACCAACAATTGCAACAAAGAGCGGCCACCCGCCCAGGCCAATTGACTCGCTAAACCGACCTGTTGCCAAAAGGCCAAGGCGATCGCTAACCCCAGCAGTAACATTGTCCAACCCAGATCTAGCCAATCTAATTCGAGCAATGCTTGTGTCATTGTGCCATCTCACCGTTCTTCGTAACTTTAATAACTGTTTTAAGCAGACCTAACCATTAAAATTAACATTGCCTTTCTCCCTCTGTAAGGAAAGCATGGGATACAATAAAAAGGAAGAAGGGTCAACAAAGCTTATGAATGAAAATGTAGCGTCAACTCCCACTGTCTCGGAAAAAGTAGAAGTATCCATTCATTTGGATGCCGATCTCCTAGAGCAAGTCAAACATCTTACCAATGATCCCAGCCGTATCATTGAAACAGCAATTAAACAATGGTTGCGAGGGGAGCCGGAAAGAGATGATGATCTCACTCGTACTCTGCGTCGCAATCCTCCCGTACCCCCCAGGGGAGAATGGAATGACTAACTTTTACCCAGAGGATGAACCTGAACTCCATGCAGTGGGATAGCATTGGGGCAGAACTGATTTATATTCAGGATTATCGAGGCAAATATTTAGCTTTTGCTTGGCATAAAGCTTCAGCTTATCGGATTGATCCTCAGACGATTATTGACCATTGGCCCCAGGATTCGCTTTGCCCGATCGCCATCCATGATTACTATGATTGTCTTCAGCGCGTACTACAATATCGTCAGCCGGAGATCTATCATGGTCTTTTTGTTTATGGAGGCAACATTCTAGTATGACCTTAGTCCTGAGTCCCATTTTGAGAGCAAAGGAGCCATCCACCACCGCTTGGATCATGGGTTATGAATGTTCGTCAATCATTTTGCCATCTCCCAAGCTCAAGCCAAGGGATTAAACTTTGATAGTCAATTGCCGGAAACCTTGACCCCGATTACTGTACATGGTAACTATCGTTGTCTATTACAAGTCATGCTCAATATTGTGGGTAATGCCATTAAATTTACCACCGATGGAGAGATTAAAGTGCGGGCTGAAATTTTGAAAAAAAGAATGGTTTGGAATAATCAGGAATTTCCGGGCCTCGTTAAAGTTAGTATCACCGATACGGGCATTGGAGTCTCTTTAGAAGGGTGCGACCTTTAGTTGATGAAGGAAAAGAAAAGTGTTAACATGAGATGAAAAGTGACAAAGAGGAAACAATGATGACAGCAAAACTAATTAATGTAGAGGGTTCAAAGATAAAAATAGAACTAACATTAGAACTCAGTCGTTCAATGTTGGATACAGAAATAAATATTCAAAAAGGCTTAAACGAAGTAGGTTGCATCGCCAGCAAAGAAGCCTTGAAATATTTAGATACAGATGGTTCACCCTTAAAAATCGGTGAAGAAATCTGGAAGAGTAAGGGAGAGCAACCGAAAGAATATCAAACACCTTATGGTGAGGTTATAGTGAATCGTCATGTATATCAGCGTTCACCTTTGAGGAAAAACGTATTGCCCCTTAGAAAGAGAAGCAAGGATAATCATAACATCAACGCCATTATTGGCAAAACAGGTATCCTCAAAAATGTCAGGGATGGCAGGCAAAGAGGTGAAAAATGATTTATTAGAAAATCATGGTAGAAAAGTAGCGCTATCCTATATCCAAAGATTGAGTGAAGCAGTAGGAAGTGTGGTACAGGCAAAAGAAGAAGCGTGGAGTTATGCCCCGCCCAAGGAGGATAGCCAAATTGCAACAGTGGGAATAGGATTAGATGGAACCTGTATGCTGATGTGTGAGGATGGCTACCGTGAAGCAATGGTGGGAACCGTTTCCCTATACGATAGTGAAGGCGAACGTCAACATACAATCTATCTAGGTGCGGCACCAGAGTATGGAAAAAAGAGTTTTCTAGAAAGATTAGAAAGAGAAATTGAGCGAGCGAAAAACCGTTATCCAGAGGCAACATTGGTCGGGATAGCAGACGGGGCAGAATCAAATTGGAAGTTTTTAGAAAAGCAAACGGAAGAACAGATATTAGATTTCTATCATGCCTCTGGTTACTTAGGTGCCTTGGCAGAAGCGTTGCATCCGAATACCGTGTCAAAACAAAAAGAATGGTTGACTGAAAATTGTCGAGAACTCAAGCATGAAAAAGGAAAAGCAGGAGAACTGCTAAATCTGATGAAAGAAGTCAAAGAAGAAAAAAGTCATTCTAAGAATCTTACCGAGAAACTACAAGCGGCGATTACTTATTACGAGAATCATCAGCATCAAATGGATTATGCTGAATACATAGAGAAAAAGTATCCGATTGGTTCAGGTGTTACGGAAGCAGCTTGTAAGACGTTGGTCAAACAACGATTATGTTGTTCAGGGATGCGATGGAAGGAAAAAGGAGCAGGAATTATTTTGAGCCTACGAGCTTTGGTATTGACCAAGGAACGATGGAGTCAATTTTGGGCAAAACTTGATCAATATGGGTTCCCTGTAGAACCCTGATTACAACAGCTTTTATCAACTAAAGGTCGCACCCCTTTAGAAAATCAATCCAAACTCTTTGAAAAATTTGTTCAGATCGATGGTTCTCGAACCAAAGCTTACAGTGGCACCGGTTTAGGATTGGCAATTTCTCAAAAATTGATGGAAGCCATGGGAGCAAGATTTAATCCACAAATACCGACAGAATGCGCTACTATGCGCTAGAATGGAAGCGTCGAATTGAGGGATTTATTATCGCAAAATATGTTAAACCCAAAACCGCAGCAGGAATGCTCGGAGTCCACGTCCGAACCCTTGTTAAATGGGAACAGGAAGGGAAAATCCAAGCAATTAAAACCCCGTCAGGGCAAAGGCGATACGACACTGAATCCTACACAGGGAAATAGGTTGAGCCAACTAGAGCTACCGTTATTTACGCTCGTGTCAGCAGCAGGGGACAATCCGAAGACCTCTCAAGACAAGTCGCCGTCCTCCAAGAAAAATACCCGCAAGCGGAAGTCGTCAGCGAAATCGGTGGAGGACTCAACTTCAAAAGACAAAAACTTACAGCCTTATTGGAACGAGTCATGTCTGGAAATGTCGCAGCAATTGTGGTCGCTAACAAAGATAGGCTTGCCCGATTTGGATTTGATTGGCTTGACTGGTTCTGCCGAAAGTTTGGATGCTCAATCGTGGTTCGATAGGGAGACAAATCTCTCTCCTGAAGCCGAGATGGTTGAAGACATCCTCGCCATTCGACCTTGTTTCTCAAGCCGATTATACGGACTCGGAAAGTATAAAAATCAGAGCAAGAAAGATAAAAGTTTATCCCAGTCTGGAGTTGAAGAAACAGTGGAATAAATGGATGGCGGCTTGTCGTTATTGCTTTAATCAAGCTATTGACTACCAAAAGAAAAATGGCAGGATTGGCAAGGGAAAATTAAGAAATATCATCATGCAATCCAATCTTCCTGAATGGGTAAAAGACACCCCTTGCCATATCAGGCAGAATGCCATTTTTGATGCTCACCAAGCCTATACTGCCAGTCGGGATTGTAAGTTTAGAAGTTGTAAGGCTCCTAGAAAAACAATTAAATTCAACAACTGTAACTTTAGTCATGGAACATGGTATCCCTTGTTAACAAAGGGGCTTGGTTTTATTTCTTCAGAAGCAATTCCTGATGTTAGTCTTTATGCAACTCAATTAATCAAAGACAAGTCGGGTGATTGGTTCTGTATTTTTCTAGAAGAAACAAAAACGACACCCCAGCCGGAAAATCGCATTATTGCTCTTGACCCAGGAGTAAGAACTTTTCTGACAGGATTTGATGGGCAAAACTTCCTAGAAGTCGGTTCATCAGACATGGGACGAATCAACAGGCTATGTAAGTATCTTGATGACTTGATGAGTCGAATTAGCCTATCAAAAGTCTAAGTACAGGACAAAAAATGTAGGGAGTCGAGAAAAAGAGAAAAATTGGGTAGAGAAGGATTAAGAACAAGATGACGAAGATGGTCAAAACCAAGACGAAAAAGACTCTGCGCTAGGCGACCATGTTTCTTGAGGGGAATGGGATGAAGATGATGAATTGCTAGACCAGTTTTGAGAGACCAAGCCAAAGCTAAAGTCAGTAAAGCCAAAAGCTTACGAAGACGCTTGGGGTCAGTAAAGTGAGTAGATTCCAAGCAAAAGCCACGAGTCTTAAAGATGCCAAAAAGGGTTTCAATGCCCCAACGCAGGGCATAATCGTGAATAAGACCTTGGGAATCGGGATGTCCAATGACGATGAGTAGAGAATTATCAGGCAAGCGAAGAGCCTCTACAGAAACAGGATATCCCCAAACCCGACAACTCCCTTGAAGACGTTGAGATTCACTCTTTTGCAAGATGGGCAAAAATGACTTTGGCGGCCAAAAGCTTGCCATTGTGCTCAATCTTGTCCGTAGCCCGAATTCTCAGACAGAAAGCCAGTAGCGGTTCGAGCAGAAGATAGCGAAGCCAAGCCTGACCAATAAACTCACGGTCGCCACATAAACAACGAATCAGGGCGGTGGGAAAAATCTTGAGCATCTCCTCGATAAAACGCATTCGTTCATCACTGTTAGAATTGCCCTTTTTCTTGCTAAGCATCCACCACAAGATGGGAATGGCTACTCCTTCATGGACAATGCCGACAGTGAGGATATTATAACCATGACTGCCAAACTCCCAGGTTGTGCGGTCAATACTTAATACCCAAGGTTGAGGGATATCCAGCCAACTGACTACAATACGGGCAATGTGATGGTAATCCAGCTCAAATCCTGAGAAAAAGCGTTGTAAGCGTTTGTAATGAGAATCCACCAATGCCCGACCTTCAAAACCCAGAGCCAATTCTTTAAGGTTAACCGTTTTCACTTTGAGGAGGGCGAGTAAGAACAAGGCTAGGAAGGAGAGTCTGGCACCATGCCATCCCAAATGGGGTTTTAGGGCTTGTTTCAATGCGTTATATTGGTTCATGGGTTTTCTTACATTACGTTCATCTTCCATGAAACCCCTTTCTCGTATACTTTTCAAGCCTTTTGTCCTGTACTTAGATCAAAAGTAGCTAAAGAACGACAAAAAATGAAAAAGGCAGCGTCTCGATTACGGGGCAAAATTCGTAACTTGATTGATGACTGCCATAAAAAAACAGCAAGTTACTTGACAAAAAACTATCCAGCTATCTTGCTGCCAAAGTTTGAAACGTCAGAAATGACCAATCGTTCCAAGCGAAAAATCAGAAGTAAAACTGCCCGACAAATGTTGACATGGGCGCATTATCGGTTCAAACAAGTCCTTAAAAATAAAGCTGAGTTAAGTGGCTGTCAGGTGTTTGACGTGACAGAAGAATTTACCAGCAAAACTTGTACGAAATGCGGACATATCCACACAAAACTAGGTGGTTCTAAGGTTTTTCGATGTCCCGTTTGTGACCACGTTATTCCACGCGATTGGAATGGTGCTTTGGGTATTATGCTCAAGGCTTTGTCGGGTACGACCTTCACTCTCAGTAACGAGGGTGATGCTATTGTTGCAAAATGCGGTAATATACCGCTTTCTGTCGCATAAATGTATCAGGGCAAGTTTCCTTTTTTAGCATGGGAGAAGGATTAGGATCGACCGTCACCTTTAGTATCTTTTTAGAACATATTCCCATTCTTAAAACTTGAGATTGCTGACCCTTAGCCCTTAGCATAGAGGAGCAATTAACCTCAAGTCATAGGTCAAGGGGATGGATTATCGTCAAGCGGGTGTGGATGTGGAAGCGGGTCGCCATTTTGTGGAGCAGATTCGCCAAGGAGTAGAAAGTACCTTTCGTCCAGAGGTTATCGGCGGCTTGGGCGGTTTTGGTGGCTTATTTGAACTGCCATCTGGCTATCAGCAACCCGTTTTGGTATCGGGAACGGATGGGGTGGGAACCAAACTGAAAATTGCCCAGGCGATGAATCGGCATGACAGTATTGGCATTGATTTAGTGGCGATGTGTGTCAATGATGTTTTGACCTCTGGGGCAGAACCCTTGTTTTTTCTCGATTATTTGGCTACTGGCAAGTTAGAACCCCAGCAGTTAGCTGAAGTGGTGGCGGGCATTGTGACAGGCTGTCGTCAAAGTAATTGTGCTCTATTGGGGGGAGAAACGGCGGAAATGCCTGGTTTTTATGGTGCAGGCGAGTACGATGTGGCGGGTTTCTGTGTGGGTATTGTTGAAAAAAGTAAGATTCTCAATGGTTCCCAGGTACAGTTCGGAGATAGAGCGATCGCTTTAGCGAGTCAGGGAGTTCACAGTAACGGCTTTAGTTTGGTGCGTAAAATTGTGGAGTCCCAGGGCTTTGATTGGCAGCATTGTCCTACTCTTTTGGGGGGTCAATCCTTGGGAGAGGTTTTGTTAACGCCAACTCGTCTCTATGTGCAGCCTATTCTTGAGGCTCTGAGATCGGGTTTAAAGATTCACGGCATGGCCCATATTACCGGCGGTGGTTTGCCCGAAAATTTGCCCCGTTGTTTAGGTCAAGGTCAAGCGATCGCCGTTCGGGAGGGAAGTTGGGAGATTTTACCCATTTTTCAATGGTTAGCGCAAACGGGCCAGGTGTCGGCAGGGGCGATGTTAGAAACGTTTAATATGGGCGTTGGTTTTGTGGTCTTGGTTCCGCCTGATGCGGTTCAAATTAGCTTAGATTGGTTTTCTGGCCGTGATCTAGCTGCCTATGAGATTGGTGAAGTGATCGTCAGCGATCGCAATTTAGTGTTTTATGTTTCCTAAACCTTCTCTACCTAATTTTTCTCTTTTTCTAAGTATTATGGGACGGATTACTCAGTTTTATCAAGGAACCTTTACTATCAATGTTTTACAAGAACTCGTCAATCAAGAAAACGGGAAAATAACCGTTTATCAATTATTAGGAGACACCTATCTCGAAGTTGGACTGCCCCAGTTAGCGAAAAATACCTATCAAAAAGGATTAGCATTAGCCATTAACACCAAAAATATACCAGCAGAAATGATCATGAATAAAGGTTTAAAACAATCTGAAAATCTTTTAGGAAGTAACCCTTAAATTAGGAAACAGTCATGACGAAACAAACCTGGGGACTAGATGCCTCTCTTTATGATTATTACCAGGCGATCGCCTTCCGAGAACCGGAAATCCTCAAGGAACTGCGACAAGCAACCAGCCAATTACCGATGGCCAACATGCAGATCGCCCCAGAACAGGGCCAATTCATGGCTTTGTTAGTACGATTGACGGGGGCAAGAAAAATCTTAGAAATTGGCGTTTTTACGGGTTATAGTTCCCTCGCCTTCGCCCTCGCCCTGGCCTTACCTCCCCAGGGTCGTATCCTGGGCTGTGAGATCAGCGCAGAATATGCCGCGATCGCCCGTCAATTTTGGCAAAAAGCTGGAGTCAGTGAAAAAATTGATGTGCTTTTGGGGCCAGCCGTAACCAGTCTAGAACAACTTTTGGCCAATGGTGAACAAGAATCCTTTGATCTGGCCTTCATCGATGCTAACAAAAGGGGGCGAAAATCTCAATCCATGACCGTGCCAAGTATATATCAAAACCCAACGCGCCAAATTGTCCAATGGTCATCACGTAGCCATCTTCTCCCAAGGGTTCCGTCTTCATCGGTTGAGCACAATGATGAAACCAGCTTTGGTGATTTTCAAGGTAATGAGCAACCGTCGCCAGGTCAGCATACATTTCCATATAGCCGTCGAAGGCAGCCTGAAAATGGATGGGTTTTAGCTCTGACTGACTTAACGGTGTGTCGAGCATTAAACGAGTATCCTGAAAAGTCGATAAAGATGAGGAGAGGCACTGCATAACCGTTGTCCTAAATAGTGTATCGTGTCCGTTGGTCAAGGTAGAGGAGTTTCAGATTTCAGTAGTGGGGTTATCGACCCTAGGTTAACCCACAAGGTTAATAAAACTTTACCTCAATTGACAAAAATTGGCTGGGGAGATTCAGGGGATGGAACAATGAGGTATCAAGGCTGTTCGCGTTAGTCTAGTGGGAAATTCACTCAACTTAAACCTGAGGATAATACGAATTCCCCGATCATGACATTCGCAGATACACTGTATAGAAAAGGTATTGGTATTCATTCACTCCTCTAAAATGCTGACCTCTTTCCGTTCTACTTTACGTTTTGTGAAACATTATCGAGCAAATGTTTTAATCCTAGGATTACTGACCATACTTTACCTCCCGATCTTAGAATATTGGTTAATGGGATGGTTGCAGAAAAGTATTAGCACGGAACATGAATATTTCAGTTATGCTTTGCTTGGTTTTCCCTATGCAGCTTATATTATCTTTGGACAAAATAGGACTGCCTGGGAGAAACTCGGCGATCGCGCTGATCTTGTCGGCATCATTTGTCTTTTAGTTGGCTCTGTTTTTTATCTAACAGGAGCAGTGACGTTTGTTAACTTGTCCTTTCCCTTGGTGCTAACGGGAGTCATGGGTTGTTTAAAAGGATTATCGGGAATCAAACTGAATGCCTTTCCCCTACTGCTCATTGCCCTAGCCACTCCCAATCCACTTCCCTATCTTCTTGTTCCCTTTACCCTACCGCTCCAACAGTTTATTGCAGCCGTTTGCGGATTTCTTTTGATGAATATGGGCGTGAAAGTCACTGTCGAAAATATTTTTTTGTTAGTCAACGATAAGTTAGTAGAAGTCGCGCCCTATTGTGCCGGTTTAAAAATGTGGTTTACCAGTCTTTATGTGGCTCTAATTTTAGTCCATTGGTCAGGCCAACTTCACCGCCGCGATCACGAAGTGTGCCTTCGGCATCGCCTGATTATTTTATTTGCCACCAGTGGCCAACCGCTCTGGCTCTATCGGCCTTAGGTAAGGATTTGTCTGAAATTATCTCTAGAGTAAACTCGATTGTAAATGATGAAGTCTCTTTCTCCTAAACCGACTCCTCTACAAGTTGCTCTGGAGAATTATAATACACTCCTGCATGATTTAACGATCGCTGATAAAAACTTTACCAAAGAGCAAGGATTAGAACTCCTTGCGGCTAGAGATTTTCTGCAGAAACAATTAGAGGCTCATTCTCCTGTTTCAGCAAAGATTTGGACAGCCTTAACTGAACAGGATGCCCGTTTAAAAAAGCAAGCTTACAAAATTACTCAAGTTCTTGATTTAGCTGAATATCGGGAGAGTTTACTGACTTCTGACCAAGCCTGGTGGTGGTATTTAGACACGAGGGAGTCTTCCCATCCTTGGAATCGTTGGGATTGGTTAGTGAAGACGCTAAAACTGATTTTATTGGGGGTTAATTTTACCTTGATTGGCGCGATCGCCACTCGATTTTTAGGCGGTGGTTCGGGATTAATAGAAATTGGCGGCGTAATTTTTTCGACCTTTATTTCTTTGTTACAAACTCAAAATGCCCTGACTCAAGCGAGACAGCAGGGATTTATAAAGTTAATGAATCGGTTAAAAATTCCTGGATATTGGTACGAAGAAATTCAGTTTGCCACAACGCTTTTTGTTTTTGGAATTTTAGTCTGTATTTTTCTCAATTTTCCTTTCTTTTCTCAATATTATAAACAAGACGCTTCTCGGTTACAAAATCAAGCTTCACCTAATTTAGCCCTAGCAGAAAAACAATATTTAAAGGCGATCGCGTTGGATGAGGATAATTTGGATGCTCATTACAAGTTAGCAACACTTTATGAGGAGTTACAGGATTTGGATAATGCAAAAAAACAATATTTGATTGCGGCCAAGGGTGGTTATCTTGATGCTTATAATAATTTAGCCTATTGGTATATTCGTGAAAACAAAGATGGAGAAGCGATCGCTTTATTAGAAAAAGGTAAAGTTTTGTTAGCGGAAAAGGATCAACAATTGGACAAGTTAAGTGAAACTGAGAAACTTAATTTAGCGGTGCAAAAGTACAATATTTATAAAAATTTAGGTTGGGCAAGGTTTAAGCAAAATCATCTTGAGGATGCTAAAATCAATCTTTCTATTGCGATCGGAATTGCCGAAGATTCAGCTACTCAAAAATATATCCGCAATCCTGGGGCTGTATTTTGTCTTTATGCTCAAGTTTTACAGAAACAAGATAAAAAATCTATTTCAGCGAAGGAAAATTGGCAAAAATGTCTGAAATTATCCCAGGGTAAAGTGCTAAATATTGAAGAGGATCAATGGTTATTTGAAGCCAGAAAACAATCTAAAAAAAACTGATCGTAGGAGTGCAAGGCTTGCAACCAAAAGCACCCAAAAGCACCCAAAAATTTTATTCTCTCAGTAAAGCTCTAAACCCTTCTTGTTGAAAATGCTTATCAAAAGTCAAGATTTCATTAATATCTTGTTCTCTCATAATCTGCATTGATGAACAATCGGTTAAGCTATATCCTTTGTCTAAACGTCTTTGATAAAACTCAAAAGCTTGCTCAAATTGTTCACTGGTTTGAGGGATAATAATGGTGCGACCGTCATTTTGTAATCTATGGGTTAGGCGAATAGCGGATTTTCTGAGATATTCACCACGACTGCACAGAGCGTTCAACAATTCTGTTAACACCATTTCGCTGGTAATCCCTTGAAATTTGCCAAGTTTTGCAGTCATCATTTGGGATAGTTGATAAAGATTATCGCCAGAATCAATCAGGGCTTGAAGATAAGCTGTATCCAAGAAAATTTTTCTCATTCTTCGTCATCTCTGGGCGCACCGTACATATAATGTTCAAAGTTACGCGCAAAATCGCGGGGTAATTGTTTCCGCCATTCTTCTTGGGGAACAACTGCACCAATTGCCATGATCTGTTGCCAGAAAGGTTTGGCTAAAAATTCGGGGTCATTTTCTAGGGCATCCCATTTGGCATCGAGTTCTTTCATTAAGTCGTCTGATTCTGGGGGAGTGTCACCGTTAAGATTATTCATAATTTATTTGGGGAGTTGTTTACAATTATTTTAGCAAGTTTATCGGTTTTTTTTACACATTGACAGGTAGTTTGATTTTCACCTAACAAATAACCTGTTGTATGGGTGCAAGGCTTGTATCCAAAATCACCCAAAAATTTTATTCTCTCAGTAAAGCTCTAAAACCTTCTTGTTGAAAGTGCTTATCAAAAGTCAAGATTTCATTAATACCTTTTTCTCTCATAATCTGCATTGACGAACAATCGGTTAAGCTATATCCTTTGTCTAAACGTCTTTGATAAAACCCAAAAGCTTGCTCAAATTGTTCACTGGTTTGAGGGATGATGATGATATTGCGATCGCCTCGTAAATCATGGGTTAGGCGAATCGCTGATCTTCTGAGATATTCGCCACGACTGCAAAAAGCATTCAACAATTCTGTTAACACCATTTCGCTGGTAATCCCTTGAAATTTGCCCAGTTTTGGGGTCATCATTTGGGATAATTCATAAAGATTGTCGCCAGAATCAATCAGGGCTTGAAGATAAGCTGTATCCAAGAAAATTTTTCTCATTCTTCGTCATCCCTGGGCGCACCGTACATATAATGTTCAAAGTTACGCGCAAAGTCGCGGGGTAATTGTTTCCGCCATTCTTCTTGAGGAACAACTGCACCAATTTCAGAGATTCTCTGCCAGAAAGGTTTGGCTAAAAATTCGGGGTCATTTTCTAGGGCATCCCATTTGGCATCGAGTTCTTTCATTAAATCGTCTGATTCTGGAGGAGTGTCACCGTTAAGATTATTCATAATTTATTCGGGGAATTGTTTACAATTATTTTAGCAAGTTTATCGGCTTTTTTTTAAAATTTATCACAAATGGATTTTTATGTAGAGGCTTGGTTTCCAAGTCTTTAATGTTCTGGATTTGGGAACCAAACCCCTACCCAATTAGGTTATTTGTAGGGGCGAATTGCGTTCCATTGGTGTCAACTTAAGCCAAAATGCCTACTCACAAAAGATTAGCCTAAAAGCAGGCGGAAGTAAGAGTAGGCTGAAAAAAAGGTTAGTATATAAAAAAGTGAGCAAAAAACAAATGGCAAGACAACATCCTCGGAGAAAAGGAAACCCAGACTTACGTCGTAAGACAAATCAGCCAGGGGTAGAAATCCCTGAAATAACAAAAGAGTTGTTTGAATTACTAGAACCCACAATGTTTACACCATTAAAATATTTACAGGGAACTCATGAGAAAATGATGAGAGATAGGGTATTAAATTTACCAGTAATGGTGGCATTAGTGTTAAGTATAGTGTATCGTCAAATAGCGGGTATAAGTGAAGCGGTAAGACTGTTAGAGGAAGAGGGATTGCTATGGGTAGCATCATTAAAAGTAAGCAAACAGGCAGTATCAAAAAGAATGATGAATGTGCCAGCCGAAATATTTGCAATATTACTAAAAGGAGTGTTAGAAAAAGCAGCCGAAAAAGGGAAGAAGCTCCAAGTAGGAGAAAAATGGGAAAAAATAAGAGAAAAGTTTAGTGCAGTGTGGATAGCAGATGGCTCAACGCTAGAGCAGATAAGGAAAAATATGAAAATAAGTAAAGAAGAAAAGAGTAAATTGGGGGGTAAAATAATGATGGTAGTGGAAGCCTTTACCCAAAGACCCGTTACTTTATGGTACACAGAAAATGATAAATCAAATGATAAAATATGGTGTGAAGAATTGGCAGCTAAATTACCAGAAAATGGTTTAATTCTTGTAGATATGGGATTTTTTAGCTTTGTGTGGTTTGATTTGTTAACAGAAGCTAAAAAGTTTTTTCTAACCAGATTTAGAGCGGGTACATCTTACAAAACCAAACAAGTATTGTCTCAAGGTAGTCATTACAGAGATGAGATTATCATTATGGGAAATTACCGTTCTAATCCTTGCAAGCATCCGGTGAGATTAGTCTCAGTATTATGGGGAACAATCTGGTATCAGTATTTAACAAATGTGTTGTCTCCCGAACAACTGTCCGCCGAAGAGGTCTGTGATTTATATCGAAGACGATGGACAATCGAAGAAGCCTTTTTATTAACGAAAAGACTTTTAGGACTAGCCTATTTATGGGTAGGGAATAAGAATGGTGTCCAAATCCAGATTATTTGCACTTTGATTTTCTATACGGTCTTAAATCAATTGGTAGGGGAAGTGGCGATTGCTCTAAATCAACCGAAAGAAAAAATCTCAGTAGAGATGGTGTTTCGGAGTCTATACTATGTAGCGAAGGCTATTGCTAGAGGAGAAAAGCCTGATACAGTAACCTATCTGGCTGAACGTGCTAAGTTATTTGGTTTGGTCAAAGCTGAGAGAAAGCGACATCGAGAAAAGGCCGCTCTCAATCAACAAATTTGGGAACCCATTCCTTTAAGTTGACACGGATGATTGCGTTCGCCCTTTAATGTAATAAATCGCCCTTTAATGTAATCAATTGCTGTTGAATTCAATAAAACGATGGATTTGGGAACCAAACCCCTACAATTTTTTGCTGGTTTGCAGATGTAATGTTGTACAATGGGCGTACAATACAATCCTATTGAGGATCAGTTATGAAAGGATTGCTGAGGTTTGGGTTGGTTATGATAGTCGCGGTGGGAGTAGTACCGTCAGGGATGTTAACGCCAACGGTGGGACAGGTAATTGTTCAGATTTCTAATCAAGATCAGGAAGCATTAGTAGAAGCAGAAAAGCTAACCCAGCAAGTTGTTGAACTGTATCATCAGGGAAAATATAACGAAGCGATTTACTTAACAGAAAAAGCCTTAGCGATTCGTAAAAAGGTACTGGGAGAGAATAACCTTGATACCGCCACCAGTCTCAACAATTTGGCATTGCTTTATCAGTCTCAAGGAAGATACAGCGAAGCAGAACCCCTCTACAAACAAGCCTTAGCTATCTATAAAGCCCAATTAGGAGATAACCATCCCTCTACTGCAACCAGTCTCAACAATTTGGCAGAACTTTACCGAAAACAAGGAAGATACAGCGAAGCAGAACCCCTCTATCAACAAGCCTTAGCTATCCAAAAAAAACAATTAGGAGATAATCATCCCAATACTGCCACCAGTCTCAACAATTTGGCAACACTTTACCAGTCTCAAGGAAGATACAGTGAAGCAGAGCCCCTCTATAAACAAGCTTTAGCTATCAGAAAAACTCAATTAGGAGACAACGATCCCCTTACGGCTACCAGTCTCAACAATTTGGCAGGACTTTACGAATCCCAAGGAAGATATCGTGAGGCAGAACCCCTCTACAAACGGGTGTGACCTTTAGTTGATGAAGGAAAAGAAAAGTGTTAACATGAGATGAAAAGTGACAAAGAGGAAACAATGATGACAGCAAAACTAATTAATGTAGAGGGTTCAAAGATAAAAATAGAACTAACATTAGAACTCAGTCGTTCAATGTTGGATACAGAAATAAATATTCAAAAAGGCTTAAACGAAGTAGGTTGCATCGCCAGCAAAGAAGCCTTGAAATATTTAGATACAGATGGTTCACCCTTAAAAATCGGTGAAGAAATCTGGAAGAGTAAGGGAGAGCAACCGAAAGAATATCAAACACCTTATGGTGAGGTTATAGTGAATCGTCATGTATATCAGCGTTCACCTTTGAGGAAAAACGTATTGCCCCTTAGAAAGAGAAGCAAGGATAATCATAACATCAACGCCATTATTGGCAAAACAGGTATCCTCAAAAATGTCAGGGATGGCAGGCAAAGAGGTGAAAAATGATTTATTAGAAAATCATGGTAGAAAAGTAGCGCTATCCTATATCCAAAGATTGAGTGAAGCAGTAGGAAGTGTGGTACAGGCAAAAGAAGAAGCGTGGAGTTATGCCCCGCCCAAGGAGGATAGCCAAATTGCAACAGTGGGAATAGGATTAGATGGAACCTGTATGCTGATGTGTGAGGATGGCTACCGTGAAGCAATGGTGGGAACCGTTTCCCTATACGATAGTGAGGGAGAACGTCAACAGACAATCTATCTAGGTGCGGCACCAGAGTACGGAAAAAAGAGTTTTCTAGAAAGATTGGAAAGAGAAATTGAGCGAGCGAAAAACCGTTATCCAGAGGCAAAATTTGTCGGTATAGCAGATGGTGCAGAATCAAATTGGAAGTTTTTAGAAAAGCAGACGGAAGAACAGATATTAGATTTCTATCATGCCTCTGGTTACTTAGGAGCGTTGGCAGAAGCGTTGCATCCGAATACCGTGTCAAAACAAAAAGAATGGTTGACTGAAAATTGTCGAGAACTCAAGCATGAAAAAGGAAAAGCAGGAGAACTGCTAAATCTGATGAAAGAAGTCAAAGAAGAAAAAAGTCATTCTAAGAATCTTACCGAGAAACTACAAGCGGCGATTACTTATTACGAGAATCATCAGCATCAAATGGATTATGCTGAATACTTAGAGAAAAAGTATCCGATTGGTTCAGGTGTTACGGAAGCAGCTTGTAAGACGTTGGTCAAACAACGATTATGTTGTTCAGGAATGCGATGGAAGGAAAAAGGAGCAGGAATTATTTTGAGCCTACGAGCTTTGGTATTGACCAAGGAACGATGGAGTCAATTTTGGGCAAAACTTGATCAATATGGGTTCCCTGTAGAACCCTGATTACAACAGCTTTTATCAACTAAAGGTCGCACCCCTACAAACAAGCTTTAGCTATCATAAAAGCCCAATTAGGAGACAACCATCCCACTACTGCTACCAGTCTCAACAATTTGGCAGGACTTTACAAATCTCAAGGAAGATACAGTGAAGCAGAACCCCTCTACAAACAAGCTTTAGCCATCATAAAAGCCCAATTAGGAGACAACCATCCCACTACTGCACAAAGCCTTGGCAATTTAGCAGGACTTTACAAATCCCAAGGAAGATATAGTGAGGCAGAACCTCTCTATAAACAAGCTTTAGCTATCATAAAAGCCCAATTAGGAGATAACCATCCCTCTACCGCCACTAGTCTCAACAATTTGGCATTACTTTACCAGTCTCAAGGAAGATATATTGAAGCAGAACCCCTCTTCAAACAAGCTTTAGCTATCTATAAAGCCCAATTAGGAGATAACCATCCCTCTACCGCCACTAGTCTCAACAATTTAGCATTAATTTACCAGTCTCAAGGAAGATATAGTGAAGCAGAACCCCTCTTCAAACAAGCTTTAGCTACCAGAAAAACCCAATTAGGAGACAACCATTCCGATACAGCAAGCAGTCTCAACAATTTGGCATTACTTTACCAGTCTCAAGGAAGATATAGTGAAGCAGAACCCCTCTTCAAACAAGCTTTAGTTATCATAAAAGCCCAATTAGGAGACAATCATCCTGATACAGCAACCAGTCTCAACAATTTAGCATTACTTTACCATTCTCAAGGAAGATATAGTGAAGCAGAACCCCTCTTGAAAGAAGCCTTAGCTATAGCGAAAAAACAATTAGGTAATAACCATCCCCTTACTGCAACCAGTCTTAACAATTTGGCATACCTTTACTACTCTCAAGATGATATTCCCCAAGCCATCAAATTTCTTAGTCAAGGACTTGCAGTACAAGAATACAACCTCTTCCAAAATCTCAATATTGGGGACGAAAAACAAAAACGGGATTACATAGCGACAGTTTCAGGGACAACATTTGCCATTATTTCCCTCAATCTTCAATCTGCACCCAATAACCCAGAAGCAACTCATCTAGCCCTCAAAACCATCTTGCAACGCAAAGGACGTATTCTTGATATCCTCACCAATAGCCTACAAATTCTCCGTCAACAAATTAATGACCCCGAAAGCCAAACCCTCCTCGAACAACTAATTCAAAAACAATCCCAACTTTCTAACCTGACTTTCCAGAAACCCGAAACCATTAAATCCCCTGAAATCCATCGCCAACAACTCACAAACCTACAAACTGAAACCCAACAACTCGAAGACAAATTGAGTCGTCGTAGTGCCGAATTTCGTAATCTATCCCAACCCATTACCCTCGAAGCCATTCAAAAATTAATCCCGACTAATGCCGCCCTAGTAGAAATCGTTCGCTATAAACCTTTTAACCCGAAAGCAACAAAAGAAAGGGAAAAATATGGCAAGCCTCACTATGCCGTTTATATTCTCTTTGCCAATGGCGAAATCAAAGCCAAAGACTTAGGAGAAACCCAACCTATTGATGAGCAAGTAACTGCCTTTCGCCGCAATTTAGCAGACAGCAAAACCCCCATTCCCCAACTGCAAAAATCCGCCCGTCAACTTGACGAAAAGTTAATGCAACCCATTCGTCAACTATTAGGCAATACAAAAACCCTCCTCCTCTCTCCCGACTCTGCCCTGAACCTCATTCCCTTTGAAGCTTTAGTAGATCAAAATAATCAGTATCTTGTCGAAAATTACCAGATAACTTACCTCACCTCTGGACGCGATCTGTTGCGACAAAAAGAGAAATTTGCTAGTCAACAACCACCCCTGATTATTGCCAATCCCCTCTACAATAAAACAGGTCAAAAAGTTGCCCTTCATCCCAACTCTACCCGCTCTATTAATCTTGCTGACTCTGTATTTCTTCCCCTAGAAGGCACAAAGGCAGAAGCCGAAGCCATTAAAAAACTCCTCCCCAAAGCGACGGTTTTAATTCAAGCCCAAGCCACCGAAAATGCCCTTAAACAAGTCAAAAAAACGAATATTTTGCACATTGCCACGCATGGCTTTTTCCTCGAATCAACTAAGAATAAAAATGAGGGTGAACGCAATTCACCCCTACAGATTGGTGAAAATCCCTTATTACGTTCAGGCTTAGTTTTTGCAGGGGTTAAAGTAAGCCAAAGTGCAGGAGATGACGGTGTTCTTTCCGCTTTAGAAGCCACTAACTTAAACTTAGTTGGAACCAAATTAGTTGTCCTTTCCGCTTGCGATACAGGCAACGGCGATATTTCTACAGGTGAAGGCGTTTATGGTTTACGTCGTGCCTTAGTAATTGCAGGTAGCGAAAGCCAATTAATTAGCCTCTGGAAAGTCTCAGACAAGGAAACTAAAAACTTAATGATCGCCTATTATCAACGCTTAAAAAACGGAGAAGGCCGCAGTGAAGCTCTACGACAAACCCAATTAGCCATGCTCAAAAGTAAGGATCAAAACCATCCTTTTTATTGGGCCAGCTTTATTCCCTCTGGCGATTCTAGTCCTATGAAATTTGACTGATTAAGAGGCAACTGCTAAAATCTAGAGGTTACATTGAATAAATTTAAACTTGGAAAAAGACATAATACAGCAAATTGTGTTGTGATGACGGACAAAATTTTGTAGGGACATAATATATTATGTCCCTACCCTATACGAGATTTAACCACAAAGTTCTGTATATTCTGTCCCTACAACAGATAAAATTTAATCACAAATTTCGATAGGAGACTTCAGAAATGGCAACCCTGACAGACAATGAAATCAAAGAATTAAAAGACTTTATTTCAGCACAATTTAAAGAAGTTAACGGTAAGATAGACAAATTATCTGAACAAGTTAACGGCAAGATAGATAAATTGTCTGAGGAGGTGAATGATTTAAGAGTTGATTTGGCAAATGTTAAAGGTGAATTAACAGGAGTTAATAAAAGACTGGATAATATTGAATTTGCTAATCGCACCATTTTTGTCGCTATTGTTGCCGCATTGATGGCGGGATTAGTGAAGTTATTTTTACCTAATTTGCCGACCAGTCCTTAACTTTTGGGCGCAAGCCTTGCGACCCTACAATAATCTTCAGGTTATGTATGAATAATGCCTTTAAAACTTTGACTTTTATTTCCTTAATTTTGATTACTTGTGGATTGTCAACAGCAAGCCTCAGTCAAAACGCCTCTGTTCACGCTATTTTACAAGTCAAAGGTAAAGTTTTAGTTAACAATAAAAACTGGAAAAAACCTCAAACTGCTTTTGTGGGACTATCCCTAAATTCAGACGATACACTCGATATACCCGCCAAAGCTTCTGTTAAAATTTATTGTAGTGATTTGAGTATTTGGATAGTAAAACCAGGCAAATATAAAGTTTCTCAAGGCTGTCCTTCAAGTAAAACAGTGATTCGTCTTCCTAATAGCAATAATGATACTCTTCGTCCTGTCGGTAAAACCGAAGCCGCCTTAGCAAAACTGCCCTATCTTATTACTCCCCGTGAAACTGATATTATCAGCGATCGCCCTCACATACGCTGGAATGCTGTACCAGGAGCCGCTTATTATATCGTCAAAATCGAGACAGATGGGTTTAGTTGGACAAACCAAACTAACCAAAATAAAATTATTTATTCAGGCGATCGCCCTTTACAACCAGAAACACGATATTGGGTGACAGTAACAACAGACCAAGGCTTATCTTCTCAACAAGAAACAGAAGTAGGCTTTAATGTATCAGATGAACAGACGAAGAAAACAGTTTTAGAAGCCGTTGAAAAAATTCAAAAACAACCTTTATCTCCAACCGAAAAAGGACTAATTTTAGCTTACTTATATCGCGGTTATAAGTTGTATGACAATGCAATTAACGTATTAGAAGAACTTGTTAATCAAGGCAGTAGCGAAGTAACCGTTTATCAATTATTAGGAGATACTTATCTCGAAATTGGATTACCCCAATTAGCTAAAAATATTTATCAAAAAGGGGTTCTCCTGAACAAAGAGTGATAATTAAAGCTTATCATGAAAAGCAAGCTAAAAAACGATTTCGCATATTATCAAAGTTCATAAATCCATAAGCTTGACGCTTGATTAGTTTAAGACGATTATTGATGCCTTCCATTGCCCCATTCGTCGTTCGACTCAAAAAGTAGTTACAAATAGAGTCCAAATTCCTACGAATTGTGCTAATTACATCTGTATAAATGCTCTTTGCATTCTCTAACCATTCTGTAAATTTTAATCTTCCTTCTTCCTTATCATTTACTTTTTCATATATCTCTCTAAATGACTCTTTATATTCATACGCTTTACGCAAACGAGCAGATTGCTTTAACACCAATTCTAGTTTTTCTAACTCTTCCTCTTTTAGGTCTTCTTTATTTTTTAATAATAGCCACTTTTCTCCCTTGATTTTTACATTCAATTTTGTCTGTTTACGGATTTTATTCAATTCTTCATTCAACGCCTTCATTACATGAAATCTATCTGTTACAATTACTGCATTCGGAAATACTTTTTCTATTACTTTAGGAAATCCTCCCCACATATCTACACTCACTTGTTCTACTCCTTCCCTCACCTCTAATTCTTTCTTCATCAGCACTTCGATGATTTTATCTTGTTGATGACTATCTATCACTTCTATTAATTCTCCTTTCTCTATATCTCCTAACACTGTTACAAAATTCTGATGACCTTTTCGTTTCGCTATTTCATCCATCCCGAGGTGTTTTACTCCTTGCCAATCTTTTTTTTTAGCTTCACATTGACGTTGGTAAATTCCATTCACTTGATCCCATGATAGAGATTCCTCTCTACCTACTTGTTCCACACTGCTCACATTTACTCGTCCATAAATATATTCTTCATACCTCACTGTGTATTTCCTACGGGCTTCCATAAATTCTAGATTTTCTGTAAAAAACCTTTGACAATCTTTACAGTAAAATTTACGACGAGGGACTTTCAGATATACCATTTGACCAGAGATAGACAAGTCCCTTACTAATACACTGTTCGTCTGATGTAATTCATCCGTTAAGCTACCACAATAATTACATTTGACTTCTTCCTCTTGACAACTCAGTATTAAAAACGCTTGTTTTCCCTCTTGAATCACATTTCTTATGTTTACTTTTGGTAAATTCAGAAGATTTTCCAGAAAAAATAACATTGATGTCGTCCTCATATAGTGTATCTTATTATACATCTTCTACCGCAAAGCCAGAAGAACCCAAAAAGGATTAGAGTTAGCGATTAAAACCCAAAATATACCAGCAAAAACAATCATGAATAAAGGTTTAAAACAATCTGAAAATCTTTTAGGAAGCAACCCTCAAATTAGGAAACAGTCATGACGAAACAAACCTGGGGACTAGATGCCTCTCTTTATGATTATTACCAGGCGATCGCCTTTCGAGAACCGGAAATCCTCAAGGAACTGCGACAAGCAACCAGCCAATTACCGATGGCCAACATGCAGATCGCCCCAGAACAGGGCCAATTTATGGCTTTATTAGTACAGTTGACGGGGGCAAGAAAAATCTTAGAAATTGGTGTTTTTACAGGTTATAGTTCCCTCGCCCTCGCCCTGGCCTTACCCCCCCAGGGTCGTATCCTGGGCTGTGAGATCAGCGCAGAATATGCCGCGATCGCCCGTCAATTTTGGCAAAAAGCTGGAGTCAGTGAAAAAATCGATGTGCTTTTGGGGCCAGCCGTAACGAGTCTAGAACAACTTTTGGCCAATGGCGAACAAGAATCCTTTGATCTGGCCTTTATCGATGCGAACAAAAGCGATTATGACCAATACTACGAATTGAGTTTGCAGTTAGTTCGGCCAGGGGGATTAATCCTAATTGATAATGTTCTTTGGTACGGAAAAGTGGCGGACGAAACCATTCAGGACAAAGCAACCCAGTCCATCCGTCACCTAAACGCCAAACTCCATCAAGATCTTCGCATCTCCCTCTGTCTGGTTCCCATTGGCGATGGTCTTACCCTAGCGTTAAAGCATCACCTCTGAGCTTAAATCTGGCTCTTCCATTTTCATTTCTTCTGTTTGACTGCTCTTAATGCGATAGAAATGGCGGCTACTTTGGGGGGGAAAGGGCAAACTACAACGATCATGAAAATCCTTCTGTACCTTATAGGTAAGACGTGGCGATACTTGACGAATAATTTCTACCAAGAGGCGATCGCCGGTTTTGCGGATCAAATTTTGAGGCAACTTATAAATGTATTTCGGGAACTGTACCGCTACATCCATGCGTAACTGCCACTCTACCTTAGTGATTTTCTCCGGTGGGCTAGATAAACCGGCTTTTTGATAAACCTTTTGGATACCTTCTCCTGCCTGCGCCTGGGGAATCTCGCTCAAATTCATGATCGCCTGATAATCCACCTCATAGCCTAAATAGGGTTCATCGGGTAAAGTGACAGAGTGCATTAGGTACTGTCCCTGCTGAGGTGGCTCCAAAATGACCGCCATTTTCGGTTCTATATCAAAACCCAACGCGCCAAATTGTCCAATGGTCATCACGTAGCCATCTTCTCCCAAGGGTTCCGTCTTCATCGGTTGAGCACAATGATGAAACCAGCTTTGGTGATTTTCAAGGTAATGAGCAACCGTCGCCAGGTCAGCATACATTTCCATATAACCGTCGAAGGCAGCCTGAAAATGGATGGGTTTTAGCTCTGACTGACTTAACGGTGTGTCGAGCATTAAACGAGTATCCCGAAAAGTCGACAAAGATGAGGAGAGGCACTGCATAACCGTTGTCCTAAATAGTGTATCGTGTCCGTTGGTCAAGGTAGAGGAGTTTCAGATTTCAGTAGTGGGGTTATCGACCCTAGGTTAACCCACAAGGTTAATAAAACTTTACCTCAATTGACAAAAATTGGCTGGGGAGATTCAGGGGATGGAACAATGAGATATCAAGGCTGTTCGCGTTAGTCTAGTGGGAAATTCACTCAACTTAAACCTGAGGATAATACGAATTCCCCGATCATGACATTCGCAGATACACTGTATAGAAAAGGTATTGGTATTCATTCACTCCTCTAAAATGCTGACCTCTTTCCGTTCTACTTTACGTTTTGTGAAACATTATCGAGCAAATGTTTTAATCCTAGGATTACTGACCATACTTTACCTCCCGATCTTAGAATATTGGTTAATGGGATGGTTGCAGAAAAGTATTAGCACGGAACATGAATATTTCAGTTATGCTTTGCTTGGTTTTCCCTATGCAGCTTATATTATCTTTGGACAAAATAGGACTGCCTGGGAGAAACTCGGCGATCGCGCTGATCTTGTCGGCATCATTTGTCTTTTAGTTGGCTCTGTTTTTTATCTAACAGGAGCAGTTACGTTTGTTAACTTGTCCTTTCCCTTGGTGCTAACGGGAGTCATGGGTTGTTTAAAAGGATTATCGGGAATCAAACTAAATGCCTTTCCCCTATTGCTCATTGCCCTAGCTACTCCCAATCCACTTCCCTATCTTCTTGTTCCCTTTACCCTACCGCTCCAACAGTTTATTGCAGCCGTTTGCGGCTTTCTTTTGATGAATATGGGCGTGAAAGTCACTGTCGAAAATATTTTTTTGTTAGTCAACGATAAGTTAGTAGAAGTCGCGCCCTATTGTGCCGGTTTAAAAATGTGGTTTACCAGTCTTTATGTGGCTCTAATTTTAGTTCATTGGTCAGGCCAACTTCACCGCCGCGATCGCCTGATGATTTTATTAGCTGGAGCCACCTTTCTCAGTTTATTAGCTAACATCATTCGCAATACCTTACTCAGTCTTTTTCATGGTACTGGCAACCAAGCCGCCTTTGAGTCTCTCCATGCTGGTCTGGGAGGCGATATTTACTCCCTAGTTTTATTGTTATCTATTGTGGCTTTAAACCAACTGATGATTCACAGAAACAGACAATGGCAAAATTGGCAAGATTTATCCCTGGGGGAAACGGGTGAAGAAAATGGCTAATTTTATCCGTGATTTTCAGACTCTTAAAGGTGTAAAGTTTCCCCTAAACCAGCGATTTATACTCTTTTGCTTAACCCTATTAGTCATTCTAGGAGCCTTACCAGGTTATTTTTCAGGACATTGGCCCTGGCAAGATCTGCCACCCGTCACGGAAATTTCCCGTCTTGTCCACCTTCGTCAAACGGGTTTATCTCTGAAAGAATGGAAAACCCTGGAACAAAAAGAGGTTCCCCTAGGCGATCATCGTTGGTCAGTGCAACTTTTGGACAGATCGGGGCAAGATCCCTTGATTTTATCTTTGATGCCCCAAACCTACTATCGTGAAAAACCTGAAATTACCTGGATCACTTTACAACGGATCTATCAATGGCAAATTGCCGATCAGCGCACCTTAATTTTTGGGCAAAGTCACGTTCAAGCTCGATTTTTTCAGGCCTGGAATCATAGCACTTGGGCCATATTGGAATGGTACGCTTGGCCCGGTGGCGGTAGTAATGCAGCATTTCAATGGTTTTGGCGAGATCAATTAGCTCAACTTCGACAGCAGCGTTTACCCTGGGTAGCAGTTAGCGTGCAAATACCGATGGATGCCTTTAGTGACCTTAAGGAGCAGGAATCTCTAGCAAAATCCGTCGCAGAAAGCATACAATCGGCCTTGGAAACCCAGATCTTTTCCTCTGTCCCCTGATTTCATCGTGTATAAAAATTCTCCCAAAAATACATTGATAGATTTTTATTGGTTCCAATCTTTGCCTCTACCAGTTCAGATCCTTTTCTTCAGATTACTTACTCTCACAAAATTTGAAACCTTAGCTCGGCTGGGATTGAGAGGGCTGATTAGTTGTGGTCTATCTGTCAGTATTTTCTGCCTGAACGATGCGGTTTGGGGGCAAAATAATCCTCAAGTTCCCCTGGCTGGGCCTAATAATCCTGGCTCAGTGAGATTGCCCAATAATACCTTCGGGTCGAGTGATCCTATCCCACCAGGAGCCATTCCCCCCAGATTTGAGAACAAAACCTCAGAACCCTTAAATCTCTACCGTTTGAATGTGGGAGACGCGGTGACGGTAACGCTGCCAGATTTTCCAGAATTTGGCTTTACCGGTGTGATCGACAATGAGGGCAAGGTGCAAGTCCCTATCCTCGGTCGTGTGGCGATCGCGGGATTAACATTAGATGAAATTGAAGCAAAAATTGGCTACGAATTGCACCGTCGCTACTTACAGGATGTTCCCTCGGTGAGTGCAGTGCTTACTTCCTCCCGCCCCCTTGAACTAATGATTGTCGGCGAAATTGTTCGTCCCGGCTACTACATCTTTCCATTCGGTACTGTTTTAAGCACTGTGCTATCCACTGCTGGCGGCACAACAGAACAAGCTGATTTGCGATCAGTGATTATTCGCCGTACTCTTATTGATGGTAGTTCCCTTGAAGAACGAGTTGACCTCTACACACCTTTACTTCAGGGGGGCCAATTTCCACAACTGCGTCTTCAGGGTGGCGATACCATCATTGTTGCCAAACGAGAAATCGGCAAGGATCGAGACTATGATCAACGCTTAATTGCCAAAAGTAATCTGATTAAACCGAATATGACTGTGCGAGTTCTCCTTCCTAGTCAACCCACTGGCATTGCAGTCCGTTCTTTGGTGTTGCCTAGTGGTAGTACTTTTTTGGATGCAGTCGCGTCCCTACCCGCCACCGTGCCCCTCGTTCTCAAAGAAGATGTCACCTTACTCCGTTTTGATCCTCAACAGGGAAAAGTGGTTGCGCGCTCTCTGAACCCCACTGGCATGGTGGAAAACTTTGATGTCTCTCAAAACGTTCCCCTTCAAGATAATGATGTCATTGTGGTCAGTCGCACCATTTTAGGGGATATTTTTGAGGGATTTCGTATATTAACCCAGCCGATTCGTGATGTGTTTGGATTGGCCAGTTTTGTTTTGGGTTTGCCGGGTATTAATCAAAGTTATTAAGCTGGCACTCGCTACTGAGTAACATTAAACCAAGCAAAAAACCTAATATCATTCCTAGTCCATGACTGACAACACTAACCTGGGGAATCTGAAAGTCAAGATAAAATTGTAAACTGATAACCATCCCTAAGATTAGCAATCTCCGAGCAGCAAAACGACTGCGGAAATGCCACCAGTCCTGCCAGTATTGACTTGCCATTGCTCCGATCAATCCCATAATGGCGGCGGAGGCTCCCACCAAGATTTGATTAGTTTGATTAGTGCTTAAAAACCAAAAAGTAATTAAAGCCATGCTACCGCAGCCGCTACCGAGATACAGCAACAGGTAACGGATTGGGCCAAAATTTCGCTCGGCGATCGCCCCTAGAAAAAACAGTCCCAACATATTGATGCTGAGATGACCGATGCCATAATGCAGAAAACTGGCTGTAACCCATCGCCACAGTTGTCCTTGCTGAACCAGAAGCGGTTCCAAAGCCCCTAATTGAGATAGGGTATCCAAATTCTGGCTGCCCCCTTCCCTAACTTCCAGGGCAAACATCAACAAGTTAAATCCAATCAACAAATAGGTGACATAGGGTCGCTTGGAAAAAAACATTGATGTCACCCGCAGCACTAAAATTCCAAGCAATGACTATGCCAAGATTATATTTTCTATTTTATTGCGCCTTTTCCTGGGTTTGGCTATAGGTCGGGAATAAATCTCTTGGGAAATCTTCCGCCGCTAGACAAGTGTCCATCGCTATCTGGGGAGATGAAGTCGTATTATCTCGGCTCAAGGCAATCACACATTCCGAATGTCGTCCCGGCAAAAGACTTTCACGGCAAGAATTCAACGCTAATAGAGATAAATCATTACTGCTCACACCCGTGGCGGTATCGGTAGGAGAAGTATAACCACCAAGAACACTATTTTGAATATCAACGACACAATTGCCCAAATCCACTGGACGACGAACTTGATAACAAGCCTGTAGCGCAGGAGTCGCTTCCAGGGGAGAGCCATTGCGAATCATTACAACGCATTCGGACAATTGTTTAGGAATTAACGCCCCCGCACAGGCAGACTTGGCCTGGTTCCCATCCACCCCGCTAGTCGTCAAGTCGGTTACACAAACATCAAACTGGTTCCAATCGGTTGCACTATCTGCCAATGCGGGCAATAAACTTCCATTCCAAAGCAGCAAGCCCAAGGAGAGAGGCCAGAGGGAAAGGGAAGGTCGGTAAGAATGGAGAACGTTAAACAGCATGGTTTGGAACTCTTGAAAATGCAGAATGGCTAAACCAATTGAATTGTAAACAGAGACGGAATAAAAATCAAGGGGTTCCTTGCCAAACCTTAAAAAATACAAAATTAAAAAATATCAGCTAGAAAATATCCGCAGGATCAGCTGCTTGTAGTTTTTGAATAGCGATCGCTCCTGCGAGGAAACACATCAAGAGGGTCAAAGAAAAAACCAGTAAGATGCGTTCCTGAGTCATCATAATCGGTAATAAGGTTGCCTGTTTAGCTAAATGATATAAACCTGATGACACTAAAAAACCAGGAACATAACCTAAAATCGCCAAAATAAAAGCTTCTTGAAAGACTAAAAAGAGAAAATAGTGATGTTGATAACCGATCGCCTTGAGTGTTGCATATTCGCGCAAATGTTCCGTTACATCCGTATAGAGAATTTGATAAACAACCACAATACCCACAATTAATCCCATGCCCACTCCAAGGGTAAAAATAAAACCGATCGCGGTGCTTGTCATCCAATAATTTTTCTCGAAATCAATCCATTCCTGTTTAGTCAAAATAATAACATCAGGTGGCAAAGCAATTTGTAATTTTTGTTTAAATTGATCAGCATTAATTCCAGACTTGAGTTTGATTAAACCGACTTCAATTAATCCCTTTTGACGTTGAGAAAAAATACGCAAAAAATTAAGCTGACTCGTGATTAAATTACCATCAATGCCAAAAGAGGTTCCTAACTGAAAAAGACCGACAACTTGAGTACGGCGAGAACCTGAACTGAGATTATCAATTTCGGTTTGTACATTTCCCTTGGTTTTAAAATCCTTAACAATATTACCAAATTCAGGACGAGAAGCAGAATCAAATAAGACCACATCTGGCTGTTGAAGTTTTTGATAATTAGCGTCAAAATTGGGTAAATTAAAAACAGGATAGCGTATATCAAAACCAATAATATGAATGTTGCGCCAATAGGTTGGTTTATCGGGGTTTTTCCACTGAGCAAAACCCAAATAAATGGGAGCAATGTATTCCACTTCAGGAAATTTAAGAGCTTGATACAGTCGTCGTTCTGAAAAACCTTTCATGGCGATCAAGGCCGTGGAGCGGGGACTTAATAAAAAAACATCACCGTTAAAACTATTTTGAACCTGTACCGCACTATCGAAAAGGGCTGCCTGAAAACCTAATTGCATAAACATTAACACGACAGCAAAACTGATGCCCGCGATCGCTACCCAGAGGCGCATTTTTTCGTATTTAAGTTGTAACCAGGCCAGGGGAGTTTTAAATCGCATACATAGATAAACTAGGAAACTAGTTTCACAAATGAATAATCACATTTACCTGTAAGTTTGTTAATGTTCGTACTTTTTGACTCGAATCGGCATCAAGACTAATTTTGACCTCTACAACCCTAACATCACTATCCGCCGCCGGGTCAGTTCCTAAGACATCTTTTTTGCCAATTTGTAACCCAATTTCCGTCACTTTTCCCGTTAATTCTGAGGATAATCCTTGACTCTTAATAGTGGCTTTTTGACCGATCACAACTTTATGAATATCTGTTTCATAGACTTCCGCGACTACATCCATCTGTTGAGTATTTCCTAAAGCAACAATGCCCTTTTCTCCCACCCGTTCTCCTGCAAAGGTGTAGATTTTTAAAATTTGACCTGCTTGGGGACTCCGAACTAATGCCAAAGTCAAATTAGCTTCGGCCTGTTTAACGCCTGCCTGGGCCGTTTCTATTTCTGCTTGAGCAGCCGCTAAATCGGTCGGTCTGACTTCCACAATTTCGGTGCGAGTGGCCCTGGCTTCTGTTAACTGTTGATTCAGAGTATTAATTGTCCGCGATCGCGTTGCTTGAGCTTCTTGCCATTGGGAGCGCAAAGTATCTTCTTGGAGACAAATACTATCCCGTTGAGAGGCAGCAATTGCTCCATTTTCATAAAGACTTTGATAGCGATCGCACTCGGTTTTTGCATTGTGTAATTCGTATTGCAGACGTTTGATCGTAGCCGTTTGACTGGCGATCTGGCCTTCAAGTTCAGCCTGTAGCGATCGAATTACTGCCGTTTGAGCTTGAATTTTACCGGCTTTTGCTCCTGCTTTTACCTGAGCTAAATGGGTTTGAGCCACTTTAACCTGTTTTTGAACCAAAATTAAAGCACTTTTAAGACGTTCATAGTTATCTAAAATAGCAATAATTTGCCCCCGTCCTACTGTTTCTCCTAATTTCACCAATAGTTTTTCAACCCTTGCCCCTTCAATCGCGGCTGGCGCGGAAAGATAGATCACCTCCCCCTGAGGTTCCAATCTACCTAGGGCGGCCACATTTTCCTCGACGGGTGCTGCCCTGGGACGAGGTTTAACTGTCGTCGGCAGGGAAGCAGAAAAGCGGAAATAGTTGATACCAATCCCTACGCCAGAGGCAATCAATATTCCCAATAGCACACCCCATAGCGTTTTTACCACGGTCATTTTTGGCTCGGTGGAATTACGGTTGTCAGTAATTATTAATCGTTAATTTTGATTTTAATTTAGAAGTCTTCTTTACAAATATACATATAACTTAATGCTTTTTAAGCCTTGCAAACTTGACAAATCTATTTTATCCGACTAGGATTCGATACAAGTTGTATATTAAAAAGCATTTGACAATTTAAGTTCGTTAAATGTACAGCATCGGACATAAAAATCCATGTCTGGGTTTTGATTTGTTTGATTTGTTTGATTTGTTTGGTTTGTTTGATTTGTTTTAGTTTTACATCTCTATTTTATACATTTTTTTCATCAAAATATTTTAAGATTATGCCATCCCAGCTTATTGAGCCTCTTAGTCCACCGTCGGCAACTAGCTCGTCCTTTCTCCAACCGATTTCCTGGGGAAAGGTGAAACGCCGTTTTTTGGGTATTTCTCTGGAAGAAGTCACCGTAATTCGGCGGGGTTTTCAGATTACTGATCCTCAGAAACAAGAGCGAGTTGAACAAATTGGGATGACTTTTTTAACGGGTTATCATGGGGCGATCGCCGCCGAATCCTTAGAAAAACTGGTGATTGAATTAAACGCCATTGATTCCGAATATCAAGGTTTTGCTTACGAAGGAGCGGCGATGGGTTTGACCCTCTCCGATTTCTTTACGCCTTGGCAAGGGAACCGGCTTCAGCCATTTTTAACAGGAGCAGGAGATACCTATGTATATCTTGCCTATGTGGGAATGGGTTGGGCATTGTCGCGTTTGCCTGGAGGAATTTCTCGTTATTTACCAACTTTGAATCGTGCAGATAATTCTCAGTCTCAGTCTTCACTTCTGGGCTGGTTAGCGATCGATGGTTACGGTTTCCATCAGGGGTATTTTTATTGGCGAGCACAGGTAGAAAAACAGAGCATTCCTAAAAATTTATCGGGTTATGCGGTGCGGGCATTTGACCAGGGTTTAGGGCGCAGTCTTTGTTTTGTTTTGGGTCTGGATGTTAAACGCATTGCGGCTACGATCCAGCTTTTTTCTGAAACAAGAAGGGCGGATTTATGGAGTGGAGTCGGTTTAGCTTCTGCCTATGCGGGAGGATTAAGTCCATCGGAAATGATGGAGTTGGGGGAATTATCTCAAACTTATTTACCCGATTTAGCCCAAGGAATTGCTTTTGCGGCGAAGGCTCGTTTACGGGCGGGTTATTTGCCTAAGCATACAGAACAAATTTGTCAATTAATCTGGCAACAGTCTTCGGTTGCGGTTGCAGTAATTACGGATGAGGCATTGGTAAATTTACCTGTTGATGACATTACACCCGCCTACGAGTTTTGGCGATCGCGTATCAAAAATAAGTTCAAAGTTTAATTAATTGTTAGAGCGTAGAACAGGCTTCCAGCCTATGGACAGGCAAGATGCCCATCCCACATTTTATTTTTAATTGCAACCAGCTACTTAAATTAACAGATTGCGAGGTTCAAGATGAAAAAATTAATAACTTTCTTAAGGGGTCAAGCTAAACGGATTTTGGCTGTGACGGTAATTCTCGCTCTATTGGTATTGGCCCAATTGCCCGCCTTGTCTCAGAGTGAAAAAAGTGCGATCGCCTCTCGTTTTGCCTTTACCCGTTTGCCCTTACCTGAAGTAACAGGGGTTCCCAAAAAACAGGAACGGGGAGTTAATCCCAGTTTAGCCCGCCATTCAGCTTGGGTTTCGGCAGTAGGAGCTTCAGTCGCTCTCAATGATTTGGATGGAGATGGTCTAGCCAATGATTTGTGTTATGTGGAACCCCGCACAGATCAGGTGATTGTGGCTCCTGTGCCAGGGACAGGCGATCGCTATCAGCCTTTTACCCTAGAAACTGTTTATAACGGCTATGATGCGGCGGCGATCGCGCCTATGGGTTGTTTGCCAAATGATGTGAATGAGGATGGTCGGGTAGATTTGTTGGTTTACTACTGGGGCAGAACGCCCGTTGCCTTTTTAAATCAGCAGAAAAAAACCTTAGAAGCAGAGAATTATTTATCACAGGAGTTAGTGCCAACCGTCGGTCAGGGAGAAGAATGGTTCACCAATGCAGCCACTTTTTCCGATTTAGATGGGGATGGTCACAGTGATTTGATTATTGGTAATTATTTTCCCGATAATTCAGAAATTCTCAATGTTAAGTCCACAAATATTGCGCCAATGCAAGATTCCATGACTCGTGCTTACAACGGCGGAACCAACCATATTTTTCGTTGGACTCAGGCCACGACGGGAAACAATCCCAGCGTTCAATTTGAGGATGTGGCGGGGGTTTTTACCGAAAACATTGCTAAAGCCTGGACTTTGGCCATTGGAACCGCCGATTTAGATGGAGATTTGCGCCCTGAGATTTATTTTGCCAATGATTTTGGCCCCGATCGCCTACTCCATAATCGTTCTCAATCGGGTCAATTGCAATTCGCACTTTTAGAAGGTGAAAAGGGTTTAACGACTCCCAATTCTAAGGTTTTGGGTCACGATTCCTATAAGGGGATGGGGGTAGATTTTGCCGATATTAATCAGGATGGTTTACTCGATATTTACGTTAGCAATATTGCTGATGAGTATGCCCTAGAAGAAAGTCATTTTCTCTTTACCAGTACGGGAGAAACGGAGAAAATGCGACGAGGAATCGCGCCCTATGTGGATCAGTCAGAATATTTGGGAGTTTCTCGCAGTAGTTGGAGTTGGGAAACCAAGTTTGGTGATTTTGACAATGATGGGGAAATGGAGGCTTTGCAGGCCACAGGTTTTCGCAAGGGTGAAACGGATCGTTGGCCTGAATTACAGGAGTTGGCTCTGAGTAATGATCTAGCCTTGCCCCATCCTACTAGTTGGTTTGCGTTGCATCCAGGGGATGACCTGAGTGGCCATGTGCCGAATCCTTTCTATGTCCGTGCGAAGGATGGTCGTTATTACGATTTTGCCAAAGAGTTGGGGTTAGATGCTCCCTTTGTGACTCGTGGTATTGCGACGGCGGATGTGGACGGGGATGGGGATTTGGATTTTGTCATTGCTAATCAGTGGGAAGATTCCTATTTTTATCGCAACGATAGTCCCCACCATAATCAGTTTTTAGGGTTGCGTCTTCAGTTGCCAACAGGTTCGGCGGCGATCGGCGCGACGGCAAAAATTTTGTTACCAAATGGTCGTTTTCTGGTGTCCCAGGTGGATGGCGGCAATGGTCATTCGGGGGCGCGTAGTCCAGAGTTGCATTTTGGTTTAGGAGATGTCTCTACCAATTCTCCTTTATCGGTTGAGGTGCAATGGCGAAATAGCCAAAGACAGCCCCAACAAAAAAGTTTGTTGTTATCTCCAGGTTGGCATACGGTTCAACTTGGCGATTCGGCAAAATCTTCTTCTAGTCTGACTTAGAAGAAAAAAAGCCCCTAAATCTAGGAGCTTCGTTCAACTTGTAATTAGGAAATATTATCACATGACATCTTTTTTTAATCCGCCTAATTTGTTAAGCCGCAGTCTAATCGGGGCTGTAGGTTTGGGAGTCGCGCTTTTGGGACTGCCTCAGTCCGCTAAGGCACTCAATATTCTTAAAGGTACTGATTACCTTTCCACGCCTGGTGCAGGTGGGACTAGTTACGATTTTGGCGGCCCCATTGGTAACGTTGTTTTTCGAGGTTTGTCTATTGGACCAGGAAATACAGACACCAAAATCAAACGACTAGAGGATGCAGTTTTCGATGACAATAACGATGGTACCTTAGAACGCACTTCCGATACCATCAATATTGAATTGGCGGCCCTTTCTTTAAAGAGCGTCAATTCAATCAATGTAAATGGTTTTTTGTATGATGTCTTAGTGGGTTTGAATAACACGCCCTCCACTGGAAGCATGACCATCAACCATAACACAGTTGCCTTCGGTGGGGGAAATTTGGGGTTTGATGATAGTGGTACATTGCAAGGAACCTTTACCTCTCAGTTTACGGTTAATGCTGAAGCTACTTTTACACCGGTGAATGGTGGTTCTTCTTTGTCCCCCGTTTCCACCTCTTTTCTCTTAACTAATACAGGGGCAGACTGGTCTCATACACCTCCAGCAGGTGCCCTTTTGGTTACTGGTCCAGCAGGAGATGGTAATGCCAACACACATACTTCTCCTCCTCCTGGTTTTGGAGATTTTTATCCTGGTCCAGCAGTACATGGTCCTATTGATACCCATGAAACAATAATTGCTGTTCCCTGGGAAACCGACGCTCTTCCTGTTGTAGGTAGTACCGTTCTTTTTGGCTTTGGGCTTTGGGCAAAAAGCAAATTTGCTAAATCGAACAAAAATGTCGATCTTGACTAATAGCTTCATTGCCAGTTAGTACTTGGCTCTCTGATAAAATAAGTCCCCCTTCAACGGGGGATTTAGGCAACTAAAGTTCTGAAATAAAAGAAATCTTTTTATCCAGTATCAAACTGCGTAAAAAAGCCCTAAATCTTTAGTCATTTCATTCAACTTGTAATTAGGAAACATTATTTCATGGCATCTTTTTCCTCATCTAGTTTGTTAAGCCGCAGTCTAATCGGGGCTGTAGGTTTGGGAGTCGCGCTTTTGGGACTGCCTCAGTCTGCAAGTGCGTTTAATATTATTAAAGGTACTGATTTTCTGCACACACCAGGTAATGGAAACACCAGCTTCGATTTTGGCACAGGAATTGATGTCGTTACTTTTAAAGGTTTAACGATTGGGCCAGGAAACACAGATACTAAAATCACACGACTACAGGATGCAATTTTTGATGACAATAATGATGGTATTTTGGAGCGTACTTCCGCGACTATCAATATTCAATTGACGGCTCTCTCTCTAGAAAGCATTGCTCCCGTCAATGTGGGTGGAAACCTCTATGATGTCTTCGTTGGGCTTACAGCTAACAATCCTTCAACGGGAACCATGACCATCAGCCACAACACAGTTGCTCTCGGTGGGGGAAATTTGGGGTTTGATGATAGTGGTCAATGGCAAGGAACCTTTACCTCTCTTTTTGATGTTAATTTCGATGCCGCCTTTATTCCGCAGAGTGTTGGCTCTCAATTCACACTTTCAAACTCTATTTCTCTAATTAATCAAGGAGCAAACTGGACTCACAATCCCAATGGAGCTTTATTAGTTCGCGGGCAGATCGGAGACGATAGCGTCAATTGTTATAACACGACTGGTCCAGGGTGTGATCCAGGAGACTTTTTCCCTGGCCCCGCTCAACACGCTAAAGGTAGTCCTGGTTTTCCCGATGGGCATGGGACAGAGGTTGCTACGCCTGAACCTTTAACAATTTTAGGTTCCTTAGCTGCGCTGGGTTTTGGAACCGCTTTTGAAAAGAAACGGGGCAAGAAAAGTAAGAAAGATCAACAGGATTAATTTTCTGTTGATCTGTAGGGGGTTTGGTTTCCAAATCCAATTAAAATACCTGATTTCGGAATCAAGCTCCTGCATTTTTGTGATTAACTCCAGAGGATTTTACTGATGACTCAATCCCTTACTACACAACCCGATCGCCTAGCTGGATTACGTCGTTTTGCGATCGCCATTAGTTTTTTGACTATTTTGGGCCATAGTTTCCTTGGCTTTGAAGCCTCCTATGCCTATCCCTTAGTTTCCCTAGCAACAGGTTATAGTGTTGAACTGTTATTAGAATTGATTGACGCTAAAGTTAATCACTTTCAACCTCGTTTTTTAGGGAGTTTTAAAAACCTAGTTGATTTCTTATTACCTGCTCATATCACTTCCCTAGCGATCGCCATGTTACTTTATAGTAACGAAAGACTCTGGCCGATTATGTTTGCGACTTCAGTGGCGATCGGTTCTAAAGCTCTCTTTCAAGCGAAGATAAATGGCAAAGTACGACACTTTTTAAATCCCTCTAATTTTGGCATTTCTCTGACCTTAATTTTACTTCCCTGGGTCAGTATTTCTCCTCCTTACCAATTCACCGAAAACCTCTACGGTTGGGCCGATTGGTTATTACCTTTAGTCATTGTTTGTACAGGTACTTTTTTAAACATTCGCTTCACCCAAAAAATGCCCATGATTATTGCTTGGCTAGGAGGATTTTTTCTGCAAGCTTTTGTGAGAAGTTATATTTTTGGGACACCTTTGTTACCCGCTTTATTGCCGATGACGGGCGTTGCCTTTGTATTATTTACTTTTTATATGGTGACAGACCCAGGTACAACTCCCAGTAAACCCTTAGATCAGATAATTTTTGGCGCATCTGTCGCCCTAGTCTATGGCATTTTAATGGCTTTTCATGTTGTTTTTGGACTCTTTTTTGCCCTTACCATTGTTTGTTCCATTCGGGGTTTAAACCTTTATCTTCAAGAATGGTTTGCCAGTCCTTTCCTGCCTAAATTTAGTTCCTCTGCTATTCCCCTCGTTTCCGAACCTCAACGGTAAAAATCATGACTCCTGCTATTGCGATCGTGGGGATGGCCTGCCGCTATCCTGATGCCAATTCCCCCCAAGAACTCTGGGAAAATGCCCTAGCTCAACGCCGCGCTTTTCGTCGTATTCCTCCCGAAAGATTGTCTCTCTCCGATTATTTTTCCGAGGACTTAAATACCCCTGATGCTATCTATTCAAGCCAAGCCGCTTTAATTACGAATTACGAATTTGATCGGGTTAATTTTCGGACAGTGGGTAGTACCTATCGTTCAGCCGATTTAACCCATTGGTTGGCCCTAGAAGTAGCGGCTAATGCTTTAGCAGATGCAGGTTTTAAAAACGGTGAAGGTCTTCCCAAAGAGACAACAGGAGTGCTTTTAGGTAATACCTTGACGGGAGAGATGTCACGGGCTAACACTTTGCGTTTGCGTTGGCCCTACGTCCGTCGCACGGTGGCAAATCTTTTAAGTCAAAAAGGAATGAATGCCGAAGAAAAACAGTCTTTTTTATTAGAATTAGAAAGTCAATTTAAAGCTCCTTTTACTGAAATTGGGGAAGAATCCTTAGCAGGAAATTTATCGAATACGATCGCAGGTCGAATTTGTAATTATTTTGATCTTAAAGGGGGCGGTTACGCTGTTGATGGAGCCTGTAGTTCTTCTTTGTTGGCGATCGCCCAGGCCTGTTCAGGGTTAATCAGTGGTGATTTAGACGTGGCTCTGGCAGGGGGAGTAGATATTAGTATTGATCCCTTTGAACTAGTGGGATTTGCCAAAGTAGGGGCTTTAGCTCCCGATGAAATGCGAATTTATGATCAACGTTCGACGGGTTTTATTCCAGGAGAAGGTTGCGGTTTTGTGGTTTTAATGCCCTATGAAACGGCGATCGCGGAACGCAAACCCATTTATGGGGTAATTCGTGGTTGGGGCATTTCCTCCGATGGTCACGGCGGGCTTACTCGGCCAGAAGTTGAAGGTCAACGCTTTGCTATTCAACGAGCCTATCGTCGGGCGGGTTTTGGCATTGACAGTATTGGTTATTTTGAAGGTCATGGTACGGGAACGGTTGTTGGCGATGCGACTGAATTAGCGGTTTTAAGTTCTAGTCGTCAAAATACAGAAGTAAACCCAGAAAATTCTCAAGCAGTTATTGGTTCTATTAAAGCGAATATTGGCCATACCAAAGCCGCCGCAGGTATCGCAGGTTTTATCAAAGCAACAATGGCTCTGCATCATCAAATTTTACCGCCGACAACGGGATGTCAAACGCCTGCTGAAACGTTGCAACAGGAAAACGCACCTCTCAAAATTTTAAAAAAAGGACAACTTTGGCCCGAAAAATTGCCATTAAGAGCCGCCGTTAGCGCAATGGGATTCGGGGGAATTAATAGTCATGTTGTCATTGAAGGAGCCAGTACAATCCGACGACAAGCTTTAACTACCAAAGAAGAAACCCTTTTATCCAGTTATCAAGATAGAGAATTATTATTATTTTCCGCTACGACTGTTGAAGATTTATTACAAAAAATTGAGCATCTTTTAACATTTACTTCCCAATTATCTCTAGCAGAAATAGGAGATTTAGCTGCCGAACTTGCTAAAAATATAGATAATAAATTATCCTTACGTGCGGCTATTATTACTCGTAATCCCCAGGAATTAACTCAACAGTTAAAAATCCTCAAAAACTATCTAGAAAATCCCCATACTCAAGACCTTAACCAAGAAAACATCTTCATTTCCCCCCCTTTCCAAGGGGGGCTAGGGGGGATCAAATCTTTCAAAGAGGGATTAGAGACGATTAAAATCGGCTTTCTTTTCCCTGGCCAAGCCGCCCCTGTTTACCCTAATGGCAATCTCTGGGAACATCGTTTTCCCGCGATCGCGGCCCTCTACCAACAAACAGAATTACCCATTAATGAACCCCTGCAATCTACCCTTTTGGCTCAACTTGCTATCATTACAGCCTCTTTAACTGGTTTAGAAATCCTCACACAATTAGGGATTACCGCAGAAGTTGCAGTGGGTCATAGTTTAGGGGAACTTTGCGCTCTCCATTGGGCAGGAGTTTATAACCAAGAAAGCCTAATAAAACTAGCAAAAATGCGCGGTCAAATTATGGCCAATTTAGGAGAATTAACAGGAACAATGGCCAGTATTGGCAGTGATCAAAAAACGGTACAGACTCTCATTGCAGCGCAAAATGTAGTCATTGCAGGTTTAAATTCTCCACAACAAACGGTTATTTCTGGGGCAATTAATGCAGTTAATCAAGTTGTAGAAAAGGCTAAAAATCAAGGAATAAAAGCAATTATTTTACCTGTTTCCCAAGCCTTCCATTCTCCCTTCATGAAAGACGCGATCACTCCTTTTAATGACTATTTAGTAAAAGAAACCTTTTCTCCTCTACAAAAATCAGTTATTTCTACCGTAATAGGTTCCGATTTAAAATTCGACCAAAATATTTCTTCCTTGCTTTTACAACAATTAACTGATCCCGTTCGTTTTATTGAAGCTGTTACCATTGCCGATAAAAAGATTGATCTCTGGATTGAAGTTGGGTCAGGACAAATTTTAAACCGTTTAGTCAAGGATTTTCTAACGACTCCCGTAATTTCTCTTGATAGCAGTAGCAATTCTTTACAGGGATTATTTCAGATTGTTGCCAGGCTGTTTAGTTTAGGGATAGAGATTAACTATCCAGTTGTCTTTTCAAACCGTTTTCATCGTCCCTTCGATTTAAATTGGCAACCTAAATTTTTTGCCAATCCCTGTGAATTAGCCCCAATTTTAGCTGGAGATAGTGAATTATTGAGGATTCAAAAGCCAACAGAATTAGCTTCTATTGAAGCCGAAAAAAACGTAATAGTTGGTAATCCTTTCGCTAAATCGGCAACCTCAAAAATTGACTGTGTACGTCATCTTGTCGCTCAACGAACAGAATTACCGATCGCCGCAATTCACGACCATCATCGTCTTCTGAGTGATCTGCATCTTAACTCAATTACCGTTGGACAGTTAGTTGTAGAAGCGGCTCGAAATTTGGGTTTAACTCCTCCCATTTCACCTACCGATTATGCCGATGCCAGCGTCAGCGAAATTGCCCAATCATTAGAAGATTTGACACTGGTAACAGATAATCCTAGAGAGGAACATTTTCCCGCAGGTGTAGCCCATTGGATACGTCCTTTTACTGTGCAATGGGTTGAAGAAAAAACTCAAGATTCAAGGTTAAAATTTGAGGGATCGGATTGGCAAATTATTGATTTAGTCGATAATGATTTGACCCGCGCTTTGTCAAAAATAATTAAAGCCTGGGAAGGAATAGGAGTTATAGTTTGCTTGCCAAGTAATCCGACGTTAAATGCTCTGGAATCTCTGTTAAGGTCAGCTAAAAATTGTCTGCAAAATCCCCAATCAACTCATTTTGTTTTAATTCAGAATAATCATTATGCGGCTAGTTTCGCTCGCACTTTTTTTTTAGAAAACCCTCAAATTATAACCTGTGTGATCAATCTCAATTTTGATGATCCCCAGGCAAAAAATTGGATTGAGACAGAAGTTAAGACTGCCCAGACTTTTGTAGAAGTAACTTATGATATTCACGGTGTTCGACGTACTCCAACCCTAGAACTCCTAGAAATACCTTTTACTTCTATTGCTCCCAACTTTCAAGTTAATGATAATGATCTACTTTTGGTTACAGGGGGCGGTAAAGGAATTGCCGCAGAATCTGCTTTAGTATTAGCGAAAACAACGGGAGTATCGCTAGTTTTATTAGGACGTTCAGAACCTAAAAATGATCCAGAACTCGCTCGAAATTTGTCAAGGATGACATCAGCAGGAATTAAGGTTAATTACTTTTCCTGTGATGTGACGATTCCAGAAAAAGTTGCTGAAATTATCCAAAAAATTGAGATTAAATTGGGTAAAATTACAGCTATTATTCACGGAGCAGGGGTTAATCAACCTAAACTCATTAGAAATTTAGAGTTAACAGATTTTATTAACACTTTTGCCCCTAAAGTTAATGGTTTAGCAAATTTACTCAATGCAATTCCCCATATCCAACTTAAACAATTAATTACCTTTGGCTCTATTATCGCCCGTACTGGTTTACCAGGTGAGGCTGATTATGCTTTAGCTAACGATATTTTAGGCCATTTAGTTTCCCAATTTCAGGGTCAAAATCCTCATTGTCACTGTGTCAATATTGATTGGTCAGTGTGGTCAGGAACAGGAATGGGAGAACGTTTAGGACGCATTGATTCACTTGTGCAGCAGGGTATTACCCCTCTTTCACCCGATCAGGCGATCGCCGTTTTGCGTCAATTAATGAGCCAAGTTTTACCCACAACATCAGTGGTTGTAACAGGTCGTTTTGGGAATCCCCCGACCCTAACATTAAGTCATCGAGAATTGCCTTTATTACGCTTTTTAGAAAATCCCAAAGTAGATTATCCAGGGATTGAATTAGTCGTTGAAGCAGAACTGTCTTTAGCGACTGATCCTTACTTGCAAGATCACGTTTATCAAGGAGAATATATTTTTCCTGCGGTGATGGGGTTAGAAGCGATCGCCGAAGTAGCAATGGCCTTAGCTGACACAACAGAAATTACTCAACTAGAAAATGTTCAATTTAACCGTCCGATTGTCGTATCGACAGATAATCCCCCAACCATTCGTATAGCGGCGATCACTCGTGAAACCAACCAAATTGAAGTTGTTATTCGTAGCGAACAAACTGCTTTTGCTATTGATCATTTTCGCGCCATCTGTCGCCTAACATCCCCTGCCTCCCCCTCTCCCCGTCCCTCCCTCTCCCCATCCTCCCGTCCGAATGTCGATCCCCCAACCCATCTCTACAAAGAATTACTTTTCCATCAAGGGCGTTTTCAACGATTACAAAGTTATCATCATTTAAAAGCAATGGAATGTATTGCAGAAATTAAAACTGATACTCGAACCCCCTGGTTCAGTCGTTATTTACCCCAAGATTTAAAATTAGGGGATGCAGGTGCCAGAGATGCTGCTATTCATGCCCTACAAGCTTGCATTCCCCATGCAACAATTCTTCCCGTTGGAATCGAAAAGTTAACTATTTATCAAGTTAATGACCAGGTGAATCATCAAGTGACAGCCATTGAACGGGAACATGATGGCGATCGCTTTATTTACGATCTCTGGGTAACAACAGAATCGGGTACTATTTTAGAAGTTTGGCAAGGTTTAACTCTACAAATTATCCAGAAAAAGCCTCCACAATCACCCTGGTTAGCAGAATTGTTACCAGCCTATCTAGAGCGTTGTTTACGGGAAAATATTCCTTCAGTTAACAATAGCAATTTTAGCCTTATTTTTGATCAAGATGGGACGGTAGAACCACGAATTAGAAGCGATCGCGCTTTAGCCCATTTAACCGCAACAACAGAATTAATTCGCCGCCGTTTAGATGGTAAACCCGATGATATTAACGGTCAGTTTGTCTCAGTTTCCCATTGCCAAGATCTAACTTTGGCGATAACAGCGAATACCCCTCTTGCCTGTGATTTAGAAATGATTACTCCTCGAAATCCTGATCTTTGGAGAGATTTATTAGGGCAAGAAACTCTGGCATTAGCTCAACTTTTGACCAGGGAAACTAATGAAAGTTTCGATACCATTGCCACTCGTCTTTGGGCCGCAAAGGAATGTTTGAAAAAAGTCGGAGCCATGCCTAATGCAGCTTTAGCTTTTACTCAGGCAACAGAACAAGTTATTTGGTTTCAATCAGGAATTGTTTTGGAGAAACAACTCAATTTAGCGATCGCGACGTTTGTCATTACCTTGCACAATTTCGATTCTCCCTTAGTGATTGCTCTGTTAATTGCCAAGGTGAAATCTGGATAAATAGATGAGAACTCTTGCAAAAGTCCGAAAAGTCCCCCTTTTTAAGGGGGATTTAGGGGGATCGATACGCGCTTATGCAAGAGGTCTATGCTAATTAAAAATTTTTTTTAGCAATTCAAACTGGCAATTCTAGAATACTAGATTTTTCTTAACTTAACTTCCTAAAATCAACAACAGGTAACTATGACGACCAACAAAACACTACCAAATTTAAGCAATCCGTTACATCCCCTTAATGTTCTAATTCAACGCATTATTTATGCCCTCAATGGACGTTGGTATAAATTGGGAATGCAAATTTTTATGATCGTTATTGTTCTGCATTTATCAGAACATATTATTCAATGCTTTCAACTGTGGGTATTGCATTGGCCGCGCCCTCAATGTTTAGGCTTACTCGGTTTATGGCAGCCCTGGTTAATCAAAACCGAATATTTACATTATGCCCATGCTTTATTTATGCTACTCGGATTTGCAGTTTTTCGTCCTTCCATGACGGGTAAGGCTCGTTTTTGGTGGGATGTAGCCTTTATTATTCAATTTTGGCATCATTTTGAACACGCCTTACTTCTCGGTCAAGCTTTAATTCATCAAAACCTCAATGGATTTGCCGCGCCAGTTAGTATTGCTCAATTAGTGGCCCAACATTTCAGTGGTCTTCCCTTTAGTGGTCAACCCTGGCTGCCTCGCATTGAATTGCATATGTTTTATAATCTAATCGTCTTAATTCCTATGGTAATTGCCCTTTATTATCATCGTGTTCCCCCAACTCAAAAGGTAACTAATTAAATGAGAAGTTATGATTATAAACACATTGTCGGCTTTGAAGAAACTAACTTAGTCGGCAATGTTTATTATGCTAATTATATTCTTTGGCAAGGTCGTTGTCGAGAAATGTTTTTATATGACCATGCGCCCGATATTATTCAACAATTTTCCCAGGGTTTAGCCTTGGTGACAGTGCGAGTTTCCTGTGATTATTTCTCAGAATTATATGCCTTTGATCAGGTGACAATTCGTATGAGCTTAAAGGAACTTAAACAAAATAGGATCACCATGCTTTTTGACTATTGGAAAATCTCGGACAAGGGGGAAGAATTAGTCGCCAAAGGTGAACAACAAGCCGCTTGTATGCAGAGACAAGGGGAAAAAATAGTAGCGATCGCCGTACCAGAGAGTTTACGAAGGGCCTTGGAAGAGTACGGAGGAGGAGCCAGGTAAAAAATCAAAATTGGCTTATTCTGAATCTTAAAATCCTACCTTGCTGTGAATCAATAACCCTAGAGCGTGTCATCAATCAGCAATTCTAAATTTAAGGATGGGTAAGGGGTAGAAAAAAAGGATAATGGGAAAGAACAACAAGGGAGACAGAGAGGACGAAAAGATGCAAGGAATAATGGTAGTGATTCGATAGTAGTGGTGGTCTAAAGAGCTTATAGAGCAAAGATCATGTAGAATATAAACTAATATAAATATTTGTCAAATCTAGCCCCTAAATTAACTTTTTTATGACTAATCTTTTTGCACTCTTCTTTTTCCTGTTAATTCAATTGACTGTAGAACAGGAATTGTCAGAGAAATATTGTCCATTGTCCCGCAGAAACTAATCCTAAACCCTCTTAACAATTACAGTGATCGCTGAAACGACGCAAAATCGTTCCAAATTTATTTTTGTTATTTTAGAATGTAGGAAATGGAGAGGCGATCGCTGTTAAAATTAAGGAGATTTTGGAAGGAATGAAGCGATGACAGTTGCAGCCATTAGACCCATAACAATCGAAGAATTTTTGCAATTACCAGAAACAGAACCTGCTTCCGAATTTATTAATGGAAAAATAATACAAAAACCGATGCCTCAAGGCGAACATAGTCAACTTCAGATTGACCTCTGCGAAACGATTAATCAAATTGCCAAACCTCAAAAAATCGCTAAAGCCTTTCCTGAACTGCGTTGTGTGTTTGGTGGATTAGCGATCATTCCCGACATTACTGTATTTCGTTGGGAGCGAATCCCTCGATTGCCATCAGGACGGATTGCCAATCGTTTTGAAATTTATCCTGATTGGGCGATTGAAATTCTCTCTCCCGATCAAAAATATAAGCAAGTCCTCGCCAAACTATTACATTGTGCCGAGTATGGGACAGAATTAGGGTGGTTGCTGGATGCTGAAGATGAAAGTATTTTAGTTGTGGATAGCGATCGCCGAGTACGGGAACTTAAAAACAGCGATCGTCTGCCTGTTCTGACCGGAATTTCCTTAGAACTAAACGTTCAACAAGTCTTTAGCTGGTTAATTTTTTGATAAGTATCGTTAAGCAGAAGCCTTGAACTACAACATAGTTTAGCGAAAGATTACAGTGCTAGATAAAAGAAAAAAACGCGATCGCCGTTGATCAAAAAATGACAAAAATTAATAGAAGATTTTAGAGCCGAACTGCTTCCAGAATACGAGAATAATAGAAACGAGTACTAGTCATATCATTGCGCTGCACCTGTAAACCATTATCTTTAAGCATTTCCTTAATATCTTCCTCTTTATGTTGATAAGCACGGGTGGTTTTACTGGGGCCTGGAAATAATTCCCCCACCTTTTTCAGTAACGTTAATCCTAACGTCTTCGGTGCAAAACTGAGAATGAGACGTTTTTCTGCTAGGGAAGCTAGATGGGCAATCATTCCTCTCGCCTCCGTCGATGGATAATGAATGAGTACATCTAGGCAAATAACCGTATGATATTTACCCGATAACTTTTCTAAGTCCTGGGTCATAAAAGTTGGTACATTCCCTAAACCCAATGCTTCCTGCGCCCTCTTTTGAGCTTCTCCGACCATTTTTTCGGAAATATCACTGCCATAGACGATCGCCCCCGATTGAGCCAAAGGAATACTTAAACTGCCTACACCACAACCCGCATCACAAACCATCAGGCCAGGTAAATTGCCATCACTGATTAGCCAACCAATTACTGTATTAATTGTTTGTTGATGACCAATACGAATATCCTTCTGAACCTTGTTAACACTGCCATCCCCATAGATTCGCCGCCAACGGTCAAACCCCGTTTCATTAAAATAGTTCTTAACAATAGTCTTGTCATTCGCGACGTTGGTCATAATGGGAGGAGAAAATTTTGAAAACAACTACCTACTCTATCAGGTATTGCCTAGCTCTAACATGGTGTGCTATCCCTGAAAAGAAATGTCCACAATACTGCCATTTTCTTTAAAATTATTCTGTGATTGCTTTTCGGTGAAACCTAGTGTCAACCCTCTGCTGCTCGAATCCTACTTGCCAAGCCATAAACCCTTTGGATAATGCCACTTGTATGACCTGTGGAATTCCCCTGGTTAAACGTTATTTATGGGCCGTGGGAGATTGGATTAATGCCTATCAAATGGGCGAGTTGATTGAAGAACGTTATTTACTCCAACGACCTCACGTTTTGTTAGATACGTTACCCGCCCTCAAGCCGAATCATCCAGAGGAAATGCCTAACGGGATTAAGCCCTATCTGAAGTTGTTCCCCTTAAGGCTTTATATTCCTCAGGTTTACAGTTATTTGCCTAGCCCTGATCCAGAAATGAATTTGGAAATTTGGCTATTGGAGTATGGGTCTTTACCGCTAGATGCTCAGGGAGAATTGCAATATCCGAATTTGTTACCAGAATTATCAACGCTGTGGGCTGAGGCTTCACCGTTACAACAATTAATTTGGTTGTGGCAGATGGCTCGACTATGGCAACCTCTACAGGCTAAAGGAGTCGTTTCCAGTCTTTTACAAGCTTCTTTGCTGCGAGTTAATGGCTTGAATGTACAGCTAATGGAATTGTGCTTAGATGAGCATCGGTACCATACGATTAAGGAGTTGGCAGAGGTTTGGTCGCCCCTCCTGAGTCATCCCCAAGCGGCGATCGCTGATTTTTGTCAGGGGGTCAAAGACAATTTGGAAAACGGGAAAATTCCCCATGCAGAATCTTTAATTACTTTATTAGAAAAGGCGATCGCTGAACTGGCTAACCATTATCAATATCGTTACCAGATCGTTACAGCTACGGACACGGGCCCTAATCGTGAGCATAATGAGGATTTTTGTTATCCTGTCCCCATTCCCAGCCCTGTTCCTGAAAAGGCTTTACCAGAAGAAGAACCGGCTATCACTCGCCCTGTTAGCAAGCTGAGAGGGAGAAATCCTATCAAGATTTCCTTTCCCAAGGATGATCCACCCACCCCAGAGTCATCAAACCTAGAGGCACTGACGCAAGATCCGCCAGTAGAAGTCAGTATGGTGGAAGATCCCAATAATCTGGAGTTGTCAGTTGAAACCGTCCCCACTGAGCCGGAAGTGGAAGTTCTCACCCTGGAAAACTTAATGATTATTTGTGATGGCGTTGGCGGTCAAGACGGTGGAGAAATTGCGTCCCAATTAACGGTCAAGCATCTCGTTCAAGAAATTGCCACCCGCTTACCTTTTGCTCAAAAATCTTCTCCAACACCTTCTGAACAATTGCCCTATCAGCAAGTTTTACAGGAGCTTGAGCAAGGGATCAATCAGGTCAATGATCGTCTCAATAACCGTAACAATGAGGAACATCGCACGGAACGGGAACGGATGGGGACAACTCTCGTGATGACGTTGGCCGAGCATCAATCCCTTTATATTGCCAATGTGGGAGATTCTCGTTGCTATTGGATTACGGAAAATAGCTGTCAGCAGGTGACGGTGGATGATGATCTAGCCTGTCGAGAGGTGCGTTTAGGTTACGCGCTTTATCGGGAAGTAGTGCAATTACCCCGATCCGGTGCTTTAGTGCAGGCAATGGGAATGGCGGCTTCTGACTCCCTTTACCCCGCCTTACAGCGATTATTAATCTCCGATCGCTCCCTCTTTTTACTCTGTTCGGATGGCTTGTCGGATTTTGATCGGGTTGAACAGTATTGGCAGACGGAATTAGTTCCCATTTTGACGGGAAAAGTCGATTTGTTGACAGGCCGCGATCGCTTAATGGCTTTAGCCAATGAAAAAAATGGCCATGACAATACCACGATTGGTCTATTACTTTGTCAAGTGGAAGCCCCTGAAACATTACCCACTCTGTCCTATCAGGCGGTTGAAACCCAAGTCTCTAGCAGGACGGCTTCTAACACGATGAATGCGATCACTGCCGAAGCAAAAATGCTGACTCCTTTGCCCAGGATGCCGGTTCCTCATCGGCGGCTACCGTCTGTTTTATATACACCCATTTCTCTCAAGGCGGGAATTGCACTTATTTTTGTTGGTACTGTAAGTTTGTTGGGACTTTTCGGTTATAGCTTTTTTCTCTGGTTTACAGCGAGATCACTAGAAGTTGCTCCTCCAGAAAATGTATCTTCTACGCCTATTCCCGATAGCTCTATCCCTGCAACACCTATTCCCGATAGCTCTATCCCTGCGACACCTATTCCAACAACGCCTATTTCTGCGACACCAATCCCTGCAACACCTGTTCCTGCGACACCAATTCCAACAACACCAATTTCTGCGACACCTGTTCCAACAACACCTATTCCCGATCGCTCTATCCCTGCGACACCTATTCCTGCTTCCCCATTGCCGCTTTCTCCTAGCCCCTAATCATGGATTTTCGGAACGTTAATACTCTTTGGTCATCGGTTTTAGTGGAGACTCTTCATCGGCTGGGATTGAAGTTTGCCATTATTTGCCCTGGTTCTCGTTCTAGTTCCTTGACCCTGGCTTTTGCCCAACATCCTCAGATTGAAACTCTTCCAATTTTAGATGAGCGATCGGCGGCCTTTTTTGCCTTGGGACGGGCCAAGCGATCCAGAAGACCTGTTGTTCTTGTCTGTACATCAGGAACCGCCGGAGCCAATTTTTATCCCGCTATTATTGAAGCCACCGAAAGCCAGATCCCTTTAATCGTATTAACTGCCGATCGCCCACCGGAATTACGTCATTGTCATGCAGGGCAAACCATCGATCAGCTTAAACTCTATGGCTATTACCCTCGATGGCAAAGCGAGTTAACCATTCCTAGTTCAGCCTTAGAATCATTGCAATATCTTCGGCAAACAATAGTTCATGCCTGGGAACGCAGTCTTTACCCTCAAGCCGGTGTGGTTCATCTCAACTGTCCTTTTCAAGAACCTTTAGCCCCCATTCCCGATGCTGCTGTTCTCTCTTTGGCTGATAGTTTTCCCCTAGACTCTTTTTGGGCAATGGTTCGGCCAATCTCCGGCAACTTAAGGATATCAACCCTCGTTAATTCGGACTTAACGCTTCTTCTTCAACATTGTTCAGAGCAAGCTCCCTGGCCCGCCAAAGGCATTATTATCGCCGGATTGTATCAAGGGGATGATCCTCAGTCTTATTGTCAAGCGATCGCCGCTCTATCCCAACATTTAGCCTATCCTGTCTTCGGAGATGCCCTTTCCCCCCTGCGAAATTTTTTTGATGGCAGTTACCCCCTGATTACGACCTACGATTTTGTGTTACGCAATCCCCAAATTGCTCAAACATTAAACCCCGATTGCATCATCCAAATTGGAGAATTACCAACGAGTAAAAACCTGCGAATTTGGTTAAGTCAACTGTCTTGTCCTCGCTATATTGTTGATACCTCTAGAGATAACTTTGACCCGTTACACGCCCAGACCCAGCATCTCAGACTTTCTCTTTTCCAATTTGTGACCATTCTTGCCGAGCAGAAAAAGCCAGCCTCTAGAAAAAAAGAATACCTGCAAGAGTGGCAAGTTTTGGAACAAAAAATCCAGCAACAAATGACAGTAATAATGACAGAGAGAGAGGAGCTATTTGAAGGAAAAATTGCCTGGTTAATTTCTCAATCCTTACCGAGCCAAACCCCAATTTTTATTGCCAACAGTATGCCGATTCGCCATGTAGAATTTTTTTGGCAGCCGAATCAAACCTATAGTCAACCCTATTTTAATCGAGGAGCCAATGGCATTGATGGTACACTTTCCTCCGCCCTGGGAATGGCTCACCAAGAAACGCCCAGTTTACTCTTGACGGGGGATTTGTCATTATTGCATGACACCAATGGCTTTTTAATTCGTCCCTATTTCCGAGGGCATCTAACCATTATCCTGATTAACAACAACGGCGGTGGTATCTTTGAAATGTTGGCGATCGCGTCCAAAGAATCCTATTTTGAAAATTATTTTGCCACACCCCAGTCTATTAACTTTGCCAAACTTTGTGTAAGCTATAATATTGATTATTTTCTCATCAATGACCAACAGACCTTTGTCGAACTAATCAGCAATCTTCCTCAAGAAGGGATCCGTTTATTAGAAATTAAGACGGATCGAAAAGCTGATGCAGCTTGGTTAAAGAAGATTGGTCATCAATTAGCTTTCCTTACTGCATAGAATATTCATTAATTTCTTTTTACCCTAAACGCTTAACTTCAACCCTAAATGCCTAACTGCCATGAAAATAAATCCCCTCATTCTACTCACTGCTATTCTATCAATGGTAGTTATTCCTATCCAAGTTAAAGCGGATTCACCAGCAACCAGTCCTTCGAGCTGTATTCGGGAACCCCAAGACTATATTGGAGCCGTTACCCTTGGTCAAATGGCCTATCAGGGTATGTTTCAGTCCCAGGGAATTCCCAGCGCAGGGGGGTTAATTGAAGCCTATTCTGCCGGTAATGTCACCTCCAAAAGTATTGTGCAAGCCGCTATCAAAAGTTGTATTTTATCCAAAGATTATCAGTTGGATCAAAATCAGGGCTATTTGAATGATCTCGATCAAGAGTTACGAAGTTTATCTCGCAATAATTAGCAATAATTAGTAATAATTAGTAATAATTTAGAGCATTAAACTTAAGTAATTTTCTAGATTAATCATCATCAGGAAAACCGATAAAAAACTGAGGCAAAGTCAAAAAAGCCAAAGATTGATAAGATTGATCTAGAATAATCCAGACTAAATTTTATGCAATTCATTGATCAGGCAGAAATCGAAGTAGAAGGCGGTAAGGGAGGAGATGGTTTAGTCGCCTTTCGTCGGGAAAAATATGTGCCGGCGGGAGGGCCCTCTGGGGGCAATGGCGGTCGAGGTGGTTCTGTGATCCTAGCGGCGGTTAACGATTTGCAAACGCTCTTGGACTTTCGGTATGCTCGTTTATTCAAAGCGGATAATGGTAAACGGGGAGGGCCAAATAATCGCACGGGAGCAGCCGGAAAAGATGTGATTGTTCAAGTTCCCTGCGGTACTATTGTTTATGATGCTGAAACGGGCGAGATTTTAGGGGATTTGGTGGTGGATGGTCAAAGCCTTTGTGTTGCCCAGGGTGGGAAAGGAGGATTGGGGAATGAACATTTTCTCAGTAACCGCAATCGCGCTCCAGAATATGCCTTACCTGGACTAGAAGGGGAAAAGCGGCTGTTACGTTTGGAGTTAAAACTATTGGCAGAAGTAGGGATTATTGGTCTTCCTAATGCCGGAAAATCCACCCTGATTGCTTCTCTATCGGCGGCCCGTCCTAAAATTGCCGATTATCCTTTTACAACTCTTGTTCCTAACCTGGGTGTAGTACGTAAACCGACAGGAGATGGAACTGTATTTGCCGATATTCCTGGTTTAATTGAAGGAGCCCATGCCGGTGTGGGTTTGGGCCATGATTTTTTACGTCATATTGAACGCACTCGGCTGTTATTACACCTAGTTGATATGACCTCAGACGATCCCCTTAAGGATTATCAGGTAATTGAGGAAGAGTTACGGGCCTATGGTCATGGTTTAGGCGATCGCCTACAAATTATTGCCTTAAACAAAGTGGATGCTGTTGATACTGAACAAGTTACTTCCATTCATCAGTCTCTCGCAGAAATAACATCGGCCCCGATCCTAACAATTTCAGCCGTAGCTAGAACCGGTTTAGAGAGCTTAATGCAGGTTATTTGGGATCGATTAGATAAAATGAAAGAGCAAGAGGAAGAAGAACAGCTTAGAATCTAAACTAAACGTTCTGCCGCATTAGATAATTCCATCACCACCCGATCAGAATAGGGTTTAATCAACCACCAAATAAAAGGTGAAAGCCAACCTCGTAGGGTGACGGAATAGGAGATATAAGTGCCGCAGAGAGTCGATTCCATCTGGTAAGTAATCTTCTGTTCCATTCCAGGAAACGTTAACACCCGCAAACTCAGTAATTGTCCTGGGCGTACATTTTCCACAAATAGACGAATGGGAATCGGAGTTAAACGAGTAACGGCTTGATAAATGAGGCCCGGTTTAGCGATTAGTCCTAAAGGAAGATTGGTTTTGGCAAAGAGTGGGTGCCAGGATACGTCCGCCAAATTAACCAGTTTGCACCACAACACATCGGCAGGAGCCTTACTGACAACCCGATAGGTTTTATAAAGAGAAAAAGAGCAGAATAACTTTCCCTTGGCAGCAATTAACTTGAGGTCGAATTGGAGAATGATCATCGCGATCGCTCAGTGTTTTCTAAATATAGGCGGAAATATCCTCCTGACAATCATCAGCCAGATAGGAAAGGGCCCGAAAGCGCAGACCGACTAACTGTTCATAGAGGGGGTTGAGTTTACAAAGGGGAGGGATATGAACCAGCTTATGGCCAAATAGCTTAACATCTCGCTCAAAAGGACATTGGGGTGGAATTAATTTACAAACAAAGCGGGCTAAACGAGGATCATGGATGGCCATCCCATCCAGCCAATCTTTAACGGGGTGTAATAAATCGGGGTGGGGATCGGGATGTGCGCTCTGGCTATAGTCACCATGAGGATCGCAGAGGGTATGTTCTAGGGATTCTAAGGCCTTGATTTTGATCCCTAATGCCTGGCTAAATTGCTGGAGAATTTGGGATTCGGGGGGGGAATAAAGACCATCGGCGATCGCTACCAAAACCGCCGTGCGGAGAAAGTTTTCAGCCGTAATCTTTTCTTTGCCTAAACCCTCCACTAATTCATCCGGTGTAATGGTTTTAAAGAGAACCGTATCCGTATCCTGAAACCCTATTTCCTGAATGAGTTCAGTAATAAAAATTTGTTCTTCTTGCGTAAAGTCACCATCGGCCCAAGCAATGGTTAATAGGCCCCTTAGCCAGGTAGCAATTTGAACATTGGTATAGTGAGAGCGAGTGACGTTAACCATAAAAATTTAAGAGCAATACTTAAAAATAGTTGATCGAAAAGATAGAAGAGATAGTTTATCTGTAGAGTTTTATCGTGACTGAATAATGACTGACTTTGAATGCCTAATAACAAGGGGCTTAGGCCCCCTGCCCATCGGTGTTTTAACGCATCACATCACTTATCTCTAGTCGTAGGCTAGAAGCCTATCTCACAAGAAATGATGACTAATTGCGGTTAGTGATACTATTTATTTTTGACGATGACTGGAGTACCGGGTTCAATCATTTCAAATAAAGCCACCACATCTTTGTTTTTCATTCTGACGCAACCATGAGACACGGCCTGACCTAAGAGATGTTCGCCTGGTGTACCATGAAAACCGATGGTATTTTTTCCATCCGTCCAGAAACCAATCCAACGAATACCAATGGGGCCATTCAAACTGGCAGGAACAATTTTGCCATTCCAGGGATTTTGCCAAATGGGATCTTTCACTTTTTGGATAACTTTAAAATTACCAGTGGGGGTTTCCCAACCTTTTTTGCCAACGGCCACAGGGTAACTGGCTAGGACTTTATCTTCTTGGTAGGCATAAACCCGACGTTCACCCAATACCAATACAAGACGGGTGGCTAATGCTTTTTTATCTGTTGCTGTTGCAGTGGTCTTGGTTGGGGTGGCAGGGGTAGTAGTAGTAGTAGCGGGTTTTGTTGAGGAAGGAACGGTCGTGGTGGGAGTTGTCACCGAAGGCGTAGTAAGGGAAGGCGCAACAGTTTTAGGAATAATCTCTGTTGCGGTCGATGGGTTAGTTGAGGGGGTTGTGGGTAGCGTTGTGGCAGATGGGGTTGTAATAGTCGGAGTTGTTTGAGCCGGTAACGTTGTTGTAGAAGGTGTTGTGACGGCAGGGTTTATAACAGAAGGGGTTGTTGAGGATGGTTTCGTTACGGTAGGCGTAGTTGTTTTTTGGAAAGGACTATTGGGATTAACGCCTGGGGGAGCAGCGATCGCCTGGCTTGCTAGGGTTGCGAAAACCAGAGTTGTACTCCAAGACACCGTAGAAAGCTTTGATACTAGGGATTTCATCATTCTCCTCATCTAAAATTCATCGAAAAATTGGGTAGAAACCCCGTCCTTTAGCGATGGCAGAGGACGGCTTTATATGGGTTAGTAAGAAACAATTAAGCCGTTAGAACGACGAATTAATTGAATCTTGCTGACAGCTATCTGTCCCAATCGTTTCCAATTGGCATCACTAACAGATAACAATTTTTCGGTGTCTCCACTGACATAACCGATTCCCTTGGGAGAAGAAACTAAATCTCCTTTACGGAACCCATGCCTTGTCGTAGAGCCACCATATTTACGTCGCTTACCACCCTGAGAGGGAACCATGAGGTGAAGTTGACGACGACTAATGGGAGGACGTTTGACGATAGCGAAAGGAGCATCTGTTATCTCAACAGAGCCTTTCCATTCGTGTCCATGACCATTAGAACTGTGGAATGGCAGGTAATCTAAAAAACGAAAACAGGCAAGAGTAATCCCATCGTTAGCATGACTTTCTGGAGATTGTTCTGCCTTGTTTTTGGACTTTTCTAATCCCAGATATTTCCTGAGATTGGAGGTTTGCCAACCAAGACGGGTATGGACTGTAGCAATCTTAGAAAGTTGCTCGATAGCCCATTTTTGTCCGACCATAACAGCAGAGAAACCCTTTCCAGACTTGACCCCTTTTCTACCTGAAGTTAGATCAACATCAGCCTTGACGTACTCAAAGTAAATGTCAGAGATTGGATAGATTTTGGTTAATTCAGAAACGACTCTTAGTTCGAGTTGGCGATTAGCTTTTATTGAGGGGGCTAATTTCCCTTGTCTTCTATTGGAGAATCGTTTCTGACGATGCGCCCGTAAATCAAAGGTGAGTTTACGGTTGATTCGTCGTCCTCTTCGTCCCCGTCGCATTAATCGCCGATTGTCCATCCGTTCCCTTACTCGTTTAAAGGGAAGTTCTAAATGAGCTTGGCCGAGAGTGAAAAGAGAAGATTGAACGCCGATGCCAGAAAATAATTTACCCGGATCAATGCCAGTAGCAATCGGCTGGGTTTTGTCGTCGGAAGGTTCGGTGGTTAACTGAATGTAGAAAATATCTAAGTCGTTAAATTTACCGATAGCTTTTCCTTCTTTGAGCCACCGTCTAGCCCGACTAGATTTAGTGGGCATTAACGGCTTTCCGTCTTTTGAGATAACAGGAACTCTTTGCATGGAGATAATCCTTAAGAGTAAAGTTAACGTCCCTTCCCGCAACACAATCAAGATGTCTTGTCTTACAACGCCTTACCAATAAGGCTTAGAGGGAATCCGAACTAGGGAAGTATGCGGAGGTCTGTACCAGATTGTGTCTCGATGCGGTAGTCTCTACTTACGTCGCCTAAATTGGTTTAGGCAAGCCCCGTCCCTTTGAGGGCGAGGTTAGTGACCAATAAAGTTGAGTGCTACTTTTTGAAGGACACAACTATACAACTCTTTATATTAATTTATTGTTCCTGCTATGGGGTGTGATGTGGATCAAGGGTAAGCCATCAGCCAGATTATTTTATGAAAACCGAGGAGAGGCGATCGCCACAATTCCTGCCACGATAAAACCTTGAGCCTGTAGAACTTTCTGAGCTTCTAGGGCGGTGGTTCCGGTGGTGTAGATATCATCTACCAGTAAAATGGGTCGTCTGGCTCGAACTTTTTTAAGAGACTCTCCCATCTGTAGAGCTTGATCCAGGGTGGCTTGACGTTGTTCCGGCTTGAGATTAAAAAGGGGAACGGTATCTTTCACCCGCACCAATCCCTGGGCAAGGAGCGGATAACGGGTGATTTGACTAAAACCCTGGGCCAAAAGTTCAGCTTGATTAAAACCTCTCTCTTTAAGTTTATGGGGATGGAGGGGAATCGGAACCAAGGTCAAAGCCGGTAAGTTTTTTGGCATAGCAGACTTTAACCAACTTTCCCCAAGAGCATAACCCAAAAAATCGCCTAATTCGGGATGGTTATCATACTTAAAAGCAGCGATCGCCTGTTTAAGTTTGCCGTCATATTGTCCCCAAATAAATCGAGGTAAATCTCCCTGCCAACCTTGCCGAGGATTGGGCCATTGACAGGATTCTAATTGCCCTTGACAATAACGACAAAGCTCAGTTTCACAGGCCCTTTGACAGAGAGGACAAGCAGATTTTAGGAATAAGGAAAGTAGGGATTTAAACACGCTGATTATCCTTGCCATGAAGGGTGATCAATTCGCAATCAATTTCCGCTCAGTTTGCTATTCTTCTGCCCCAATCGTTAACTGTTGAGGACGGGATTGTTCAATGGAATAGGTAATACCTTCTGCTCCTTCCATTTGTAGATCCAGTAAATAATCTTGATGATGCGATCGCGCCTCTTCTGGGGAGTCAAAGGGGCCAAAATAATAAGTACAGGACGGAGATTGGGTATCAATTTTAATCCACCATTTTTGCTGCTGGAAGAAAATCAGGCTAATGAAAACGAGATACACCAAAAATAAGACAACACTGAACATACCGCTTAAGCGTTACTCCCTGAATTGAGGAAAATGACTAATCAACGTATTAAATTGCCTTAACCTTAACTGATCTTTGCTTTCTAGGGGTTGTCTCATGGTGAATTCATGATGCGATCACTGAATTAATAAAGATGTAGAATTCGCATAATCCCAGAAGTTTTGTTCCCTTAATCTGCTTCCCCTCCCACCACCACGTCTCGAATGCGGAGGCTAGGGCCGCCACAACCCACCGCCAAACCACTTTGACCGCCTTTGCCACAACCGCCGGACTCATCCCAGTAAAAGTCATCGGCGATCGCCTCAATATTAGCCAGGGTTTTAAAAACATTGCCCGATAGGGTTACATCTCGAACCGGTTCCGCCAATTGGCCTTGGCGAATCATCCAAGCTTCCCCCGCCGTAAAGGTAAACATTTCGCCATTAGTCATACCGCCTAACCAATTGCTAGCATAAACGCCTTCTTCAATATCATCTAAGAGGGTAGCGACAGGAGTTTGACCCCGCTCAATCCAGGTATTGGTCATGCGGACAATGGGAGGATAGTGATAATTGAGGCAGCGAGCATTCCCCGTCGGCATTTCGCCCAATTTGCCTGCGGTTTCCCGTGAATGGAGACGACCCACTAACACACCGTCTTTAATTAATTGGGTACTGGTAGCCGGAACCCCCTCATCATCATAGAAGTAACTACCTCGATGACCTGAAGGAGCCGCTCCATCAAAAATTTGTAAGTCAGAGGGGCCAAAGCGTTTCCCTAAACTCATTACTTCCAAAAAGTCTGGATTTTCGTAGAGCATATCGGCTTCAGAAAGATGGCCAAAGGCTTCATGCACAAATAAACCTGTTAGAATCGGATCAATGACCACTGTATAAGTATTGCCTTTTACCGTCGGTAGGCTCAAAGCATTCACGGCCCGTTGGGCAGCAGCCTGAACAACTGGATCTAAATCAGCTAAATCTTCGTAGCCGCGACGGGAACCCGTTGTTTCTCGTCCTGTTTGTACCATTTCTCCATTGCGAGCCGTGGCGGAAAAACGCATTTCAAGATCACACCAGCTTTGTTCAATTAAAGTGCCTTCTGAAGTGGCTAGGAGAATTTTTTGCGTCGTATCGCCGTAGCGCACACTGGTGGTGGTAATCTGGGAACTGACACTTCTTAAAATTTGGTTATAGTGATCGCAGAGTGCCTTTTTCGTCGCGAGGGGAATATGGCGAGGATCGCTTCCCGTTAGGGGTAATTGACAGATGGCTTGGATCGGATCAACAGGGGCCAGTAGGGTTTCTTCTTCGCCTACCAATTTGGCCGCCGCGATCGCCTCTTCAATGCGTTCTGAAAGGGTAGAAAGGCGATTAAAACTGGCAAAGCCCCACCCCCCCCGATGACAAGCCCGCACCTGACCGCCAATGGCAATGCCTTCACTGAGGGTTTCAATTTGATCACCCCGTAAAACAATGTTGGTTCCTTCTGCCTGTTCTACCCGAATGGCCAAAAAATCAACGCGATCGCGGTATTGGCGAGTTAATTCACTCAATTGGTTCTTGAGTTGGTCAAATAAAATTGCAGTCATAGGTTTTTTTGTTTACGGGGGGGTAGTGACAGGAACAACTAAGCTTATTCTATGATAGGCGATCCACTCTTCTTAAAAAGACAACCGCGATCGCCCCTTAATCGTTCCTCATTATTCCCATCAATAATCACTCTCTTTTGTTAGTTTAAGCAGAGGAGTAGCAAAAGTCATCCCACAAATAGACCAGAAAACGAAGACAATCAAAACCATTCATTAGACCAGTTAGTTTGGAGATGTCTATTTGTAGAGGCGCAAGGCTTGCCATCCGTGTCAACTTAAAGGAATGGGTTCCCAAATTTGTTGATTGAGAGCGGCCTTTTCTCGATGTCGCTTTCTCTCAGCTTTGACCAAACCAAATAACTTAGCACGTTCAGCCAGATAGGTTACTGTATCAGGCTTTTCTCCTCTAGCAATAGCCTTCGCTACATAGTATAGACTCCGAAACACCATCTCTACTGAGATTTTTTCTTTCGGTTGATTTAGAGCAATCGCCACTTCCCCTACCAATTGATTTAAGACCGTATAGAAAATCAAAGTGCAAATAATCTGGATTTGGACACCATTCTTATTCCCTACCCATAAATAGGCTAGTCCTAAAAGTCTTTTCGTTAATAAAAAGGCTTCTTCGATTGTCCATCGTCTTCGATATAAATCACAGACCTCTTCGGCGGACAGTTGTTCGGGAGACAACACATTTGTTAAATACTGATACCAGATTGTTCCCCATAATACTGAGACTAATCTCACCGGATGCTTGCAAGGATTAGAACGGTAATTTCCCATAATGATAATCTCATCTCTGTAATGACTACCTTGAGACAATACTTGTTTGGTTTTGTAAGATGTACCCGCTCTAAATCTGGTTAGAAAAAACTTTTTAGCTTCTGTTAACAAATCAAACCACACAAAGCTAAAAAATCCCATATCTACGAGAATTAAACCATTTTCTGGTAATTTAGCTGCCAATTCTTCACACCATATTTTATCATTTGATTTATCATTTTCTGTGTACCATAAAGTAACGGGTCTTTGGGTAAAGGCTTCCACTACCATCATTATTTTACCCCCCAATTTACTCTTTTCTTCTTTACTTATTTTCATATTTTTCCTTATCTGCTCTAGCGTTTAGCCATCTGCTATCCACACTGCACTAAACTTTTCTCTTATTTTTTCCCATTTTTCTCCTACTTGGAGCTTCTTCCCTTTTTCGGCTGCTTTTTCTAACACTCCTTTTAGTAATATTGCAAATATTTCGGCTGGCACATTCATCATTCTTTTTGATACTGCCTGTTTGCTTACTTTTAATGATGCTACCCATAGCAATCCCTCTTCCTCTAACAGTCTTACCGCTTCACTTATACCCGCTATTTGACGATACACTATACTTAACACTAATGCCACCATTACTGGTAAATTTAGCACCCTATCTCTCATCATTTTCTCATGAGTTCCCTGTAAATATTTTAATGGTGTAAACATTGTGGGTTCTAGTAATTCAAACAACTCTTTTGTTATTTCAGGGATTTCTACCCCTGGCTGATTTGTCTTACGACGTAAGTCTGGGTTTCCTTTTCTCCGAGGATGTTGTCTTGCCATTTGTTTTTTGCTCACTTTTTTATATACTAACCTTTTTTTCAGCCTACTCTTACTTCCGCCTGCTTTTAGGCTAATCTTTTGTGAGTAGGCATTTTGGCTTAAGTTGACACCAATGAAGGCTTGCGCCCAAAAAGGAACCCTAACCTAACAGTGATCGCAGTTGAGTGGTTGCCGCTTCTAAAGCCGCTTTTAATTGACTGGGATCACGACCTCCCGCCTGAGCTAGATTGGGACGACCACCGCCACCACCACCGCAATGTTTAGCGATCGCACCGATAAATTTACCCGCTTGTAATTGCTTTTCTTTGATCACTTTCGGGCTAAAAGCTGCCACTAAACTGACCTTATCGGGTTCGGGTACAGAGGCTAAAATGACGGCACTTTCTCCTAACTTTTGCTGTAATCGTTCGGCGGCAGTTTTTAAAGATTCAGGATCAACTTCTCCTAAATTTGCTACCAGAATTTTGAAGTTACCGATGGTTTCAGCTTGATCTAATAACTGCTCAGATTTTAACAAAGCTAATTCCTGTTTAGCGGCCTCTAAATCCTTTTGCGTAGCCTTTAATTCCTGCTGTAAACTGGTAATTCGTTCTGGAATTTCTTCAGGCTTAACTTTAAAGCGATCGCTGAGGTCTTTAACTACTTTTTCCCGTAGATTAAGATATTCTAAAACTGAGGGGCCAGACACCGCTTCAATGCGCCGCACTCCCGCAGAAATCCCCGTTTCCGAAATGATTTTGAATAGCCCAATTTCAGCCGTATTTCGCACATGGGTTCCGCCACATAATTCCATTGAAACCCCAGAAATATCAATCACTCGAACTTCGGCTCCATACTTCTCCCCAAACATGGCGATCGCCCCTTTCGCTTTAACTTCGGCGATGGGTAAAACAGCAATTTCTGTATCGTGAGCTTCGGCGATCCAGGTGTTAATTTGATCCTCAATTGTTTGTAATTCTTGAGAAGTAATAGAACGCGGACAATTGAAGTCAAAACGCAAACGATTAAAATCTACCAAAGAACCGGCTTGGGAGATGGAATCATCTACTAAATTCTTTAACGCTGCTTGCAATAAATGGGTAGCGGTATGATTCGCTTGAACTCGACGACGACAGGCCCGATCAATCATGGCTGTCACCGTTTTCCCGACCGTCACAATGCCTCGTTCAACCTGACCAAAATGAATAAAAATGCCTGATTCTTTCTTGACATCTTCAATGCGAATGACTAAATTATCGCCTGTTAAATAACCGCGATCGCCGATTTGTCCCCCAGATTCTGCGTAGAAAGGAGTTTGATCTAAGACTAACTGGATGATGTTACCTGCTTCCGCTTGTTCCGTAGATTTCCCCTCAATTAAAACGGCTTTAATAATTGCGAGAGTTTGGAATTGTTGATAACCTAAAAATTCAGTGGGATGAATATGCTCTGCCAATTTATCCAAACTTTCTTGAACCGTTAAATCAATGGTTTCATGGGCCGCTTTAGAACGTTCCTGTTGCTTTTTCATCTCCGCTTGGAAGCCAATTTCATCAACCGTTAATCCTTGCTCTTTCGCAATTTCCTGGGTTAATTCAAAGGGGAAACCAAAGGTATCATAAAGGGTAAAAGCATCTACTCCTGAAATTTGTTTTTGCTCTTTTTCAATGATTTCAGCTAATAACTTTTCGCCCCGCTCTAGGGTTTTCAAAAATGCCGATTCTTCCCGTTGTAATTCCTGTTTAATAAAATCAGCCCGTTCCCGAACAGTGGGGTAAATAGATTCAGATAATTGAATCGCGGTTTCTGCGACTTGGGAGGTAAATTCTCCTTCAATGCCTAATAAACGACCATGACGTACCACGCGACGAATTAACCGCCGTAAAATGTAACCGCGACCAATATTAGAAGCACTAATGCCATCCGCAATCATGTGAACAACAGAACGAACGTGATCGCCAATTACTTTGAGAGAAATCTTGGTTTTCTCATCGGCTTTTTGATAGTTAATCTTCGCAATGTTGGCGGCGGTTTCAATAATGGGAAAAATTAAATCGGTTTCGTAATTATTGGGAACTTTTTGGAGAATTTGAGCCATTCTTTCCAAGCCCATTCCCGTATCAATATTTTTATTTTGTAACGGTGTTAAATTCCCTTCTATATCTCGATTGTATTGCATGAAAACCAAATTATAAAACTCAATAAAACGGCTATCATCTTCGAGATCAATGGTTTTATCACCTAATTCAGGATGAAAATCATAATAAATTTCTGAGCAAGGCCCGCAGGGCCCCGTTGGCCCTGATACCCAAAAATTATCATCGGCTCCCATGCGTTGAATGCGATGCTCAGGAATACCGATTTGATCGTGCCAAATGGCAAAAGCTTCGTCATCTTCTTCAAAAACACTGACCACTAAATTGTTAGGAGAGAGGTTAAAAACCTGGGTGGAAAGTTCCCAGGCCCAGGCGATCACCTGCTCCTTAAAATAATCGCCAAAACTAAAATTACCCAACATTTCAAAGAAAGTATGATGTCTCGCTGTCCGTCCCACATTTTCGATGTCATTAGTACGAATACATTTTTGGGAAGTGGTCGCACGGGGAAAATCAGAGGCTTTTTGCCCCAAAAAAATTGGCTTAAAGGGTAACATTCCCGCGATCGTCAAAAGAACGGTCGGATCTTCAGGAATCAAAGATGCACTGGGCAGGATTTGGTGTTGACGTTGAGCAAAGAAGTTCAGGAATGAGGCGCGAATTTCGTTACCGCTCAGGGCTTTGGGGGTAGAAGTCATGGTAAATGCAGGGTTATTTATACATGATCTATTGTGACATTTGCGGTGTGAGAATGGCTGAAGATTAAAAAGAATTCGCCGTAATTAGAAATTTCGGCGTTGCTTAATCAGGGTATGAAATAGAATTTTGCATACATCTAGAAACCAGTGTGAGTCAATGTTTTAAAAATTGCATCTTTAGAGATTCATACCTCAAGTCAGCAACGCCGAAATTTCTTCCTATTAAAAACCAATAAAATAAGCAGAAGCATTTTGGTGATGTTCTAAATCTGTGGAATGAGTAATAATAGATAAATGTAACGCTCAAAATTCATTGTGCCATGCTATTCAGCGTGATTGTTTGTCCAAGCTGTTAAAGCACAAATATTAGGGGACATGGATTTTCAGCCGAAGAAAAGACCCGTTATCAGTGTTGTAATACATAATGTAAGCGTTGCACATTTATCTTAAACTATTATCATAACTGGACAGTGGGAAGTTCTCGATGCGGGTAAGTGGAGAAAAGAAAATCGGACATCCGATACAAAAGAGTGCCGTTATGTCCGAAACTGGCTGATATAAGAAAATCGATAGCCAGTGCTATCTATCAATTATGCAACTATGTCAGCGACTAGAGCAAATCCTCGATAATCTCCGTCCAGCCTTTAGCCGAGAAGCAACGTTCCAATGGTTTATTCTGTTGGTCTGGGGAGTAGTGCTCAACAGCCAACCCAGCGCAATCACCAGCTATGTCAATGCCATTGGCTGAACAGAGAGCTACTACAATCAGGCTCTACATTGGTTTGATTCCAAGGCGTTTAGGGTCGAAGGACTAACTTTGCAATGGTCAAAGTGGCTAAGTCAGCATGAAAGTCTATACAGAATTAAGGGGAAACGGGTGTATGTGGGCGATGGCATCAAAGTGGGGAAAGAAGGACGTAAGATGCCAGGTGTAAAACGACTACACCAAGAATCGGAAGATGTGTCCAAGCCAGAATGGATAAGGGGTCATTACTTCAATGCCTTGAGTATTTTAGTGGGAGTAGGGAAAGTCTGCTTTGCATTGCCCTTAGTTTTACGGCTAGACGATGGCATCAAGTCCAAACCAACCCAGAAGGGGTAGGGCTGTTTCATTCTAACAAATCTCAATCAATCAAATCCTTATCTGGCAAGGTTTTAAGGCGATTTCTCAGAATAAATATCTGAAAATTTTTAAAAATACCTTACTTTGCTTACCCCATAAGCGATTGAAGAGAGACAAAAAAGGAATCAAACCAGAGAATGAATCAGCCCTACCCAGAAGGGGGAGGTAAAACCTGTACTCCGTACTAATTAGAGGAAAATAAATAATTTAAAATTTACACGCTATATGCAGGCATCATTAGCCATCATAACACTAGATATAGACGGAGAAGGAAAGACTATAGTAGTGCGTTTATCAGTGCTTTTGTGCTGCATAAAGAGGCGTACTTTTGTTGATCAGCAGATTGTGATTCCTGAAACCTTTGTGGGGAAGCACTTTTGCTAATCTAGACTTGTTCGTATTAATTAAAATTCTTGTTGCCAAGTACGGAATGTGGGGTAAAAGGCAACAAAAAGGTGAAGACGAGCCTGGTCACAAAAATGGCTGACCTTTGCGTTACTTACGCGGAGGCAGGGAGCTATGTAATTTTGGATGCTTATTTTGCTTGCGAACCAGTGCTAAAAGTTTTTCGCCAGAACGCACTTGCATCTAATCACAAGAGTGTGTTGCTCCACAGTCGCCCAGCAATTCTAAATTTGCGCTGTAGCAAGGGTTTCAGCCCATATTCCGTACCAATTAGAAGAAAATAAATAATTTAAAATTTACACGCTATATGCAGGTATCATTAGCCATCACAACACTAGATATAGACGGAGAAGGAAAGACTATAGTAGTGCGTTTATCAGTGTTTTTGTGCTGCATAAAGAGGTGTACTTTTGTTGCTCAGCAGATTGTGATTCCTGAAACCTTTGTGGGGAAGCACTTTTGCTAATCTAGACTTGTTCGTATTAATTAAAATTCTTGTTGCCAAGTACGGAATGTGGGTTATCAGATAAGGAGTCTAGAATTTAGATGCGTTTGCCATGGGGGCCACAGTAAAGAAATTACGGGAATTGCCATTACCCCTGATAATCAGACCGTTGTAACGGCTAGTTGGGATGAAACCGTTCGACGTTGGGATAGAAACACCGGAACCTGTTTCCAAATTCTGCGCGGTCATAGTGGACGTATCTGGTCAATGGCCATGACGACGGACGGTCAAAAAATTGTTACGGGTAGTCAGGACAAACTCATTAAAATTTGGGGAAGCGTTGAGGGTTCAGGGTTTTAAACCGCTATTTAAGAGCATCTTTGAGAGCCGTGCGGGCCGCGAGATGGCTACGGGTGGAAATTAAAATTTCGGCTTCCCGTTGTAGGCGATCGGCAGTATCTTGTAATTCGAGCAGATCCTGTTGCTCACTGGCGACACCATAGAGATTCCCCGCTACCCAGTAGGATAATTCGAGGGGTAAAACAGGAACATCATCCGGTAGTTCCAGCCTCTGATCAGTTAACTTAGCCGAAAGACGAACAACATCATTTAAAAGGCGATCCACTTCTTTGGCCAAGGGGCGCAGATCCTGTTGAGTCGGTTTATCTTCAATCCATTCCACTAGGGCGACTCGATAGGGTTTATCCCGTAGATATTCCAGCACCCTAAAACGTTGTTGACCCACCGTTAATACCTTCAAACGGTCATCGGGTAAACGTTGGTAGCGCAAAACTTCTGCACAACAGCCGACCTTGGCAATTTCCCCATTGGTGGGATCGACCATCAATACTCCAAAACGGCGATCATCCTCTAATATTGTGTTCATCATCATGCGATAACGGAACTCAAAGACGTGCAACGGTAACGGTCTGTTAGGGAAAAGCACTACTTCAGGTAGCGGAAAAAGGGGAAGTTCCCGAATTGCAAGCGATGATATCATGGTTGCCTGAGTCGCAATGTTAAGTTATGTATCTTTAACTATAACTGAGTTCTGATTGCAATAGGAGAGTCAAAAGTGCCTTGATTTTTCCATTTCCCTAGGGCGTGTCATCAATCGTTAGTGTCACGAATCTTTCGCGCTGGGTCAGAGATACAAAATCGAGCCTTACTGTATAAGGGTTTCAGAAAGCCTAAATCTGGAGCGCGAATAAATACTTACATCTTACACCAAAACTCATGTTCTAAGTTGTGACGGGTGTGACCTTTAGTTGATGAAGGAAAAGAAAAGTGTTAACATGGGATGAAAAGTGACAAAGAGGAAACAATGATGACAGCAAAACTAATTAATGTAGAGGGTTCAAAGATAAAAATAGAACTAACATTAGAACTCAGTCGTTCAATGTTGGATACAGAAATAAATATTCAAAAAGGCTTAAACGAAGTAGGTTGCATCGCCAGCAAAGAAGCCTTGAAATATTTAGATACAGATGGTTCACCCTTAAAAATCGGTGAAGAAATCTGGAAGAGTAAGGGAGAGCAACCGAAAGAATATCAAACACCTTATGGTGAGGTTATAGTGAATCGTCATGTATATCAGCGTTCACCTTTGAGGAAAAACGTATTGCCCCTTAGAAAGAGAAGCAAGGATAATCATAACATCAACGCCATTATTGGCAAAACAGGTATCCTCAAAAATGTCAGGGATGGCAGGCAAAGAGGTGAAAAATGATTTATTAGAAAATCATGGTAGAAAAGTAGCGCTATCCTATATCCAAAGATTGAGTGAAGCAGTAGGAAGTGTGGTACAGGCAAAAGAAGAAGCGTGGAGTTATGCCCCGCCCAAGGAGGATAGCCAAATTGCAACAGTGGGAATAGGATTAGATGGAACCTGTATGCTGATGTGTGAGGATGGCTACCGTGAAGCAATGGTGGGAACCGTTTCCCTATACGATAGTGAAGGCGAACGTCAACATACAATCTATCTAGGTGCGGCACCAGAGTATGGAAAAAAGAGTTTTCTAGAAAGATTAGAAAGAGAAATTGAGCGAGCGAAAAACCGTTATCCAGAGGCAACATTGGTCGGGATAGCAGACGGGGCAGAATCAAATTGGAAGTTTTTAGAAAAGCAAACGGAAGAACAGATATTAGATTTCTATCATGCCTCTGGTTACTTAGGTGCCTTGGCAGAAGCGTTGCATCCGAATACCGTGTCAAAACAAAAAGAATGGTTGACTGAAAATTGTCGAGAACTCAAGCATGAAAAAGGAAAAGCAGGAGAACTGCTAAATCTGATGAAAGAAGTCAAAGAAGAAAAAAGTCATTCTAAGAATCTTACCGAGAAACTACAAGCAGCGATTACTTATTACGAGAATCATCAGCATCAAATGGATTATGCTGAATACATAGAGAAAAAGTATCCGATTGGTTCAGGTGTTACGGAAGCAGCTTGTAAGACGTTGGTCAAACAACGATTATGTTGTTCAGGGATGCGATGGAAGGAAAAAGGAGCAGGAATTATTTTGAGCCTACGAGCTTTGGTAAGCTGTCATCAGTTTAACTTGCAATAATACTTGAGCCCTTGTTTTTGATTTTACGTCCCCAACATATTGTCAATCCACCTTCATTAAGAAGTTTATGGATGAGAGATTCTAATTCTTCAATTGATTTGAATAATTTATTTGCAATATATTCTGGGAGCATCCCAAATTTGCAGTAAGTATAAATGCTTAGTTACAAAGAAGGGAAAAGGGGATAATCTAAAAAGTTATAAAAATTGGAGTACAAAAAATGAACGTTGAAGATAAGCAAAAATTAGACGACCATCTCAAAGCTATCGCAGAAATCATGGTCAGAAATACGCAAAAAGAAGACTTGAAAAGCTTTGAAAGTATAGAACTAGCGGTACGAGAGCAAATGTTGACGGTCGTAAGTCCAGCTATTGGCCGTTTTTTTTGTGAAACAGCAACAGGAACAAAAGCAGGAAGAGAAAGAACAGTGGACAGTATTATCGGAAAAGTAAAAATTACAGAAAAACAGGCGAAAAAGCTAGGGTTAGAAAAAAATAAACAAGTGAGTCCTTATTTAGAAAAATGCTGCTTAAATATTGTAGCCTGTGAGTCATTTGAGAGAGGAGAAAAAACAATCAAGATGACGACGGGAATGTCCATCTCAAAAAGCAGTCAACACCGATTAGCATTAGGGTATGAATTTCAAGAAGCTCAAGGAAAATAGAAAGTCTAAGCATAGATGGCGGAACAGTAAGAATACGAACGAGCGTAGGCGAAGAAAGTATCTGGAAAAATTATAAAGCAGTAAGCTTACATGGTCAGGTATGTGCGGCATTTTTTCAAGCGCAGGAAGAATTAATCGCTTGGACAAATAATCAACCATTAGCGAGAGTAGTAACTTGCTTAGGAGATGGACATGATGGGATTTGGAATCTGATAGAAAAGATAAGGGATAAAGACGAAAGAAGGGAAGTATTGGATTGGTATCACTTGGTGGAAAATATCCATAAAGTGAAAGTTTCAAAAAAGGTAAAGAGGCAAATAGAGACGTACTTATGGCAAGGGGAGCAAGATTCAGCAATTAAAGAATTGAACGGTTCAAAACAAAAGGAAGCAATTAACTTCATCAATTATATGAAGAAACATGAAAGCAGAATGCCAGATTATGGACTCTATCAAGACTTAGGTATCTGCATTGGCTCAGGAAGTGTAGAGTCAAAAATCAAACAAATTGGCAAGAGAATACAAATAGCAGGGGCTTGTTGGAAGTCAGAAAACGTTCCTCAAATATTGAGATTACGCTGTGCTTATCTCAATGAAGCTATTGCCTGAGTACTTTTACTCATTGCAAATCTGGGATGCTCCCGAGATTGGGAGCATCTCACTTATGCAATAAATATTAATACTTATGGGCAGAAAAATAAGACTTTGAACTTTATCGAACTTTATCAAAAAAAGAAATGAGAGTATAATAGTCGAGACCCACTTTCCAAAATCTATCCCAATTGAGGAACAATCTCATGTTATCAGTGTTATCAGAAAATGAAAAAAGGATTCAAGAGTTATGTCAAGAGTTGGGAGAATGTCTCTATCAACAATCTCAAGTTAAAACATTTAATAATTTGGGCGAAATAGAGGAGACTGTCAGAGACTTAATGATTCAGTATGTCAACCCAGAAATAGGTATTTTTTTGTCAAAACAAGTACCGAGGAAACCACAGGTCGGATACGAACAGTAAAAAGTATTTTGGGGGAATTGCCCATTACAGAAAAACAAGCGAAGAAATTAGAACTAAAGCCTCGAACTCAGATGAGTCCAATGTTAGAGAAGAACTGTTTGCTACTGAGTGGCGATGAGTCTTATGAAAAAGCAGCTAAGAAAATCCAATCATTGACGGGAATTGCTGTTTCTCACAGTACGCAACAACGCCTTGTACATCGCTATCATTTTGAAGAATTACCCTCTAACACAGAAGTCGAAGAAATTAGCATAGATGGTGGGAAGGTACGACTCAGAACTCCCAAGGGAGAACCCTTAATTTGGCGTGATTATAAAGGAGTCAGTTTTCATCAATTGGGGGTAGCTGCCTTTTTTCAAGATAACTCGGCTTTATTAGATTTGGTTAATTCTCAAATTTTGGCTAAGCCTTTAATTTGTTTGGGAGATGGACATGATGGTATCTGGAACTTATTTCGTGAGATAGGGACAGAAACATGAGCGAATTGAAATTTTGGACTGGTATCACTTAATTGAAAACCTCTATAAAGTTGGGGGGTCATTCCAGCGAATTGAGGAGGTCAAGTCTTTTCTTTGGACGGGTGAAGTGGATGCCGCTATCTCCTGTTTTGAGGGATGGTCAGAGCCTCAAGCTGAGAATTTTATCATTTATTTAAACAAGCATAAACATCGGATTGTCAATTATGGTTATTTGCAGGCAGAGGGCATTTCTATTGGCTCTGGCTCTGTCGAATCTCAAGTTAAACAAATTGGTCATCGTCTTAAAATTACTGGTGCGAGTTGGAATTCTGACAATGTACCACAAGTCCTTCGTCATCGCTGTTCCTATTTAAATGATTACCTTTTTTGACTCTTTCATTTACCTCATTAAGTATTTCTACTTATTGCAAAGGTGAGATGCTCCCCTTAATCATTTCTCAGCCTCTTGACTACTTTTTCTATATTATCTCTTATTTTTAAAATTCGCAACTTGTGACCGTGTTCAGTATACCAACCACGACCTGATTCCTCAACGGGTCATTCTGCTCTGCTGGACGCAGTCGTTGGCGAACCGAAAATGAGAATCACAATGTTCTCAAAACTCGGGGCTATCATTTAGAGCATAATTTTGGACATGGTAAGCAACATTTGTCCTCTTTTCTGCTGACCCTCAACCTTCTGGCTTTCTTATGACCTACTGTTCTCCATCTGGTCGATGAACGCTATCAACAGGCTCGGCTTCAACGAGGGACTCGCCGGGGCTTTTTTCAAGACGTTATTTGTCTGACCAAGTATCTGTTGTTTGAAAGCTGGCATCACCTTTTAGACTTTATGCTTGATGAGACCATCCCTGTTGCTCTCGTTAATTCTTCTTGATGTTGGATTGGGATGTACAGGGCAAAAGTGTTCAATGTTCCGTATCATTTGCTACATTCTGAATTTGGAATTGCTGCTTGACGAGAGGTCGGCACTGGGTAGTTCACGCATTGTGTTATAATCCTGGCCAAGCCATCAAGCCATCAAGGGATTTGAAAAGGAGTAACACCATGAGTCTATCTTCAGAAGCCTATCGCCAAGCCCTCGTGCGGGATGGAGAACGGCGCTATCGTGAATGGCACCAAAATTATCACAACTACTGCCGTCAATCAACGGCTGAATACCAAGCTCGTTCGGCCCAACAACGTCCAACAAAGCCCTGGATTTCTTCGGAAGCCTACCGCCAATTTTTAGTCAAAGATGGGGAGCGGCGTTTTGCGGAATGGCATGGCGAGTTTTTAGACTATCAAAGACAATTTCTGGCCAGCCAATCCACCTAAACGGATGTCAACAAATCCGTATTACAGCAATCTCTGAAAATAGTGGCTAGAGTCCATGAAAAAATAGCTAATACCAATTTTCAATAGTCGTGACTAACATCTGAAAGTGCAATTCCTTTCTCAGAGAGGGATTGCGCTTTGAAATGATCAACTAAGTCTGTCATTATTTTTGAAAAATTATATAACGATGGATAAGTCCAGAATGTAATACTCATCACGATAGAGATGAAAATGCAGCCAAGAATTTAAGAGCAGAAGGAATAAAAATCCTGTCAACAAATGCTGATGGGCAGTCAGGAGTTTAAGCTTGTGGAGAGACTATAAGACTCGTTGGGACTCGTCTCAAAAAGCAGGTTCCTGTGAAGCAATAATCTTCCATCATACATCTTCGCAGTGTGATGACTAGTAGTCCAAGGCGTAAGTTTGGGTGCTATAAAATTTAAGCAGCCAAAACCTTCCCCCGATACGTCCATCGAAAGGGCTTCGCCATAGTGCGGTTAAAATAGTCGATGAATTCAAGAATTTGCGTTCTTAAATCATCTTGACTGAGAAAATTTCCTCGTTTCAGTAACTGGACAGTGGGAAGTTCTCGAGGCGTGTAAGTGGAGAAAAGAAAATCGGACATCCGATACAAAAGAGTGCCGTTATGTCCGAAACTGGCTGATATAAGAAAATCGATAGCCAGTGCTATCTATCAATTATGCAACTATGTCAGCGACTAGAGCAAATCCTCAATAATCTCCGTCCAGCCTTTAGCCGAGAAGCAACGTTCCAATGGTTTATCCTGTTAGTCTGGGGAGTAGTGCTCAACAGCCAACCCAGCGCAATAACTAGCTATGTCAATGCCATTGGCTGAACAGAGAGCTACTACAATCAGGCTCTACATTGGTTTGATTCCAAGGCGTTTAGTGTCGAAGGACTAACTTTACAATGGTCAAAGTGGCTAAGTCAGCATGAAAGTCTATACAGAATTAAAGGGAAACGGGTGTATGTGGGTGATGGCATCAAAGTGGGGAAAGAAGGACGCAAGATGCCAGGTGTAAAACGACTACACCAAGAATCGGAAGATGTGTCCAAGCCAGAGTGGATAAGGGGTCATTACTTCAATGCCTTGAGTATTTTGGTGGGAGTAGGGAAAGCCTGCTTTGCCTTGCCCTTAGTGTTGCGGCTAGACGATGGCATCAAGTCCAAAGCAACCGAGAAGGGGGAGGGAAAAGGCAAAAAAAAGGTGAAGACGAGCCTGGTGACAAAAATGGCTGACCTTTGTGTTACTTACGCAGAGGCAGGGAGTTATGTAATTTTGGATGCTTATTTTGCTTGCGAACCAGTGCTCAAAAGTTTTCGCCAGAACGCCTTGCATCTAATCACAAGAGTGCGTTGCTCCACCGCATTGGTGTCAACTTAAGCCAAAATGCCTACTCACAAAAGATTAGCCTAAAAGCAGGCGGAAGTAAGAGTAGGCTGAAAAAAAGGTTAGTATATAAAAAAGTGAGCAAAAAACAAATGGCAAGACAACATCCTCGGAGAAAAGGAAACCCAGACTTACGTCGTAAGACAAATCAGCCAGGGGTAGAAATCCCTGAAATAACAAAAGAGTTGTTTGAATTACTAGAACCCACAATGTTTACACCATTAAAATATTTACAGGGAACTCATGAGAAAATGATGAGAGATAGGGTATTAAATTTACCAGTAATGGTGGCATTAGTGTTAAGTATAGTGTATCGTCAAATAGCGGGTATAAGTGAAGCGGTAAGACTGTTAGAGGAAGAGGGATTGCTATGGGTAGCATCATTAAAAGTAAGCAAACAGGCAGTATCAAAAAGAATGATGAATGTGCCAGCCGAAATATTTGCAATATTACTAAAAGAAGTGTTAGAAAAAGCAGCCGAAAAAGGGAAGAAGCTCCAAGTAGGAGAAAAATGGGAAAAAATAAGAGAAAAGTTTAGTGCAGTGTGGATAGCAGATGGCTAAACGCTAGAGCAGATAAGGAAAAATATGAAAATAAGTAAAGAAGAAAAGAGTAAATTGGGGGGTAAAATAATGATGGTAGTGGAAGCCTTTACCCAAAGACCCGTTACTTTATGGTACACAGAAAATGATAAATCAAATGATAAAATATGGTGTGAAGAATTGGCAGCTAAATTACCAGAAAATGGTTTAATTCTCGTAGATATGGGATTTTTTAGCTTTGTGTGGTTTGATTTGTTAACAGAAGCTAAAAAGTTTTTTCTAACCAGATTTAGAGCGGGTACATCTTACAAAACCAAACAAGTATTGTCTCAAGGTAGTCATTACAGAGATGAGATTATCATTATGGGAAATTACCGTTCTAATCCTTGCAAGCATCCGGTGAGATTAGTCTCAGTATTATGGGGAACAATCTGGTATCAGTATTTAGGGCTTGCTGAAAAAAGCTGAGACCTTTACGGAGAAAAATAGTAGGCGAATTAAGAACCGCTAGAATGCACGAAAATAGGGTAGAATGCCTCAAAACCATTGCATTAAGAAGAGAGAAAGCAGATGTACCGAAAGCAACAGTACTCAATTGAAACACCAGAAAACTTGAAAAATCTGTTCGGCGGGCAGTTAGACGAAGAAAATCGTTGGATAGAAATGTCAAAAATGATTCCCTGGGAAGAATATGAGGAAGAATATGCAAAAAACTTCACAGAAAAAAAAGGAGCCCCAGCCAAATCATTTAGAATGGCATTAGGAGCATTAATTATCAAAGAAATTTCAGGAAAAAGTGACAGAGAAACAGTAGAACAAATAAAAGAGAACCCTTATTTACAGTACTTTATAGGAATGGAAAGCTATAGTAGCAAAGAAGCATTTAGTGCGTCAATGATGGTTCATTTTCGTAAAAAAATAGGAATGGAATTAATAAATAAAATTAATAAAGAAATAGAAAAAAAAGCGACGGGTGTAGCGTCAGAAAAAAAAGAAAATGAAGGAAAGTTATTGTTAGATGCGACTTGTACACCAGCAGATATAAAATATCCAACGGATATAGGAATATTGAATGATGCCAGAGAAAAAACAGAAAAAATAATAGATAAGCTGTATGAAGAAATAAAAGAGAAAAGGAAAGAAAAGCCGAGGACTTATAGGGAAGTGGCAAGAAAAGAGTACTTAGCCATAGCAAAAAAACGTCGTGTGTCAAAAAAAGAAAGAAGAAAAGGAACAAAAAAACAACTAGGATATATAAAAAGAAACTTGTCTGATATAGAAAAAATGATAGAAGAGGGAGCAAAGTTAGAAAAACTAACGAAAAAAGAGCAAGAAGAGCTTGTAACGATAGGAAAAGTGTATGAGCAACAGTTAGAAATGTATGAAAAAAAGACAAATAAAGTAGAAAACAGAATTGTGAGTGTAAGCCAACCTCACGTGCGTCCAATAGTGCGTGGAAAAGCGGGAAAAGCAGTAGAGTTTGGAGCTAAAATATCGGCAAGTAATGTGAATGGCTTTGTCTTCTTAGACAAATTAAGTTGGGATAATTACAACGAATCGGGAGATTTACAAGCGCGAATAGAAGAATATAAAAGGGAAACAGGATGTTATCCGGAATCGGTTCATGTGGATAAAATCTATCGAACAAAAGCGAATCGAGCTTATTGTAAAGAAAGGGATATAAGAATGAGTGGTCCCCGATTGGGAAGACCGCCGAAAGAGGTGAGCAAAGAAAAAAAGAAAGAGGCACGCTCAGATGAAAGAGTGCGTAATGCCATTGAGGGTAAATTCGGACAGGGAAAGAGGAAATTTAGTCTTGGTCGAGTGATGGCCAAACTACCTGAGACCTCGGAAACGGTAATTGCGATGAACTTTTTGGTAATGAATCTTTCTACTCTACTTCAGAAGACAAAAAGTAAAAAGTTGTAGAGTCGTTTTTCTTGTGAAAAATGGTGTTAATTTTCCTCTCTTTTGTGAGGAGTGATTTGTGTTGACCTTTTTAGACAGAAAGGAACAATAGATTAAACAAAATCTGTATTTTGATTTGTTTCCATAAGGATAAGTTATCTATGCTTTTTCAGTCCATACTTCCCTAACCCACATTTCTTTCGTTTTTTGACTTTTTCAGCAAGCCCTATTTAACAAATGTGTTGTCTCCCGAACAACTGTCCGCCGAAGAGGTCTGTGATTTATATCGAAGACGATGGACAATCGAAGAAGCCTTTTTATTAACGAAAAGACTTTTAGGACTAGCCTATTTATGGGTAGGTAATAAGAATGGTGTCCAAATCCAGATTATTTGCACTTTGATTTTCTATACGGTCTTAAATCAATTGGTAGGGGAAGTGGCGATTGCTCTAAATCAACCGAAAGAAAAAATCTCAGTAGAGATGGTGTTTCGGAGTCTATATTATGTAGCGAAGGCTATTGCTAGAGGAGAAAAGCCTGATACAGTAACCTATCTGGCTGAACGTGCTAAGTTATTTGGTTTGGTCAAAGCTGAGAGAAAGCGACATCGAGAAAAGGCCGCTCTCAATCAACAAATTTGGGAACCCATTCCTTTAAGTTGACACGGATGATCCGTTAATCGCTCCACCACCGACAGGGGCTTGCCACTCAGCTCTAGCCAACGATTGCGCCATAGTCGGGCCATATCTCGACTGATGTTAAGGGCGCGACCAATCTCTCGATGATTCTGTCCAGCATCGGCTTGTAGAATAATCTTGGCTCTGAGGACAATTTGCTGGGAAGTACTGTGCCGATTGACCAAATGTTGCAGTTGCTCTCGCTCCAGTTCGCTTAGGTGCAGTGGCGTTGGTGCTAATCTAGGCATTGTCCTATCCTCTGTTTTAAGTTCTCCCTAAATGGTAGCTCTATTCACGCCCAAGCCTACTAGATTGTCAAGTCTGTCCCCCCAGGGCAAACGCATCTTATCCGAGTAAAACCTTAAGGAGATAGTCCTCGTCCCAACCAGCGCGTAGCCGTTTATTCTTGATACCAAGTTTCAGAGTATTTTCCCTTATTTTCCCTTATCCATCCCTCTATAATGTTCTTGTATCTGTATCATTTTTAGATGCGTTCGCCCTGAGAGAGTGCGGGGGTCAGTATAGATGGGGGAAAGATTTGTCTGCGGGGCGAGGAGAAGGAAGGGGGACAGTGGCGAGATTATAAACTGGTGAGTCTTCATGGCAATGTCTGTGAAGCCTTTTTCCAAGACCCAGAGGGCTTAACAGGGTAATCGCATATTAGTAGAGTGGAATCAAAAAAGAAATCTAGCTTAAAAATAGGTACTGGTATCGTGTGATCAAAGCTAGAAAAAGTTATGGTGTAAGAGTTTGAGAAAATAGAAAATAACTTACGACTGGACATATTCCCGTTTTTGTTATACTATTATTATTGTCATTATATTAAAGAAAGGGAAAACGGAAAGCAATGTCAACATTGAATAAAAGCTCAATTGACCTCCTAAGTGATATTGGCTTACCTCAAGAGAAAGAGGAAGCCTTATTTCAGAAAAACTGCCCTCATTGCTATAGTGAAAAAGTAAAAATACATTCTCATTACCAAACGAAAGGTAACGGGGAACGTAAAATGTTCATCTGTCAAGAATGTGGTTCTTGTTTTGCTGAGACTTATGGTAGCGTAATCGCTGGCTTAGAAACCCCATTAAGTGAAATTGTAAAAGTATTAAAAGCCAGAATGGAAGGAATAGGATTAAATGCAGCAGCCCGAGTATTCGGCTACGCAAAAACAACAATATTGAATTGGGAAAAGAAATTATCAGGATTACAAGAGACATTATTTTTATACGCCTTAGTGAATGAATTTGTTAAATTAGTAATAGAAGGGGATGAACTATACACAAAAGTTGGAAAAAATAAAGAAGCAAGTGCCTCTGAGGGGTGGACAATCGTGCTCATGGACAGGGCTAGCCGCTTTATTTGGCATTTAAAATGTGGTAAAAAAGAGCAGAAATTATTTCTAGAAGCAATGATGACGGTAGCGGAATTATTTGAAAGGAGTGCAGAATCTCTCCAGTTATTTACAGATGGAGAAAAGCGATATAGTCAACTGCTATTTAATATTTGTCACGAAGTATTAAGGACTGGGAAGCGAGGTCGTCCCACCAAAGTATTACCGAAGGGTATGGTGGTAAGATTAAAAAATAAGAGTAGTAAACGTCGAGATTCTGAGGGTAAACTAGAGAAAGTAGAAACTCCGAAAACTGAACATCCTGAGACAACAGAAAAACCAGAAGACAAGGATGTTCATGCCAACCACGTTGAGGCATTTAATAGTTCTCTACGACGCTATTTAGCCGCCTTTCGTCGTCGAACAAATACTTATGCTAAATCTGTTGTGGGATTACAGCGAGTGCTAGATATTTTCTGGATGGTTCATAACTTTGTTCGCAGCCATTTTACGACGAAAAAAGTTCCTGCGGTAGCTCTCGGTATAATTCAAAAAGGGTTAACTTGGGAGGACTTACTCCAAATTCGCCTGATTTGTTGAACCTCTTGTATTGCAACGTTTATAGCTTCTAGCTAGACGATACCAGTGCCTAAAAATAGACTATATCAAAAACTAAAAAGAGAAGAAAATCAACTTAAACTCTAAAAGATTAAGTAATTTCGCTAATTCATAATTGTTGGTGTCAATATTTTGCCAATCCTCCTATTTGGGGCTTGCTGAATAAGGATGAAATCCTTGCTAGACAATACTTTCAGGCATTTTACAAACGATCAGATGCAAGGCTATGGCATTTGGAGGCTCAAAATCCATGCACTTTGCTGGAAAAATGTGAGGTAAAACTGGAAACTGAGCTCTGAAGTCACCATTTTTCGCACCCTGTGGCATCTAGGTTCGTTTTGTGGACTTTTTCAGCAAGCCCTATTTGAAGCTAAATATACTCATGAATATCACTCCCGTGAACTAGCTGCTAAAACCTGTAGAAGAAAATTGTTGTCCATCACCGCCAAATAACGCTTCATCTTCAAGCTTTTTTGAGATGGCTCATGTTTAAGCAAATTAATACTTAAACGACGGAGCAAGCCCAAATTATCAGCCGCATTACCTTAACGCACTCGACTCGCATCCTCATTAAAAGTGACATCTAAAACCCAATGCAGACTATTTTCAATACTCCAGTGAGAACGAATCACATGGCTATGACGTTCGGCATCCGTAGGAAGACTGCTAATATAATAGCGAAACGTCTCTGTTGTTTTATGACCGAATTGAGTTTTACTTTTAACCATCACAACAGTTGCTAAACCGACCCACTGATTTTGGCGATGCAATGCGGAAAGCTGATTGATTGACACTGTCCAGACTTGACGAGTTTCTAAACGGTAATGTCCTTTTTCTGTCTTCTCATGATAACTGTATTCAATTCCTTGCCAGTTCTGAGCGACCGCTTGTTTAAACCAATCCCTAACTTGTTTATTATACTGAACACGGTCACAAGTTGCGAATTTTAAAAATAAGAGATAATATAGTAAAAATAGAAAAAGTAGTCAAGAGGCTGAGAAATGATTAAGTTAGAATTTACGGAAGAAGACAAAAGACTGTTGTCTTACGGTCGGTTTAATCACCCGCATCCTAGAGTACAGCTAAAGATGGAAGTTTTATGGTTAAAAAGTCAGGGATTATCTCATCAAAAAATTGCTCAATTCGCAGGAGTTTCAGTAAATACGGTGACAAGCTATATCCGTGATTATCAAGAGGGCGGGATAGAAAAACTAAAAGAAATAAAATTTAATCGCCCGAAAAGCGAGTTAACAGAGCATCAAGGGAAAATTGAGGCATATTTTGAGTCAAATCCACCAGCAAAAATAAATGAAGCAGTAAAAAGAATAGAAGAATTAACGGGAATAAAAAGAAGTCCAACGCAAGTCAGAAAATTTTTAAAGTCAATAGGAATGAGGTGTCTAAAGGTGGGAACATTTGCATCAAAAGCAGATGTAGAAGCTCAGGATAGCTATAGAGAAAAAGAGCTAGAACCAAGGCTAGAAGAGGCAAAAGCAGGAAAAAGGGCAGTTTTCTTTGTAGATGCCTCTCATTTTGTAATGGGAGCATTTGTAAATTTTATATGGTGCTTCAAGAGGATTTTTATTAAGTCACCATCAGGGAGAAAACGTTTTAATGTGTTAGGAGCATTAAATGCAATTACCCATGAAGTAATTATGGTAACGAACAGTTCTTATATTACGGGAACTCAGGTTTGTGAACTCCTAGAAAAGATAGCAGAATTAGGACTATTAATACCGATTACGTTGGTATTAGACAATGCTCGTTATCAAAAATGCCGAATTGTGCAGGAGTTGGCAGAATCATTAGGAATAGAGTTACTGTACTTACCTCCTTATTCTCCTAACTTGAATTTAATTGAAAGACTGTGGAAGTTTGTGAAGAAGAAGTGTTTATACGCAAAATATTATGAAGATTTTACGCAGTTTTCTGCAGCAATTTCAGGATGTCTTGAAGATGCTAACGTAAAATATAAGGAGGAGCTTGATTCTTTGCTCACCTTACGATTTCAACGCTTTGATAAATCTCAGATTATGAACGTTTGAAGTATAAGTTTGCCCTGATTTCCTTTGAGAGCCAATACATAGTCACCTTCACCTTGCTTTATTTGTTTTGCGATTTCTGTCTGCGTTCCCATTGCATCTAGGGTTACTACTGCCCCCTTGATGTTAAGTAACTTCAGTAACAAGGGGACTGCTTTTATTTCATTAGATTTACTATCTACTTTCTTTTGCGCTAACATCAGTCCCCGCTCACTACTCCACGCACTTATGCTGTGTAACGCATTTAGTCCTTTTTCCCTATCATAAGAACCTCTTTTCGTTTTTCCATCTATCTGTATCAGCTCTATGTCCATTTTCTCCGTTAGACTGCTTATCCAGCTCAGAAAACTTTTTTCTAGTTCTTCTGTTTCCAACATTCCAAATACTCTTCCAAAGGTATCGTGAGAGGGAATTCCCTTTGGTAACTCTAGAAACATTTCTAGCCATTCTCGTTTGGCTTTGCCATAGGCTTCAATTGCTACGAAGCCATCTGCCCCTGACAATACTGCCAATATTCCTATGGTGACAATTGCTGTTAAGTTATGGTCTTGCCTTCTCCCTGTTCTCGGTTCTTTTAGGCACTGAAAATGTTTCAGTATGCTTCTTTTGATAATTTTGACTTCTTTTTCTTGTTGTGGGGTTAGAACTCTTGCGCCGAAGCCTTTTGCCATCTTTGACCTCACTCACTTACTTTTTTTAAATAATAGCCTTTTCTTCTCTTAGATGACTGCTTCTTTTTTACGCTATATTTCTCTCTTTTTGTCTGTATTTTTTGTAACAAATAAGATGCGATTACCCTGAGAGGGCTTAAAGAATTGGAGCAATATTCAACCTTTGTCTCCAATAGTGACCTTTTTGGGAGATGGTCATCCCGGAATCTGGAATGCGGTAGAGAGTTTCGCCACTCAATCGTGGCTGATACGACGAGAGGTGTTGGATTGGTATCATCTCAAGGAGAATCTGTTCAAAGTGGGTGGCTCTCTCAAACGGCTAGAAGCAGTGGAGCATTTACTGTGGCGGGGTTTTGTGAACAAGGCAATAGATGCGTTTGATGGAGTCAAAAGCAAGAGGGCAAAGAATTTTCAAGCCTATTTGACGAAGCATTATCAGCGTATTCCTGATTACCAATACTATCAACAGCTTGGTATTGTGATTGGTTCTGGTGATGTGGAGTCTAAGATTAAACAGGTGGGAGCTAGGGTTAAATTGTCGGGAGCACGTTGGCATCTTCATAATGTTTCTCGTATTCTTCGGCTACGATGTGCTTATCTCAATCACTCTCCTCTTTTGAGTGTCAATGTATTATCTTAAGTGGGATGCACCCAATACCAATTGATAATTTGCTCTTTAAATCGGAGGCATTCTAACTGAACAAAGCAGCGAATGGCACAAAAGATATGAGTCCTTATCGCCCGACTTTCTCTCACTTAAAACTTCTCAATATTACACACTTGTTTTAAGGCGCGATGATACTCCTCAATTCCCCAATGTTGGTCATGAATTTTCTGGAATTCTCTCCAGGTGATTGAGTCCAGTTTATCTAAATTGGAGACGAACATCACGTAGTAACGAATTTCGTTTTTGAGAACCGTTCTAAATACCTTGACTCGTCCCACTTGTTTGAGATAAACAATTAAGCCATCTTGAGGAATATCTAAAGTTTGAATTTGAACATATTTAGGGCTTGCTGAAAAAAGCTGAAACCTTTACGGAGAAAAATAGTAGGCGAATTAAGAACCGCTAGAATGCACGAAAATAGGGTAGAATGCCTCAAAACCATTGCATTAAGAAGAGAGAAAGCAGATGTACCGAAAGCAACAGTACTCAATTGAAACACCAGAAAACTTGAAAAATCTGTTCGGCGGGCAGTTAGACGAAGAAAATCGTTGGATAGAAATGTCAAAAATGATTCCCTGGGAAGAATATGAGGAAGAATATGCAAAAAACTTCACAGAAAAAAAAGGAGCCCCAGCCAAATCATTTAGAATGGCATTAGGAGCATTAATTATCAAAGAAATTTCAGGAAAAAGTGACAGAGAAACAGTAGAACAAATAAAAGAGAACCCTTATTTACAGTACTTTATAGGAATGGAAAGCTATAGTAGCAAAGAAGCATTTAATGCGTCAATGATGGTTCATTTTCGTAAAAAAATAGGAATGGAATTAATAAATAAAATTAATAAAGAAATAGAAAAAAAAGCGACGGGTGTAGCGTCAGAAAAAAAAGAAAATGAAGGAAAGTTATTGTTAGATGCGACTTGTACACCAGCAGATATAAAATATCCAACGGATATAGGAATATTGAATGATGCCAGAGAAAAAACAGAAAAAATAATAGATAAGCTGTATGAAGAAATAAAAGAGAAAAGGAAAGAAAAGCCGAGGACTTATAGGGAAGTGGCAAGAAAAGAGTACTTAGCCATAGCAAAAAAACGTCGTGTGTCAAAAAAAGAAAGAAGAAAAGGAACCAAAAAACAACTAGGATATATAAAAAGAAACTTGTCTCATATAGAAAAAATGATAGAAGAGGGAGCAAAGTTAGAAAAACTAACGAAAAAAGAGCAAGAAGAGCTTGTAACGATAGGAAAAGTGTATGAGCAACAGTTAGAAATGTATGAAAAAAAGACAAATAAAGTAGAAAACAGAATTGTGAGTGTAAGCCAACCTCACGTGCGTCCAATAGTGCGTGGAAAAGCGGGAAAAGCAGTAGAGTTTGGAGCTAAAATATCGGCAAGTAATGTGAATGGCTTTGTCTTCTTAGACAAATTAAGTTGGGATAATTACAACGAATCGGGAGATTTACAAGCGCGAATAGAAGAATATAAAAGGGAAACAGGATGTTATCCGGAATCGGTTCATGTGGATAAAATCTATCGAACAAAAGCGAATCGAGCTTATTGTAAAGAAAGGGATATAAGAATGAGTGGTCCCCGATTGGGAAGACCGCCGAAAGAGGTGAGCAAAGAAAAAAAGAAAGAGGCACGCTCAGATGAAAGAGTGCGTAATGCCATTGAGGGTAAATTCGGACAGGGAAAGAGGAAATTTAGTCTTGGTCGAGTGATGGCCAAACTACCTGAGACCTCGGAAACGGTAATTGCGATGAACTTTTTGGTAATGAATCTTTCTACTCTACTTCAGAAGACAAAAAGTAAAAAGTTGTAGAGTCGTTTTTCTTGTGAAAAATGGTGTTAATTTTCCTCTCTTTTGTGAGGAGTGATTTGTGTTGACCTTTTTAGACAGAAAGGAACAATAGATTAAACAAAATCTGTATTTTGATTTGTTTCCATAAGGATAAGTTATCTATGCTTTTTCAGTCCATACTTCCCTAACCCACATTTCTTTCGTTTTTTGACTTTTTCAGCAAGCCCTATTTAGTTTCTAGTTCAACCGAGACTAAACGATTTGCTTCCAAAGCGAACAATCCCTGAAAGCCCTTGTCTTTAATGGTATTCAGGTTTTTCTTCGAAGCATACCAACTATCTCCTGTGGCTGTCTCTGCCTTCAGTCCCCAAGCTTTTACTTCTGCCAACATCTCTAAGAAATATTCATGTTTTGTCTTTCCCTCCTGTTTATTAACTATTCGATAATTGACAGGAACTGACAATCCCTGCCCGTCGGTCTAATATAGGGTAACCACGTTTATACCCTTGACTACCTTTTTGTGTTTACCTGAGTAAGAGTAATCGATTAACTCAGCCTTGGCTTGGTCACTATAAGGCCTGTCAATTACCGTGTCATCTACACTGAGTGTTCCGCCTTCTAGTTCAATTTGCGGAGCCACTTCATCAAATAAATCCTTGGGTGTATAGTCCTCTCGCCACAAGAACCGATTGATACCAGTAATTCTAAATTTAGGGTTTCATGACATAAAAAGCCTTATAACAAGAGGGTTGTACAATTCTTAACAATTACAGTGATCGCTGAAACGACGCAAAACCGTTCCAAATTTATTTTTGCTGGATTGATACTGTCATGAGATAAATTGCCCAGAATTTGAGCTAACCGAACACAGCTTACATATTTAGGCTCACAGAGCAAAAATAAGGTATAAATAGGGCTTGCTGAAAAAGTCAAAAAACGAAAGAAATGTGGGTTAGGGAAGTATGGACTGAAAAAGCATAGATAACTTATCCTTATGGAAACAAATCAAAATACAGATTTTGTTTAATCTATTGTTCCTTTCTGTCTAAAAAGGTCAACACAAATCACTCCTCACAAAAGAGAGGAAAATTAACACCATTTTTCACAAGAAAAACGACTCTACAACTTTTTACTTTTTGTCTTCTGAAGTAGAGTAGAAAGATTCATTACCAAAAAGTTCATCGCAATTACCGTTTCCGAGGTCTCAGGTAGTTTGGCCATCACTCGACCAAGACTAAATTTCCTCTTTCCCTGTCCGAATTTACCCTCAATGGCATTACGCACTCTTTCATCTGAGCGTGCCTCTTTCTTTTTTTCTTTGCTCACCTCTTTCGGCGGTCTTCCCAATCGGGGACCACTCATTCTTATATCCCTTTCTTTACAATAAGCTCGATTCGCTTTTGTTCGATAGATTTTATCCACATGAACCGATTCCGGATAACATCCTGTTTCCCTTTTATATTCTTCTATTCGCGCTTGTAAATCTCCCGATTCGTTGTAATTATCCCAACTTAATTTGTCTAAGAAGACAAAGCCATTCACATTACTTGCCGATATTTTAGCTCCAAACTCTACTGCTTTTCCCGCTTTTCCACGCACTATTGGACGCACGTGAGGTTGGCTTACACTCACAATTCTGTTTTCTACTTTATTTGTCTTTTTTTCATACATTTCTAACTGTTGCTCATACACTTTTCCTATCGTTACAAGCTCTTCTTGCTCTTTTTTCGTTAGTTTTTCTAACTTTGCTCCCTCTTCTATCATTTTTTCTATATCAGACAAGTTTCTTTTTATATATCCTAGTTGTTTTTTTGTTCCTTTTCTTCTTTCTTTTTTTGACACACGACGTTTTTTTGCTATGGCTAAGTACTCTTTTCTTGCCACTTCCCTATAAGTCCTCGGCTTTTCTTTCCTTTTCTCTTTTATTTCTTCATACAGCTTATCTATTATTTTTTCTGTTTTTTCTCTGGCATCATTCAATATTCCTATATCCGTTGGATATTTTATATCTGCTGGTGTACAAGTCGCATCTAACAATAACTTTCCTTCATTTTCTTTTTTTTCTGACGCTACACCCGTCGCTTTTTTTTCTATTTCTTTATTAATTTTATTTATTAATTCCATTCCTATTTTTTTACGAAAATGAACCATCATTGACGCATTAAATGCTTCTTTGCTACTATAGCTTTCCATTCCTATAAAGTACTGTAAATAAGGGTTCTCTTTTATTTGTTCTACTGTTTCTCTGTCACTTTTTCCTGAAATTTCTTTGATAATTAATGCTCCTAATGCCATTCTAAATGATTTGGCTGGGGCTCCTTTTTTTTCTGTGAAGTTTTTTGCATATTCTTCCTCATATTCTTCCCAGGGAATCATTTTTGACATTTCTATCCAACGATTTTCTTCGTCTAACTGCCCGCCGAACAGATTTTTCAAGTTTTCTGGTGTTTCAATTGAGTACTGTTGCTTTCGGTACATCTGCTTTCTCTCTTCTTAATGCAATGGTTTTGAGGCATTCTACCCTATTTTCGTGCATTCTAGCGGTTCTTAATTCGCCTACTATTTTTCTCCGTAAAGGTTTCAGCTTTTTTCAGCAAGCCCTAAATAGCCCTATTACATTTAGCAGTTGTTGGCTTAGTAATGTTTCTCATGGCTTTGTTCGGTAAAAAGAGACACCCTTATGTCAGGAAATCAAATCGGAGAGGATTTTGTCAAGAGTTCAGAGAAAATTGTATCTAAAGCTACCAAAACTAAATTATGCACATTGTAATCTTTTTGTCAATGCGTAAGTTCTGTTTCCAGCAATTCTCAGTTTTAGACACAGCAAGGCTTTTAGGGATTTAAAGAACATTTCAAAGGGGGTTTTGGGGGCAATTCTACACGTACTACTGTGCCTAAAAGCCGGAAGACTCGTAAAATGAACTTGTTAATCCCGTTGAACTTTACCCCATATTACGCGAACTAAAACCTGAAACCCTTGTTACAGCGCAAATTTAGAATTGCTGTTCTGTTTCCAGCAATTCCAAATTCAGAATGTAGCTAAAGATACAAAATCCCTGAAGTGCTTACGGTCAAGGGGTTTAATGCCAATATTTAGAATCAATGTAATGCTCTATTTAGTGATTGATCAAGTTTGTTTGCAGGTTACTGACTCTCTAAGAGACCGAGATTCGAGGTAGGGAATGCAAAAAAACTCAGAGATTAGGTCAACATCTCTTGTATCCATAAAAACAAGATCGTGTCTGTATCCTATGTTACCGTTTGAATTTGGAATTGCTGTTCTGTGAAGTTCTTAACATCAAGGGAGCCGTAGTGACCCTAGATGCAATGGGAACGCAGACAGAAATCGCAAAACAAATAAAGCAAGGTGAAGGGGACTATGTATTGGCTCTCAAAGGAAATCAGGGCAAACTTAATGAACAAGTTAGAGATTGGTTTAAACAAGCGGAGGCTCAGAACTGGCAAGGAATTGAATACAGTTATCATGAGAAGACAGAAAAAGGGCATTATCGTCTAGACAATCGTCAAGTCTGGACAGTTTCAGTCAATCAGCTTCCCCCCTTGCATCGCCAAAATCAGTGGCTCGGTTTAGCAACTGTTGTGATGGTTAAAAGTAAACCTCAATTCGGTCATAAAACAACAGAGACGTTTCGCTATTATATTAGCAGTCTTCCTACGGATGCCGAACGTCATAGCCATGTGATTCGTTCTCATTGGAGCATTGAAAACAGTCTGCATTAGACATCTCCATAATACTATAAAATCGACAAATATGCTATAATCATAGAAATTTAGACAGGAGTAACTATGCCTGAATACATCTATATGTGGGCTTATATTCAAAAACAGCCTCAAGAAACAAAGAGGTTGTTAGGAATAGAGTACCCAAAATTATTAGAGCTTATAACCTATGGCAAATTACTTAAAAAAGAATTTGAAGAAAGCAAAACCACACTGATTAAAGCAGGTGGTGGAAATAAACCGAAATTATCAGAGGAGGGGCAAATAGTTTTAATGCTAGTTTACTTAAGGCATTATCCGACCTTTCAGCTACTAGGAATAATGTTTGAAATAAGTGAATCGTCTGCCCATAATATATTCAATTATTGGCAGTCACTATTCGGAGAAAATTTACCAGCAAGTCTATTTGAACAACTAAAAAAGTTGCCAGAAGAAATAGAAAAAGTTAAAGAGGAGCTAATCCAACATGAACTAATAGTGGATGCGACCGAACAACCAGTAGAAAGACCTTTAGGGCAGGAGGCACAAAAACCATACTACTCAGGTAAACAAAAAAAGCATACCTCAAAAAGCCAAATAATCATTTGCCCAAAAATCAAGGAGATTGTGGATGTTGTGATAGGAGAAATAGGTTCAAAGAGCGATGTACAAATATTACGTCAAAGATTGGCTAAATTCCATCAAGAACAAGGCTTTCTAGGTAATAAAGCCTACGAGGGAGAATTCCAATTAACAACACCAAAAAAGAAACCAAAGGGGCGAGAATTAAGCAAAGAAGAAAAAGAAAGAAATAGTTGGTTATCGTCTCGACGAGTAGTGGTTGAACATATGATTCGATTGCTCAAAGTATTCAAAGTGATGCAAGAAAAATTTAGACTAAGAAAGGGAAGATATAAGTCATTAATCTCAACAGTATGTGGATTGGTGAGACTAAGGATAAATGCGCTGATATTAAGCATTATAAAATGTAGCGAATCAGGGCAGGTAATTGAGGTAAAGATGAGTCATTGTTTTTTGCCAGAATTGAATTTGGAGGTCTGAAAGCCCTGTAAACTCGTCTATGTACCAAGAAGTCTACTGAGTCTAGATTTAGCTACACTGCTTGCTAGACTAGGCTTTCCAGTTTTTGGAGATGTCTATTGGGTTTTAGATGTCACTTTTAATGAGGATGCTAGTAGTCTAAGGCGTAAGTTAAGATACTATTATTAGGCAACTGATAAAAAGATAAATATAGGTATATAGGAGAAAAAGTCATGCCCCGATTAGCCCCCAAAGAGTTAAAGTTGGAAGCAAAAGAACGAGAACATCTAGAAAAACTGATAAATCGTCATACAACAGAGCAGCAAATTGCCTTAAGGGCAAAAATAGTGCTTCTGGCAGATGAGGGAGAAAATAATCGAGAAACTGCTAGAAAATTAAAAATCAGCCGAAAAATGGCAAGTCAATGGAGAGAAAGATGGATAGCAGGACAGAAAAGTGAAATAGAAATAACAGAAAGAATCAAAGATGCTGAACGTAGTGGAGCACCCGCCAAGTTTAAACCCGAACAAATCTTGAAGTTGTTCAAATTAGCCTGTGATGACCCAAAGAATTATGAGCGTCCGATAAGTCACTGGACAGGACGAGAATTAGCCGAGGAATTAGTAACTGGACAGTGGGAAGTTTATGGATGGCAGAGAAGGTAATGACTATGCGGCCAAAGTAAGTCTATCAGGACTTGGAAAAGGGTCAAGTTTAGCGGCAAGGAATTTAGGCAAAAGCAGACTAGGTGGACTTTGAGGAAAAATCATTGGGGCTTGATGTTGGATGGCTAGTTGAGCAATGCGTTCACTAGGATAGCCATGGGAGGGTAGAGTCCGAAACCAGCGAGGGAAATTAGCCCAAATCCCCTGGGGTAACTCTAAGGAAAGAATTTGAAGTAAGCCGAGAACAATGACATGAAGATTAACAAAACGCTCAAAGGCTTCTACTTTGTTTAAAATCTGAGTCTGAACAGTTTGGGGATAGTCAGGGAGGATAAGATTGCTAGGCCAGGTCGGTAAAGTAGGAAGAGCCTTAAGCCAAAAACGATAGGCAAAGCCGCCCAAAAGATGGATTAATTGACGAAAAGTGACTTCAATCTTAAATCGGAGACCGTAAGCGGCAATAATCTCAGGTCCAGTCAAACAGAGGTCAGTAGAAAGCAGAATCAGTCTTTGTCCGTTGGGCAATTGGGTGAGGACAAACTTAACGAGCTGATGGGGACTATCCCAGTGGAACTCAAAGCACTGATAAGAAACGGAGACTTGTTGACCATAGAGCCAGACTTTAGCGGTGGGAAAATCCTCCACAAGAGCAAACAGGCTTTCTAGTTTTATTGAACTCCCCCAAAGCCGTGGTCGTCCTTTCCCCCTCAAGGTCGGAACGGAAGAAAAGGGAGCATATGCCACTGTAGAGCAACGCACTCGGGTGATGAGATGCAAGGCATTTTGGCGAAAACTTTTGAGCACTGCTCCACAAGCGAAGTAAGCATCCAAAATCACATAGCTTCCCGCCTCTGCGTAGGTAGTGCAAAGCTCCCCCATTTTCGTGACTAGAGTAGTCTTCTCTTTTTTGCTGCCTTTTTTCCCTTCCTTTGCCGTTGCTTTGGACTTGATGCCATCGTCTAGCCGCAACACTAAGGGCAAGGCAAAGCAGGCTTTTCCTGCTCCCACCAAAACACTCAAGGCATTGAAGTAATGCCCCCTTATCCATTCTGGCTTCGCCACATTTCCGGATTCTTGGTGTAGTCGTTTTACCCCTGGCATCTTGCGCCCTTCTTTCCCCACTTTGATTCCATCCCCCACATACACTCGTTTTTCCTTGATTCGATATAGATTTTCATGCTGACTTACCCACTTCGACCATCCCAAGGTCAGTCCTTTGACGTTAAATGCCTTGGATTCAAACCAATGTAGTGCCTGATGGTAGTAGCTCTCTGTTAACCCTAAGGCATTGACATAGCTTGTTATTGCGCTCGGTTGGCTGTTGAGCACTACTCCCCAGGCTAATAGGATAAACCATTGGTACGTTGCTTCTCGGCTAAAGGCGGGACGGAGATTCTCTAGGATTTGCTCTAGTCGCTGACATAGTTGCATAATTGATAGATAGCACTGGCTATCGATTTTCTATATCAGCCAGTTTCGGACATAACGGCACTCTTGGGTATCGCATGTCCGATTTTCTTTTCTCACTTACCCTGCTCGAGAACTTCCCACTGTCCAGTTAGTAAAGCAAGGAATAGTGGAAAGTATATCTCCTCGACAGGTAGGAAGATTATGGGAAGAAGCAGATATTAAACCCCATCAGTCAGGATACTGGCTGAATCCCCCCCCTGACCCAAATTTTGGGGAAAAAGTGAATGATATCTGCCAAGCCTATGAGAGTGCAATTTTAGGAGAGGAAAAGGGAGAAAAGACTATTTCTCTAGTAGTCTGAGGCGCAAGTTAAGATACTATTATTAGGCAACCGATAAAAAGATAAATATAGGTATATAGGAGAAAAAGTCATGCCCCGATTAGCCCCCAAAGAGTTAAAGTTGGAAGCAAAAGAACGAGAACATCTAGAAAAACTGATAAATCGTCATACAACAGAGCAGCAAATTGCCTTAAGGGCAAAAATAGTGCTTCTGGCAGATGAGGGAGAAAATAATCGAGAAATTGCTAGTAGTCTAAGGCGTAAGTTAAGATACTATTATTAGGCAACCGATAAAAAGATAGGCTCTCCCCTTGTCTGTGTGTAATGTTATGTTACGAGTTAAAGCAAGCTAACAATTTAAGCCTACGAGTTAAAGCAAGCTAACAATTTAAGCCGTAGATGCTCAAAATTAGCAAATCCATAACTTTTCCTTTTTATTAATTTAATTTTTGTATTCATCCCTTCCGTTAATCCATTAGTTGTATGGTTTTCAAAATAATTGCATATACCTGTCAAATGAGTTTTCAGCATACCCACACTTTTTTTATAGAATAGGCTCGCTGTTCTCATCCATTTTTCAAATTTTCTCCTTGCACCATTTGTCGTTCTTGAATGCTCATAAATATCTCTAATCTCTTCCTTCATTTCATACGCTATTCCTAAACAAGGATACATTTTCAATATCTCTTCTAACTCTTCTCTTTTTTCTTCTTTTAACTCTTCTTTATTTTTCCATAATAGGTATGTTAAACCCTTTTTATGGATATTCATTTTCTTTCTCAATTTATTCAATTCTTCATTTATATTTTTCATTACATGAAATCTATCATAGACGATTTTAGCATTTACAAATAACTCCTTTATTGCTGACGTAAATCCCTCCCACATATCCACACTTACTTCCTTTACATTCTCTCTAACCCTTGCTGGCTGCACCTTTAGGGCTTCTATTATCTCTTCTTTTTTGTGTCCTTTTATTACTTCTAACAATTCCTTTTTATTTATATCTATCACTGTTGTAATAAAGTCTTTTTTTCCTTTTCTATTACTAAATTCGTCTAAACTTATCTTTTCTGGTAATTCCCATTCCTTCTTTTCTGCCTGCTTTGCATACTCTTCAAATATTGATTCCAATGTTCCCCAACTTATTTCTTCTTCTTGCCTTACCTCTTCTACATTTTTCTTTTTTACTTGCTCATAAATCTTTTCTTCATAACGAATTGTATAATGTTTTCTTAGCCGCATAAAGTCCAGTCTTTCTGTTATGTATTTCTGACATTTTTCACAATGGAACTGGCGGCGGGGCACTTCCAGATATACTTTCTTTCCCAATAGGGATAAATCCCGAACCAAATTATATTCTATTTGATTTATATCTTCCAATTCTTTATGACAATTTGGACATTCCATTACTTCGTTTTTCATTTTTAATTTTAAGAACAAAGCACCATCTATTTCTCGATAGTTTACGACTGTTACCTTTGGCAAACCTAGTAGCTCATCCAAGTTTATCCACATACTCCACCTCCTACTGTGGTATTACTATTATACACTTTCCACACAGTTGGGGGAAGAGCCAAAGTATTTTGGGGGAATTGCCCATTACAGAAAAACAAGCGAAGAAATTAGAACTAAAGCCTCGAACTCAGATGAGTCCAATGTTAGAGAAGAACTGTTTGCTACTGAGTGGCGATGAGTCTTATGAAAAAGCAGCTAAGAAAATCCAATCATTGACGGGAATTGCTGTTTCTCACAGTACGCAACAACGCCTTGTACATCGCTATCATTTTGAAGAATTACCCTCTAACACAGAAGTCGAAGAAATTAGCATAGATGGTGGGAAGGTACGACTCAGAACTCCCAAGGGAGAACCCTTAATTTGGCGTGATTATAAAGGAGTCAGTTTTCATCAATTGGGGGTAGCTGCCTTTTTTCAAGATAACTCGGCTTTATTAGATTTGGTTAATTCTCAAATTTTGGCTAAGCCTTTAATTTGTTTGGGAGATGGACATGATGGTATCTGGAACTTATTTCGTGAGATAGGGACAGAAACATGAGCGAATTGAAATTTTGGACTGGTATCACTTAATTGAAAACCTCTATAAAGTTGGGGGGTCATTCCAGCGAATTGAGGAGGTCAAGTCTTTTCTTTGGACGGGTGAAGTGGATGCCGCTATCTCCTGTTTTGAGGGATGGTCAGAGCCTCAAGCTGAGAATTTTATCATTTATTTAAACAAGCATAAACATCGGATTGTCAATTATGGTTATTTGCAGGCAGAGGGCATTTCTATTGGCTCTGGCTCTGTCGAATCTCAAGTTAAACAAATTGGTCATCGTCTTAAAATTACTGGTGCGAGTTGGAATTCTGACAATGTACCACAAGTCCTTCGTCATCGCTGTTCCTATTTAAATGATTACCTTTTTTGACTCTTTCATTTACCTCATTAAGTATTTCTACTTATTGCAAAGGTGAGATGCTCCCCAGAGAATTCTGTTCAGTCACACTGGGAAAGTGGCTAGGAAAGAAGGGTCTATACTTTTGTTTGAGACAGAAAAAGACGACAAATGTGTCGGAAGATGAGCAGCTTTACCAAGAAATGAGAGCGTTGGGATTATCCCCGGGAACAAGTCTATTTTTTAACGAAGTAAACGTTACCAAAATGAAAGGATTTGGAGGATTTAATTTAGCCTGTAAATGGAAAAAGACCTACGGCGGATTTAAGACAAAAGAGCCTTGGTTTATCTTGACAAATTTAGGAAGCCTAGAGGAGGCAATTAAATCGTATCAAAAAAGATTTGGTATCGAGGAAATGTTTAGGGATTTGAAGTCTGGAGGCTATAATCTAGAGGGAACAAATCTAGAGGCAGAACGACTATCAAAGCTATTAATTGTGGCAGCGATTGCCCATACGAGTGCAATTCTACAAGGTCAAATGGTCAAGGAAAAAGGAATTCAAAAATATGTGGTCAGACCAGAATCGAAAAGAACGAGTAAACGTCGTCACAGTAGCTTTTATGTAGGTCAACACCTCCATTTGTGGCTGGGACTACGGCAGATGTATGAAAAAATAATTCAAGAGCTAATGCAAATTAGTCGTCATCGGTTGAGGGATTACATTCGAGGTCAGAGGGCTATGGAGCTTGCTATGTCTGTCTTCTAGCTATCTTGTCGCCCCAGCAGATTAACAATAAACCCTATGAGGGATTGAAACTGAACGAAGTTGGTAAGCATCAAAGATCATGACTCTTTCAATTAACAATAAACCCTATGAGAGATTGAAACGAAGCATTGAGACGGCGATCGCCTCTGGGACTTCTTTCAATTAACAATAAACCCTATGAGGGATTGAAACAATCAAATTCTCAATATTGTCAATTCCGCGATCACCTGCTTTCAATTAACAATAAACCCTATGAGGGATTGAAACTCGTTAAACCAATAAGTTTGGGTGAAGACAAATTTCTTTCAATTAACAATAAACCCTATGAGGGATTGAAACTTCAAATAGAACTCTGATAATCCGTTGGCTCATGTCACTTTCAATTAACAATAAACCCTATGAGGGATTGAAACCAGAATGTACCACGCTGAGTGTAGTGGCCATCATTTCTTTCAATTAACAATAAACCCTATGAGGGATTGAAACCAAAATTGTAGAATTGGCAATCAGGGCATTTTGATTCTTTCAATTAACAATAAACCCTATGAGGGATTGAAACTCAACCTTTTAAAATTGCTCTTTTTCTCAAAAATCCTCAACGCATTATGGCTTTGATGATGATTATGGTTGTCTCTTTATTGGTTTATACTTTGGCACAACGTCGCCTACGACTGGCTTTGGCTGCTTCCCATCAGACCATTCCTAATCAAAAAGGCATACCTACCTCTACTCCCACTCTGCGTTGGGTTTTTCAGTCTTTTCTATTTATCCGTTGGTTAGAGATTGATGGTATTCAGGCTATCCGTTAATTTGACCTCTAACCACAAACATATTCTTTCTTTTCTTGGCTCTTCCTGTCAAAAATACTACTTTATCTCTTGAACTACCTGCGGAATGTGGGATTGATTGATTGAGAGATAGCTTTTAAGCTTAGACATTGTACACTTAGCTTTGTGAAACCTTTAGAGGGTGTGACATGGAATTGGAATATCCGGATGATCTAAGATACCTCGATAGCCACGAGTACGTGCGTCTTGAGGGAGAAATCGCCACCATTGGAGTTACGGCTTTTGCCCTGGATGAACTAGGAGACATCGTTTTCCTAGAACTGCCGGAAGTGGGAGATGCCATTGAGTCAGGAGTCTCTTTTGGGAATATTGAGTCAACCAAAGCGACTAGTGAGCTTATTGCTCCTGTTACAGGTACCGTCATTGAAAGCAATATGTTGATGGTTGAGTCTCCTGAAGTCATTGCGGATGATCCCTATGGTGAAGGGTGGTTTATTAAAGTTCGGGTAGGTAATCCCGATGAGGCCTTAGTAGATACGATATCTGCCGAGGAATATCTTGCCCTGGTGACAGGGGAAACATGAGCCAATGGTTAGGGCTGGGCTGTTATGCAATCCGTTGACTTTACAACCCTGGTGGCGGTTTGCTTGGAACTGCGACATCAATGGCTTCCCGCCCGTATTGAGCAGGTTTATCAACGCGATCGCCATACGCTTTCCCTAGCTCTTAGAACCTTGGAAGGACGGGGCTGGTTGACTCTCTCCTGGCATCCCCAGGCGGCTCGAATCGGCATGGAGGACGATCCCCCTCGTACTCCCGACACCTTTACCTTTAGCGATCAACTTCGGCATCAATTAAAGGGTTATGCTCTCACTGCCATCGACCTAATTGCCCCCTGGGAAAGGGTTCTGGATCTTCAGATTGCCCAACGTCCAGGGGAATCTCCCGCTTGGCATTTGTATGTAGAGATCATGGGCAAGTACAGCAATGTCATTTTGACCGATGCCCAGCAACAAATTATTACCGTCGCGCACCAAGTTAATGCCAATCAATCCCGTATTCGCACCGTTCAGACGGGCCAACCTTACCAAATTCCCCCCGCTTTATTGGCAACTGCTCCCAGCCAGATTGAACCCTATCAACGTTGGCAGGAAAGGCTGAGTCTTATTCCTGGCCCGATTCAACAACAGTGGGTCAAAAATTATCGAGGTTTAAGTCCTCTGGTGGCTCGGACGCTGATTGAGTCGGTAGGAATTGATCCTCAACAGTCCATCGCTAGTTTAGAGAATGCTCAGTGGCAAGCTTTATTTATGGCCTGGCAAAATTGGCTAGAAATCCTCGACAACGGAACTTTTCAGCCCGCCTGGACAAGTACGGGTTATACAGTTCTAGGACAACTGGGGCAAACTGGCCAAATTGATAAAATCATTGCACCCGATGTCCAAACCCTGATTTATCACTATTACCGTGATCGCCTGAGTCTGGAGAATTTTGATCACCTTCGTCACCAACTGTTACAAAAAATTCGTTCTCTTTTAACGAAACTGCAACTTAAAGCCCAAACTTTCCGCGATCGCCTCCAACAATCGGCCCAATCTGACCAATATCGCCAACAGGCAGATTTACTGATGGCTAACTTGCAACAGTGGCAAGTCGGTATGAACAGTATTATCCTCACTGATTTTGATACTGGTGATCCTGTTACGATTCCCTTGCAGCCGGATAAAAACGCGATTCAAAACGCTCAATGGCTCTATAAACAACAGCAAAAGTTAAAACGGGCGCGATCGGCGGTACTGCCCCTGTTGGCCGCTGTTCAGACAGAATTAGCCTATTTAGAACAGGTAGAAGCCAGTTTGCAACAATTAGAGCGTTATACTTGTCCCGAAGATCAACAAGCCTTAGAGGAAATTCGGGAGGAATTGAGCGAACAAAACTACCTCGATCATCCCTATCCCCGTCATCGCTCTAAAACCGTTGATTTTCAACCCTATTGCCAACGCAGTCCCTCTGGTTTTGAAATCTGGATTGGCCGCAACAATCGTCAAAATGATCATCTGACTTTCCGTATTGCTGGCGATTATGACCTCTGGTTCCACAGCCAGGAAATTGCCGGTAGTCATGTTTTATTGCGTCTCACTCCAGGCGCGATCGCCGATGAAAAAGACTTACAATCTGCGGCTGATTGGGCGGCCTATTACAGTAGAGCTAGGCAGAGTGATCAAGTTCCTGTCGTCTATACGAAGCCCAAATTTGTTTATAAGCCTAAGGGAGCCAAGCCTGGTATGGTCATCTACAAGCAGGAAATCGTTCTCTGGGGAAAACCTCCCAACATACCATCATACCTAAAAAATCTGGGTTAAGGAAAAAAATTTATTTTTTGTTACAAAAGATCCGTGTTATAGGTTACAATTTCTGATAGAGAAATCGAAGCGAGTTGGGAAGACGCAGCCCAGATTTTCTCCACCCAACAACAACAACATTGGCAATGGCTGGCGGCGCGATCGTTAGCCATTTGTCTTATCTTGCTTGCAACCAAGCATTTGTATCTTTTTCTGGTGTCACGGAAGGATATTTTGATGAAATCACAAGGTTTTAGCCAACGAGAGATCGAGATTTGAACCCAGTTTGACACAAGAGAGATAAGCTAAACCATGATCGCCCCAGCATTATGTCTAGATCACTTGAATTTGTTCGAGATGATTAATTAACACATCAGCCTGCTCAAGAAAGGGATGAAAAACATTTCCCCAGGAGATCGCGATCGCCCCTGCGGCTCCTGCGGCCTTAGCCATCGTAATATCACCCTGAGAATCGCCAACCATCAAAGCGGTATTAGCTGTCACCCCTAACAAATCACAGGCTTGGTAGAAAAAGCGGGGGTCGGGTTTACCAAAGCCCTGATCAGCCCCTAAACCCACAGAAATATGGTCAGCTAACTGGTGATCACGAACAAAACGTTCAATACTGGCAGTCCGTGCCGCCGAAAGAATGGCTAACTTTAGGCCCGCAGCAGAGAGAGATTTAATGACCGACCCACTACCGGCAAAGATGGGAGAAGTCTGGGCATCGGGTTGACAATAGCGATCAGCTTCCTCAAAGCAGGCACGCGCGATCGCTAAGGAGGCAAACCAAGGTCGGCCCGTTTCAGCAATATAGGCCGCCGCCGCAATTTCATTTTCAGAACGACTACCCACAGCCATTAAACCTGTGGGATCAAGTTGTTGATTGCGAAGACCAAATGCTTCAAGGAGCGGTTCGCCAACGCCTGGAATTTGAGCATCAATTAATCTCGTGCGCCTAACGGTTAGTTCTCGTAGATAGGCGTGAGAATCCTCTAGAGTGCCGTCTTTATCAAAAATAATGGCTTCAATGCCCTCAAAACGGCGATCGCCGCAACGAATCGTGACCACAATTAAGACCCCCGCACCTGTTGCACAAAGTTAGCCAAAATCTGTAGCCCCTTATCGGCGGACTTTTCGGGGTGAAATTGCACAGCCATTAAATTCTCTTTAGCGATCGCGGCGGTGACAGTTTGTTGGCCATGGGTAACGGTAGCTGCCTGGACACTGGAATCAGTGGGTTCCACAAAATAGGAATGCACAAAATAAACGTAGGGCTCCGTTCCTAGACCTTGCCAAAGAAAATGATCTGCTTGGGTTAACGTTAAATTATTCCAGCCCATGTGGGGAATGGTGAGACCAGGCTCGGACTGAAAACGTTTAACTTGACCCGCAATAATCCCTAACCCTGGTTCCGTTCCTTCTTCAGACGCATCAAATAACACTTGCAATCCTAGACAAATGCCTAAAAAGGGTTTTCCTGAAGCGATCGCCTCCTTAATCGGCCCGACCAAATGGCGATCGCGTAACTGCCGTACAGCCGGATCAAAGGAACCAACCCCTGGTAAAACAATCCCATCAGCCGCTTCCAGTTCTTGGGGAGAATGGGTAATTTGGGGATTGCCGCCCGCTTTTTCTAGCCCTTTGCAAGCAGAGTGCAGGTTCCCCATGTCGTAGTCAATGACAGCAATAAAGCCCATAGCAGACCGTCAGAAAAAACTCTTTTATTGTAGAGGATCGGGCCGCTAAGGATCGGTAAGATTTACTTCGATCCCCAGAGGCTAATCATGCGGGGCAGACAGAGACAGACGACAGCGTTAAATACCAACATCATTACTAGGGTTAATTCTGTAGTTTCCATAATTTCATCCTTCTTAATATCTCCAATCTTCATTATTAGAGCATTTTCAGAAATATAGAAACCCCTGATTGGTTGGTTTTTCTTTTAGGAATGATAAGTTTTTCTTAAATGTTTTCTTAAAAACGTTTACGACAAGCTTCCCTGGGTTTGGAACTGACTCTGGGAGAGAGACAAAATCGGCTCGTTGACAAAGAATGTTTTCGCCATTTTTACGCCAATATCGTTCACCTGCCCTTGAATTTGGTCAAGAAACTCGTGCAATCCGGTCTCAATAATATCTTCAATGGTAATGTAGCTAAATTCGCCACAAAGCTTGCCCAGGGAACGTTCTGCCAGATTTTGCCAGGTTCCTAAAGAGGTTCCCGTAATACTATGCAGCGATCGCTGTAGTTCGCATAGACAAAAATGAATAGAACGAGGAAACTCCCGATTTAAGATTAAAAATTCCGCTACATTACTGGGAGTAATTCGTCGTTGACTTTTGCGATACATTTCATAGGCACTAGCTGATTTAAGCAGGGCGATCCATTCAATTTGATCCAAAGGGGTTCCCACCCATTCCACCGATGGCAATAAATAATAATATTTAACATCTAAAATACGTGCAGTTTTATCGGCCCTTTCCTGCAAACGTCCCATTTGTCCAAAATGCCATCCCTCATTATGGGTCATAGTGGCATCCATAATACCGGCAAAACGATGACTCGATAACTTCACCTGGGCAAAGAAATTAGGAATATTTTGGGGTGGATTTTCCGAGGCTTCCTTAACCATTAAATAAAAAAGATTGACCTCCTCCCACATTTCTGAAGAAATAATTTCCCGAATCGAGCGAGCATTTTCTCTGGCCATATAGAGACAGGACAAGACAGAATTGGAATAATTTTGATCAAAGGTTAAAAACTGGATGACATTACTCGCCGTTGTCTCACCATAACGCTGTTGAAAAAAGCTAAGATCCCCTGTGGTGACTACCAGAGGCTCCCATTGCTGCGTCATACCACTGGGAAGATCTAACATTAAATTGAGATTAACATCGACAAAACGAGCAATATTTTCTGCCCGTTCAATATAGCGATTTAACCAATAAACTGAATCGGCAACACGACTGAGCATAGTAGTTTGTTGTTTGGTTTGAAAACCTTGTGTAGGGGCGAATGGCGTTCGCCCTTGAACGATATAAGATAAATTTATCACCCCAATTCCCAGAGAACCGAGCGATTTAAGCATAGTTTACTCAGATTAACTTAAAACCCAGGTATCCTTACTGCCGCCTCCCTGGGATGAATTAACTACCAAAGAACCTTTGCGTAAAGCCACGCGGGTTAATCCCCCTGGATGCACATAAATTTCATTCCCTCGATTAAGAACGTAGGGGCGTAGATCCACATGACGACCTTCGATCGCGCCATCGACTAAGGTGGGAACACGGGATAAACTTAACACTGGTTGGGCAATATAGTTGCGGGGATTGCTGCGAATTTTATCTGCAAATTGCGATCGCTCTGCCGGGGTAGAAGACGGCCCCATCAACATTCCGTATCCTCCCGCTTCATTAGCCGCTTTTACCACCAATTCGGAAAGATGCTCTAGTACATATTGACGATCCTGCTCTCGCCAACAAAGATAGGTCGGCACATTAGCCAGTAACGGTTCCTCGTCCAAATAGTAACGAATCATCTCTGGTACATAGGCATAGATGACCTTATCATCGGCAACTCCCGTACCAGGTGCGTTGGCGAGGGCCACTTTCCCTTGTCGATAAACCTCCATTAAACCTGGCACGCCGAGAAAAGAATCGGGACGAAACACCTGGGGATCGAGAAAATCATCATCTAGGCGACGATAGACCACATCCACTCGTTGCAGTCCCTTTGTTGTTCGCATTTTTAAATAACCATCCTCCACCAACAGATCTCTACCTTCCACCAATTCCACACCCATCTGTTGTGCTAAAAAGGAATGCTCAAAATAGGCCGAGTTATAAATGCCTGGCGTTAAAACCACTACCGTGGGATTGGGTAATTGGGGAGGAGCCAGATTCAGTAACGTTTCCAGTAAATGACTGGGATAATCATCAACCGGCTGAATGGCCATGGTCTGAAAGATTTCAGGGAAGGTGCTTTTCATCACCCGCCGATTTTCCAGAACGTAGGAAATACCAGAGGGAACCCGCAAATTATCTTCTAGGACAAACCAGCGGCCATCTTTATCTCTAACGAGATCGGTTCCCGTGATATGACACCAAACGCCAGCAGGCGGCTGAATCCCCATGCAAGGTTTGAGGAAACCACTGGCAGACTCAATAATATCGATGGGAATTTTACCATCCTGAATAATTTGTTGTTGGCCGTAAATATCGTTGAGAAAATGATTTAAGGCTCTAATCCGTTGCTTAAGTGCCGTTTCTAGCCACTGCCACTCGCTGGCATCGATAATACGGGGGATAATGTCAAAAGGAAATATCCGTTCCACCCCTTGCTGGTCACTGTAAACCCGAAAGGTGACACCGAGGTTAAAGAGAGCTAACTGAGCCGTTTCATGGTGTTGCTGTAGTACCCGTTCTGGTAGTTGCTGCATCCATTCAATCAGGGAAGCGGCATGGGGGCGAGGCTGTCCTGAGGCCAGAAAAAGTTCATCATAAAACGATTCGGGGTTGTAGTGATCCAGGGGCATGGTTGACTATCCTCAAATCTAAGCTAGGGCGGTTTTGGATATTGTTATCACGATCAAGGCAATTGACGCGATCGTTTGTAGCTGAGGCAACAATTTAAGGCAATCTTAAGATGGGTCAATCAGGAAGATCATCTAGATTCTCTAGGTTGTTCAAAAATCCCAAGAGCGATTTTAACGGTAGATCAAGAACTCTGGCAATTTGTTCACCGCTTAGTCCCACTTGCTGTAGTCGAGAACCGATTGAGAGTTTGGTGCGCATTTGTACGGATTCAATCGTTTTTTCAATGATGGCCACTATATCTTCATCCATCAGAATGGAATGACAAAGATTGCTTTTTTCCATGTGTCGCTGGATAGTAGTTTTTAAATTAGTTTTATTAATTCTTTCACCGAATGTTTTTGTCAGCAGTTGCCAAAGCTCAGAGGCCTTATCGTTTATATTTCCTTTGGTGCAATTCGCTCTTTTCGCAATATCAGAATACTTGTCACCATTCAATACACCTTCAAGAATCGTAAATTGCAAATCGTTAAAGTGCTTACCCGTTTTTTTGTAGGTTATTTGATCTAAATGGTTGATAATTTGCTGATTATTCATGACTAATTTTTTTTGCAATTTTTACAAGGTTTATTAAAGTTTGTTGATACTATTTTTGAGATTTTGAAATTTTAAATAAATAATGTAAACTTATTTTTTAGCAAAAAATGTTAGCACTTTTATCGAAAGTAATACTGCCAACAACAAGATAACAGAAAGTTCTGTCTATTTTGGTCGGAACAAAACCGCTCTTAAGTACCGATACTCCAAAGTATATCCATTTTCCGTATTTTTTTATAGTACCAATGCTCCAAGGTGTACCCATTTCCCGTATTTTTTCTATCACCCCTCTGACTTTTTTTGGGCAATCCTTTGTCAGTAAAGGCTTGAGTAACATAATGTAAGTAAACTGGACAGTGGGAAGTTTATGGATGCCAGATAAGGTAATGACTATGCGACGAAAGTAAGCATATCAGGGCTTGGGGAAGAGGCAAGTTTAGCGGTAAGGAATTTAGGCAAAAGCAGACTGGGTGGACTTTGAGGAAAAATCATTTGGGCTTGATGTTGAAGGGCTAGTTGAGCAATCCGTTCACTAGGGTAGCCATGGGATGGTAATGTCCGAAACCATCGAGGAAAATTAGCCCAAATCCCCTGGGGTAACTCTAAGGCGAGAATTTGAAGTAGCCCTAAAGCAATGGCATTAAGGTTAACAAAACGCTCAAAGGCTTCTACCTTGTTTAAAATCTGAGTCTGAACAGCTTGTGGATAGTCACTGAGGATAAGATTGCTGGGCCAGGTAGGTAAAGTAGGAAGACTCTTAAGCCAAAAACGATAGGCAAAGCTGCCCAAAAGATGGACTAATTGACGAAAAGTGACTTCAATCTTAAATCGGAGACCGTAAGCGGCAATAATCTCAGGTCCAGTCAAACAGAGATCAGTAGAAAGCAGAATCAGTCGTCGTCCGTTAGGCAATTGGGTCAGAACAAACTTGACGAGCTGATGGGGACTATCCCAGTGGAACTCAAAGCACTGATAAGAAACCGTGACTTGTTGACCATAGAGCCAGACTTTAGCTGTCGGAAAGTCCGCCGCCAGAGCGAACAGCTTTTCTAGTTTTATCGAACTCCCCCAAATCCGTGGTCGTCCTCTCCCCGTCAGCGTCGGCACGGAACAAAAGGGGGCATAGGCGACGGTGGAGCAACGCACTCTTGTGATTAGATGCAAGGCGTTCTGGCGAAAACTTTTGAGCACTGGTTCGCAAGCAAAATAAGCATCCAAAATTACATAACTCCCTGCCTCTGCGTAAGTAACACAAAGGTCAGCCATTTTTGTCACCAGGCTCGTCTTCACCTTTTTTTTGCCTTTTCCCTCCCCCTTCTCGGTTGCTTTGGACTTGATGCCATCGTCTAGCCGCAACACTAAGGGCAAGGCAAAGCAGGCTTTCCCTACTCCCACCAAAATACTCAAGGCATTGAAGTAATGACCCCTTATCCACTCTGGCTTGGACACATCTTCCGATTCTTGGTGTAGTCGTTTTACACCTGGCATCTTGCGTCCTTCTTTCCCCACTTTGATGCCATCACCCACATACACCCGTTTCCCTTTAATTCTGTATAGACTTTCATGCTGACTTAGCCACTTTGACCATTGTAAAGTTAGTCCTTCGACCCTAAACGCCTTGGAATCAAACCAATGTAGAGCCTGATTGTAGTAGCTCTCTGTTCAGCCAATGGCATTGACATAGCTAGTTATTGCGCTGGGTTGGCTGTTGAGCACTACTCCCCAGACTAACAGGATAAACCATTGGAACGTTGCTTCTCGGCTAAAGGCTGGACGGAGATTATTGAGGATTTGCTCTAGTCGCTGACATAGTTGCATAATTGATAGATAGCACTGGCTATCGATTTTCTTATATCAGCCAGTTTCGGACATAACGGCACTCTTTTGTATCGGATGTCCGATTTTCTTTTCTCCACTTACACGCCTCGAGAACTTCCCACTGTCCAGTAAGTAAACTACTTGAGTGAGAAAGGGGACTTAGGTAGCTTGTAAGGCTTACTGGATAAGCTTTCTAGATTATTTTAAACATTCTTTACTTTTCTTAACAATATTGCCTACTTTTGCCTATGTTTGCCTACTTGCTCTTTTTGAAAAGTTAGTATAACTTGTGATCAAGTTTTATTTTGTTGCTTGAGATGGCTGAAGCTTAATTGATCTTTGCTGTTTTTAGCTGCTTTTTACTCTCACTATTGTTATCAATGGGTAGGTTTTACGGTGCTTCTCAATTCTGTTTATGCGTTACAGTTGCAGTCGGCTATTACTAGCGTTTTGGATGTTTTAAATGGGTTTGCGGCTGATCCGTTATTTGCGGAGCAGTTTGAGTTGGTTTTTGGTAAGTCTATTTCATCGTCGGCTTTTCAGGCGGCGTTGGCGAGTTTACCGCAGTTTGAGGTGCGGTCTGATCAGGATTTGGCGGGGGCGTTGGGGGCATTTTCGGCCCAAACGGGTAAGATTTACCTGACGGAGAGTTTGGTTAAGGGCGATCCTGGCCAACTAAATGCGGTTCTGCTTGAGGAAATCGGGCATTATCTGGATTTTCATTTTAATGGTGCGATCGATAGTGCGGGCGACGAGGGCGATATTTTTTCACGTCTTGTACGAGGAAACAGTATCGATGCGGTTACTTTGCAGGCTTTGAAAGCTGAGAATGATTGGGCGACGGTGACGATTGATGGCCAAGACGTGGCGATCGAGCAAGCCCTTGACAATGTTGCCACTTTAGCCGTCGGGAGTAATCCAGCTTCAGTATCGGTGGGAAACTTTAACGGGGGTCTTGCCGTAGATTTAACAAGTCTGGGCTTAAAGGTATTAACAACTCCAGTGCAAGTAGCACCAGGTTTAACGCTAATTGCTACAGGACTAGATCCGTCTCAATTAAAAATTAATGTTCCTTTTAATGCCAATGCTGCTATTACCACTCGAGCAAATATACTTGGGGGAATTACGTTTGGTTCTTTAACAGGTGCTGGTATTACAGTTGGAGTGTGGGATGAAGGCCCAGTCCTCAGTACACACCAAGAGTTAACTGGTCGCGTTGCAGTCGTTGATTCAGGTGCTACATCTAATCACTCTACCCATGTAGCTGGAACTATAGGCGCAACTGGGATTCAAGGAGCTGCTAAAGGGATGGCAAATCTAGTTTCCATTCGTTCTCGTGATTGGACTAACGACTTCACCGAGTTAAACGCCGATGCAAATTTGATCCAACTTTCTAATCATTCTTATGGTTTTCAGACTGGGTGGAGTGGTTTCGTTTCAGTAGGTGGCATTCCCACTGATTTTTGGACAGATAATCGTTCACTATTTACTGAAGACCCAGATTTTGGCCGTTATAGCAATCAAACTCAGGCACTGGACAGCGTTCTTTATAACAATAAAGCTTTGCTGAGTGTGTGGGCTGCTGGTAATGATCGTGATGATAATTTTACTGGTGCTAATGGGACAAAATACTTTGCCTACTTATCCGCTCCACCTGGTGGAGGGACACCTGGTTATTACTTGATCGATCCTACTCTCGGTGGTCCAGCTGCACCGCCACAAGATGGTAATGCAGGTACAGGTTTCGATTCCTTACCTGAAGTCCAGACTGCGAAAAACTCTCTAGTTGTTGGTGCTATTAGTGACACAACTTGGTTGAATCCCACTACGATCGCCACTGGCGGAACAATGTTACCTTTCTCTAGCTGGGGAATGACAGATGATGGACGAGTTAAGGTCGATCTTGTTGCTAATGGAGATAGCCTTTATTCATCTATCGGCACAGGCAGTACTAACTATGCTACTTATAGTGGCACATCAATGGCTACCCCAAATGTGACGGGAACAATGGCTCTGTTGTATCAGCATCATAAGAATATAGATGCTTTGAATGATCCTGAGTATGAAAACGTTCCTAATATCACTAATACATCCACCAAACCCCGATTTATAAATATTGCCAAACCGTCCAGTGCCACCATGAAAGGACTAGCTATCCACACGGCTACTGATTTAGGCAATGTCGGACCCGATTATACCTTTGGTTGGGGGCTTCTCAATGGTCAAAGTGCGGCCACTTTCCTAAATGATTTAAAGAATCCTTATACAACCAATCGCTCTTTATTGGCAGAAGATACTTTTGTCGGTAGTCCGATGAATTTAGGTAAGGTCAATTCCAATGGCACCAACATTAAAGTAACCCTAATTTGGACAGATCCAGCCCCTGTGACTGTACCCGTAAGAACCCTTGATAATCCTACTTCGGTGTTAGTTAATGACCTAGACCTCTATTTACAGGGTTCTAATGGCACTATCTATCGTCCCTGGACACTCGATCCTACTAATCCTTCGTTACCAGCAGTCAACACTACTGCAAATCACCGAGACAATATAGAACAAGTTGTTTTTAACGCCAACGCCGGAGGAATTGGGCCGGGTGACTATATGGTGTATGTGGGAGGTACTTTAAACCCTAGTTATACTGCTCAAGATTTTTCGATCTTTTTCACTTCTATACCTCAAATTGGTCAAGGACACGGCTGGGGTGACGTACATTTGAATACTTTTGACTCCCCTCTCTCTGGTGCCTATGCCACTAGCTATGATTTTCAGGCAGTTGGAGAATTCATTCTCGTTGAATCAACTGTAGATGATTGGCAAATTCAAACACGCCAAGAACCCTACACTGCATCAACATGGGGGGATGTTTCTATCAACACAGCTTTTGCCACTAACATTGATGGTTACAATGTGGTTTTTGATATAGATCGTGCGAGTAATCAAAAAATTACAATTGATGGCACTAGCCTTACTTTAGCTAGTGGTCAAAGTCAGATTTTAAATACGGGCAAAATCGAACGTCAGGGTAATACTTATACCTTTATATGGGCAGGCCCAGATGGAAATCTCAATACTTCAGACGATGATCGAGTAACAGCCAATGACAATGGGGATCATATCAACATTTATGTTGATCCAGCAGATTACCGAGCTACTTTTTTACGGGGGCTTTTAGGCAATGCAGACGGCGATCTTTCTAACGACTTCGCCTTACGCAATGGTACTCAATTAAGTGCTAGTCCCACTGCTGCGGAAATACATACAACTTATGCTAACAGTTGGCGTATTACCCAGGGAGAATCTTTCTTTGGTACACCCACCTTCGCTAACTACTCATTCCCCAGTCAATATGCCTCTTTGAACACGTTACCGATCGATTTAGCTAATACTGCTCTTATAGCTGCGGCTAATGCAGGGCTTACTGGTGCACAGTTGAAAGGTGCAGCTTTTGACTTTGCTGTCACAGGACATGAGGGTTTTATTGCTGGTGCGGCCGCTACCTTTGCCGATATTCTAGTTCCCGTAGCAGAGCAAACTCCCCTAATCACCTTTAACGTTTCTCCCGCTAGTGTCACTGAAGATGGAACTACTAACTTAGTTTACACTTTCACTCGTACAGGAAACATTACCAATACTTTAACTGTAAACTTTGGTGTTGGTGGTACAGCAACTTTAGGTAATGATTACGTTCAAAGCGGTGCAACCAGTTTTACTAGCACTCTTGGCAGTATTTTCTTTGCCGCAGGTTCAGCAACAGCAATTTTAAAAATTGATCCTACTGCTGATACCACCATTGAAAGCAATGAAACCGTCGCTTTAACCCTAGCAACAGGAACAGGCTACACCATTGGAACCACTGCGGCTGTCACGGGAACTATTACCAACGATGATCTACCCTCTATTACCCTAGCTGTCGCTCCTGCTAGTGTTACCGAAGATGGCACAACCAATCTGGTCTATACCTTCACCCGTACTGGCCCCACCACTTCTACCCTAACCGTCAACTATGGCATCACAGGCACAGCCGATGCGACCGACTACACTGGCGCAACTCCTGGTACTGGAAAAACGATCACCTTTGCCGCTAACTCAGCCACAGCCACCCTCACCATCGATCCCACTGCTGATACCCTCTTTGAAAACAACGAAACCGTCGCTTTAACCTTAGCCACAGGAACAGGCTATACCATCGGCACAACTACAGCAGTTACAGGAACCATCACCAACGATGACTTACCCAGTATTAATCTGAGTCCTAATGGTCAAACCGTTGTCGAGGGCTTAACCAGTCCCCAAAACCCGAGTTATACCGTTAGCTTATCTGGCAGTAGCCCACAAACCATTACTGTTCAGTACAGTACCGCCAATGGAACCGCTTTAGCTGGCTCAGACTATACTGCTACGACAGGAACCCTCGCCTTTACCCCTGGTGTCACCAGTCAAACTATTTCCATTCCCATTCTCATTCTCAATGATTCCGTTAATGAAGCCAATGAAACCTTTACGCTTAAATTAACGAGTCCTACTAATGCAATCTTAGGGGGAACAGCAACGGTAACAACCACCATTACTGATACTCTTTCCGCTTCGACTACCACGACCCTACCCGCTAATGTTGAAAATTTAACTCTCACTGGCTCTAGTGTCATCAATGGCACAGGCAATGCTGGCAATAACATCCTCACAGGCAATACAGCCAATAACACCCTTAATGGCGGGGCAGGCAACGATACTCTCAATGGCGGGGCAGGCAACGATACTCTCATTGGTGGAGCTGGTAAAGATACCCTAACGGGTGGCACAGGGACAGACAAGTTTGTATTTACTAGCCTCGCTGATTCCCTGCTTGCTGGCTATGATGTCATTTCTGACTACACAATCGGTGAACAAATAGATGCTCCGTCGTCTATTGTCTCTCCTACAACACTCAACGCTTCTATTGGTAATATTGGTAGTTTATCTGCTGCAAATATCGGTGCTTTGCCACTTGTAGCCAATACGGCTCGAGCGTTTACCGTAACTGGTCAAAGCGGAACCTTCCTTGTTTTCAATGATTCATTGAATGCTTTCAATGCAGCAACTGACTCTATCGTTCAACTCTCTGGCTACAGTATCAGCGCAACGAATACGGTTACCATTGTCTAGCGTGATATTAATCGCCGATAGACCTTAAATCCTAAAGTAGGGTGGGCATGGCTCATCTTATACTCTTTCTTAATAGCGATCGCTTTTTTCTTCACAGTAAGGGGCGATCGCTTTTTTCTTCACAGTAAGGGGCGATCGCTTTTTTCTTCACAGTAAGGGGCGATCGCTTTTTTCTTCACAGTAAGGGGCGATCGCTTTTTTCTTCACAGTAAGGGGCGATCGCTTTTTTCTTCACAGTAAGGGGCGATAGCGTTTTTCTTCACAGTAAGGGGCGATCGCAGTTTTCTTCACAGTAAGGGGCGATCGCTTTTTTCTTCACAGCAAGGGGCGATCGCTTTTTTCTTCACAGTAAGGGGCGATCGCTTTTTTCTTCACAGTAAGGGGCGATCGCTTTTTTCTTCACAGTAAGGGGCGATCGCTTTTTTCTTCACAGTAAGGGGCGATCGCTTTTTTCTTCACAGTAAGGGGCGATCGCTTTTTTCTTCACAGTAAGGGGCGATCGCTTTTTTCTTCACAGTAAGGGGCGATCGCTTTTTTCTTCACAGTAAGGGGCGATCGCTTTTTTCTTCACAGGGGTGCGACCTTTAGTTGATAAAAGCTGTTGTAATCAGGGTTCTACAGGGAACCCATATTGATCAAGTTTTGCCCAAAATTGACTCCATCGTTCCTTGGTCAATACCAAAGCTCGTAGGCTCAAAATAATTCCTGCTCCTTTTTCCTTCCATCGCATCCCTGAACAACATAATCGTTGTTTGACCAACGTCTTACAAGCTGCTTCCGTAACACCTGAACCAATCGGATACTTTTTCTCTAAGTATTCAGCATAATCCATTTGATGCTGATGATTCTCGTAATAAGTAATCGCCGCTTGTAGTTTCTCGGTAAGATTCTTAGAATGACTTTTTTCTTCTTTGACTTCTTTCATCAGATTTAGCAGTTCTCCTGCTTTTCCTTTTTCATGCTTGAGTTCTCGACAATTTTCAGTCAACCATTCTTTTTGTTTTGACACGGTATTCGGATGCAACGCTTCTGCCAAGGCACCTAAGTAACCAGAGGCATGATAGAAATCTAATATCTGTTCTTCCGTTTGCTTTTCTAAAAACTTCCAATTTGATTCTGCCCCGTCTGCTATCCCGACCAATGTTGCCTCTGGATAACGGTTTTTCGCTCGCTCAATTTCTCTTTCTAATCTTTCTAGAAAACTCTTTTTTCCATACTCTGGTGCCGCACCTAGATAGATTGTATGTTGACGTTCGCCTTCACTATCGTATAGGGAAACGGTTCCCACCATTGCTTCACGGTAGCCATCCTCACACATCAGCATACAGGTTCCATCTAATCCTATTCCCACTGTTGCAATTTGGCTATCCTCCTTGGGCGGGGCATAACTCCACGCTTCTTCTTTTGCCTGTACCACACTTCCTACTGCTTCACTCAATCTTTGGATATAGGATAGCGCTACTTTTCTACCATGATTTTCTAATAAATCATTTTTCACCTCTTTGCCTGCCATCCCTGACATTTTTGAGGATACCTGTTTTGCCAATAATGGCGTTGATGTTATGATTATCCTTGCTTCTCTTTCTAAGGGGCAATACGTTTTTCCTCAAAGGTGAACGCTGATATACATGACGATTCACTATAACCTCACCATAAGGTGTTTGATATTCTTTCGGTTGCTCTCCCTTACTCTTCCAGATTTCTTCACCGATTTTTAAGGGTGAACCATCTGTATCTAAATATTTCAAGGCTTCTTTGCTGGCGATGCAACCTACTTCGTTTAAGCCTTTTTGAATATTTATTTCTGTATCCAACATTGAACGACTGAGTTCTAATGTTAGTTCTATTTTTATCTTTGAACCCTCTACATTAATTAGTTTTGCTGTCATCATTGTTTCCTCTTTGTCACTTTTCATCCCATGTTAACACTTTTCTTTTCCTTCATCAACTAAAGGTCACACCCCTTCACAGTAAGGGGCGATCGCTTTTTTCTTCACAGTAAGGGGCGATCTCGATAGATGGTCCTTTTTTTTTGCTTACTGGTAAAAGCGATAGGTGCTGACTGGGGAGTTCCCCAGCATTGGTGTCAACTTAATGTGTAACTCTTGCTGATTAGGGCTTTGAAACTACTTTAGGGCTTGCTGAATAAGTCTGCAAATCGAACCTAGATGCCACAGGGCGCGAAAAATGGTGACTTCAGAAATCAGTTTCCGATTTTAACCCACAATTTTCTAGCAAAGTGCATGGATTTTGAGCCTTCAAATGCCATAAGCTTGCACCTAATCGTGTTCAAAATGGCTGAAAAGCTTATCTGATAAAGGTTCTGCCTTTATTCGGCAAACCCTACTTTAGAGCATCTCATTGAGCCTTATTTGTAAGTACTCGGAGATAGACCCCTTGATTAGTGGTTGATTGATAATGGGTTACGCGATGCTAACCCATCCTACGATGCTTATTTAATCAGGGTTTTGGACTAAGTTGACACGAATGGTTCCCCAGACCCCCAGACACGATTTTTGCCCTGCCGCACAGAAAAGGGTGATCAATATAGCTCAACTAGGCACAGCAATCGCTACGCTAAATCGTGTTTAGAATAAAATAGATCAAATTAAAGTTTCTTATAAGTATAACCCTGAGAGTTTAGACTATGTTGAAATTGACGCGATCGCTGTTCACAACATTATTACTCTTGATGCTGGGATTGGGAATAATGGGACTTGGTTGGGGATTAGCCCAGGCCCTAACGCTTCCTGTCGTGGCAGTTTCCGTTCCTCTGCTGGCAGATAATACACCGATCGCGCCCCCTCCCCCCAAATCTTCAGAGATCAAAAACTCCCTACTCGTTGATCCGGTTCCCACCCGTTATCAGCCAGGCTTAGATGCTTATCTCGAAAATTGCGCCAGTTGCCATATTGCCATTCCCCCGGAAGTTTTGCCGACAGAAAGCTGGAGAGAAATTCTGCGTCGTCCTGATAATCACTTTGGCACTGTTATTCCCAACTTCAATCGCTTAACCCAATTGCTGATCTGGGACTATGTCAGTACTTTTTCCCGCGTCTTACCGCCCGATACTCCTGTCCCACTCTATGCAGAAAAATCTCGTTATTTCCGTGCTTTACACCCACGAGTGCCGATTCCGGCTGATATGACCGCTAAAACCTGTATTGTCTGTCATCCTAATGTGGCTCAGTTTGATTTTCGGACTTTAACGCCAGAATGGAATGATGCACCTTAAAGTCAAGAAAATACCGTCAGCCTTCATGGTAGAAAAGCATAGTGGTAATGCAAAAAGAACATGGTGGTGGCAAATTCGTAATCCATGAGACAAAAAGACCTCGTTATCCTGCTTAAGTTAGATCACATATTAGATCACAGAACCCAGTGAGGTTCAGATACAACGCCCCATTACCCTTAGTCAGGGCGAGGGATCGAGGCTAAAGCTATGACAACCGCATTAGAAATCACCAGTAAACTGAACAAAATCGAAATTAATTCAAGAATTTGGAGCAAATCCTAAAGCTCGTTAATTCACAACTCCAGGATTTTTCTCCTCTGCTTCAGTACTAGTTGTTATCTAGAAAGAGAGGTCTTCTTACCAGATCTTAATTGAGAGGAAAGCGACGAATAATTCGTTGGGATTCTCCCATTTGTTGATCTTTCAGTTCTAAGGATTGATTGAGGTTTTTGACCCTGATATTGTAGGAGTCCTCGGAAATTTCATAGACATTTTCATCAATCCCACTGCCATCATCTCCTCCCACACCTCCCAGCCACAGAGAAGCATCTCGGCTCAGGCTTCCCTTTAAATCCTGGGCATTCCCTTCCGAAATAACTAAGGGTTTAGGATTAGTAATCACTAACGGTTCAACCGAATAAGCATTAGATGTAGAAAGGGGGACAATGCCAATCCCGAAACACACACACAGCAAGGCTGATCTTGAAGAGACCATCCTGCCAGATAACCCAAAAAAAGTAGCCATAAAAATACCAAAGTAGAGGTTGAAATTGGGCAGACTAACCACTCCTCTGGTAATCAGCTACCATTTACACCACCAGGTCAACCAATCAGAGCCTAGAGAAAATCACGAAGTCTATAATTTTAAGTCGTAACTCAAGTGATTTTCTTCTGGGTAATCACAACCTTAGGCGGGTTTGCGACTACCACTCAATTTACCCTTGGCCGCATTGGGATCAACGGGGACAAACTCTAAGTGGTTAAATAAGGTCGTCACAAAGGCAAATAACAGGAATGGTAAGGTCAGAACGAGAACTAAACCAACGGTAGCCAAGGCATAAATCTGTCTAGTACTACTCCAAAGCCCTAAAGCCGTTGCCAAAGAAAGAAAGATAACAATTAGCCAAATGATAATTTGCCCATAAATGTCTCCGAAGGTCAGAGTACAAACCATTTGGTATTTGGGAACGTCTTGATCCATTGTGAGTATCCTTATCAGTTGCTTAGAGAAAAGGGAGCGTCAAAATTAGGATGACAAAATCCTAGGATTAGGATTGTTCCTAAATTTTAAATGATTCTTTCCGCTTCTTGAGAATCCTTAAGAGAGACTTAACAATACTTGCGAAAATCCTCTTTTTTTGACATTCAAGGGCGATCGCCTGCTCAGAGACTCGTTATTAACTCAGTGCGTTTGTATGTTGAGGACATAAAATGGGGACTTCTTCGCGATCGCCTCGGATCAGGGTCGTAAAGTTGTGTTACATTTTTTAATGAGTTACTCTCATTTTTCTACGCCTGTAGGTTTACCTATTCTCTTAGATAACCTGTCATCGTACGCTATATATATGCGATTTTGACTCCCTTGGGGGTCAACCCTGAACATTTACAATCCTTAGAGAAGTCTAGCTTCAATGTTTTCTAAAGAAGTCACCGAATCAAAAATCTTTCAATGGTTTAATGACCGTCTCGAAGTCCAAGCGATTTCCGACGATATTGCCAGTAAGTACGTTCCTCCTCACGTCAATATTTTCTATTGCCTTGGGGGAATTACGCTTACTTGTTTTCTGATCCAGTTTGCCACTGGGTTTGCTATGACTTTCTACTACAAGCCCACCGTAGCAGAAGCCTTTACCTCTGTTCAATACATTATGAATGAGGTGAATTTTGGCTGGTTAATTCGTTCTATTCATCGTTGGTCGGCCAGTATGATGGTTCTAATGATGATTCTGCACGTTTTTCGGGTTTATTTAACAGGAGGCTTTAAAAAACCTCGTGAGTTAACCTGGGTCGTTGGGGTTATGCTGGCGGTGACAACGGTATCCTTTGGGGTAACAGGTTACTCCTTACCTTGGGATCAGGTCGGTTATTGGGCTGTAAATATTGTTTCCGGTGTTCCGGCTGCCATTCCAGTAGTGGGGGATCAACTTGTCACCTTGATGCGAGGCAGTGAAAGCGTAGGTCAGGCTACCCTAACCCGTTTTTATAGTCTTCATACTTTTGTGCTGCCTTGGATAATTGCTGTCCTACTGTTAACCCATTTCCTCATGATTCGTAAACAAGGTATCTCCGGCCCCTTGTAAATCTCTTACTCTAGTGATAGTGAGTACTGCAATTTTTCTAACCCTGGTGATTAAAGGAGAATACACCGATGACAATTATCAAAAAGCCTGATTTAAGTGATCCCGATTTACGGGCCAAACTGGCTCAAGGCATGGGGCATAACTACTATGGTGAACCCGCTTGGCCCAATGACATTCTTTATATGTTCCCTATCTGTATTATGGGCGCGATCGGACTGGTAACGGGTTTAGCGATTTTAGATCCCGCCTTGATCGGGGAACCCGCAAATCCTTTTGCCACTCCCTTGGAAATTCTACCCGAATGGTATTTATATCCAACCTTCCAAATTCTGCGGATTTTGCCCAATAAATTGCTGGGAATTGGTTGTATGGCGGCCATTCCTTTAGGACTCATGTTGGTTCCTTTTATCGAAAGTGTGAATAAATTCCAAAATCCTTTCCGTCGTCCTCTGGCTATGACCATTTTTCTATTTGGCACAGCCGCCGCTATTTGGTTAGGAGCCGGAGCTATTTTCCCGATTGATAAATCCTTAACCCTGGGACTATTCTAAAATTTTTGCTGTTTAGCTAAATTTTTCCTTAACTCCTGCGCCTTTTTGATGGGGCTGTGGGAGTTTTTTTATCTCATCAAATGGCAAGATGGGGATTTTTACTTAACTTATCGGCTAAACGAGTGGGTTCGGGTAAGCGATACCGAGTTAAGGTTTTCTGTACATAATCCATCGCTGTCTCGATACTAATTCGGTGGCCTGGCGAAATATATAAGGGCTTAACCTTTGTCCGCGATCGCAACACGGCTCCTAGTCTTTCCTGATGCTCCCAGAGCGGAACCCACTCCCCTTTTTCAAGAGGTACAGCAGAATGAGTCCCGATTAAGCGAGATTTAGCCACACCAATGGTCGGTTTATCCAGTAATACGCCTAGATGACAAGCAATGCCAAAACGGCGAAGATGGGCTAGGCCTTGACCATCACAAAAAATTAAATCAGGTTGGTTTTGTAAGCTTTCTAGGGCTTTTAAAATGGCTGGAATCTCTCGAAAAGAAAGAAAACCAGGGATGTAGGGAAATTGGGTTGGAATTTCGGTGATCGCTGTTTCTATTAAGGTTAAATCGGGATAGGTGAGGAGAACAACAGCCGCTCTAGTCAGACTGCCTCGTTGGGGCAAAGCAACATCAATGCCAGCAATAATGTGGGGAATGTCGAATTGATCATGGATAACGACTTGCGTCCGAAGACTTTCTTGAATTTGCTTGGCTTCTGAGACGGATTGAACAGGAGAGAACGTTTCAATAGACATTGCATAGGCCTTTTTAAGAGAAACCCAGAGTTGTTGCTAATAGTGATTTTGATGATTTTCTGTAATAGTTTGACTAATAACATTGCTGACCCATTGATTGCCTTGAGAACTTAAATGAATGGTATCTCGGTACAGAGAATCTGGCTGTTTTATAGGTTGAAAAAGCGGTAAAAAATCAATCCAGATTATCTTATTTTTCTGGGTGAAATTCTCTAATCGTTCTCTAGCAGTCTTTTCATAGTCTGGAAAGCGACTGTTATCGACTTGGCGTTTAAGGGGCGTAAGAGCTAGGAGAAATTGGCATTGGGATTGTTGGCATTGTTTTTGGATTTGCTCAATCGCGGTTAAATTGTAACCAACACGATCGCCTTTTTCGGCCAGAACTTGGGCCAGCCCTGAAATCTCTACCGGTTTTCTAAGTCGTGAAGGCCAGAGTGTTTGTATTAAATCTCCTAAGGCCGATGATGGTTGACTTACCGGATAATGGGGATCGAGACCCACCGCTAGAGAAGTTGGTGCGATCGCAAAAAGATCGTCACTATTGAGTAATAAAACCAACCATTGCGATTCAAAAATACCAAAATGTTCTAGGTAGGCTTGCTGATTACGGGGGCCCCAGGAGTTGGCAGAGGCGTTCAAAACTTCTACCGTCTTAAATTGCGGTATCTGTAAAGCCTTTTCTATCAGGGCTGAGATGGTTTCCTGTTGATCTGTCCACCAACCGCCATTAGCAATGGAATCTCCCAGTAACAAAATGCGAAGGGTATCAGGTTCTCGATGAACGGCGATCTCTTGATTCCGCATCGAATACTGGTTAATCACAAATCTCCGTCCCAGTCGCTGAAATGCTTGATCAGGAGCCAGTAAATAACCAATGTTGGGATCAGGGATATAGAGTAGCCGCCGCCCTAAACCGAGTCCCCAGCGCAGTAACAATTCCACCAAAACTAGGCCTAGGAATAACCAGCCCAATAAGCGAGGGAAAACTGACAACTCAAAATGGTGAATCCAGTCCATGAAGTACTGTAAAATAGCAAGAGCAGAGAGCATTGATGATGTAAACTCAAAACTTCACTAGATTAACTCAACCCAGCGAAGATCAAATTTTAGTCTAAACTTTCTTAATTCAGAACACCAGGGTACTAATTCATGAACTTATCCCTCAAAGGCTTGGCCAATAATACTGTCGTTCGTTGGTGGATTGTCGGCATTGTCTTTATGGTGGTGAATATTGTACTTCTAGACTGGTTTAAAAGTGTTTGGGGAATGTCTCTTTCCTGGGCAACGGTTTCCTCCGCCGAGCTTTGTACAATCGCCAGATACGTCATTAATGATACTTGGGTTTTTGGCAATCCTCACCCGACCTGGAAACGCTGTTGGGAATACCATGTCGCTAATTTCAGTAGTTTTTTCCTCTGGAGCTTCATTATTATTGTACTAGGCAACAAATTTCATCTAGATCACCGTCTGGCCGCCGTACTGGCTACTGTTGTTTCGGTAAGCTGGAGTATGGTGACAAATTTCCTCTGGATTTGGCGAGTCAAACCTCAGTCTTCAGCAATCTCAGAAGAAGAAATCGAATATTCTCATCATTCCCATTAGCAGGAATTTTGGCTTAACTGCTGTAATAAATCCTGGGTTACTTGGGTCGGATTCTCAGCATTCATAATGGCCCGCACGATCGCCACTTGAGTTGCCCCAGCTTTAATCACTTCTCCCATATTTTCTGCATCAATGCCCCCGATCGCAAACCAGGGAATGGATGCGTTTTCTTGGGCATAGCGAACATAATCTAAGCCCGTTGCTTTTTTACCTTCTTTAGTCGGTGTTGCATAGACTGGCCCCACCCCAATATAGTCCGCTCCTTCCGCGATCGCCTTGGTCATTTCGGTGGGATTGGTCGTAGAACGGCCAATTAAACATTGAGGGCCCAATAATTGACGAGCCATCTTAATCGGTAAATCCTGTTGACCTAAATGAACACCATCGGCATTGATCGCTAGGGCCAAATCGACCCGATCATTGATGATCAATAGAGCCTGATATTGATGACATAATTGACAGAGTTTTTGGGCAAGATCTAAACGGAAATAATCCTCCGTATTTTTATCTCGATATTGAACTAATCTTAAACCTCCTTTTAAGGCCGCTTCGACAATCTCTAAAATTCTTGCTGAAGGCGAAGTCACTAAATATAAAGAAGCCGATTTTAGCTGAACTAAACGACCATAGGATAATAATTGACTTTCGAGCGTATAAACCTGATAACGTAACTTTTTAAAGGCAATTCCCATCGACGGATTGAGGAGTTTTCCGTATTCTTCTAAAACCCGTAATGCTTCCTGTACTCGACAGATATTAGCATGGAGTAATTGCTCAATATTTTCACGACTTTCTTCCTGGGGATGGGAAAGTTCTGTCCCCACATCGCCCATCGTATCTCGTGCTAATCGAAAACTGGGATCATGCCAACGGGCCAATTCCTGTCGCATTTGTTTACAGCGATCGGCTAGTTTCACTTCTTGCCAACCAAAACGACACCATTCTTCAATAATGCGTAATCCTTCCCTGGCACGGTCTAAATTGGCATCTAAAATACGAGCGATCGCCCTGGGATGGGATGAAAGATTCATAGGTTACGAGGGATAAATACAGCCAAGAAACAGGCACAATAGGAATGTTATTAATGATAAACTATGACCTCTTCTCCTTCCAAATCTGCAAGTGTCGATAAAACAACGGCCCAAGGTCGTCTGCTGGCAATATTGACGGCGGCCTTCTATGGACTATTTACTCTACTACCCAATAGCAATAGCTTGATGGTGGTTTGGCCCTGGGTTTTTATTTGGCAGATGGCTCTCCTGACTCCCATGCTTTGGTTACTCTGGCAAGTGGGCTTAGGAAGACGTTTTCATGGACTGGGCAAGCGATGGGATGCGATCGCCGTTTTAGGCATTGTCGGTTTACTCGTCGCTAACCTGGGAGCAGAATTTCCGAATCAAGCACATTGGTATGGCTGGGCTGCGTTGGGAGTTTTGGCAGCACTTTATGCCCTCCACCATTGGTTATGGAATCCCCAGGAGCCAGCCCTAATTGAAGCGCGACGAGACAGCTTGTTAGTTAAACAGGGTTATCTCAGTTTCGCTTTCATCATCCTGAGTTTACTGCTTTGGACAACACAAACCCTGATTCCCTATCTCACTCAAAGCCAAAAATTTCAGGAACTAGGCGTGAATTTAAGCTTTAGTTTTTCTAACTTAGAATTACGCAATTGGGCTCCCATTGGTCATCAAAATTATGTAGCAGGTTATTTAATTCTAGCCTTGCCTCTCTTTGCATTATTAGCAATTTCAAGCACAGGAAAACAGCGATTACCCTGGTTAATAGCATCGGTTTTAGGATTGGTTAATCTTTATACCACAAGTTCTAGAGGTGGTTTAATTGCTCTGGGAGGGTTGATTCTTTGGGGATTGGTTGGTATTGCTATTCACGGGAAACTGAATCGCCGTTGGTTAATCATAATTGCCACAAGTATTATTACTGTTATCGGCATTTTCTTGATCACTAATGATCGCTTTAAAACAGATTTAAGCCAAATCCTTCAAGGTCTGGGATCAGCCGAATTAAGCTATCGTTTTTTAAATGCTGTCATTGCTTGGCGTATGGGCAGTAGTCATCCCTGGACAGGCGTGGGGTTAGGGGGTGTTCCCTTGCTTTATCAAAAATATCGACCCTTTTGGGCTGGTCGGGATTCAGAACTTATTTATCAATTACATAGCACTCCATCCCAATTGTTTGCAGAAATGGGAATTTGGGGACTGATGATTCTCACGGTCTTAACGTTTGTTTTAATTTATTCTTTGGGGCAATGGTTAAAAAATTACAACTCCTCGTTGAAGCATTTTGTCGCAGTTTGGAGTATAAGCGGAGCTTTATTGGCCTACGGTATCATGAGTATTACAGACTACCAATTAGATAATCTGAGTATTAGTGGGCTGCTTGTCATTTATTGGGTAATTTTAATTAGCTATTTTTCTGAATCGAATCAAGTGATTACGCCTGATGCTCCTCCCCAAAAAGTCGCGTTACCTTTAACCTATGGAGGATTAGCTCTCATTTTAGCGGTCAGTATTTGGCTATTTCCCATTCAACGGGCTTGGCAATTATCCAATTTAGGTTTTTCTGCCTTAACCGCTAAAAAATTACCCGCTTTTGTCAACTATCTTAGCCAAGCCAATCAATTAGCTCCTTGGGAAGCGTATTATCCCTTTCAATTGGGTTGGAATCTGGGTGATCTGGCTCTAGCTGCCCCTGATCAAATTAGCCAAAAACAGTTAAATCAAACAGCGATCGCCTGGTTTCAAAAAGGAATTAAAGTTTCTCCTTACCAAGAATTTGCCTATAACAATGTGGGTTGGTTGCAATTAGGAACCGATCCGGCTAAAGCCTCTCAAGATTTTGCTAAAGCGTTAACCCTCGTTCCGGCCAAACGGGGCGTATTTTATGCCCTCGGCATTAGCTTATTAGCTCAGAAAAAAATAGATCTAGCCATTCAAGCCTTTAGTTTAGAATGTTTACGCGACCCGCTTTTTATCACCAGTCCCTTTTGGCGAGGGCCATTACTAAAAAGTTTTGCTCCCCAGGTTTTCACTGAAGTTGGGATGCGATTAAATGAACTCATCAAGAACGCAGAGAGTCAAACGCCTAAAAACATGGCATTAATCAGTCTTTTGCATCAAATTCGGGGCGGCTTATTTTGGTGGCAAGGTAATTTTCCTCAGGCAGAAAAGGATATTAGCCAATATGGAACGCCAGTTAGTCAAGGGCTAATGGCAATTAGTCAGGGTAAATCAGCAGATTTAAAGACGTTATCGCAATTTGCCAATCAAATCATTACTGCTTGGAATCATCCCTCTGAACGTTCTCAACGCTTTCAGCAGGCTTGGATTGAAGCAACACAAACCCCTCTTCCTGCTGAGTTAGAGCAACAGTTAATTTTATCCATGCAAGCATCGTCGAATTTGCATCAATGGTTAACTCAAATGTCACCCGTATTACAGTATCGGCGGGAAAGGCTTGGTTTTGGGGTGGTGAGCCGCCATATTGATGGCCCTAATCCCAAGGACTTTTTTCTGGTAGTAGATAATCTGCCCATGACGCTTTGGTTTAATGAGCTTTTTCCGTCTCCTTTCTATGATCCTGAATTTGATCGAATTTTGCAACCTGAACGGGAAAAATTATTGCAGCAAGTTTTAGAAAAATAACAGGAAGAAGTGATTTTAAAAACTAAATTTTGGCTAATTTTTACGCTGATTTTTATATAAAGATTTAGGTTAATTTATCTTGTCCTTCTTCACTTTATCTCAGTATTAATTGGCTCTTTTGGACTAGTATTGCGATCGCGCTCTGCTTTTCCCGTCAAACCGTGATTACCTCTTAATCCTGTAAACAGCGATCGCCTTGGATTTTGAGAGCTTAAACAGCGATCGCGGTTTTACGCAAAAATCTGATCGCAAATCATCGCCCAAGCTTTTCAGGGCAAACGCATCTTATCCGAGTAAAACCTTAAGGAGATAGTCCTCGTCCCAACCAGCGCGTAGCCGTTTATTCTTGATACCAAGTTTCAGAGTATTTTCCTTTGTGAGCAAGTTAAGAGCGATATGGCGTAAGACGGCTAAATTCTCAGGAGCAAAATCCTTACGAATGCGACAAGCATCCTCGTTGAAGGCCAAGTCTAGAACCCAATGTAAAGAGTTTTCTATCAACCAATGACTACGAACAGATTGGGATAATTTTTGAGCATTACTCGGCAGGCTACTGATATAGTAGCGAGTCTCATACTCTGTTTTGTCTTTCAATCGTCTCTCCGCTTTAATCATACAGATGCTCGTCAACTTTGCCCATTTCTCCCCACCCAGCAAAAATTCTGTTTGTTCCATCGTCCAGCAACGGCGAATTTCAATCCGTCCATGTCCCTTGTCTATTGTTTGATGAAAATCATGCTTAATTCCCACAAAATTAACCGATTGAGCATGAGCAAATAATTGTTCAACATCCTCACATAAATTACCTTGATTGCCTTTCAATGCCAAAACATAATCTCCCCCTCGCCCTACTATCTGTTGGGCAATCTTTGTCTGAGTTCCCATGGCATCAATCGTTACGATACAACCTTTGACCTCTAGCATTTTCAGGAGTTTAGGAATCGCCGTGATTTCATTCGATTTGCTTTCCACCTTGCACTGTCCTAGTACTAGACGATTTGCTGTTGCCCATGCACTTACCATCTGAATTGCGCCCTTTCCGTTGGCATTGTCATAGGAGTGGCGAAGGGTTTTGCCGTCAATCGCTATCACTTCTCCTTCACTTACCTCCGCTATACTTTTGACCCAATGCAGAAAACAGTCTTGAAATTGCTCTGGATTCAGACTAGCAAATACACGCGCAAACGTATCGTGGGAGGGGATGCCATTCGGCAATTCCAAAATTTTTTTTAGCCATTGATGTTTAGCCTTGCCGAAACTTTCCATGGCTACCCAACCTTCTGCTCCACAAATGACGGCTAAGATGGCAATCGTTAGAATATCAATGAGTTTATGCCGTTTTGTTCGTTCGATGCGAGGGGTGTGACCTTTAGTTGATGAAGGAAAAGAAAAGTGTTAACATGAGATGAAAAGTGACAAAGAGGAAACAATGATGACAGCAAAACTAATTAATGTAGAGGGTTCAAAGATAAAAATAGAACTAACATTAGAACTCAGTCGTTCAATGTTGGATACAGAAATAAATATTCAAAAAGGCTTAAACGAAGTAGGTTGCATCGCCAGCAAAGAAGCCTTGAAATATTTAGATACAGATGGTTCACCCTTAAAAATCGGTGAAGAAATCTGGAAGAGTAAGGGAGAGCAACCGAAAGAATATCAAACACCTTATGGTGAGGTTATAGTGAATCGTCATGTATATCAGCGTTCACCTTTGAGGAAAAACGTATTGCCCCTTAGAAAGAGAAGCAAGGATAATCATAACATCAACGCCATTATTGGCAAAACAGGTATCCTCAAAAATGTCAGGGATGGCAGGCAAAGAGGTGAAAAATGATTTATTAGAAAATCATGGTAGAAAAGTAGCGCTATCCTATATCCAAAGATTGAGTGAAGCAGTAGGAAGTGTGGTACAGGCAAAAGAAGAAGCGTGGAGTTATGCCCCGCCCAAGGAGGATAGCCAAATTGCAACAGTGGGAATAGGATTAGATGGAACCTGTATGCTGATGTGTGAGGATGGCTACCGTGAAGCAATGGTGGGAACCGTTTCCCTATACGATAGTGAGGGAGAACGTCAACAGACAATCTATCTAGGTGCGGCACCAGAGTACGGAAAAAAGAGTTTTCTAGAAAGATTGGAAAGAGAAATTGAGCGAGCGAAAAACCGTTATCCAGAGGCAAAATTTGTCGGTATAGCAGATGGTGCAGAATCAAATTGGAAGTTTTTAGAAAAGCAGACGGAAGAACAGATATTAGATTTCTATCATGCCTCTGGTTACTTAGGAGCGTTGGCAGAAGCGTTGCATCCGAATACCGTGTCAAAACAAAAAGAATGGTTGACTGAAAATTGTCGAGAACTCAAGCATGAAAAAGGAAAAGCAGGAGAACTGCTAAATCTGATGAAAGAAGTCAAAGAAGAAAAAAGTCATTCTAAGAATCTTACCGAGAAACTACAAGCGGCGATTACTTATTACGAGAATCATCAGCATCAAATGGATTATGCTGAATACTTAGAGAAAAAGTATCCGATTGGTTCAGGTGTTACGGAAGCAGCTTGTAAGACGTTGGTCAAACAACGATTATGTTGTTCAGGAATGCGATGGAAGGAAAAAGGAGCAGGAATTATTTTGAGCCTACGAGCTTTGGTATTGACCAAGGAACGATGGAGTCAATTTTGGGCAAAACTTGATCAATATGGGTTCCCTGTAGAACCCTGATTACAACAGCTTTTATCAACTAAAGGTCGCACCCGATGCGAGGGTCATCTATTTCGGCAAAGTGTTCTACCAGTCTATATTTGGGTCGGAGTTTCATCGCTTTTGTTTTCTATGCACTTTCCCTTATTTTCCCTTATCCATCCCTCTATAATGTTCTTGTATCTGTATCATTTTTAGATGCGTTCGCCCTGCCAAGCTTTTCAAAAAATAATAGAAACTAATCTTAGAGGAGGTACAATGAAATATTGATTGCCTTTTTTGTGATCTGCCCTTCTGGGATACTATGCGTACTGACACGATCTTTTACCAATTATTCCTAACCTTTAAGCCTCTGCTGTTTGAACTATTAGGAGAGCCGATCGTTAATGCTGAATATTATCAGTTTACGTCTAGGGAGATTAAGGAAAAGGCTTTTCGTTTTGACGGAATTTTCATACCAGATCGAGAAGATAAGCCCATCTATTTTGTTGAGGTACAATTTCAAAGTAAGTCTGATTTTTATGGGTGCGACCTTTAGTTGATAAAAGCTGTTGTAATCAGGGTTCTACAGGGAACCCATATTGATCAAGTTTTGCCCAAAATTGACTCCATCGTTCCTTGGTCAATACCAAAGCTCGTAGGCTCAAAATAATTCCTGCTCCTTTTTCCTTCCATCGCATCCCTGAACAACATAATCGTTGTTTGACCAACGTCTTACAAGCTGCTTCCGTAACACCTGAACCAATCGGATACTTTTTCTCTATGTATTCAGCATAATCCATTTGATGCTGATGATTCTCGTAATAAGTAATCGCCGCTTGTAGTTTCTCGGTAAGATTCTTAGAATGACTTTTTTCTTCTTTGACTTCTTTCATCAGATTTAGCAGTTCTCCTGCTTTTCCTTTTTCATGCTTGAGTTCTCGACAATTTTCAGTCAACCATTCTTTTTGTTTTGACACGGTATTCGGATGCAACGCTTCTGCCAAGGCACCTAAGTAACCAGAGGCATGATAGAAATCTAATATCTGTTCTTCCGTTTGCTTTTCTAAAAACTTCCAATTTGATTCTGCCCCGTCTGCTATCCCGACCAATGTTGCCTCTGGATAACGGTTTTTCGCTCGCTCAATTTCTCTTTCTAATCTTTCTAGAAAACTCTTTTTTCCATACTCTGGTGCCGCACCTAGATAGATTGTAGGTTGACGTTCGCCTTCACTATCGTATAGGGAAACGGTTCCCACCATTGCTTCACGGTAGCCATCCTCACACATCAGCATACAGGTTCCATCTAATCCTATTCCCACTGTTGCAATTTGGCTATCCTCCTTGGGCGGGGCATAACTCCACGCTTCTTCTTTTGCCTGTACCACACTTCCTACTGCTTCACTCAATCTTTGGATATAGGATAGCGCTACTTTTCTACCATGATTTTCTAATAAATCATTTTTCACCTCTTTGCCTGCCATCCCTGACATTTTTGAGGATACCTGTTTTGCCAATAATGGCGTTGATGTTATGATTATCCTTGCTTCTCTTTCTAAGGGGCAATACGTTTTTCCTCAAAGGTGAACGCTGATATACATGACGATTCACTATAACCTCACCATAAGGTGTTTGATATTCTTTCGGTTGCTCTCCCTTACTCTTCCAGATTTCTTCACCGATTTTTAAGGGTGAACCATCTGTATCTAAATATTTCAAGGCTTCTTTGCTGGCGATGCAACCTACTTCGTTTAAGCCTTTTTGAATATTTATTTCTGTATCCAACATTGAACGACTGAGTTCTAATGTTAGTTCTATTTTTATCTTTGAACCCTCTACATTAATTAGTTTTGCTGTCATCATTGTTTCCTCTTTGTCACTTTTCATCCCATGTTAACACTTTTCTTTTCCTTCATCAACTAAAGGTCACACCCATTTTTATTGGGAGTTGATTGCCGAAATTAATCTCTATTTGAATCAATATAAACCTGTTCAGGATTGGAAAGCCGTCGCTCTTTTTGCCCAACGCCGTTTTGAGGTGACATCTTTGACTCTTTACCAACAGGACTTGATTAATAGTGGTCGGATTATTCCTATCTATTTGGAGGATGTTTCATCGGGTTCTATTGGAGTCGGATTAATTCAGTTAATCCTTACTCAAGATGTTCAAGCTCCTGTTTTAGTCCAACAATTATTAGAAAGAGCAAAAACAGAAATTGCTGATCCCTTAGTAACCCGCGATATTATAGATTTATTGGAGACGGTTTTGGTTTCCAAGTTTGCCCAATTAAGCCGAGAGGAGATTCAAGCGATGTTTTTATTGAGCGATATTAAGCAAACAAGAGTCTATCAAGAGGCTAAACAGGAGGGTCGTCAGGAAGGCCGTCAGGAAGGCCGTCAAGAAGGTGAAGCGCAGTTAGTTCTGCGTCTATTGTCTAAGCGTTTTGGCAAGATTAGCGATCGCCGTATTCAAGTTATTAATAGTTTGACGCTTGAGCAGTTGGATGATTTGGGGGAAGCTTTACTCGATTTTGGTGAGCTTGCGGATTTGGATAATTGGTTAACATCTCGGATTGGGGAATAAGAGGCGATCACACTTACAAAATCCATCCCCAAAAGCGATCGCCTAGTTTTTAATACAGCAGTTTAAGCAAAGGTTATTCTTTTTTAGAAAAAGCGGTATGATTTAAAGCAGATTCTAGTTTATAAGCCCATTATGGTAGAACCCTTAACGCTAACAGCATCGGTCATTGCTAATCTTGCTTTCCAAAAGTTTTTAGAATCTGGGGCAGGTGAATTAGGCAAAAAGTTTACGACGGAAGCGATCGCCGCGATGGATAGTTTGCGAAAGAAGCTTTGGGACAGATTGCGGGGCAAGTCGGAAAAACTGGATCAGGCTTTAGCTCAAGCAGAACAGGGAAACAAAAAGGCATTGGAAACCATTGCTAAAAACTTAGATGTGGCAATGGATGATGATCAGAATTTTGCCACAGAGATCAAAACCTTAGCCCAACAAATTCAGGCGGGAAAAATTCAAGACAATAGCAATATGACCCAAAATGTCTCAGGCGATAACAATACCAATATTCAAGCCAAGGCTGAACAAGGAGGAACAGCTTACAATGCCCACAGTATTACTATCAATCACGGTAAGCCTGATTGAGTGGAGTCGTCTGAGAAGGGAGAGCGGACAAAGTTAAAGTCTCCCTACAAGTTACCTGTTCAGAATCCCAATTTTGTGGGACGGCAAACGGATTTAAACACACTGCACGATCGCCTACAGGAAACTAAACGGTTAGCGATTACGGCGGTTTCGGGTATGGGTGGTATTGGTAAAACGGCGTTGGCTTTGCAGTATGCCTATGAACAGGCGGATTTTTATGCGGAGGGTCGGTTGTGGTTGACGGTGGGGGCAGGTTTTGCGGAAGAAATTGTCAGTTTTGGCCGATCGCCGTTGCAGTTGGGGATTGATGAAGGGTTAGCGATCGCAGAAAAGGTGCGGGCTGTGTGGCAAAGCTGGCCAGGGGACAGTCCCGTTTTGATTGTGATTGATAATGTCAATAAAGAGCAAGATTACAGCGAGATTCAGCCATTTTTGCCGACGGATGCTCGTTTTAAGGTCTTGGTGACCAGTCGCATTAAGTTTGCTGGCGTGTCGGATTTACCGTTGGATGTGTTGCCGTTGTCGGAAGCGGTGCAGTTATTAGAAACTTTAGCGGAATCGGAGCAACGGGTTTGGGAAAGGGGATCGGCGGAAGTTCTCTGTGAGCGTTTGGGGCGATTACCCTTGGCGATTAGTTTGGTGGGCAGTTATCTCAGCAATGATCGGGGTTTAACCTTAGCCGATGTCACCCAGCAATTGCAAGCTAAGGGTTTAGAGACGGGTTGGCTGAATCAGGCTGATCCCTCGGTGGCAGAGCGGGGTTTAAAAGCGGCGATCGATTTATCCTGGGAGATTTTGGAGTCAAGGGTTCAGGATTTTGCCTGTTTTTTGAGTTGGTTTGCCTATGCACCGATTCCTTGGTATTTGGTAGAGTCGGCGATCGCTATTTTAAATGAGCCTAAACCAGAGAATAGTTTTTTGAAAAAAGTTTGGAATTTTTTGAATAAACCTCTTTTTAGCCAAAGTTCCCATTCTTTAACAACCCCAATTCCCAAGGAGCAAACCAGTCCGCTTAATACAGAAAAATTAAATTTTATTAACTCAGATTTACAGGATTTACGTCAAATCTTAATCCGTTTTCATTTTCTTGAAATTGAAGATAACACGCTTCCGAGTTATAAAATTCATCCGCTCCTTCAGCAATATCTACGGGGGAAAGCGACCCAACAAATTGATCCCGATTATCGAAAAGGTTTAGTCCAAGCCATCATCCAAGAAGCCCAAAAAATTGAATATCGTTCAACAGTGCAACAACTCGAAGCCCTGCGTCCTGCCTTACCCCATATCACCGAAGTCGCTGAAGTTTGGATAGGGGATATTATGGATGAAGATAATATTATTCAACCCTCTAACCGCCTAGCTTATTTTTATGAAAACCTGGTAGATTATCCCCAAGCCGAATATTGGTATCAAAAAGCCCGTACTATCGCCCAAGATCGGCTCCCTGCCCAACATCCTGCTATTGCCACCACTCTCAACAACTTGGCATTACTGTACAAATCGCAAGGGAAAGATAGCGAAGCTGAACCCCTTTACCTAAAAGCCTTAACCATCGGTCGAGCCAGTTTATCGCCCAATTCTCCCCTATTAGCCAGTTACCTCAACAACTTGGCATCACTGTACTATTCGCAAGGGAAATATAGCGAAGCCGAACCCCTTTTCCAAGAAGCCTTAGCTATTGATCGAGCCAGTTTACCGCCCAATCATCCCTATTTAGCCAGAGACCTCAACAACTTGGCATTACTGTATGAATCGCAAGGGAAAGATAACGAAGCCGAACCTCTTTACCAAGAAGCCTTAAGCATTGTTCGAGCCAGTTTACCGCCCAATCATCCTCAATTAGCGACTCACCTCAATAACTTGGCATTACTGTACAAATCGCAAGGGAAAGATAACGAAGCCGCCCCTCTTTATCAAGAAGCCTTAACCATTGATCGAGCTAGTTTACCGCCCAATCATCCTGAATTAGCTACAGGGCTCAACAACTTGGCAGAACTGTACCGAACGCAAGGGAAAGATAGCGAAGCCGAACCCCTTTTCCTAGAAGCCTTAGCTATTTGTGAGCAAAGTTTAGGAATTGATCATCCCAATACGGTTACTTGTCGGAGAAATTATCAGCTATTCCTACAACAAAAAGAAGAGCATCAAACGTAGGGTTTTGGTCTCCAAATCCTCTCCCCTCCCAGTATCAGGATTTTTAGGATGATAGGATTAGCAGGATGGAATGGGGCGATCGGGATGATGGAGGAGAAGGGGAGGATGGGGAAGAATAGGGATGATGGGGGAGAGGGGAAGAATGGGGAGGATGGTGTTTAATTGAATTTGTTATATTGGCCCACCAAAATAGACCTCTTACAGATTCAAGAAAGTCCCCCTTTTTAAGGGGGATTTAGGGGGATCAAACGCCATTGTGCAAGAAGTCTAATCTAATCCTGAAAATCCCCTAATCCTTTATCTAGACAAACAATTATGACAACCGCCAATCTCCAAATCTCCCTAAACTTTAATCAAGTTTTAGAAATTGTTCAACAACTCTCAGATCAAGAAAAACTACAACTCAATCAAGCCCTTACCAAAGACCTGATTAATAAAAAATCAACAGGATTTCTCGAAGACTTCAAAACCGATGAATTGTCCTTAGAACTGATTAATCAAGAGGTTGAAACGGTCAGAAGTGAAATATATGCCCAAAACTCAAACGCCTAAAATTATTATAGATACCAATCTTTGGATCAGTTTTCTAATTGGAAAATCTTTCACAAACTTAAAGTCTTTAATTGTTGTGCAAGACATCTATTGTCCAAGGGCGAACGCAATTCGCCCCTACAGAAGGTTTTGTGAAAATCGTAGGGGCGCAAGCTTGCGCCCAAAAGTAGCAAAATTAATCTGTACAATGCTGATTCTAATTTTCTGTAAAAGAGCGATTATCCCTAACAAAAGATAAAAAAGCGATCGCAGATTACAAAGAATAAAACGCGATCGCCCTCACCCTATTGAATTTAAACATGCGATCGCCCTTCTACTGTTGTTAAAATTTTAAAAATGCAGGGCAAACGCATCTAAATTCTAGACTCCTTATCTGATAAGACTTTCAGCGTTTCATAAAAAACCAATCATGATCTCGGAAACCCTTATCCAGCCTACCTTTCAAAAATAAGATTCGTTCGCCCTGCCTCTATCATTGAAGGGAAACCAACAATAGTAAGTGGATCTCTGTGAACTATGAATAAGAATTCCCCGTTGTTCACGCGGGGGAGTATGTCAAACTCATATTCATGCCAATTAACTGATGATTTTAACCGAAATCCTTATACAGCAAGGGTTTTAGGCGTTGATGAAATAACTTAGCATAGTACATGCCGATGAATCGTGTTCCTTCACGACTTTAAGCTATGATCAATCCAAAGAAAACGGCTAACCTTCACGGGTCTCTCTGCGTTATTGCGAGGACATTGGGGCGATCGCCTCTCAAGGGGCAAACTTTTGATCTAGCCAAATTTTCTATTGATTAACAGGAGCGAATACAATGACTGGGCGTGGTTCAACTGATATCAAAGACAAAATCTTTGGGGCAATGATGTATATCATCCCTCTACTAGATGCCTTTATGTTTGGCAAATTCCTTTTCAACCAATTTCCCGTTCTCGCCATTATCTATCTTCCCATTGAACCGCTTCTGAGTTTTTATTATCAATTTCCCTTTGCCTCATTTATTGTTTTCTTAGTACTGTTCTTCGCGGTCGTCAGAAACGACAAAATTTCCCACTTTATTCGTTTTAATGCCATGCAAGCAATTTTAATTGGCATTTTGCTGTCTCTCTTTGGCTTAATTCTGCAAACTATCTTACCTGCTTTAGGAATTGGGCTATTAACCGAGACCCTATTTAACTTCGCCTTTCTTGCTACCCTGGTCGCCAGTTTCTATGGCATTGTCCAATCGGTTTTAGGACGTTACGCTGAAATTCCTACCATTTCTGAAGCTGCTTATTCACAAGTCCGTTGGTAAATGAGGTAGTTCAATGGATGAACCCGCCATCCCCATTGCATTGACGGCCCTAGAGGTTGCCCCCCGAACCAAACGCTCCAATTATCCAGAACCTTTTGCTTCCAGAATAGTCGGTCGAGAGAAACGGAATTTGGGTGATTTGTTTGGACTTGCCAATTTCGGAGTCAATCTTACGAGTCTTTTGCCTGGTGCTATGTCAGCGTTGCGTCATGCCCATTCTCAGCAAGATGAGTTCATCTATATTTTGCAAGGCTTTCCCGTACTGATTACGGATAGGGGAGAAACTCAACTTTCGCCTGGGATGTGCGCTGGGTTTAAAGCCGGTACGGGAGATGGCCATCATTTGCTTAATCGTACCAGTGAAGAAGTGATTTATCTGGAAGTGGGCGATCGCAGTGTGGGAGATTCGGTAGTCTATCCCGATGACGATTTGCAAGCGATTTTCGTTGCTGGGAAATGGCAATTCAATCACAAAGATGGTTCGCCATACTAATTTAAAATAGGAACAGCTTTGTTAACCTATATGTCCTAATTAAGTAAACAAAAGAATCGGCTTATCTCTGAGAGTTTATTTAGAGAAAATCAGAAAATAAAGTGATAATTTTAAAGTGAGATTAATATTAGTTAATATATAGCCGTTGCCATAATAGTTAGGACATTAACAAGGGGCTTAAGCCCCTTGCCCCAAAAGTTTGAATGTCATAATCAAACTGTCCATTGCTATACTTTCAATGTTTATAAAAGGAGTTTAAACCCTTGCCTCTATTGATCTTGAATGTCAATTTCTTACGTCCCCTTAGCTTAACTATTCTTTGGGTGAGTTTACTGGTCTATGCTTTCTTTTTCGCGCCCCCTGATCATCCAGAAACCCTAACTCTCATTATTAATTTATCCACTGGCCAATGGCAAGGAATCAATGCTTGGATTATTACCCTATTTAATCTCATGGGAATTTGGCCTTTTTGCTATGCTGCTATTCTATTTGCTGACGGGCGTGGACAGAAAATACCTGCTTATCCCTTTGTGATTGGTTCCTTTTTCCTAGGAGCTTTTGTCCTCTTGCCTTACTTGATTCTTCGCAAAGATAATCCCCTATTTACCGGCCCACTGGATTGGCAACTCAAACTATATGACTCTAAGATTCTAGGCGCAATTCTAATGCTGAGTGCGATCGCCTTAGTTAGTTTTGGATTATGGCAAGGAGATTGGAGTGATTTTGTTTTTCAATGGCAAAACAGTCGTTTCTTAGCGGTAATGAGTATGGATTTTTGCTATTTATCTTTTCTCTTTTCCGTTCTACTTAAAGATGATCTACGCCGTCGCAATATTAACGTTAAGTGGCCTTGGTTTCTACTCGCATTTATCCCCTTATTTGGCCCCTTAACCTATTTGCTGCTACGTCCAAATTTGCCAAATTTAGCGATCATTAAAGATTAAAGTAAGCAGAAATTGTGATTATGCCAACAACCCTTGTCACTTTAAAATCAAACAGAACAGTATTAATATGGAACGGACACCCTGCTACTCGTCTATGATGAAGCTGAGACAAGATGCCTGTTCCACAAAAAATATTGCTTGTTAAAGCTTGTCGCTTCTCAATTGTTAGGGCGTTTCTTCACCACCACCAATACCAATTCCCGTATTAAAAATATTGGTATTATCAAGAATGAGTGCGACCATTGACGCTCCTTGAACATCGGTATCATAGAGTTGAGCTTGGCTGAGATTGGCCCGATCTAAATTCGCCAAGGTCATCGTGGCATTAGTGGCAAAGGAAGCAGTCAAATTTGCCCCTTCTAGATTGGCTCCGGTGAGATCGGCCCCTTCTAAATTGGTCTGGATCAGGTTTGCGCCCTTGAGGTTGGCATTGCGGAGATCGGCTCCCAATAAATGCTGGCCACTGAGATTCGCACCGGATAAATCACAGCCCTGGCATTCACCCGTTTTGAGTAACTGCTCCACTTGCTGGGGATTGGCGGCCTGGAGAGAAGGATTGAACCCAATGGCGGCTAACACGGCGATCGCCAGGGATGCTTTTGAGAGCATAGCTAAGGGATTAGCGTTCATGGTTTCTAAAAGATCTTGTCTCGTTAAGGATTAAGTGTCTGAATCCAGGGGACGCACGAAAATAGCTGCTTGTTTCAGGATGGGAAATGGGGAAAAATAACGTTAAGATATTAATTACACTTCTTAACATTTCTTTACATTATGCAAGCGACCTCCCTTAGTCTTACGGAACAACTGAGTGGCACTCACTGGCAATGGCGAGGTTATTCTATCTACTATGTACAGTCGGGCCAGGCCCATTCTCAACGTCCCCCTCTCTTATTAGTTCACGGTTTTGGGGCTTCTACTGACCACTGGCGCAAAAATATTGTTGAGTTACAAAAGGATTTTCAGGTTTGGGCGATCGACTTATTGGGCTTTGGGCGATCGGCTAAACCGGATTTGGCCTATGGGGGAGACCTGTGGCAAGAACAGTTGACGGATTTTATTCGAGAAGTCATCGGTAAGCCTGCTGTTATTGCCGGTAATTCCCTGGGAGGTTATGCGGCTCTTGCGGTGGCAGCCAATTCACCAGAACAGATAGCCGGTGTTATTTTGCTCAATAGTGCGGGCCCCTTTCAAGAAAGTCGGGTTAATTTGGAGCCAAATTGGTTACAGAAACTCGGCAAGCTAATTTTGTTACAACCCTGGGTTAGTTATCTGCTTTTTCAGTATGTTCGTCGTCCGCGCAATATTCGTAAAACCCTGGAAAAGGTTTATGTGAATCAAGACGCAATTACTGATCGCCTAGTCGCGGAAATTTATCAACCCTCCTGCGATCGCGGAGCCGCCCAGGTTTTTGCCTCAGTATTTAAAACTCCCCAGGGAGAAACAGTCGATCAACTGTTAGGGCGTTTACAGGCTCCTTTATTAATGATTTGGGGAGAAGGAGATCCCTGGATGCGAACGAGGGAACGAGGAGAAAAATTCCGTCAGCACTATCCCCAATTAACAGAGCATTATCTCAATTCAGGTCATTGTCCCCATGATGATACACCTGAGTTAGTGAATGAGTTAATTCGCAATTGGATACTCCTAGGGCGTGTCATCAATTAGGGGTGTTGACATTAGTGGCAAATAATGCACAGAGTATTAAATGACAAAATATACATTGAAGAGAGGTGTGAATATGACAAGGCGTTATGCGTTACGGGATGACCAATGGGAAAGAATCAAAGAGCTATTGCCCGGAAAAGAGGGAGATGTGGGAGTAACGGCCAAAGATAATCGTTTGTTTGTCGAAGCCGTATTATATCGATATAGAGCGGGAATTCCTTGGAGAGACTTGCCCGAAGAGTTTGGAGATTTTCGAGGGATTCACACGCGGTTTACGCGATGGACGAAATCAGGGGTGTGGGAAAAGGTATTTAAGCATTTAGCAGAGGATGCCGATAATGAATACGCAATGATAGATGCAACGATTGTGAGAGCGCATCAACACAGTGCAGGAGCAAAAAACAGTAGTGCAGAGAAAGAAGATATAGGAAGGAGTAAAGGAGGATTAAGTACGAAAATCCATGCAGTAGTGGACGCATTGGGGAATCCGGTCTCTTTTTTTCTAACGCCGGGTCAAGCCTGTGATTTAGACGGAGCCGATGTTTTGTTGCCTAACGTGGAAGCAGAAGCGATGCTAGGGGACAAAGCCTATGACGCAGACGAGAGAGTCATTAAGGTTTTAGAAGAAAAAGGGATAGTGCCTGTGATACCCTCGAAAAGTAATCGAAAAGAACCTCGCCCTTATGATACATTTTTGTATAAAGCCCGCCATTTAGTCGAAAACTTCTTTGCGAAACTCAAACAATACCGTGCGCTTGCGACTCGTTACGACAAGCGCTCAGCCAATTTTCTAGGAGGCATCTATCTGGCAGCATCAGTTATATGGTTAGCGTAGCTCCACTTGAACAGCATAATTGTCCACTAATGTCAAGAGCCTTAATTGATGACACAGGGCAAACGCATCTTATCCGAGTAAAACCTTAAGGAGATAGTCCTCGTCCCAACCAGCGCGTAGCCGTTTATTCTTGATACCAAGTTTCAGAGTATTTTCCTTTGTGAGCAAGTTAAGAGCGATATGGCGTAAGACGGCTAAATTCTCAGGAGCAAAATCCTTACGAATGCGACAAGCATCCTCGTTGAAGGCCAAGTCTAGAACCCAATGTAAAGAGTTTTCTATCAACCAATGACTACGAACAGATTGGGATAATTTTTGAGCATTACTCGGCAGGCTACTGATATAGTAGCGGGTCTCATACTCTGTTTTGTCTTTCAATCGTCTCTCCGCTTTAATCATACAGATGCTCGTCAACTTTGCCCATTTCTCCCCACCCAGCAAAAATTCTGTTTGTTCCATCGTCCAGCAACGGCGAATTTCAATCCGTCCATGTCCCTTGTCTATTGTTTGATGAAAATCATGCTTAATTCCCGCAAAATTAACCGATTGAGCATGAGCAAATAATTGTTCAACATCCTCACATAGATTACCTTGATTGCCTTTCAATGCCAAAACATAATCTCCCCCTCGCCCTACTATCTGTTGGGCAATCTTTGTCTGAGTTCCCATGGCATCAATCGTTACGATACAACCTTTGACCTCTAGCATTTTCAGGAGTTTGGGTATCGCCGTGATTTCATTCGATTTGCTTTCCACCTTGCACTGTCCTAGTACTAGACGATTTGCTGTTGCCCATGCACTTACCATCTGAATTGCGCCCTTTCCGTTGGCATTATCATAGGAGTGGCGAAGGGTTTTGCCGTCAATCGCTATCACTTCCCCTTCACTTACCTCCGCTATACTTTTGACCCAATGCAGAAAACAGTCTTGAAATTGCTCTGGATTCAGACTAGCAAATACACGCGCAAACGTATCGTGGGAGGGGATGCCATTTGGCAATTCCAAAATTTTTTTTAGCCATTGATGTTTAGCCTTGCCGAAACTTTCCATGGCTACCCAACCTTCTGCTCCACAAATGACGGCTAAGATGGCAATCGTTAGAATATCAATGAGTTTATGCCGTTTTGTTCGTTCGATGCGAGGGTCATCTATTTCGGCAAAGTGTTCTACCAGTCTATATTTGGGTCGGAGTTTCATCGCTTTTGTTTTCTATGCACTTTCCCTTATTTTCCCTTATCCATCCCTCTATAATGTTCTTGTATCTGTATCATTTTTAGATGCGTTCGCCCTGATTGATGACACGCCCTAGGATGTTCTAAGAATGATTCACATTGCATTAGAAAAAGGCTGAAACCACCTAGTACCGCATCTTTTAGGCTGTAGGTTGTATTTGGACTAGGTTGACGAGGGTCTTTCATTTTCTCTATACTTGCTACCAAGTAAGCTATCAGACCGCCCATACTGATTATTCCTTGCATCTTTTCGTCCTCCTACTTTGTTGTCTTTTCCCATTATCCTTTTTTTCTACAACCCTTACCTCGCCTTAAATTTAGAATTGCTGGCCGCCTCAGGGCAAACGCATCTTATTTTTGAACGATAGGCTAGGTAAAGGTTTCAGCAACAGCAATTCTCAGTTTTAGACACAGCAAGCCTTTTAGGGATTTAAAGAACATTTCAAAGGGGGTTTTTGGGGCAATCCTGTATGTACTATTGCGCCTAAAAGCCTGAAGACTCGTAAAATGAACTTGTTAATCCCGTTGAATTTTACCCCGTATTACGCGAACTAAAACCTGAAACTCTTGCTACAGCGCAAATTTAGAATTGCTGTTTCAGCAATCATTATTGATTTTTTATGAAATGCTAAAAGGCTTGTCAAATAAAGAGTCTAGAATTTAATTTTGATGCGTTTGCCCTGCTGGCCGCCCCACCGTAAAATCTAGCCCGAAAGCAGACCTGCTAAAATAAACAATGCCTTCTATTCATTTCCCGTGAGAGCCATGACGCTCAGAATGCCCGTCGAATTCCAAGATAGTTTTGATGTTGTTGTAGTCGGTGCTGGCCATGCAGGTTGTGAAGCGGCTCTGGCTGCGGCACGGTTAGGCTGTCGGACTTTGATGTTAACCCTAAACTTGGATCGCATTGCCTGGCAACCCTGTAATCCGGCGGTTGGTGGCCCTGCCAAGTCTCAGTTAACTCATGAAGTGGATGCCCTGGGCGGTGAAATTGGCAAAATGGCCGATCGCACTTATTTACAAAAACGAGTTTTAAATATTTCTAGGGGGCCAGCCGTCTGGGCCTTACGGGCGCAAACTGATAAACGGGAATATGCTGCCATCATGAAAACCCTGGTAGAAAACCAGGAAAATTTGAGCCTACGGGAAGGCATGGTGACAGATTTAGTCCTGGGCGATAACGATGACGTGGTAGGCATACAAACTTACTTTGGCACTTGTTTTCAAGCAAAAGCGGTAATACTCACGACTGGAACCTTTTTAGGAGGCAAAATTTGGATTGGGGATAAATCGATGAGTGCGGGCCGGGCGGGAGAATTTGCGGCCATTGGACTGACGGAAACTTTAGCAGACTTGGGTTTTGAAACGGGACGCTTGAAAACAGGAACCCCAGCCAGGGTGGATCGGCGATCGGTTGACTATAGCCAACTCGAACCCCAACCGCCAGATCCCGAAGTGCGTTGGTTTAGCTTTGATCCCACTGCCTGGGTAGAGCGGGAGCAAATGAATTGCTATCTCACCCGTACCACTGCGGCTACTCACCAATTAATTCGGGATAATTTGCATTTGTCCCCCATCTATGGCGGTTTTATTGACTCTAAAGGGCCGCGCTATTGTCCTTCCATTGAGGATAAAATTGTGCGCTTTGCCGATAAGGAGAGTCACCAAATTTTTATTGAGCCAGAGGGACGGGACATTCCCGAACTTTATATTCAAGGTTTTTCTACTGGATTACCCGAAAATATTCAGTTAGCCATGTTGCATACTTTGCCGGGTCTAGAAAATTGTGTGATGTTACGGCCTGCCTATGCGGTGGAATACGATTATTTACCGGCCACCCAATGCTATCCCAGTCTGATGACGAAAAAATTGGCTGGACTTTTTTGTGCAGGCCAAATTAACGGGACAACGGGTTACGAAGAAGCAGCGGCCCAGGGCATTGTGGCAGGGATTAATGCAGCGCGATTTTGCCAAGATTTACCCCTACAAATTTTTTCCCGTGAGGAAAGTTATCTTGGAACCTTAATTGATGATCTTTGCACCAAAGATTTACGAGAACCCTATCGAATGTTGACCAGTCGTTCTGAATATCGGCTGATTTTACGTTCCGATAATGCCGATCAACGGTTAACGCCCCTGGGTCGCGAATTAGGCTTAATTGACGATCACCGTTGGCAATTATTTCAAGATAAACAAACCCAAATGATTGCGGAAAAAGAACGTCTTCATGAAACCCGCATTAAGGAACAGGATGCCATTGGTCTGGCGATCGCCGCCGATACGGAACAAAAAATTAAAGGATCGATTAACCTTGCCGATTTATTACGTCGTCCTGGTTTTCATTACAGCAATTTAGAACAGTATCAACTGGGCAATCCCGATTTGGATAAAGTGGTCAAAGAAGGGGTCGAAATTGAAATTAAATATTCCGGCTATATCAAACGGCAACAGCAACAAATTGAACAAGTGAGTCGCCATAGTCATCGTCGTTTACCCCAAAATATGAACTATATGGCGATCGCCACTCTATCAATGGAAGCCAGGGAAAAACTAACCAAGGTTCAACCTCTGACCGTCGGCCAAGCAACCCGTATTGGCGGCGTTAATCCTGCTGATATTAATGCCCTTTTAGTTTATCTAGAAACCCAATTTCGAGCCTCCTTTTCCTAATATTCAATACCGGCTTGGGCTTTAATATTTTGTTCTCGTAGGGGATGTTTAATTAATTTCATTTCCGTGACCAAATCCGCTTTTTCAATTAATTCCGGTGGGGCATTGCGGCCCGTTAAAATAACATGACAATCCTCCGGCTTTTGGGCTAATCCCGCTAGAATTACCTCAACGTCTAGATAACCTAAACCCAGAGCCACATTAATTTCATCCAGTAGGACTAACTTTACGGCTGGATCGGTAATATAACTGAGTCCCTTTTCCCAAGCCGCTAAGGCATTGGCCTTGTCCCGTTCTCGATCCTGAGTTTCCCAGGTAAAACCTTCTCCCATGGCCAAAAATTCAATTTGTTCAGACCAGGGACTAAAGGCTGCTTTTTCTGCCGGTTCCCAAGCTCCCTTAATAAACTGCACGATCGCCACCCGAAACCCATGACCCAGGGATCGGAGTACCATGCCCAAGGCGGCGGTGGTTTTACCCTTGCCGTTACCCGTATGAACAATAATCAAACCCTGATTAGCTGTCGCTTGAGCTAACCGTTGATCTTGAACTTCCTTACGGCGTTGCATCTTAACTTTGTACTGTTCATCGGAAAGGGAATCGGTCATGGTGAAATAAATTAAAGATTGAATTAAAGATCAAGAATTCTCCCGATTGTAAACTTTTCTGAGGGAAAGTTGTTAACTTTTGACACAATTGATTCAGACTGTCCTGAAATTGTTTACGATCAAAACAGATAAAAAAATATCTATCAATAAGGTCTTTGGCAAAAAGACTCGGAGGGAATAATTATGATTCAGCCCAATTTTATGGAGATGGATCATTGGCAATCTAGAGAATCAGAAGCAGAAACTTTGTTTGCTGATCTGACAGAAAGTGATCAATCTAATATTTTTTTCGATGGTTTAACAGATCGAGATACGGGTCTGGGCAGGGCGATCCAACAAATTCGTAAACCCCATCTTTCCAATACCAATCTAACTGGAGGAGAGCTTGATGATGATTGGTATGATGCCGAAGTGGGAGGAGAAGAAGCGGTTGGGGGGAGTAATCCCACTCCCGATCAAAATGTGACGGAAGATCTACTGATTTCGATGGGCATTCCCAGTGCCGATGGTCAACCGGTGCAAACCTTACCCGATTTTTTGGAACGCGATCTTGATCGCTGGGAACTGGAACCTGAATCAGCAGAGGATTATGGCGATCGAGAGGATTAAATTATTGATCCTCCCAACCCCTGATAAGGATAAATCCCTATCAACAATCTCATCCTGTACAAAGTGGCATTAAACAGGAAGAGAATGGGCAACCCGTTAACTTTCCTGGGCAGCCATCGCCAACATGAGATCTAACATCCGGCAGGAATAACCCCACTCATTGTCGTACCATGAAACCACTTTGAAAAAATTGGCATTGAGTCCCATCCCCGCCTTGGCATCGAAAATGCTGGAATGGGGATCGGTGATGAAATCGCTAGAAACCACATCATCCTCGGTATAACCCAGAATTCCCTGCATGGGGCCTTCGGAAGCGGCTTTCATCGCGGCACAAATGTCAGCGTAACTGGTGGCCTTTTCTGTTTTAAAGGTCAAATCTACCGCAGACACATCAGGGGTGGGAACCCGAAAAGCCATACCTGTTAATTTGCCTTTGAGTTCAGGAATTACCAACGTAACGGCTTTAGCCGCTCCTGTAGAAGACGGAATGATATTTTGGGTCGCACCTCGTCCACCACGCCAATCTTTTTTACTGGGGCCATCAACGGTGGGTTGGGTGGCAGTCATGGCATGAACAGTGGTCATTAACCCTTCTGCTAACCCAAAATTATCATTGATGACCTTGGCAATGGGAGCTAAACAATTGGTCGTGCAACTGGCATTAGAGACAATGACATCAGTGCTGGGGTTATAGAGATGGTGATTAACACCGACCACGTAGGTTGGAACTTTTTCGGGATCTTTCGTCGGTGCAGAAAGGACAACCCGTTTAGCTCCGGCGGCAATATGTTTAGAGGCTGAGTCAAAGGTGGTAAATAGACCAGTTGATTCCACCACATAGTCAACACCGAGATCTTTCCAAGGTAATTCTTCTGGATTTCTAAGGGAGACACAGGGGATTAATTTTCCCTCTACGGTAATGCCTTCACTGGTGGCGGCGATCGCCTTATCACAGCGTCCATGAGTAGAATCGTATTTCAGTAAATAGGCAATGTTATCAGAGGGAACCAGATCGTTAATGCCTACAAATTCGATATCGGGATTATTCAGACCTGCCCGAAAGACTAATCTGCCAATACGTCCAAATCCATTAATGGCAACTTTAATTTTGGCCATGCTTGTACTCCTTGGGAGATTAATAATATTCTCCTTTGCAGCATACAAGTAACTTTAGGGTTTATCCGATTCTTTAAAACTTTTTCCAGATTTTGCAAGGCTGAGAATGGCATTAGGGAAAAAATGGTAGCAATTGAGACGAAAAAACTTTCCGACCATCGTAATGTTTAGGGGGACTGTAACGACAAACAAGAATGTCATTACTGTAACCGTCCAATAGCCTACAAAAAAATCAAGGGTCTAGGATTTGAGACGGCGGGCTCCTGAACAAAAGGAATTAGAGAAGGAGGCTGCTCCCCTAGTCGAGCCGCTAGACATGATTGCGTCAGAAAATCTAAGACAGAACGCCCTTGTAATTTCAACGAATGATTGACTGTCAGCATTCTCGACACAAACTCACTCCCCGCTTGAGACTGAGAACCAAAGCTGAGGTTACGCCAAATTACGGCTGGTCGCAAAGCTCGTTGTGCTGAATTATTCGTCGGTTCCACCCCCTCTCTATAGACAAACGTCCAGAGAGCCGCCTCCACTTTCAGCAACTTTCGACAGGTACGGACTGTTTTCGCGAGGGGCGATTTTTCGCGCCAACCAATTTCGATAGCCGCCGCCGACATTAATTCGGGCTTGCTGAAAAAAGCTGAAACCTTTACGGAGAAAAATAGTAGGCGAATTAAGAACCGCTAGAATGCACGAAAATAGGGTAGAATGCCTCAAAACCATTGCATTAAGAAGAGAGAAAGCAGATGTACCGAAAGCAACAGTACTCAATTGAAACACCAGAAAACTTGAAAAATCTGTTCGGCGGGCAGTTAGACGAAGAAAATCGTTGGATAGAAATGTCAAAAATGATTCTTTGGGAAGAATATGAGGAAGAATATGCAAAAAACTTCACAGAAAAAAAAGGAGCCCCAGCCAAATCATTTAGAATGGCATTAGGAGCATTAATTATCAAAGAAATTTCAGGAAAAAGTGACAGAGAAACAGTAGAACAAATAAAAGAGAACCCTTATTTACAGTACTTTATAGGAATGGAAAGCTATAGTAGCAAAGAAGCATTTAATGCGTCAATGATGGTTCATTTTCGTAAAAAAATAGGAATGGAATTAATAAATAAAATTAATAAAGAAATAGAAAAAAAAGCGACGGGTGTAGCGTCAGAAAAAAAAGAAAATGAAGGAAAGTTATTGTTAGATGCGACTTGTACACCAGCAGATATAAAATATCCAACGGATATAGGAATATTGAATGATGCCAGAGAAAAAACAGAAAAAATAATAGATAAGCTGTATGAAGAAATAAAAGAGAAAAGGAAAGAAAAGCCGAGGACTTATAGGGAAGTGGCAAGAAAAGAGTACTTAGCCATAGCAAAAAAACGTCGTGTGTCAAAAAAAGAAAGAAGAAAAGGAACAAAAAAACAACTAGGATATATAAAAAGAAACTTGTCTGATATAGAAAAAATGATAGAAGAGGGAGCAAAGTTAGAAAAACTAACGAAAAAAGAGCAAGAAGAGCTTGTAACGATAGGAAAAGTGTATGAGCAACAGTTAGAAATGTATGAAAAAAAGACAAATAAAGTAGAAAACAGAATTGTGAGTGTAAGCCAACCTCACGTGCGTCCAATAGTGCGTGGAAAAGCGGGAAAAGCAGTAGAGTTTGGAGCTAAAATATCGGCAAGTAATGTGAATGGCTTTGTCTTCTTAGACAAATTAAGTTGGGATAATTACAACGAATCGGGAGATTTACAAGCGCGAATAGAAGAATATAAAAGGGAAACAGGATGTTATCCGGAATCGGTTCATGTGGATAAAATCTATCGAACAAAAGCGAATCGAGCTTATTGTAAAGAAAGGGATATAAGAATGAGTGGTCCCCGATTGGGAAGACCGCCGAAAGAGGTGAGCAAAGAAAAAAAGAAAGAGGCACGCTCAGATGAAAGAGTGCGTAATGCCATTGAGGGTAAATTCGGACAGGGAAAGAGGAAATTTAGTCTTGGTCGAGTGATGGCCAAACTACCTGAGACCTCGGAAACGGTAATTGCGATGAACTTTTTGGTAATGAATCTTTCTACTCTACTTCAGAAGACAAAAAGTAAAAAGTTGTAGAGTCGTTTTTCTTGTGAAAAATGGTGTTAATTTTCCTCTCTTTTGTGAGGAGTGATTTGTGTTGACCTTTTTAGACAGAAAGGAACAATAGATTAAACAAAATCTGTATTTTGATTTGTTTCCATAAGGATAAGTTATCTATGCTTTTTCAGTCCATACTTCCCTAACCCACATTTCTTTCGTTTTTTGACTTTTTCAGCAAGCCCTAAATAAGGACTCACTTGTTTATTTTTTTCTAACCCTAGCTTTTTCGCCTGTTTTTCTGTAATTTTTACTTTTCCGATAATACTGTCCACTGTTCTTTCTCTTCCTGCTTTTGTTCCTGTTGCTGTTTCACAAAAAAAACGGCCAATAGCTGGACTTACGACCGTCAACATTTGCTCTCGTACCGCTAGTTCTATACTTTCAAAGCTTTTCAAGTCTTCTTTTTGCGTATTTCTGACCATGATTTCTGCGATAGCTTTGAGATGGTCGTCTAATTTTTGCTTATCTTCAACGTTCATTTTTTGTACTCCAATTTTTATAACTTTTTAGATTATCCCCTTTTCCCTTCTTTGTAACTAAGCATTTATACTTACTGCAAATTTGGGATGCTCCCTGGACTGAAAAAGCATAGATAACTTATCCTTATGGAAACAAATCAAAATACAGATTTTGTTTAATCTATTGTTCCTTTCTGTCTAAAAAGGTCAACACAAATCACTCCTCACAAAAGAGAGGAAAATTAACACCATTTTTCACAAGAAAAACGACTCTACAACTTTTTACTTTTTGTCTTCTGAAGTAGAGTAGAAAGATTCATTACCAAAAAGTTCATCGCAATTACCGTTTCCGAGGTCTCAGGTAGTTTGGCCATCACTCGACCAAGACTAAATTTCCTCTTTCCCTGTCCGAATTTACCCTCAATGGCATTACGCACTCTTTCATCTGAGCGTGCCTCTTTCTTTTTTTCTTTGCTCACCTCTTTCGGCGGTCTTCCCAATCGGGGACCACTCATTCTTATATCCCTTTCTTTACAATAAGCTCGATTCGCTTTTGTTCGATAGATTTTATCCACATGAACCGATTCCGGATAACATCCTGTTTCCCTTTTATATTCTTCTATTCGCGCTTGTAAATCTCCCGATTCGTTGTAATTATCCCAACTTAATTTGTCTAAGAAGACAAAGCCATTCACATTACTTGCCGATATTTTAGCTCCAAACTCTACTGCTTTTCCCGCTTTTCCACGCACTATTGGACGCACGTGAGGTTGGCTTACACTCACAATTCTGTTTTCTACTTTATTTGTCTTTTTTTCATACATTTCTAACTGTTGCTCATACACTTTTCCTATCGTTACAAGCTCTTCTTGCTCTTTTTTCGTTAGTTTTTCTAACTTTGCTCCCTCTTCTATCATTTTTTCTATATCAGACAAGTTTCTTTTTATATATCCTAGTTGTTTTTTTGTTCCTTTTCTTCTTTCTTTTTTTGACACACGACGTTTTTTTGCTATGGCTAAGTACTCTTTTCTTGCCACTTCCCTATAAGTCCTCGGCTTTTCTTTCCTTTTCTCTTTTATTTCTTCATACAGCTTATCTATTATTTTTTCTGTTTTTTCTCTGGCATCATTCAATATTCCTATATCCGTTGGATATTTTATATCTGCTGGTGTACAAGTCGCATCTAACAATAACTTTCCTTCATTTTCTTTTTTTTCTGACGCTACACCCGTCGCTTTTTTTTCTATTTCTTTATTAATTTTATTTATTAATTCCATTCCTATTTTTTTACGAAAATGAACCATCATTGACGCATTAAATGCTTCTTTGCTACTATAGCTTTCCATTCCTATAAAGTACTGTAAATAAGGGTTCTCTTTTATTTGTTCTACTGTTTCTCTGTCACTTTTTCCTGAAATTTCTTTGATAATTAATGCTCCTAATGCCATTCTAAATGATTTGGCTGGGGCTCCTTTTTTTTCTGTGAAGTTTTTTGCATATTCTTCCTCATATTCTTCCCAAAGAATCATTTTTGACATTTCTATCCAACGATTTTCTTCGTCTAACTGCCCGCCGAACAGATTTTTCAAGTTTTCTGGTGTTTCAATTGAGTACTGTTGCTTTCGGTACATCTGCTTTCTCTCTTCTTAATGCAATGGTTTTGAGGCATTCTACCCTATTTTCGTGCATTCTAGCGGTTCTTAATTCGCCTACTATTTTTCTCCGTAAAGGTTTCAGCTTTTTTCAGCAAGCCCTCAGTATGACTGGTCTGATAGCGTACTTGGTAGCAAGTATAGAGAAAATGAAAGACCCTCGCCAACCCAGTCCAAATACAACCTACAGCCTAAAATATGCGGTACTAGGTGGTTTCAGCCTGTTTCTAATGCAATGTGAATCATTCCTAGAACATCAGAGACAACTGCATAGTCGCGGCACTGGTATCGTCTAGCTAGAAGCTACAAACGTTGCAATACGAGAGGTTCAAGAAATCAGGCGAATTTGGAGTAAGTCCTCCCAAGTTAACCCTTTTTCAATTATACCGAGAGCTACAGCAGGAACTTCTCTAGTAGTAAAATGGCTGCGAACAAAGTTATGAACCATCCAGAAAATATCTAGGACTCGCTGTAATCCCACAACAGATTTAGCATAAGTATTTGTACGACGACGAAAGGCGGCTAAATAGCGTCGGATAGCACTATTAAATGCCTCAACGTGGTTGGTATGGATGTCCTTTTCTTCTGGTTTTTTTGTTGTCTCTGGATGTTCTGGTTTCGGAGTTTCTACTTTCTTTAGTTTACCCTCAGAATCTTGACGTTTACTACTCTTATTTTTTAGTCTTACCACAAGACCCTTCGGTAATACTTTGGTGGGACGACCTCGCTTTCCAGTCCTTAATGCTTCGTGACAAATATTAAATAGCAGTTGACTATATCGCTTTTCTCCATCTGTAAATAACTGGAGAGATTCTGCACTCCTTTCAAATAATTCCGCTACCGTCATCATTGCTTCTAGAAATAATTTCTGCTCTTTTCGACCACATTTTAAATGCCAAATAAAGCGGCTAGCCCTTTCCATGAGCACGATTGTCCACCACTCAGAGGCACTTGCTGGGTGCATCCCACTTAAGATAATACATTGACACTCAAAAGAGGAGACTTAAGATAATACATTGACACTCAAAAGAGGAGAGTGATTGAGATAAGCACATCGTAGCCGAAGAATACGAGAAACATTATGAAGATGCCAACGTGCTCCCGACAATTTAACCCTAGCTCCCACCTGTTTAATCTTAGACTCCACATCACCAGAACCAATCACAATACCAAGCTGTTGATAGTATTGGTAATCAGGGATACGCTGATAATGCTTCGTCAAATAGGCTTGAAAATTCTTTGCCCTCTTGCTTTTGACTCCATCAAACGCATCTATTGCCTTGTTCACAAAACCCCGCCACAGTAAATGCTCCACTGCTTCTAGCCGTTTGAGAGAGCCACCCACTTTGAACAGATTCTCCTTGAGATGATACCAATCCAACACCTCTCGTCGTATCAGCCACGATTGAGTGGCGAAACTCTCTACCGCATTCCAGATTCCGGGATGACCATCTCCCAAAAAGGTCACTATTGGGGACAAAGGTTGAACATTGCTCCAATTCTTTAAGCCCTCTGGGTCTTGGAAAAAGGCTTCACAGACATTGCCATGAAGACTCACCAGTTTATAATCTCGCCACTGTCCCCCTTCCTTCTCCTCGCCCCGCAGACAAATCTTTCCCCCATCTATACTGACCCCCGCACTCTCTGACTGAGCTTGAGCTAAGGGCAGTTCTGTCCGTTCTACCAAGCGATGTAAACTGCTATGTCCTACTTTTATCCCCATCAACTCCTCTATATCTTCTTCTGCTTGTTGGTAGGATGTTTTCGCACTGGCTCTTAGACAGCATTTCTCTAAACCTGGACTTAAGACGATTTTTGGCGACACCTTTAGTTTTCTGGCTTGTTTTTGGCTTATTTCCACTTCTCCGACTAGGGTTTTGATTTTTCGCTTGTTTCCAGACCGTTTTTTTCCCCCTTCTGAAAAAAAAACTCCCCCATTGTTGGCCCCACAATTTCTAACATCTGGGTTCTGACTTCTACTTCGATGCTTCCAAAGTCCTTCTGTTTCTCTGGTTCCGTATATTTGCGCAGGATACGGGCTGATTCGGTGAGATGCTGTTTTAACAGTGCTTTTTCTTCTGGGGGAATCGGTAACATACTTTTTTCGCTCATCAGTTTTTTTCCATTTTACCCCAGATTCTATGTACTACTTTATCCGGGATGTACCCCACTTGCTTCTTTATTTTTTCCAACTTTTGTGTATAGTTCATCCCCTTCTATTACTAATTTAACAAATTCATTCACTAAGGCGTATAAAAATAATGTCTCTTGTAATCCTGATAATTTCTTTTCCCAATTCAATATTGTTGTTTTCGCGTAGCCGAATACTCGGGCTGCTGCATTTAATCCTATTCCTTCCATTCTGGCTTTTAATACTTTTACAATTTCACTTAATGGGGTTTCTAAGCCAGCGATTACGCTACCATAAGTCTCAGCAAAACAAGAACTACATTCTTGACAAATGAACATTTTACGTTCCCCGTTACCTTTCGTTTGATAATGAGAATGTATTTTTACTTTTTCACTATAGCAATGAGGGCAGTTTTTCTGAAATAAGGCTTCCTCTTTCTCTTGGGGTAAGCCAATATCACTTAGGAGGTCAATTGAGCTTTTATTCAATGTTGACATTGCTTTCTGTTTTCCCTTTCTTTAATATAATGACAATAATAATAGTATAACAAAAACGGGAATATGTCCAGTCGTAAGTTATTTTCTATTTTCTCAAACTCTTACACCATAACTTTTTCTAGCTTTGATCACACGATACCAGTACCCAGTGTCGCTCGCTCTCGTTGGAAAACCGAAAATGAGAACCATAATACTCTTAAGACTCAGGGCTACCATCTAGAACACAATTTTGGACATGGTGACCACCATCTTGCTACCTTTTTGCTCACCTTAAATTTACTGGCTTTCTTGTTTCACACCGTTTTACAGCTTTTAGATGAGTCCTACCAACGTATCCGACTACTTTTAGGGACTCGAAGATGCTTTTTTTCCCATTTACGCACTCTTACTATCTATTTTGTCTTTGATAGCTGGCAACACCTTCTTGATTTTATGCTTGAGCCATTTGACCCTCTACCCGCCACTAATTCCTCCTGATTTTTCAAATTTAGAATTGCTGCTGTAGCTGCCATAATGGTCACTGCCTAAGTAGCCCGTGAATGTCTCGCCGATTAACTGTTTGGCCACTTCTTGGCTACGACTCAAGGTGACTAGAAATAGGCTTATCCATGGGGGCACCAGCACCCACAGCCATGCTTTCTTCTCTGTTGGGTTGTTGTCATTCCGATTTTGCTGGCTAAATCCCCTCTCATCACAGTTCACCACCGGTTGTTGCTTGGCATATTCTTTCGCTTCTTCATTGGCGGCGGCTATGGCTTCACTTACTTCTTGCCTGATGTTGTTGATTGTCCCTCTCCCTATCTCTATGCCAAATACCTCTCTCAGCAGCCCTTGTATCTGACGATGGCTTTGTCTTGCTTCGACACTTAGCACTCCCACTAAGGCGGCTAATCTTGCCCCATAGCTTTTCTCGGTCACTCCTGCTGGCAATTTCCCTCGGCTTTTTGACCCGCAGTGTTCGCATTCTAGGCTATGTAGTCTGTATTCTGTTAGAGATAGCCATAAAATAAATGATCCGATAGCAAAAGACAGTTTTAACAAAAAGGTAAATTGTATGCTGAAAAAATCAGTAACGGAAATCAGTGAAGACCTAAAATCGCTGTACATCGAAACAGCCAAAAAACTAAAAGGTAGCGACAGGAGACAATTCATGGCACAGGTTGTACAAGGTTTGGGAATAGGGGGACAAACCTTCGCAGAACGCGAATTAGGGTGGAATAGACGAACAATCCGCAAAGGAACAGAAGAATTAACGAGTGGTCAAGCATTCATAGATGGTCGCAGCCGTAGTGGGCGCAAAAAAAAAGAAACAAAATTACCGAATATCTTAGAAGATATAAAGTCGATAGTGGAGCCGAAAAGTCAAACAGACCGAAGTTTTAAAAGTACGCGATTATATACGAGAATAACAAGTGAAGAGGTGCGTAGGCAACTGATTGTACAATCAGGTTATCAAGAGGAAGAACTACCATCATCGGAAACAATCAGAAGAAAATTGAATGATTTGGGGTATAGCTTAAGAAGAGTATTAAAAAGCAAACCGAAAAAAAAGATAGCAGAAACGGAAGCTATTTTTGAACAAATCGAAAAAATCAACAGGGAAGCAGATGAAGACCCAAAGACATTGCGTATATCGCTAGATGGCAAGGTAGGGGTCAAAGTGGGAGAATTTGACAGGAGTGGAAAAACGCGGGTAAAAACAGAGGCATTCTTACCATGACTTTGGAGCAGAAGTTACTCTAATTCCTTACGGAATTTTTCTACCTGAACAGAATGAATTAGGGCTTGCTGAAAAAAGCTGAAACCTTTACGGAGAAAAATAGTAGGCGAATTAAGAACCGCTAGAATGCACGAAAATAGGGTAGAATGCCTCAAAACCATTGCATTAAGAAGAGAGAAAGCAGATGTACCGAAAGCAACAGTACTCAATTGAAACACCAGAAAACTTGAAAAATCTGTTCGGCGGGCAGTTAGACGAAGAAAATCGTTGGATAGAAATGTCAAAAATGATTCCCTGGGAAGAATATGAGGAAGAATATGCAAAAAACTTCACAGAAAAAAAAGGAGCCCCAGCCAAATCATTTAGAATGGCATTAGGAGCATTAATTATCAAAGAAATTTCAGGAAAAAGTGACAGAGAAACAGTAGAACAAATAAAAGAGAACCCTTATTTACAGTACTTTATAGGAATGGAAAGCTATAGTAGCAAAGAAGCATTTAATGCGTTAATGATGGTTCATTTTCGTAAAAAAATAGGAATGGAATTAATAAATAAATAAATAAAATTAATAAAGAAATAGAAAAAAAAGCGACGGGTGTAGCGTCAGAAAAAAAAGAAAATGAAGGAAAGTTATTGTTAGATGCGACTTGTACACCAGCAGATATAAAATATCCAACGGATATAGGAATATTGAATGATGCCAGAGAAAAAACAGAAAAAATAATAGATAAGCTGTATGAAGAAATAAAAGAGAAAAGGAAAGAAAAGCCGAGGACTTATAGGGAAGTGGCAAGAAAAGAGTACTTAGCCATAGCAAAAAAACGTCGTGTGTCAAAAAAAGAAAGAAGAAAAGGAACAAAAAAACAACTAGGATATATAAAAAGAAACTTGTCTCATATAGAAAAAATGATAGAAGAGGGAGCAAAGTTAGAAAAACTAACGAAAAAAGAGCAAGAAGAGCTTGTAACGATAGGAAAAGTGTATGAGCAACAGTTAGAAATGTATGAAAAAAAGACAAATAAAGTAGAAAACAGAATTGTGAGTGTAAGCCAACCTCACGTGCGTCCAATAGTGCGTGGAAAAGCGGGAAAAGCAGTAGAGTTTGGAGCTAAAATATCGGCAAGTAATGTGAATGGCTTTGTCTTCTTAGACAAATTAAGTTGGGATAATTACAACGAATCGGGAGATTTACAAGCGCGAATAGAAGAATATAAAAGGGAAACAGGATGTTATCCGGAATCGGTTCATGTGGATAAAATCTATCGAACAAAAGCGAATCGAGCTTATTGTAAAGAAAGGGATATAAGAATGAGTGGTCCCCGATTGGGAAGACCGCCGAAAGAGGTGAGCAAAGAAAAAAAGAAAGAGGCACGCTCAGATGAAAGAGTGCGTAATGCCATTGAGGGTAAATTCGGACAGGGAAAGAGGAAATTTAGTCTTGGTCGAGTGATGGCCAAACTACCTGAGACCTCGGAAACGGTAATTGCGATGAACTTTTTGGTAATGAATCTTTCTACTCTACTTCAGAAGACAAAAAGTAAAAAGTTGTAGAGTCGTTTTTCTTGTGAAAAATGGTGTTAATTTTCCTCTCTTTTGTGAGGAGTGATTTGTGTTGACCTTTTTAGACAGAAAGGAACAATAGATTAAACAAAATCTGTATTTTGATTTGTTTCCATAAGGATAAGTTATCTATGCTTTTTCAGTCCATACTTCCCTAACCCACATTTCTTTCGTTTTTTGACTTTTTCAGCAAGCCCGAATTATCTTTATTTTTTGTGTCGTCCAAATTAACAGCAGATTGCATTGGTGACATATTAGAAAGTTGGTGGGAAAGTGTAAAGCATCGCTTTAGTCATATTGAGAAATTGGTGATAAATCAGGATAATGGACCTGAAAATCATTCGCGTCGTAGTCAATTCATGCGGGTGCATCCCACTTAAGATAATACATTGACACTCAAAAGAGGAGAGTGATTGAGATAAGCACATCGTAGCCGAAGAATACGAGAAACATTATGAAGATGCCAACGTGCTCCCGACAATTTAACCCTAGCTCCCACCTGTTTAATCTTAGACTCCACATCACCAGAACCAATCACAATACCAAGCTGTTGATAGTATTGGTAATCAGGGATACGCTGATAATGCTTCGTCAAATAGGCTTGAAAATTCTTTGCCCTCTTGCTTTTGACTCCATCAAACGCATCTATTGCCTTGTTCACAAAACCCCGCCACAGTAAATGCTCCACTGCTTCTAGCCGTTTGAGAGAGCCACCCACTTTGAACAGATTCTCCTTGAGATGATACCAATCCAACACCTCTCGTCGTATCAGCCACGATTGAGTGGCGAAACTCTCTACCGCATTCCAGATTGCGGGATGACCATCTCCCAAAAAGGTCACTATTGGGGACAAAGGTTGAACATTGCTCCAATTCTTTAAGCCCTCTGGGTCTTGGAAAAAGGCTTCACAGACATTGCCATGAAGACTCACCAGTTTATAATCTCGCCACTGTCCCCCTTCCTTCTCCTCGCCCCGCAGACAAATCTTTCCCCCATCTATACTGACCCCCGCACTCTCTGACTGAGCTTGAGCTAAGGGCAGTTCTGTCCGTTCTACCAAGCGATGTAAACTGCTATGTCCTACTTTTATCCCCATCAACTCCTCTATATCTTCTTCTGCTTGTTGGTAGGATGTTTTCGCACTGGCTCTTAGACAGCATTTCTCTAAACCTGGACTTAAGACGATTTTTGGCGACACCTTTAGTTTTCTGGCTTGTTTTTGGCTTATTTCCACTTCTCCGACTAGGGTTTTGATTTTTCGCTTGTTTCCAGACCGTTTTTTTCCCCCTTCTGAAAAAAAAACTCCCCCATTGTTGGCCCCACAATTTCTAACATCTGGGTTCTGACTTCTACTTCGATGCTTCCAAAGTCCTTCTGTTTCTCTGGTTCCGTATATTTGCGCAGGATACGGGCTGATTCGGTGAGATGCTGTTTTAACCCATATCCCGTACTAATTTTGAAAAAATAAAAATAGATTCAAAAATAGCAACAGAATAGTTAAAATAAAAAAGCTAACAAACCGAGGAGAAAATGACCCAATTAAACGTTAAAAATCTCGACCATTTAGGAATAATCGCGGCCGTAGTTGATGAACCTGACTTTTCCCGTTAAGTCCAAAATCCAGCAATGCAAACTTCTAGAGGCTTTATCTGGCAAGGGTTTGAGTAATGATTCTCTTGACAGGAAAAAAATATTCTGAAGCCATCATCCCGCTTATCGTTCAAATTTCAAAAACAAAGGATGAAGGGAGTATGAGACTGTAAAATGGAGAAAATCTTAAAGGGCAGGTCAAAAAATGTTGGAATGGTGGACAAAAAACTTTGCCAGTTGTGAATTGGGAGACGAGAGGCTAAACAATCGTGCCTTCTCGATTGGGAAAAAGTTAAGTGAGGGGTTTGGAAAAGCCTTATCAGAAGTGTTTAAGGGAGGAAACGAGTTAAAGAGGGCCTATGAATTTTTGGGAATCCGAAAACAGACTTTGTCAAGATAATAGAGCCGCACTGTGAAATGACAACTGCCGCCGTAGAAGAATATAAGATAATGCTATCAGTCGGAGATACGACCTTCTTAGATTATCGCAATATCAAGGAAAAAAGGGAAGGGTATGGGCCGACTGGAAAAGGAGGGAATGGATTAATACTGCATAGTGCTTTAGCAATTGAGCCAGAAAAAGGACAAGTATTAGGTTTATTATGGCAAAAACTGTGGAATAGGGAGGTAAAAGAAAAGCCCCCAACAGATGAAACGGCGAAGCAGAAAAAAGAAAGACAGAAAGAACAAAGAAAAGCAGCTCGTCAAAGACCATTTGAGGAAAAAGAATCCTACAAATGGGTAGAGGCTCTAAACACCTGTGAGAAACAGGTAGAAAGTTCAACGAGGGTAATTCATGTATTTGACAGAGAAGGAGATGTTTCAGAAGTCTTTGACTCAGTGCGTCAACTCAAGCATACAGGAGTGCTGGTCAGAGCGTCTCATAATCGTAGTTTAGACAAAAATAGTGAACGACTTTGGCAACATTTGGAATCAGAACCGATTCGTTTTCATCAAGAAATCGAGATTCCGAGTACAGGAAAAAGAAAAGCACGGAAGGTTAAGCTTGCCGTCCGATTTTGCTCAGTTAATCTACGAACTCCCTATCGTTTTGATAATCGTGACCCGTTGAATGTCTATGCTGTTTATGCGACAGAAATCGATTGTCCCGAAGGCGAAACTCCTTTATCTTGGATGCTTCTGACTACAGAAGTTGTTGAGACTATTGAGATGGCTGTCACTATTCTTCGTTGGTACACCTACCGATGGCGGGTTGAAGAATTTCATAAAGTCCTTAAGTCTGGTTGTCAGAGTGAGCGTTATCGACTTGCCTCTGATGGAATGAAAACTCTTTTGGGTTTTTTAAGTGTCATTGCTGTTGAACTTTTACACGTTACTTATCTTCATCGTACCCAGCCCGATGCTCTCGCGATTGAAATTCTTAATCCTCTTCAACTTCAGGTGTTAAAAGCAGCCGCCTCTCAAAAACTTCCCCCTATTTTGACTGTTGCTTGGGCTGTCGAGTCTGTTGCTTTTCTTGGTGGTTATCTTGAACATCGTCGTAAAACTCCTCTCGGTATCCAAGTCCTTTGGCGCGGTTGGTTGAAGTTGCATGACCTTTGCCAAGGCTGGCAGCTTGCAATCCGCACTTAACGGGAAAAGTTAGGTTGATGAACTAGGTCTAGTGGATTATATCAATGAACAGTTACAAGAAAATGACCGTGCGAAAATCAGTGCGGGTCTGGTGGTTAAAGCCATGATTCTCAATGGCTTAGGATTTATTAATTCTCCCTTGTATTTATTCAGGGAGCATCTCACCTCTGCAATAAGTAGAAATACTTAACGAGGTAAATGAAAGAGTCAAAAAAGGTAATCATTTAAATAGGAACAGCGATGACGAAGGACTTGTGGTACATTGTCAGAATTCCAACTCGCACCAGTAATTTTAAGACGATGACCAATTTGTTTAACTTGAGATTCGACAGAGCCAGAGCCAATAGAAATGCCCTCTGCCTGCAAATAACCATAATTGACAATCCGATGTTTATGCTTGTTTAAATAAATGATAAAATTCTCAGCTTGAGGCTCTGACCATCCCTCAAAACAGGAGATAGCGGCATCCACTTCACCCGTCCAAAGAAAAGACTTGACCTCCTCAATTCGCTGGAATGACCCCCCAACTTTATAGAGGTTTTCAATTAAGTGATACCAGTCCAAAATTTCAATTCGCTCATGTTTCTGTCCTATCTCACGAAATAAGTTCCAGATACCATCATGTCCATCTCCCAAACAAATTAAAGGCTTAGCCAAAATTTGAGAATTAACCAAATCTAATAAAGCCGAGTTATCTTGAAAAAAGGCAGCTACCCCCAATTGATGAAAACTGACTCCTTTATAATCACGCCAAATTAAGGGTTCTCCCTTGGGAGTTCTGAGTCGTACCTTCCCACCATCTATGCTAATTTCTTCGACTTCTGTGTTAGAGCCCGTATTCCGTACTAGTCTTGAAAAAATAAAAATAGATTCAAAAATGGCTACAGAATAGTTAAAATAAAAAAGCTAATAAACCCAAGAGAAAATGACCCAATTAAACGTTAAAAATCTCGACCATTTAGGAATAATCGCGGCGATAGTTGATGAACTAGGTCTAGTGGATTATATCAATGAACAACTAGGAGAAAATGACCGTGCTAAAATCAGTGCGGGTCTGGTAGTGAAAGCGATGATTCTCAATGGCTTAGGCTTTATCAACTCTCCTTTATATTTGTTCAGTCGTTTTTTTGAAGATAAACCAGTAGAACATCTTTTAGGAAAAGGAATAAAAGCCAGCGACCTGAATGATGACCGTTTAGGGAGAGTCTTAGATTTAATCTTTATGGCCGGCATCAGCCGTTTGTTTCTCGGAATTTGTCTAAAAGCCGTAGAAATCTTCAAAATAGTGATGAAAAGTTCCCATTTAGACTCCAGTTCATTATCGGTACAAGGGGAATATAAATTATCGGTGGAGAGAGAAGACAAAGAAAGCCAAATAATCCATATCACTCATGGCTATTCAAAGGATAAGCGACCAGACTTGAAACAATTTGTCTTGAATCTAGTCTGTTGGGGGGATGGCGACATTCCCGCTTTTCTCGAATTAGGAGATGGCAATCAAAGTGATAAAAAAGAGTTTGCTAAACTCTTGAAAAAGTTCAATGAGCAGTGGCAATTCGATGGTTTGTATATAGCAGATTCAGCCTTATACAGTGCCGATAACTTGCAAAAGTTAACCGGCATATACTGGTTATGTTCTGTGCCGAAAACGATTAGAGAAGTGCAGGATGCGGTCAGTCAATTAGCCTCGGAGCAATTCATCACAACTGATTTAGAGGGCTATCGTCTTACCTCCTTAGAAAGTGAATATGGGGGAGTCAAACAACGTTGGATAGTGGTAGATAGCGAGCAAAAAAAAGCTTTAGACCTCAAACAACTGACGAAGAAGACAGAGAAAGCAACGGCTCAAGCTCAAAGACAATTAGAACAATTACAGCATCAGGAATTTGCTTGTCGGGAGGATGCTTTAACCGCCCTGAGCCGATGGGAGAAGAGTTTAGAATGGCATCTTCTTCAAGACCTAACTGTCGTCGAAAAATGTCATTACGGTCATCGAGGTAAACCCCGTCCCCATGAACAGCCCATTCGTCGTAGCTATCATGCCCAAGCCACTTTCAGCCTCAATAGTGCGAAAGTTCAAGCTTCAGAGCGGGCAGCAGGACGTTTTGTCTTGGCGACGAATCAGCTAGATGGAGACTCTTTGAGCGATGAGCAACTGCTTGTCCACTACAAGCAACAGCAAGGGGTAGAGCGAGGTTTTCGCTTCCTTAAAGACCCTCTGTTTTTGGCGTCCAGTGTTTTTCTCAAAACCCCTGAGCGGATTATGGCATTGAGTTTCATCATGGTGTTGTGTTTACTGGTGTACAGCTTGGGACAACGTAAACTGAGACTGGCTCTGGCAGAGCAGGAGGAGACTGTGCCTAATCAGTTGGGAAAGCCGACTCAGCGTCCGACACTGCGTTGGATTTTTCAGATGTTGAGAGGAGTTCATTGGGTTGTACTGGATAATTGTCCCCAAATAATCAATCTAACGCTTGAGCGAGAGAGGATTTTGCGCTTTTTTGGGGCTACTACTTGTCAGTATTATCTTTTGTCATAATGACTTTTCTTATTTTCTTTGTTCTTTTTTTATGTAGGGCTTGCTGAAAAAAGCTGAGACCTTTACGGAGAAAAATAGTAGGCGAATTAAGAACCGCTAGAATGCACGAAAATAGGGTAGAATGCCTCAAAACCATTGCATTAAGAAGAGAGAAAGCAGATGTACCGAAAGCAACAGTACTCAATTGAAACACCAGAAAACTTGAAAAATCTGTTCGGCGGGCAGTTAGACGAAGAAAATCGTTGGATAGAAATGTCAAAAATGATTCTTTGGGAAGAATATGAGGAAGAATATGCAAAAAACTTCACAGAAAAAAAAGGAGCCCCAGCCAAATCATTTAGAATGGCATTAGGAGCATTAATTATCAAAGAAATTTCAGGAAAAAGTGACAGAGAAACAGTAGAACAAATAAAAGAGAACCCTTATTTACAGTACTTTATAGGAATGGAAAGCTATAGTAGCAAAGAAGCATTTAATGCGTCAATGATGGTTCATTTTCGTAAAAAAATAGGAATGGAATTAATAAATAAAATTAATAAAGAAATAGAAAAAAAAGCGACGGGTGTAGCGTCAGAAAAAAAAGAAAATGAAGGAAAGTTATTGTTAGATGCGACTTGTACACCAGCAGATATAAAATATCCAACGGATATAGGAATATTGAATGATGCCAGAGAAAAAACAGAAAAAATAATAGATAAGCTGTATGAAGAAATAAAAGAGAAAAGGAAAGAAAAGCCGAGGACTTATAGGGAAGTGGCAAGAAAAGAGTACTTAGCCATAGCAAAAAAACGTCGTGTGTCAAAAACTGGACAGTGGGAAGTTTATGGATGCCAGATAAGGTAATGACTATGCGACGAAAGTAAGCATATCAGGGCTTGGGGAAGAGGCAAGTTTAGCGGTAAGGAATTTAGGCAAAAGCAGACTGGGTGGACTTTGAGGAAAAATCATTTGGGCTTGATGTTGAAGGGCTAGTTGAGCAATCCGTTCACTAGGGTAGCCATGGGATGGTAATGTCCGAAACCATCGAGGAAAATTAGCCCAAATCCCCTGGGGTAACTCTAAGGCGAGAATTTGAAGTAGCCCTAAAGCAATGGCATTAAGGTTAACAAAACGCTCAAAGGCTTCTACCTTGTTTAAAATCTGAGTCTGAACAGCTTGTGGATAGTCACTGAGGATAAGATTGCTGGGCCAGGTAGGTAAAGTAGGAAGACTCTTAAGCCAAAAACGATAGGCAAAGCTGCCCAAAAGATGGACTAATTGACGAAAAGTGACTTCAATCTTAAATCGGAGACCGTAAGCGGCAATAATCTCAGGTCCAGTCAAACAGAGATCAGTAGAAAGCAGAATCAGTCGTCGTCCGTTAGGCAATTGGGTCAGAACAAACTTGACGAGCTGATGGGGACTATCCCAGTGGAACTCAAAGCACTGATAAGAAACCGTGACTTGTTGACCATAGAGCCAGACTTTAGCTGTCGGAAAGTCCGCCGCCAGAGCGAACAGCTTTTCTAGTTTTATCGAACTCCCCCAAATCCGTGGTCGTCCTCTCCCCGTCAGCGTCGGCACGGAACAAAAGGGGGCATAGGCGACGGTGGAGCAACGCACTCTTGTGATTAGATGCAAGGCGTTCTGGCGAAAACTTTTGAGCACTGGTTCGCAAGCAAAATAAGCATCCAAAATTACATAACTCCCTGCCTCTGCGTAAGTAACACAAAGGTCAGCCATTTTTGTCACCAGGCTCGTCTTCACCTTTTTTTTGCCTTTTCCCTCCCCCTTCTCGGTTGCTTTGGACTTGATGCCATCGTCTAGCCGCAACACTAAGGGCAAGGCAAAGCAGGCTTTCCCTACTCCCACCAAAATACTCAAGGCATTGAAGTAATGACCCCTTATCCACTCTGGCTTGGACACATCTTCCGATTCTTGGTGTAGTCGTTTTACACCTGGCATCTTGCGTCCTTCTTTCCCCACTTTGATGCCATCACCCACATACACCCGTTTCCCTTTAATTGGGTGTGACCTTTAGTTGATGAAGGAAAAGAAAAGTGTTAACATGGGATGAAAAGTGACAAAGAGGAAACAATGATGACAGCAAAACTAATTAATGTAGAGGGTTCAAAGATAAAAATAGAACTAACATTAGAACTCAGTCGTTCAATGTTGGATACAGAAATAAATATTCAAAAAGGCTTAAACGAAGTAGGTTGCATCGCCAGCAAAGAAGCCTTGAAATATTTAGATACAGATGGTTCACCCTTAAAAATCGGTGAAGAAATCTGGAAGAGTAAGGGAGAGCAACCGAAAGAATATCAAACACCTTATGGTGAGGTTATAGTGAATCGTCATGTATATCAGCGTTCACCTTTGAGGAAAAACGTATTGCCCCTTAGAAAGAGAAGCAAGGATAATCATAACATCAACGCCATTATTGGCAAAACAGGTATCCTCAAAAATGTCAGGGATGGCAGGCAAAGAGGTGAAAAATGATTTATTAGAAAATCATGGTAGAAAAGTAGCGCTATCCTATATCCAAAGATTGAGTGAAGCAGTAGGAAGTGTGGTACAGGCAAAAGAAGAAGCGTGGAGTTATGCCCCGCCCAAGGAGGATAGCCAAATTGCAACAGTGGGAATAGGATTAGATGGAACCTGTATGCTGATGTGTGAGGATGGCTACCGTGAAGCAATGGTGGGAACCGTTTCCCTATACGATAGTGAAGGCGAACGTCAACATACAATCTATCTAGGTGCGGCACCAGAGTATGGAAAAAAGAGTTTTCTAGAAAGATTAGAAAGAGAAATTGAGCGAGCGAAAAACCGTTATCCAGAGGCAACATTGGTCGGGATAGCAGACGGGGCAGAATCAAATTGGAAGTTTTTAGAAAAGCAAACGGAAGAACAGATATTAGATTTCTATCATGCCTCTGGTTACTTAGGTGCCTTGGCAGAAGCGTTGCATCCGAATACCGTGTCAAAACAAAAAGAATGGTTGACTGAAAATTGTCGAGAACTCAAGCATGAAAAAGGAAAAGCAGGAGAACTGCTAAATCTGATGAAAGAAGTCAAAGAAGAAAAAAGTCATTCTAAGAATCTTACCGAGAAACTACAAGCGGCGATTACTTATTACGAGAATCATCAGCATCAAATGGATTATGCTGAATACATAGAGAAAAAGTATCCGATTGGTTCAGGTGTTACGGAAGCAGCTTGTAAGACGTTGGTCAAACAACGATTATGTTGTTCAGGGATGCGATGGAAGGAAAAAGGAGCAGGAATTATTTTGAGCCTACGAGCTTTGGTATTGACCAAGGAACGATGGAGTCAATTTTGGGCAAAACTTGATCAATATGGGTTCCCTGTAGAACCCTGATTACAACAGCTTTTATCAACTAAAGGTCGCACCCCTTTAATTCTGTATAGACTTTCATGCTGACTTAGCCACTTTGACCATTGTAAAGTTAGTCCTTCGACCCTAAACGCCTTGGAATCAAACCAATGTAGAGCCTGATTGTAGTAGCTCTCTGTTAAGCCAATGGCATTGACATAGCTAGTTATTGCGCTGGGTTGGCTGTTGAGCACTACTCCCCAGACTAACAGGATAAACCATTGGAACGTTGCTTCTCGGCTAAAGGCTGGACGGAGATTATTGAGGATTTGCTCTAGTCGCTGACATAGTTGCATAATTGATAGATAGCACTGGCTATCGATTTTCTTATATCAGCCAGTTTCGGACATAACGGCACTCTTTTGTATCGGATGTCCGATTTTCTTTTCTCCACTTACACGCCTCGAGAACTTCCCACTGTCCAGTCAAAAAAAGAAAGAAGAAAAGGAACAAAAAAACAACTAGGATATATAAAAAGAAACTTGTCTCATATAGAAAAAATGATAGAAGAGGGAGCAAAGTTAGAAAAACTAACGAAAAAAGAGCAAGAAGAGCTTGTAACGATAGGAAAAGTGTATGAGCAACAGTTAGAAATGTATGAAAAAAAGACAAATAAAGTAGAAAACAGAATTGTGAGTGTAAGCCAACCTCACGTGCGTCCAATAGTGCGTGGAAAAGCGGGAAAAGCAGTAGAGTTTGGAGCTAAAATATCGGCAAGTAATGTGAATGGCTTTGTCTTCTTAGACAAATTAAGTTGGGATAATTACAACGAATCGGGAGATTTACAAGCGCGAATAGAAGAATATAAAAGGGAAACAGGATGTTATCCGGAATCGGTTCATGTGGATAAAATCTATCGAACAAAAGCGAATCGAGCTTATTGTAAAGAAAGGGATATAAGAATGAGTGGTCCCCGATTGGGAAGACCGCCGAAAGAGGTGAGCAAAGAAAAAAAGAAAGAGGCACGCTCAGATGAAAGAGTGCGTAATGCCATTGAGGGTAAATTCGGACAGGGAAAGAGGAAATTTAGTCTTGGTCGAGTGATGGCCAAACTACCTGAGACCTCGGAAACGGTAATTGCGATGAACTTTTTGGTAATGAATCTTTCTACTCTACTTCAGAAGACAAAAAGTAAAAAGTTGTAGAGTCGTTTTTCTTGTGAAAAATGGTGTTAATTTTCCTCTCTTTTGTGAGGAGTGATTTGTGTTGACCTTTTTAGACAGAAAGGAACAATATATTAAACAAAATCTGTATTTTGATTTGTTTCCATAAGGATAAGTTATCTATGCTTTTTCAGTCCATACTTCCCTAACCCACATTTCTTTCGTTTTTTGACTTTTTCAGCAAGCCCTACTTAGGTGCCTTGGCAGAAGCGTTGCATCCGAATACCGTGTCAAAACAAAAAGAATGGTTGACTGAAAATTGTCGAGAACTCAAGCATGAAAAAGGAAAAGCAGGAGAACTGCTAAATCTGATGAAAGAAGTCAAAGAAGAAAAAAGTCATTCTAAGAATCTTACCGAGAAACTACAAGCGGCGATTACTTATTACGAGAATCATCAGCATCAAATGGATTATGCTGAATACATAGAGAAAAAGTATCCGATTGGTTCAGGTGTTACGGAAGGGGTGCGACCTTTAGTTGATAAAAGCTGTTGTAATCAGGGTTCTACAGGGAACCCATATTGATCAAGTTTTGCCCAAAATTGACTCCATCGTTCCTTGGTCAATACCAAAGCTCGTAGGCTCAAAATAATTCCTGCTCCTTTTTCCTTCCATCGCATCCCTGAACAACATAATCGTTGTTTGACCAACGTCTTACAAGCTGCTTCCGTAACACCTGAACCAATCGGATACTTTTTCTCTATGTATTCAGCATAATCCATTTGATGCTGATGATTCTCGTAATAAGTAATCGCCGCTTGTAGTTTCTCGGTAAGATTCTTAGAATGACTTTTTTCTTCTTTGACTTCTTTCATCAGATTTAGCAGTTCTCCTGCTTTTCCTTTTTCATGCTTGAGTTCTCGACAATTTTCAGTCAACCATTCTTTTTGTTTTGACACGGTATTCGGATGCAACGCTTCTGCCAAGGCACCTAAGTAACCAGAGGCATGATAGAAATCTAATATCTGTTCTTCCGTTTGCTTTTCTAAAAACTTCCAATTTGATTCTGCCCCGTCTGCTATCCCGACCAATGTTGCCTCTGGATAACGGTTTTTCGCTCGCTCAATTTCTCTTTCTAATCTTTCTAGAAAACTCTTTTTTCCATACTCTGGTGCCGCACCTAGATAGATTGTATGTTGACGTTCGCCTTCACTATCGTATAGGGAAACGGTTCCCACCATTGCTTCACGGTAGCCATCCTCACACATCAGCATACAGGTTCCATCTAATCCTATTCCCACTGTTGCAATTTGGCTATCCTCCTTGGGCGGGGCATAACTCCACGCTTCTTCTTTTGCCTGTACCACACTTCCTACTGCTTCACTCAATCTTTGGATATAGGATAGCGCTACTTTTCTACCATGATTTTCTAATAAATCATTTTTCACCTCTTTGCCTGCCATCCCTGACATTTTTGAGGATACCTGTTTTGCCAATAATGGCGTTGATGTTATGATTATCCTTGCTTCTCTTTCTAAGGGGCAATACGTTTTTCCTCAAAGGTGAACGCTGATATACATGACGATTCACTATAACCTCACCATAAGGTGTTTGATATTCTTTCGGTTGCTCTCCCTTACTCTTCCAGATTTCTTCACCGATTTTTAAGGGTGAACCATCTGTATCTAAATATTTCAAGGCTTCTTTGCTGGCGATGCAACCTACTTCGTTTAAGCCTTTTTGAATATTTATTTCTGTATCCAACATTGAACGACTGAGTTCTAATGTTAGTTCTATTTTTATCTTTGAACCCTCTACATTAATTAGTTTTGCTGTCATCATTGTTTCCTCTTTGTCACTTTTCATCCCATGTTAACACTTTTCTTTTCCTTCATCAACTAAAGGTCACACCCTACGGAAGCAGCTTGTAAGACGTTGGTCAAACAACGATTATGTTGTTCAGGGATGCGATGGAAGGAAAAAGGAGCAGGAATTATTTTGAGCCTACGAGCTTTGGTATTGACCAAGGAACGATGGAGTCAATTTTGGGCAAAACTTGATCAATATGGGTTCCCTGTAGAACCCTGATTACAACAGCTTTTATCAACTAAAGGTCGCACCCTTTTGGTTGGTTAGAAAAACATTGGAATGGGAGTTTACTGGATACGGTTGAAACCGTGCTTAATTTTGCTAAAACGCTAACATTCAGGGGTCAAAATCCTGTAGTGAAACTGATAGAAAAAGTTTATGAGACAGGAGTGAAGCTGAGCAAGGCTGGGATGGAAAAGGTTGAAGCACGGATTAATCGCCTTCCTAGCCTCAAAAAATGGTTTGTGGAAATCTTTGCCAAACCGCTATAATCATTGGATCATCTTTTTTCTGGTGTTCTCTTACTCGGATAAGATGCGTTTGCCCTGTGCCTCTGAGGGGTGGACAATCGTTCTCATGGACAGGGCTAGCCGCTTTATTTGGCATTTAAAATGTGGTCGAAAAGAGCAGAAATTATTTCTAGAAGCAATGATGACGGTAGCGGAATTATTTGAAAGGAGTGCAGAATCTCTCCAGTTATTTACAGATGGAGAAAAGCGATATAGTCAACTGCTATTTAATATTTGTCACGAAGTATTAAGGACTGGAAAGCGAGGTCGTCCCACCAAAGTATTACCGAAGGGTATGGTGGTAAGACTGAAAAATAAGAGTAGTAAACGTCGAGATTCTGAGGGTAAACTAAAGAAAGTAGAAACTCCGAAACCAGAACATCCAGAGACAACAGAAAAACCAGAAGAAAAGGACATCTATGCCAACCACGTTGAGGCATTTAATAGTGCTATCCGACGCTATTTAGCCGCCTTTCGTCGTCGTACAAATACTTATGCTAAATCTGTTGTGGGATTACAGCGAGTCCTAGATATTTTCTGGATGGTTCATAACTTTGTTCGCAGCCATTTTACGACGAAAAAAGTTCCTGCTGTAGCTCTCGGTATAATTGAAAAAGGGTTAACTTGGGAGGACTTACTCCAAATTCGCCTGATTTCTTGAACCTCTCGTATTGCAACGTTTGTAGCTTCTAGCTAGACGATACCAGTGCCCAATGACACCAACGCTAGTTTTCGTTAGTTGCTCGCTCCTTGACTGAAACCATCCTCAATGGCTAAAATACACTAATCCAATCAACATTTTGTATTTCATGATTAATCTAAAGGAAAATGAGGGGTATTGGAGAGAGTGTCTGCTGGGATCAGGTCAAGGATGGCGGAAAATCGGGGGATTAATATTGGTGGGTATTGGTTTCCTGCTATCTCCCCTTTGCTGGTGGAATGATCTGATTTTTAATCTTCCTTTGGCCTATGGTTTTGGCCATCTGTGCAGTTGGTTTGTGCCGCAATGGTTAATTCCCGGAGCGATCGCAGGTTATTGGTTATCTAATCTGGTCGGTATTGTCCTAATGCAAGCGGGGACGGGACGGGTTTTGCAATCTTCCTCTCAAGCCACCAGTTTTAAGCAAACATTATGGTCGGGGGTGCTTTCCTCCACAGCCTTTACGGTAGTGGTCGTGCTTTTAGTCCATTGGCAAATTTTAGACTTATCGAGCTTTGACCCTAGCAATCTTTTCTTAATCTTAAATAGTCAAAATGGTTAGTAAGCAACTTTTGCTAAATAAGCGGTCAAGGTGGCTGATCTTACTGGGTATAGTTTTGCCGTTGTTAGTATTTGTTGGGTTAGCGATCGCGGTTCGGCAATCTCCCCAGGGAATCTGGCAAGAACAAACCCTGTTATGGGCAATTCATGACACCGCTAATCCTGTTTTAGATCAGTTGGCAGCAATCGTGACTGCAATGGGGATTTATGGGGGAACCTTACCTATTCTGGTCATTTTGGGTATTATTCTAGCCCTGGCCAAACAGTGGCGATCGCTGTCATTTATAGCCGTCACAGCTTTAGGATCAGTTGTCTTAAATTACCTAACCAAAACCCTAATTGCTCGACCTCGACCCTATCTGTGGGATAGCGGCTATCACGGCCCCACTAATCCAGCTTTTCCCAGTGGCCATGCCCTGTCGAGTTTGATGTTAGGGATGATTTTAATGCTTTTGACTTGGGGCAGTCGTTGGCAAACGTTAACAGTGATTGTAAGTCTCATTTTTGCCCTTACGATTGCCTGGACAAGACTCTATTTAGGGGTTCATTATCCCAGTGATATTTTAGGCGGTTGGTGTTTGGCGATCGCCTGGAGTTTGGCAGTTTATCAACTCTTCAGTAAACCTCAAATTTAAAGGCCTACCATCCTGAAAAACCATTAATTCCCCTGGTTGAATATTCGTCCAAACTTCATTATCTGTTAAAGGTAAAGTCGCAATAATAGCAACCCGATCCGTTTGATTGGTTAAGGCTTGAAAATCGACGGTAATATCTTCATCAATTAAATGGGCGGCGGCAAAAGGAGCTTGACGAATCAGATAATGTAACTGAGTTGAGCAGTAAACAAATAAATATTCACCATTGGAAAGAAGATAATTAAAAATTCCTTGTTGGGCTAAGGATTGGGTAATAGTCGCTAAAATCTGATAGAGTTTCTCTAAAGTCGGTTGACCATCAGGAAAGGCTTGGCGCAGGGTTTCAAGGATCAGACAAAAGGCCTTTTCACTATCTGTTTTGCCGACAGGTTGATAAAGTCCTTGCAATTCTGGTTCAAAATTTTCTAAATTCCCATTATGGGCAAAAACCCAATATTTTCCCCACAATTCCCGTTGAAAGGGGTGGCAATTTTCTAAGCCCACTTCCCCCTGGGTGGCTTTGCGAATATGGGCGATCACCTGGGTGGATTTAATGGGATATTGTTTAACCAATTCGGCGATCGGAGAATGTATAGAAGCATGATCATCTAGAAAAAGACGACAACCCAAACCTTCAAAAAAGGCAATCCCCCAACCATCTCGATGTTCGTCCGTTTTCCCTCCCCTAGCACAAAAGCCCTCAAAGGAAAAACAGATATCTGTCGGTACATTACAGTTCATGCCCAGAAGTTGACACATGGCAAGGTTCTAGAATTTAAGCAATTAGCCACAATGATGGATCTAGCGTCAATCCCTATGCAACTATGCCTATTGTAGAATATTTATTATCGATCTTCTCATGGTTTTTCCTTAAATAACTTGAATGGCTCAAGGACTTTCTGATAGTTCCCGTTTAGAAAATCCCCAGAAAAATAGTACAATAATAACAGATAAAACCATCCATTCGGGGGGAACATAATTAGGTAACAGGGCTTTAAACAATAGACGAATTCCAACCCAGAATATGGTTAAATAGGCTGCATCTTGTAGATAGGTAAATTGATTGAGCCATTGCACAAAGATTTCTGCTAAAAAGCGTAGGGCAATTACCCCAATCATGCCGCCAATTAAGATTAACCAGGTTTGATCTGAAAGCGCGATTGCCGTTGTGACGCTATCCAAAGAAAAAGCTAGATCGGTAACAGCAATGAGGGGAATAATTTGCCAATCAAAGGTTATGGGAGTAGTTTTATCATTGAAACTACTAATAATCATTGAGTCTTCTTGCTCATCCGATAAGCGTTCCCAGAAATATTTTGCCGTTAGCCAAAGTAAATACAAGGCTCCTGCCAATTGAAATTGCCAAAACTGGACGATCCAGGTTCCCAGAACAATCAGGGTAATCCGTAGAATAAAGGCTCCCCCTAAGCCCCAATTGAGAGCCTGTTTTTGATGCTTTTCTTCTGGTAAATGTTGTACCAAGGCAGCCAAGGCAATGGCATTATCCGCAGACAAAACTGTTTCTAGGGCGACTAAAGAAAGTAAAACTCCAGTCGTATTGAGAAATAGATTTTCGCTGACCCAGGGGGAGAGTTGTTCTAACATTTTAGGAAAATAAAAAAGGATAAATTAATTGATATTTAAGAGGAAAAAATTATCCTGAGAATTATTCAAAAGTCATGGTGCTAAGGGGATTAAGCGGTACGGTAAAGAGATAGTAAATAACACCAGAACCGAGGATTAAAATAGCAAGACTAAAAATAATGACCCAACGATCTGCCGGTTCATAAGTATCTTCATCGATATCATGGCGAACCGCAAAATAATGCTGAGTAGAGAGAAAAACGGTGACTAAACCCACCAGGGAAAAGACTAAACCTAATTTCCAACCATTGCCAGGGCTATGGACAGCCGGGGGCTGAAACATTCGTAAACGGGCAATTAAAACACCGAAGCCCATCAGCGCGATCGCACTACGCATCCAGGCAAGATAGGTGCGTTCATTGGCTAAATGATCCCGTACCCGTGAAGAATTACGACGTTTAGGATGGTCGGTCGTGGTGCCAGGGGAAACGCTTAAGGAGGAGTCTGTTGAGGTGGGTGAGGGCATATTTTTAAAAAGTAAGAACATTATTTTCTCCAGTTCATTTAATTGTGGAACCTCGTTTAAGAGCGATCAAACATAGATTCTTATGGAAGCGGGATATTTAATAACTTTAATAATTCATAACTTTGACTGTCCCAGAGAATCAATAAACCTAGTCCAATCAGCACAAAAGGGACAACTTTATGGCCATAACGGTTGAGCACTTTGCCAATCATCGGCTGTCTGGTTAAGCCATAGGCGATCGCACACCAAACCCCCACTAAGCTTAAAAAAGTTGTGATCACGACCAGTAACTTGAACCAGGACAAACTGGCAAAAAAAGGAACATAGATGCCAATATTGTCTCCACCATTGGCTAGGGTAATGGCCGCAACGCTGTAGGTCTGGGGAGCGAGTAAGGGGTTAAAGTAGGACATCAATCCAGAAGATTTAGGTTGCGATCGCTTGCCAGAGGCAATTGAGGGAATTTCGGGAGTTTGCGTTTCGGGATTCAGAATTTGTTGTAAGCCAATATAAATTGGAATTAAACCCAGTAATCCAGTCCAGGCTTTAGGAATAATTAATCCGCCTAAAAACCCTGGCAAACTTAATAGCAATAATCCCATAAAGCCTAAATATTGACCCAGAATAATATGGTGAATCCGAAAAGAGCTATTGACTTGGGAAAAGAAAAACATCAGGATCAGAATGTCATCAATATTGGTTGCCGCAAAAGCAGCGATCGCCGCAACAATAACTTGTAACAAACTTTCCATGATCTGATGCTTTGAATTGCTCCTAATCGGGTTCAATGGTAAGGTCTTGGGTGACAGGCAACATAATCTCCGTATCCTCTGAACACGGACGAGTTAGACTTAACCAACACCCTGCACTCATGATTAAAGTCAGGACAACTAAACCTCGATTTTCCAAGGTATGGCTATCTATCAAAATTAAAATACCCAAACCAATTAAGACAAAGGGAACGATAAAATTACCGTAACGGGTTAGGTTTTCCGCTAATACCTTAATCTTGGTTAATTGGTAAGCAGCATAACACCAAATCCCCACCATTACAAAGAATTCCGTTAAAATAATCGTCAAACTTTCCCAAGAGCTACTGGCAAACAACGGCATATAAATGCCAATATTGTCCCCCCCATTGGCAAAGGTGATGGCTGCCACCCCATAGGTTTGAGGTGAAATAAAACTGTGAAGCGGGGAAGCTTGATTTAACTCGGTTGTGGTTGCGGACGTTTCCTCATCGTCATCGTCATCGGGATTGAGCAGACGACTAACCCCAATAAAAATGGGAACCAATCCTAGTAAGCCAATCCAAGGTCGGGGGAAGAAAAGACCGCCGAAAAATCCGGGTAAACTGGCTAAAACCAAAGCTCCAAAGCCTAAATATTGGCCGGCGATGATTTGTCTGCGACGAAAGCTGGCATTAACCTGGGTGAAAAACAGCAAGAGAATGAGAATATCATCCAGATTAGTGGCACAAAAAGCAGTAATCCCTTTAGGAATGGCTGTTAATAGGCTTAATTCAGTCATTTTTAACTCCTCAATTTTGATAAGGACGAACGAGGGCAGAGGCAACTAGAACCTCTTCTCTGACTAAAAATTGGTCATGGCTCTCCTCCACATGGCGTTGCATTCGGCGTGCTAATCCGGGAAAGCGGAGGCGTTGGATCACGAACCAACTACAGGTTAGGGCTAAATAAAGGAGGAAAAGATAGGGAAAAGCACTATAGGGAGCATCGGGAATGGGAAACCAAGAACTGCCTTCAATTCCCACACTGCCGAGGATGGGTATCATCATAAACAGTACGGCTGAAACGGAGAAAAAGATATCCCGACGGCATAGTTTCCGAATTTTATAAAGATAGACAGGGGCCGCCACAGAAATCAAGATATAAACCGTGAGAAAACCATAGCTGGCGATCGCCCCAAGATAACCCATACTGTCAAATAATTTGATCCCAGAGAAGGCCAGGGCTGTCGGGACAAGGAAAAGAATCAGGGAACAGAGAGTGACTGCATTGTGGGGGGTACGATTGGCCACATGGGCTGAACCTAAAGAGGCAGGTAATAAACCATGACGGGCCATGGTAAAAAAGATTCTAGCGGCTGGATTCAGACTGCCTAAAACACAGGCAAAGAAACTAAATAAAGCTCCAATCCCCACTAAATCGCCTAAAAAGCCAACCCCTGCTTGCTGTGATAAAAATCCCAAGGGTTCCTCGGTCGTAGCGATCGCGACCCCTGTGCCTTCAAAGCCCAAAACCTCTATATAAGTCGTGACCACAAAGAAAAGTCCCGCTAAAATCACACTCCCCATCACCGCTTGAGGAATGGTTTTGAGAGGATTCTTGGCCTCATCTCCCAGGGAGGTTGCACTTTCAAAACCGGAGAAACCAAACATCACTAACACTAATCCCATGGCCACCTTGCCAGGCGTAACATCGCGGAGCGTTAACTGGGCTGTATCCCAAGCAAAACCGTGATGGTTCCAGATAATGATGGCTAACACCGCAATCAGTGCTAGAGAAACCCCTTCCAGCCAGAGCATCGCCACTGCTGATAATTGAATATCTTTATAGGCCGCATACCAGGCAATGCCAGCCCCGATCGCCAATAGACTAATGCTGGCCGGATGGAATCCCAAATGTCCTAACAGAGCCAAGCTGAAATTAGCAAACCCACACAGTACAGCCATGCCGGTAAAGAGGTAAGCTAAGACCAAGCTCCAACCGCACACCACCCCAGCCGTTGGCCCTAACCCCTTGGCAATGTAGGCATAGAGAGAGCCTGGAGAAGCAGAACGACTGGCAAATTGATTGATATTGACACTAACTAATACCAACCCAATTAAACCCAGTAAAAAACTGAGCCAAGTACCATTGCCAGCCAGGGCAACAATTAGGCCGATGTTGGAAGCCGGAATCGTGGTCGGAGCAATGACGGCAAAGGATTGAGCTAATACTTCTCCGAAAGAGAGGCAATCTGGCTTTAATCCATGTTGACTGCGGTTAAGGGTTACTTGAGTCGTCATAGTTTGGGGCTAAGAGCGAAGCTTAGAAAGAGATTTTTTGAGCCACTGTCGGGGTTAAGTCCGAGTTAAGAAGCACTCTTTCACTCTAGGGAAGACTATCAATAGGATCAAATATTCTTTTTTGTTAAATGGATAAATTAAAGTGATGCAACGGCGATCGCTCTTCTAATCGCGCTTCTGTGCCAATCCCAAAATTACTGCTTAATTTCTGGTACTAGGCAAAACTTCTGATTCAGCAAGGCCGAAAAATGCCCGATCCCTCTATTGAGAACACGAACTCAGATTCACCACCTGGCCAATGACCGCGATCGCCCTTTCAAAATAGATTATGAAAAAACGGCAATATAATTTTATAGAACGCTTAAAGTTATGTTAGCTCATCGCATCGAAATAACCATTAATCAAAAGCTTGATCCTTTGTGTGGAACTGTTTTTGAATAGACTTCTTGCACAATAGCGTTTGATCCCCCAATTCTGGAGGACTTTGAAACCCATGAATAGAGAATAGTTCCCCCAACTTTTGGGGGGCTAGGGGGGCTAAACTAAAAATCGTAAATTTACGACCGTGAGGAGTATAAATAGGTAAATCTTAGGCACGGAGAACCTCTTTTTGAAGAGTGGTAATTGGTTCCTAAATCTTGAGTTCATGGAACTTAGAAACTAATCTCCTACATTCAGCCAGTCAAGTTAAATATCTAAAGGAATTTGAACGGATTGGGTTTCTCGTTGTTTTTCAGCAGATTTAAGGACTTCAAACATGAGTCGAATATCTAATCGTTTTTTATCTTCGATAATTTCTTGAATAGTGACAATTTGAATTTTATCGACATTTTGGCTCATGTAACGACTTTGATAAATACCTGCCATTTTTGCGGTTTGCATCATATCTTTTGTTGGTATTTGCAGAGTAATAAAAATACCGATCGCCGCTTCATTGAGGGTCATTGTGCCTTGTAAATCTCGAATATCACCTGCTTTAACTTTGCCTGATTTAACCTGAAAAATAATTTTGTCAGGAGTATCTTGATCGCCTTGAAAATAAGCTACTCCATCAATCCCTTTATCGGCTCCTTTTTTGGCATTAATAACAGCGCGATTATTGCTATAGGTTAAAACGGCCCATTTTTCAAATTCTTTACGAGTGCGATCGTCGGCTTTGAGGGCCAGAGCCTGAGCGGATGCCATATCTTTAGGAATGCCATTGAGTTGAATTTTATCTAAGACATTTTTGCCAAAGGAATCTTCTAATCGTTTTAAAATTAAGCTAATACTTTGATAGGTAATATCAATACCGATCCAGGTTCTATTTAATCGTTCAGCAACGGCGATCGTCGTTCCACAACCGCAATAGGCATCCAGAATTACGTCACCTTCATTACTACTGGCTTTAATAATTCTTTCGAGAAGAGCTTCTGGTTTTTGCGTTGGATAACCTAATCTTTCCTTCGCTGAAGCATTAATAATAGATATTTCCCAAACATCTCCTAATCTTTTTCCTTCTAAATTCAAATAAATTTTATAAGGCTCTTGCCCCTTCCTTTTCTGCCAGCGAAACCATCTTCCTTCCTCATCTTGTTTGTAATGACTATCTGCTTTTCCAGATTTTTCACCATAATCATCTCTTATATGATTAAAAATAGAATTAGAAGATTTAACATATAAAAAGATAACATCATGAAGTCTCTGGAACCTTTTACTTACAGCAGTGTATCTTTTATAACTCCAGATAATTTCATTTTGAAAATCTCCTCCATCACTACAAAAAATAGCATCTAAAATAATCTTTAAATAATGACTAGCCGTTGGATCGCAATGTAAATAAAAACTGCCCGTTGGTTTTAAAACCCGATGAATTTCTGCTACCCTTAAGGTCATACTCACCAAATAAGCCAATAAACTGCCCTTGCCTAAAACTTTCGTTAATCCTGCAATTAAATCAATACTTTGACTAGTAAAACGACCATGATAATTCTCTAAGATTTCCGCTAAACCCTGATTAGCATGATCATCCCAAGTCCAAGTATCCACAAAAGCCTGTGCTTGAGCCTGGTCTTCCTTACCCACATTATTATAAATCTGGTTATAATTGCGCTTAGAATTAAAAGGCGGATCAATATAACATAAATCCACCGATTCATCCTTAATATGTTTCCGTAAAACCTCTAGATTATCGCCATAAAAAAGCTGATTAGACATACTCATTTTCAAAAAATTTCCTTAATAAAAATCTATGTTTTAAACCCCATTAACTTTGGAAACTGAAGTTTTTTTAAGATGTTATTAGGGGCAAGTCCCCCTTTTTAAGGGGGATTTAGGGGGATCAACTTACGAGACCCAAAAACTATGAGTTTTGAGTTGGACGGAGTTTATAAAAAAGTTAATCAATACCATTCTCTTCCATATACTCACCAACGTGCTTTTCTAAATCTTGTAAAGCTGCATCTATCGTCTTATATGACCTTTTTCCTTCATAAATCGTTCCTCCCATATCATAGGCTCTAGCAAAAGAACTAATATGTTCACTATCGCCTAGCTCTATCCAGCCACCACTACTGCCATCAATAAAGCGAGCAAGATTAGGATAGATTTCTTCAAAACTTTGAGATTTTGCCATAACTCAAGATTCTCCTTGTAAAACTTTAGTACTTAAGATTAAGATTCCCATTTTATCCTAAATATACCAAACTATACTTGGCACGATCATGAATTGTGATTTTTGCCCCCTTTTTAATCGCTGGGACGAGGAAGAACCCCTGATTTAGCAAGGCCGAAAAATGCCCGATCGCTCTATTAAGAACAGGACTTCAGATTCACCACCTGGCCAATAACCGCGATCGCCGGAGCCTCAAATTGGGATTGGTTAACCTGTTCAACAATAGTCGCTAACGTCCCAATTAATTCTTCTTGATCGGGTCTAGTCCCCCAACGAATTAAAGCAATGGGCGTATCCTTACCTAAGCCCCCCGCTAACAATTCGCTAATAATATTGCCTAAATTATGAACTCCCATATAAATGACAATGGTTTCTGATCCCTGGGCGATCGCCTGCCAATTAATTTGCGGACGGTATTTTCCAATGGTTTCATGACCAGTCACAAAGGTCACTGACGAACTAAAATCTCGATGGGTAATAGGAATACCCGCATAGGCTGGAGCCGCAATACCCGCCGTAATGCCTGGAACCACCTCCACCGAAATATTAGCCGCCTGTAGCTCCGCCATCTCTTCCCCACCTCGACCAAAGACAAAGGGATCACCCCCTTTTAGACGCACAATGACCGCATGAACCTGAGCTAGATCAATTAATAACTGAGTGGTTTCAGACTGGTGCTTAGAATGCCTTCCTCGACGTTTGCCCGCATCGATCCGTTCTGCCTGGGGATTAATCATGGCCAAAATCGCCGGACTAACCAAGGCATCATAAACCACCACATCGGCGTGTTCGAGTAACGTTTTCCCCTTGAGCGTGAAGAGACCCGGATCGCCTGGCCCTGCTCCTACCAAGTACACTTTTCCTAGCATTTGAGCATGGGTTGAAGGATTCATAACTCTCCCTGGGCAGCAATAATGGACGCTAAGGCAGGATTTGTCCCTAGGGGATGAGCGAGGCAAAACTGAATAGTCGGATATTGTTTTTGTAAGGTCTTAACTTCCGCCGCGATCGCATCACTTAATCCGCCGGTAAAGAGTAGATAGGGAATGACTTGAATTGTAGTGGGCTTTCTTAAACTAACCTGTTCTACCACTGAGGCTAAATGAGGGGCGATCGCTGAATAGGCCACTTCTGCTTCACAAATACGGGCTAAGGCTTGAACGCTGCTATTTCCACCTGGCCGACGACTACCATGAGCAACGAGGATACGAGCCGTCGTCTCAGAGAACTCATATTGTTGTCTGATCAGTTCCAATAAGGGGGCTAAACTCCCCAAATAGGGGGCAATTTCTAGGTTCATTCGATTTCCCAGTTCCCTCTGGGCTAAGGCAACTTCTCTGGGTAGATCCTCTTGAACATGAACACCAGGGAGTAGAAAAAGAGGCAGAATTTTCAGAATTTTATAACCCTGGGCGAGAAGATCCTCTGCCATTTCGATAATCTGACCGTGCAAGGGTAGAGGATGACATTCTAAAATGGCGGTGCGAACGATTGAGGTGGAGGGAGGTGACAATAGGGCAATTCTCCCCGAAGCATTTCCACGATACTCAACTCTTGCTGGTAAGACACTACTCTGACGACAGGCTCCCCTGAACACAACGGAATCTCTTAGCTGGTCGGCAACCAAATAGGCAAGACGTTCTAGGGCAATTTGGGGACGAGGATCGCGGCTGCCATGAGCAACCAATAGATAGGCAGAGGGAAAAGACAAGGAACTCTTAAGAAAAGATTAAGACTAATGAGAATTATTGTAGCGAATCCTCAGAGTTATAGGTTGGCCCTTGAGGGCGATTCTGTATCTTAAGACTCAAGCTGACCTCAGCCCGTCACGGTCGGCAAGTAAGTAGAGGAGTCAAGAGCGAGGACTAAATGATAGGGGGTCAATGCAGAAAGGGGGACTTTGAATGGCATGATAGTTATACCACTCAATCGCCTTTAGCTTTTTAATGAGCGTTAGGTAAAGCGAAAGGAATTGGGAATTTGTTTATTAACTCTGTACCAAATCAATCAAACTATTTGAGGAGAACAATGGTGAAACGATTTTTTTGGGTAGCGATCGCTGCTGTCTTTTTTCTATTTCATCTGTCAGTTGGCAGTGTCAATGCGGTGGAATTAACTGAATCTACCCTAACAGTTCCCTTTGATGGGGCTGGCAAAACCGCTACCCTCACCCCCCAGGAATTTGCCAATGGTCAAAAACTTTTTGTCAGTAATTGTACAAAATGCCATTTGCAAGGAAAAACCAAAACCAATAACAATGTCAGTTTAGGATTGGAAGACCTCGGTAAGGCGGAACCTCCTCGCAATAACCTCGCGGCGATCGTGGATTATCTGAAAAATCCGACCAGTTACGACGGCGAAGACGATTATTCAGAATTACATCCCAATGTGAGCCGTCCTGATATCTATCCCGAACTGAGAAATCTGACTGAGGATGATGTCTATGATGTGGCAGGTTATACCCTCGTTGCCCCCAAACTAGATGCCCGTTGGGGTGGTACAATTTACTTCTAAATTGGCTTAACAACAATCTGAACAGGATCACGTCTCCCGATCGCCGGCGGTGGGGAGATTTTTAGTTATAGCTTTTGTTACGGTAGTCATCAGGTTGAGATGGAAAAACAAATTACAATAGAGGAAAAGTGGTTCTGGTTTTTAAAAGACCTTTTTAAGCGTTAATTAATCTAACATTACCTAATTTTAACAATAATCTCTATTTTTATGACCTTTACGGTCACAGGGCTATGGCTTACGAACCTCTCCATCATAAATATCGGCCCCAGACCTTTGCAGATTTGGTCGGACAGGAGGCGATCGCTACCACCTTAACCAACGCGCTACTCAGGGAAAGAATTGCACCGGCCTATCTGTTTACCGGGCCAAGGGGAACGGGAAAAACGTCGTCTGCTCGCATTCTAGCCAAATCCTTAAATTGTATTGCTGGCGATAAGCCAACACCGACTCCCTGCGGAACCTGTGAAATTTGTCGGGCGATTCTACGGGGTTCGGCCCTAGATGTCATTGAAATCGATGCAGCCAGTAATACAGGAGTTGATAATATTCGAGAAATTATTGAGCGATCGCAATTTTCTCCCGTTCAATGTCGTTTTAAAGTCTATGTGATCGACGAGTGTCACATGCTTAGTACGGCCGCATTTAATGCCCTACTTAAAACCCTAGAAGAACCACCAGAAAGAGTTATTTTTGTTTTAGCAACAACCGATCCCCAACGAGTTTTACCGACCATTATTTCCCGTTGTCAACGTTTTGATTATCGCCGTATTCCCCTCGGATCAATGGTTTCCCATTTACGGAAAATTGCGGATCAAGAAAATATTCAAATTAATGATGAAGCCATTACCTTAGTTGCTCAGATTGCCAATGGAGGACTGCGAGATGCAGAAAGTTTATTAGATCAATTAAGTTTGTTGTCGGGAACTGTCACCACAGAAAAAGTGTGGGATTTAGTGGGAGCCGTTCCTGAACAGGATTTATTAGCTCTTCTAACGGCGATCGCCTCTAATAATGCCGAAACGGTAATTGATTGCTGTCGTCATTTAATGAACCGAGGGCGAGAACCATTGGTCGTCCTGCAAAATTTAGCGGCCTTTTATCTCAATTTATTAATTGCTAAAACCGCTCCCCATCGCCCTGATTTAATTAGCGTCACCACCGCCACCTGGGAACAACTCTGTCATCTGGCTCCCACCTGGGATACAGCCACCATCTTGGCGGGTCAACAACGCCTTAAAGACAGTGAAGTTCAAATTCGCAACAGTACCCAACCCCGTTTATGGTTAGAAGTTACTTTCCTTGGACTCCTCCATTCCGCGATCGCCCCAACTCTCACCGCCTCCCTTCCGACCCTAAACAAATTTCAAGCCTCCACTGCTGCCAACTCTCAAGCAAAAGCACAAGAGCTTAGTCCCATTTCTTCAACGCCTTCAACCCCTCCAATTCTGCCAACGCCTTCAACCGCTTCAACTCCGACAGTTAGTTCGACACCATTATCTCCGCCTGAACCTTGGCAAAAATCTCTTCAGGAGTTAACGGCTCTAGGGCTAGGCAAAAATAATGATGAAACACCGAGCCAGGAAACAGAAATTGTGGTTAATCTTCCTGAAATTTGGGAAGGGGTTCTTCAGGAATTAACCAATCTTACCCAAGCTCTTATCCGCTCCCACGCCGCACTTTTATCACTGGAAGGCAATGTCGCCCATATCGGCATAAAAACCGAACCACTGCTTAAATTAGCCCAGGGCAAGGTAACTGAGCTAGAAGCCGCTTTTGAAAAAATCTGTGGCCGTCGGATTCGCGTCAAATTTTCCATTTCGGGAAACTCTACCCCCGTCTCCTCCATTTCCTCCCCGCCCCCGATCGCCCCATCTCCCCCCCCGTCTCCCCGTCCTCCCATCCCCCCATCTCCCCCCATCTCCCCATCTCCCCGTCCCCCCATCTCCCCGTCCCCTCCCGTTACCAACGAAAATAACAATGCAGCGATCGCCAAGGAACTGCCAATTTCAGTACCGAGCCAGAATTCTGAGGGAGATGTTGCTAAAGCGGCGGCTGACCTCGCCAAAGTTTTTAAGGGAGAAATTGTGACCCTTTCCTCGCCGGACGAAGAAAAAACGATACCGCCTAAACAGACTGATGCCAATCCTTCCCCCTCGACTCTCTCACCCACCCATTCAGGAGGCATTTCTCCCAAACCATTGATTCAAGGTCGTCCCCCCATTGAGGAAAACGAGAATGAAGATGATTTGCCCTTTTAAGAGCCTTGCCCATGAAAATTTATCTAACCATTTAATAATGCTTCCACAAATTCATAACTGGAAAAAGGTCGCAAATCTTCAATTCCTTCCCCTGCACCAATGAACCGAATTGGTAAATTTAACTGTTTTGTTACTGCTAGGGCCACTCCCCCTTTCGCTGTGCCATCTAATTTCGTTAAAACAACACCACTGAGTTTAGCGGCTTCTGAAAAAACCTCCGCCTGACGTAGCCCATTTTGTCCAAGAGTTGCATCCAAAACTAGCAAGGATTCGACTTTCGCATTAGGGGCTTTTTTATCAATAATGCGACGAATTTTCGCTAATTCATCCATTAAATTTTTCTTATTCTGTAACCGTCCCGCCGTATCTACCAGTAATAAATCCATATTTTTAGATTGGGCCGCGCTAATGCCATCAAAAACCACTGCGGCGGGATCGGTATTTTGGCCCGGATTAGCAATGACCAGCGTGCCACTGCGATCGCCCCAAACCTTGACCTGCTCTACTGCGGCGGCCCGAAAAGTATCGGCGGCGGCAATCACGCAACGATAACCGGATTGTTGAGCCATGTGAGCTAATTTGCCAATGGTGGTCGTTTTTCCGGCCCCGTTGACCCCTGTTAATAGCCAAATATTGAGAATATCTTTTTCAGGAACAAAAGCCGTTTCTTCGCAATCTTGAAGGGGTCGATCTAGAATCTCCCGTAGAATTTGCTTGAGATAATCGATGGCCTGTTCTGGTGGTAAGGCTTCTTCTTTCAGTTTATTTTGCAGCGTTTCGATAATGTGATCGGTCGCTTCTACCCCCACATCGGCCTGAAGGAGTAACGCCTCAATTTCCAGTACCGCCTCTTGATTGAGAGGCCCTTGACCGACAATGGCTTTGAGTTGATTAACCAGATTGCGCCGAGTTTTCGTTAGACCTTGCCGTAAACGACCGAGCCAGTTGATTTCCGCTTCAGAAACATCCTGTGCCGATCGTCCCTGAGCTGCTAAAACCTTAGCTGACCAGAGAAAATCTTCATCGAGATCAATTGCGCCTGTCTCTTGGGGAAGTGGTGCATCAATGATCGGGGTTTCGATCGCCGTTTCTTTGAGAACTTCTAAGCGATCAGATTTTTTTAGCCAAGCTGGCCCTGCTTCTGATGGGGCAACCTCCAGGGGCGCAGAGGTTTCAACCACTGGCACTACTTCGATTTCAGCACTAACACTTTCCTCGACCGGAGCCACTTCTGATTCTGGACTGGCGGCGGCGATCACCTCTTGGTTTTCTGAGGTTTCCAGGGTTTCAGCTTTACGCTGTTGAATATTTTTATAAGCTTCCTTGGCCCAGGTTAAATAGGCTTCCTGTTCTGAAGTCTCCGTTGTCGCCGTTGTTGCCTCTGGGGGAGACTCTGATTCTTGTTCAGGAGCCGTTTCAGGGGTGACGACTGGTGTGGGAACTTCAGGGGCTACATTCCCCATCTGACGGCGAAACCAATTAAACATAGGGGTTCAGCTTTTAAAAGCTTGACAGAGTAAGATGATATCCTTCAATTATCTTAAGGGTTTCTGGATTAGAATAGGACGCGATCGTTAGGAGAAGAGAGTCATGAAAATTCATTATCTACAGCACGTTCCCTTTGAAGGACTGGGCAGCATTGAAGCCTGGGCGAGACAACACCAACACACTTTGTCAGTCACGAGACTTTACCAGAATGATCCCTGGCCTCTTCTGGAAGATTTCGATTGGCTGATTGTGATGGGTGGCCCGATGAATATTTACGAAGAATCCCAATATCCTTGGTTGATTGAAGAAAAGCAGTTTATTAAACAGGCGATCGCCCAGGACAAGACGGTGATTGGTATTTGTCTCGGCTCACAGCTAATTGCCGATATTTTGGGATCGCCAGTCTATTCAGGACAAGACAAAGAGATTGGTTGGTTTCCCATTGAGTTAACCCCTGAGGCCATCAATAGTGAGCTTTTTAAGGCATTCTCCCCGCAATTGACTGTTTTCCATTGGCATGGGGATACTTTCGATTTACCGCCAGGAGCAACCCGATTAGCCTATAGTGAAGCCTGTCAAAATCAAGCCTTTCTCTATGGCAATAAAGTTCTGGGTTTACAGTTTCATCTCGAATCTACGCCAGCCAGTGTGACCCAGATGCTCAAACATTGCTCGGACGAATTAGTCGAAGGTAAATATATTCAAACATCAGCCGATTTATTAGCATCTGATCAGTATTTTATGACCATTAATGATGTCATGAATACTATTTTAGATCGGCTTGCCCAACAGTCATAATCTAGAAGAATTTACCCAATTTTATCCTTTTAATGATGGGTAAAATACCGTTCTAGAAAATCTAGAGCATGATTCCTTAAATCATAATATTCCGTTGTTTCGCGCATGGCATGGCGATCGCGGGGATGGGCAAAGGGAACGGTTAAAATTTCACCGATGGTGGCATTGGGGCCATTGGTCATTAAAACAATGCGATCAGCCATATAAATGGCCTCATCTACATCATGGGTAATCATCATCACTGCTTGACGATGTTCTTCCCAAATCTTCAAGACTTCCTGTTGTAGTTTGCGTTTCGTGAGGGCATCTAACGCTCCAAAAGGTTCATCCATCAATAACATTTTAGGACGAGTTGCTAAGGCTCTCGCAATGCCAACCCGTTGTTTCATGCCACCTGAAATTTCATCAGGATATTTATCAGCAGCAGCCGTTAAATTAACCATAGCAATATGTTCATTAACAATGCTAATTTTTTCGCTACGACTAGCCTTTCTGAGCACTTCATCAACAGCCAAGCGAATATTTTCCCGTACCGTTAGCCAGGGTAATAGAGAATAGTGCTGGAAAACCATCATTCTTTCCGAGCCTGGTTTACGAATTAATTTTCCTTCTAAACAGACAGAACCTGTGGTTGGTTTTTCTAAGCCAGCAATCATTTTTAAAAGAGTCGATTTCCCACAGCCAGAGTGGCCAATAACTGCAATATATTCCTGGGGGCCGATGGTTAGATTAACATCTTGAAGAACGGTAAAATCAGTGCCATCGGATTTGGGATAGGATTTAACAAGGTTTTCAACGACGAGAAATTCGTTAGCAATATTTGTTTGATTGGGGTTAGGTAAAGTTTGAGGTTGAGTCATAGTTGTTTAGGAATGAAAATCTATTTTAATTTTAATCTGTCGTTTTATTTTTCTAAATCTCCCTTTTAATAGAGACTTTTGTTTGGAGAAAATCAAGACAAATAAAAGGATTTGGGAGCATTGGCGCGAATTTCAAAACTATTAAGATAACCGACTAAATCACTAGGGTCAAAAGTTTTGTTATCAATAAATGACGACCCAGAGGCAATATAGTGATCCTCGCTAGGGCAAGCAATTCCCATTTCTGTGGCAATTTCTCGGTATAAATCTGTCCTCCAAGCTTTTTGGGCGATCGCCTCTGCATTTTTAGGAATCTCAGGAATTTGGTGCCAGCGAGCGGCCTGAGTCATTAACCATAAACTTTCTGATTGCCAAAGAAAGGTCGAATGATCATCGGGCGCTTTGGCGATATCATCGGGCATATCAAAAAATAGCGTTGTTTCAATACTATTTACTAAGCGTTTTTGACCATCAAAGCCACCATAATTATAATTACCAACAATGCCTGGTTTAGTTAACTTAGGTTTAACCCCCGTGAAGGAACGTTGAGCAATTATTTTAGCAACTTCAGGGCGATTTTCCGGTTTACTACAATATTGACAAGCTTCAATCATAGCTTTAACTAAAGAACGATAGGTTTTCGGATTTTCCGTAATAAAAGATTCCATCACCGCTAAAATGCGATCGGGATGACCCCGCCAAATCTCTCGTCCCTGGGCAAAGGTAAAACCCACGCCCTCATTGCCGGTAATTGCCCTCGTATTCCAAGGTTCAGCGACCATATAGGCTTGAGTTGAACCAATCCTCATGTTATTCACCATTTGGGGAGGCGGAATAATTAATAAGCGAAATTCTTCGATAGGATTAAGTCCCATTGCTGAGGTTAAATAGCGGACAAAATATTCATAAATCGAGGAACTAAGTACCACTGCCCAAACCCGATTTTCGATAGGAATTTTATCAAAATAGGCCCGTAAATCCTTGCCAAAATGCTCTAAATCACCGTTATATTCCTGCCAAGGACGTAAGCCAAAATCCCACATCGCTCTATCCATTGTCATGGCATTTCCGTGACGGTGAATGGTCATGGCTCCGCAAAGTGGTGCTTTTCTTGCTCCTTCGGCTCCAGTGCGAGCATTAGTAATGGCTCCTGATACCACAGGTGAAGCATCTAAACGTCCAAAAATGATGCCATCACGAGAGTTAGCCCAACTGGATTCTCGACTCAGTTTGACATTTAAACCATATTTGCGAAACAATCCTTTTTCCCAGGCAACCGCAAAAGGAGCGCAATCATTGACGGGAACATAACCAATGGTTAAATTCGGTTTTTCTAAGGTTTTCGGATCGACAATGGGGTTAACGGCTAGGGCCGCTTCTGTTAATTGAGTGGGATTGCGATCGCTCTTAATCGCACAGGAAGAAAGAGCAGTTATGGTCGCAGTGGTTCCCAATCCTGTCAGAAAATTACGTCGAGAAAGCATAATACGTCTGATGTGAGTTAGGATAACCTACGGCTGATGTGAGATAGAGAGGTTTGCAAAATCAAGGGGAGATATCATGATAAAGGTAATCATACTCCAAAGCATGAGGTCTCCCATGAATACAGCAATTCCAAATTCAAAACTTGATAGCTCTGAAAACCTTACACCAAGAGGACTTTACAATTCTTGACAATTTGGTGAATCGCTGAAACGACGCAAAATCGTTCTGAATTTATTTTTGCTGCCATGAATATGATAGATGCTCCAACCCTCTTGACCATCATTTATGTCCTTGTGGATGACTGGTATCAAGAACAAGGATATCGCTTTATTCCCATCCTGCCTAGACCCGAGCCTAGTTTCAGTGAGAGTGAGATGTTGACATTATTGTTAGCAATGGATTACTTCCCCTATCCCGGAGAACGACAATTTCTGGGATTTATACGAGCAAACTACTTGAGCCTGTTTCCCAAGCTCTTAGACCAGAGCCAGTTCAATCGACGTGCTCGGCGATTAGAAGGACTGATGGAGGAGTTAAGACGCTCTTGGGTTAAGCAGATGGGTGTCCATTTCGAGCGAACGCTGCTCCTCGATACAAAGCCAGTGCCCGTCGTTGGTTACAAGCGAAGTAAAGGTCAAAGCGATTTTACAGGCAGTGCCACCTATGGCTATTGTGCTAGCCGCCAGATGAAGTATTTTGGCTACAAGTTAGTCGTGGTGAGCAGCCTTGAGGGTGTCCCTTTGGTTTATTCTCTCGTCCCTGCTCATAGTGACGAACGGGAAGCAGCAGAATCCGTATTGCAGTTCATTTAAGGCTGCGACATCTTGGCGGACAAGGGATTTATTAGTACTGATTGGCAGTCCGAGATATCGAGAACTACAGGTAATCGAGTCTCTACAGCTAAGAGAGTCAATCAACATCAACAAACTCCTCCCGTCTTTGAGCGGCTTCTCCAGCATTTTCGAGAACGGATTGAGGGAGTTTTCAATGAGGTGCAAAATACAGGACGCAACTTGGAGCGATTGCTCAGAAAGAAAGTTGAGGGACTCTGTGTCCATGTTGCCGCTAAAATGGCAAGTCATACGCTACGTATATTGTTGCGCCAGCTTTTTGGCATCAATGTTCTCACCTTTGAGCAGACTCCTGTTCAACCCTTTGGACAACTCACATAAGGCGTATCTTTTGTCATAATGACTTTTTTTATTTTCTTTGTTCTTTTTTTATGTACGGAATGTGGGATAAATCAATCGATTGCTTAAAATTAAATGAATCGGCAATGGTTCAGTCTGATTGTTGGAATTACATTAAACCCTTGCGCAGCAAGGGGTACAACGATTTTTGCTCTAAATCACTAAAATCCTTATAGGACAAGGCTTTCAGGCTATTTAACAACTAGGCTGAACCAGTGCCCATTTTTCTATCAGTTCAGTATTGATGAGCTTTTTAATTGGCTAATGCTTTAAATGCGATCGCCTTGTCAATAAGAATTGTATTCTAGTAGTAAATCGCACTCAAATTTAATAAGTAAGACGAACTGGCAATGAACGACTTAGATTTTGTTACTGATGGTACTCGTAAGAAAACAGTTTTGGAGGAAACCATTCAAGAAATTGAACAAACCCCCCAGGAATATTTACCCAATTTGTTGCAGATTGTTCGTTTGTTTCGTGAAAGCGTGACATTACCATCGGCTGAGTCTAGTTTTCGTCAGGGATGGCAGGAGGCAATGACAGGTAATACAATTCCTATTTCACAGCTTTGGGATGGAATTGATTTAGAATAATTGCAATTCCCCTACCTGGCTTGAGCGATGGTTAACCTAATCTATAACAAAAATCAAACTCTTCCCACCGCCGAAGACCTACCCTCTTCCGACGAAACGCCCGTGGATAATCAACTACAGAATGACATTCCCAATCTATTACTTAGCTTACTCGCCGAACTTTGGACAAATCGTGATGATTGGTACTTTGGCGTGGATATGGGAATTTATTACAACCCCGAAGAACCGGCGATCGTTCCTGATGGTTTTTTGTCTATTGGGGTAAAGCATGATACGGGCGAAAGGGGAAGATTGAGTTATGTCTTGTGGGAAGAACAGAATATTATGCCGATTTTAGCCTTAGAAGTTGTCTCCGAAAAATATAACAGTGAATATGAAGATAAGTTAGCAGATTATCAAAAACTAGGTATTCTTTATTACGCGATTTACAATCCCCTGAGTGGCAGAAGAGGACGTTTTAAGCAGCGACAAAGGTTAGAAGTCTATCGGCTCATATCAGGAAAATATGAACTGCTGGAAATGGAAAATAACCGCGTTTGGTTGCCAGAAATCCAGTTAGCCTTGGGTTACGAGAAGGGAGAGCATATTGCTTGGTATCGGGAATGGCTTTATTGGTATCCTGCTTCAGGCGATCGCTATCTGACAGCTAATGAAAGAGCGATCAATGCAGAAATGATAGCGAATCAAGAACGTTTAATTGCTCATCAAGAACGGTTAGCTGCCAATCAGCAACGTTTAATTGCCAATCAAGAAAGAGTCGCTAAACAAGAAGCTGAACGAAAAGTAGAACGGTTAGCAGAAAGATTGAAAATGCTGGGAATTAACCCTGATGAAATATGATTTTATGATCAAGCAATAAAAAAGGACAACTCCGATCGCGATTTTGTCCTTAATTTTTTTATACTAACCTTTAGCGATCAATTAATTTATTCTTTGTCAAGAGGTTTGGCTAATTTACGTTTTGCCCAAACTCCGCCCGCAAAGAAAAGCACACTGCCAATGACGGGAAGTGCATCCGTTTCCCAGGGAACAGGCGTGGCAGATTCACGGAAAGCGACTTCACTCATCCCAGCTAGTGTGCCACCTGCATTAGAGGTAATATTCATTTGAATATATCGGGTGTTGGTAGTCGCAAAATCAAATACTTGGGATTGTGTCGCACTAGGAGCACCCGCTGCGTTAACTGCACTAAAATTGCCCAACAAAGTCCCTAGAGAGCTAGTATTAGCATCCGTATCTGCATAGAGACTAAAGTTACGAACAGCGTTGGCATTACCAAATTGGAGCTTCCAAAGTGCGAGAGCATTCACGTCATAGGATGCTCCTAAATCAAAAGTAACAAAGCCTGTCGTGACGTTCAAAGCTGATAACCAATTACTAGAACCCTGAATAGAGTTAGAAGTGGTGCTACTAACATAGCTATACTTGGCACGGTCATGGATTGAGATTTTCGCCCCCTGAATCCCCAATGCTGGGGGACTTTGAAACCGATAAATAGAGAATGGTTCCCCCAAAACTTGGGGGGCTAGGGGGGCTGAACTAAAAAACGCAAATTATCACCGTGCGAGGTATATCAAAATCCGTTGTGCCACTAGTATAGGTTGCAGACAATCCACTCTGATTAGTAAGATTCGAGAGAGGACTTCCACTAGTAAATGTACCCATATTGGTAGTGGCAGTTGAACCCAAGACCCGTCCTATCGCTTGAGCATTAGGGGCAAGAGTCAACAGTGTCGCAGGGATCGAGAGAGCGATCAGAGAGTAGGTTCCGAACAATCGCTTTTTCATAAACTTGAAAGTTGAGTTGATTTCAAAATACATAGGAGTTACGCATTGACAGAAACTTTATTGTATGATGGATAGTCCCATGCGACGATTTTATTCGGGGTGTCCAATGGCAAGAAAACACTCAAAACCTTCCACAGCAAGGTGTGATCAAAATTTGTATATGCTATATCTGCTGTCGGAACCCAAATATATTAGTTGTCTGCGTCTCAGTGAAATTATGGGAGGTCTAAGTCATGACAGCATCAACCGTTTTTTGCTTCGCGAAGAATATAGTCCTGAAGACCTATTTGAGGAGGTCAAGAAAGAACTAATTTTAGAAGGTGGCACATTAAGTGTGGACGATAGTGTTGTAGATAAGTTTTATCGAGACCCAAGTAAAACAGAATTGGTGGGTTACTTCTGGTCTGGAAAACACAAAAAACCAGTGAAAGGAATCAATCTCATCACATTATACTATACAGATATGGAGGGAAAATCTTATCCAGTAAATTATCGAATTTATGACAAAAAGGAGGAAAAAACCAAAAATGATTATTTTTTGGAGATGTTAGAAGAGGTAGAAAAATGGGGAATTAAGGCAGATTGGGTAACAGGAGATGGTTGGTATTCAAGTAACGATAACCTCAAGTACCTAAAAAACAAGGAACAGGGTTTTCAGTTTGGAATAGCCAACAATCGCTTAGTGTCTTTGGAGAAAGGACAAATCACTCAAGTACAGAAAATGAAAATTCCTGAGTCGGGTCTAACCGTTTATCTCAAGGAGTTTGGGTGGGTGAAGGTATTTCACCAGAGCTTTAGAAACGAAGCTCGGTACTATATCACTTATCTACCCGATTTAGAGGAATTGAAACAACTAAAACGTTGTGAATTCAAACAATTACATGACCGTCATTGGCAAATTGAGGTGTTTCATCGAGTTATCAAACAGGTTTGTAATATTGAGCGTTTTTATGTTAGGGATAGCCAAGCTATTCGTAATCATTTCTTTTGCGCAATCAGAGCTTTTGTTCACTTACAAACCCAAAAGACTCACGATTTAATTGACAATCTGTACCAACTTTCACGAGAGTTGTTTATTCCTGTTATCCGTCAATTCATTCTTGACAACTATACTCAACCCTCTCCGAATTGCTAGCACATCATTTCATTTTTGACAATGCGTAACTCCTGATACATTCACTATGAGTAAATTAACATGAGGGGGGGGGAGAAAGTCAAGATTCTTAAAGCAATTTTTAAAGTTATGTCTTGATAAGTTTTTAATCATCTAAAATACCTACAGGCAAGGGGCTTAAGCCTCTTTTTACAGAGCTTTCAGAAAAATCACTATACAATCTCAATGTGTGACAGCTTAACATTGGTAAAAGACTGAACGATGTATGGGAGAAGCTGTGTCGTACCATGATTATGAAAGAATTGCGCCAATTTGTTCAACAATTGCAAGCTCTAGGTCAAGAATATCCCACTGTAATCTTGCTAGACTACATTGATCGCTTAGATACACAAATTCAGAATTTTGATGGTAATAATCTCCCTGACACTGTACAATCGTTTCCTTCTGTGCGACAATCTTTGCTAGATCAGTTAAGCCGCTTAGAATAACATCCAGTGATATAAACTTCTGTACCCAACCGTTTTGTAATCTTAAACGGGTGCGACCTTTAGTTGATAAAAGCTGTTGTAATCAGGGTTCTACAGGGAACCCATATTGATCAAGTTTTGCCCAAAATTGACTCCATCGTTCCTTGGTCAATACCAAAGCTCGTAGGCTCAAAATAATTCCTGCTCCTTTTTCCTTCCATCGCATCCCTGAACAACATAATCGTTGTTTGACCAACGTCTTACAAGCTGCTTCCGTAACACCTGAACCAATCGGATACTTTTTCTCTATGTATTCAGCATAATCCATTTGATGCTGATGATTCTCGTAATAAGTAATCGCCGCTTGTAGTTTCTCGGTAAGATTCTTAGAATGACTTTTTTCTTCTTTGACTTCTTTCATCAGATTTAGCAGTTCTCCTGCTTTTCCTTTTTCATGCTTGAGTTCTCGACAATTTTCAGTCAACCATTCTTTTTGTTTTGACACGGTATTCGGATGCAACGCTTCTGCCAAGGCACCTAAGTAACCAGAGGCATGATAGAAATCTAATATCTGTTCTTCCGTTTGCTTTTCTAAAAACTTCCAATTTGATTCTGCCCCGTCTGCTATCCCGACCAATGTTGCCTCTGGATAACGGTTTTTCGCTCGCTCAATTTCTCTTTCTAATCTTTCTAGAAAACTCTTTTTTCCATACTCTGGTGCCGCACCTAGATAGATTGTAGGTTGACGTTCGCCTTCACTATCGTATAGGGAAACGGTTCCCACCATTGCTTCACGGTAGCCATCCTCACACATCAGCATACAGGTTCCATCTAATCCTATTCCCACTGTTGCAATTTGGCTATCCTCCTTGGGCGGGGCATAACTCCACGCTTCTTCTTTTGCCTGTACCACACTTCCTACTGCTTCACTCAATCTTTGGATATAGGATAGCGCTACTTTTCTACCATGATTTTCTAATAAATCATTTTTCACCTCTTTGCCTGCCATCCCTGACATTTTTGAGGATACCTGTTTTGCCAATAATGGCGTTGATGTTATGATTATCCTTGCTTCTCTTTCTAAGGGGCAATACGTTTTTCCTCAAAGGTGAACGCTGATATACATGACGATTCACTATAACCTCACCATAAGGTGTTTGATATTCTTTCGGTTGCTCTCCCTTACTCTTCCAGATTTCTTCACCGATTTTTAAGGGTGAACCATCTGTATCTAAATATTTCAAGGCTTCTTTGCTGGCGATGCAACCTACTTCGTTTAAGCCTTTTTGAATATTTATTTCTGTATCCAACATTGAACGACTGAGTTCTAATGTTAGTTCTATTTTTATCTTTGAACCCTCTACATTAATTAGTTTTGCTGTCATCATTGTTTCCTCTTTGTCACTTTTCATCCCATGTTAACACTTTTCTTTTCCTTCATCAACTAAAGGTCACACCCTCTTAAACTCCCTTTTACTCAGATGAAGCCTTTCCAGCCGGAATCCTATTTGATTTTAGTCGTGGATGATGTCACTAAAAACTTACAGTTGGTGATGGAAATCCTCGAACAATTCGGCTATTCTACGACCTTTGCTTTGGGAGGACAACAGGCATTAGATCGATTGAAAACCCTAAAACCGGATTTAATTTTACTGGATCTGATGATGCCAGGGATGAATGGATTAGAAGTGTGTAAGATTCTTAAGGCTGATCCAAGGTTAAAGGATATTCCAGTGATTTTTTTAACCGCCAGTAGTGAGCGAGATCACGTTATTCAAGCCTTTGAAAAGGGGGCGATCGACTATGTAACTAAACCCTTCCATTCACCGGAACTTTTAGCCAGGGTTAAAACCCATCTTTTCTTGAAACAGGCCCAGGATGAACTCAAGGCCGCTTATGAAGCTTTAGAACAATTAGTAGTGATCGATCCGTTGACAGAGATCGCTAATCGTCGGGCAATTTTTGCCTTTGGAGAGCAGGAATTCCAACGAGCTAAACGCTACCATAACTGTTTTTCGTTGATGATGATTGATTTGGATTATTTTAAGAAGGTTAATGATACCTACGGGCATTTTTGTGGCGATCAATGCCTAAAATTAGTCGCTAAAACCCTCACCCAAAGTATGCGAGAGGTGGATCAGTTGGGACGTTTTGGTGGCGAAGAGTTCACAGCGATTTTGCCTGAAACGACATTAACAGATGCGATTACATTAGCAGAAAAGTTACGAGAGAGTATTGCAACCCTTTGTCCGGTCATTGATAATCAAATGATTAATCTTTCCATTAGTATTGGGGTGACAACTTATCAGAAAACAGATGAGAGCTTAAATGATGTTTTCCGACGGGCTGATAAGTTTCTTTTTCAAGCCAAAGAGCAGGGTAGAAATCAGGTTGTTGGGGCGTAAAATGAGGCGAATTATCTTGGTCTTGAAACGAGTCGTTGGGATCACAATTCTTGGCTTAAATAGTTTACTTGTCCTTAACCCTAGCGATGCGTCCGATTGGACAACCATACAACAGCGAGGAAAATTACTGATTGGAGTTAAGGCCGATAGTCGTCCCCTGGGATTTCAAGATGGCCAGGGAAAGTTACAGGGGTTAGAAATTGATATTGCTCGACAATTAGCTCAGGAGTTATTCGGGAGTCCAGAGGCTGTCGTTTTAGAACCGCTCAAAAATCAAGATCGCCTACCAGCTATTATAGATGACCGTCTGGATCTGGTTATTGCCAAGGTGACAGTTACGCCTGGGCGATCGCGGTTAGTAGATTTTAGTCCTTACTATTATCTGGATGGAACCGGTATTATCACGTCACAGCCGACGATACAACATTTAAGCGATTTAACCACTAAGGCGATCGCGGTGCTGAATCATTCTAGTACTATTGCTGTGATAAGAGCGGCTTTACCCAAGGCTCGTTTAGTGGGGGTTTCTTCCTATCAAGAAGCTCAAACCAAACTAGAAACGGGACAGGTTGATGCTTTTGCGGCGGATAATAGTCTTTTAGCAGGCTGGGTGCAGGAATTTCCAAGCTATCATCAACTTCCTGAACGACTTTCGGGCGATGCGTTGGCCATTGTGATGCCCAAGGGTTTGCAGTACGAAGAGTTGCGACAAAAGGTCAATACCGCGATCGCGGGTTGGCGCACCTCTGGTTGGTTACGGGAACGGATTCGCTATTGGAAATTACCGGAATGATAAATATCCCAACAAGAGTTATTCAGATTAGGATAATTAGCAATTTTTAGAAAGTTTTTAAGCAATTTTTAGATCCTGAAACTGTGCCATAAATGCTCGATCAATGTGATCTTTCCATTGCCAGAATAAGGGGTGTTGACCTGCTAAATTTCCCCAGGTCGCGATCGCATTTTGATCACCTGTACCGATTAAACTTAAATAATACTTTTGTGGAAGATAGGCTTTTAAAGTCTTTCCCTGTAGAGAACGACGTAAATTTTCAAATAGAGGCTGACCTTGACGAACAGCAAAAACTCCGGCTTTCGGTCGCGGATAGTTCCTCACTGTGGCCACATCACCCGCCGCAAAAATTCGAGGATGGGAAATAGATTCTAGGGTCGGAGCTACTAACACAAATCCCCTTTCATCGGTTTGTAATCCTGATTGAGCCAACCAGGGAGCGGCACTTGCCTGAGTCACCCAAAAAATGACTGCGGTGGAGAATTGTAAACCAGATTGACAGGATAATTGATAGCCGTTGTTTGCAGTTTTGGTAATCGCTTGAATACTATCTAAATAGTGAATATTAATTCCTCGTCTTTGTAACACCTTGTCTAGTTGTTTACCAACCCAAGTATTATGATCGGGTAAAAGCCTGGGGGCACGCTGAATAAGATTAATACTCAAATTATCTAAGGGTTGATCAGCTTGTTTTAAAAGACTGTGCAAACGGGTCTGCATATTTAAGGCTAATTCTACGCCCCCTGCGCCACCGCCCACAATGACAATTTTTAAACGTTGTTGAGGATGCTGTTGCAGATTAGTTAATAAATTCTCCCAGGCAGTTAGTAATGGAGGAATTGGTTTTGCGGGAATTACATATTCGCTGCCAGCAATATTATCTAATTTTGGTGTACTGCCAATATCTAAAGAGAGATAATCAAAGTCGATGGGAGGTTGGTTTATACAAATGATTTGTCGCTTGCTTAAATCTAAGGCGATCGCTGTATCTAAAATGATCTGAGCCTGGGCAAATTTGGCTAAAGCGAATAAATCAATATGAGTTTCGGCAAAGGTATAAAATCCCGCTAAATAACCTGGCAACATTCCCGAATAGGGTGTTTGGGTTACATTCGTAATTAAGGTTAAATCAACATCAGCTAAGGGATTAAGCCCCCATCGCCGCAAGACAATCGCATGACTGTGACCACCGCCAACTAAAACTATTTTTTTCATTTTTTATCATCCAATGTCAATTTTGTGATATTCTGATAGTGTCTTTGAATTTTAACGTTTAGACTTGTAAAGTTTTAAGTTTTTAGACAAATTTTTAGACAAAATTCAAAAAACGTTACCATTTCCAGATTCAGCTATTATAAAAAATACTCAGTTCTTAGTTTATAAGATCAAAAGCAGAAAAATATGAATACAGACCATCTCTATGACGTGATCATTGTGGGGGCTGGCCCCGTCGGACTCGCTACGGCGATCGCGCTTTATCAACGGGGAATTACCAATATTTTAGTCATTGATCAAACCCAAGAGTTTCGGCCAGTGGGACAAATCGTGGACTTATTACCCAATGGCTTAAAAGCCCTTCGCTATATTGATGAACAAACCTATCAATCTGTTCGGCAAACTGATTCTTCTTCTTCTCCCACTACCAATACTCAAACCAATTCTGCCACTAAGAAAGGGCTTTGGCATCACAAAAATTTACAGGGAGAAATTCTTCGTACCGCCCCTCTCAGTTTTGACGATTGGCTTGAACGTTACGGTGCCGGGCGAGTTTCTTCTAACTGGTACGAACTCCAAACAACCCTCAGAAATAAACTTCCCTCTCATTTAATTGCGATTAGCTGTCGTTGTTTAGAAGTTAACCAGCAACAGGATAAAGTCAAAATCACCTATATTCCCAGGGGGATGACAACTAATCCCTTTGCTCATTGGGAAATGGAAAAACCAGCACTCACTCCTCCACCTACTATTTCTGATGTTGAACTGCCAAATTCAGATATTAATCATCAATATCTTTATGCCAAATTAGTGGTTGCAGCAGATGGAATTAACTCCGCTATTCGACAGAATCTCTACTGTGGTACGCCCCTACAGGACTGGGCTAATCCTCAATATTCGGGCTTTACGGCGATCGGTTGTTTTAAAACCAGTAATGTTCCCGAAGCCCTTGATCAAGCTTTAGAAAATACCTATTTACAGGGGGAGCGTATTGTCACCCTTAATCTAGATTATTCCCAACTTCAGCAGGCTCCTTCCCCTCGAATAATTGTTACTCGCAAGCCAGATAAAGCGTTAGGTTATCTTCTGCATACCCCTCTGACCGTAGGAGTATTAACCGATAAATTAGCCTCCGAAGTAATCCAAATTGCGATGGATGCTTTAACAAAAGCCGACTTTCCCGCCATGCTGGTGGAATTAATTTCCTTTTCTGACCCCGAAAAACTATTGCATCGTGCCTATTATTTACAGCCAGCCAATATTCCTCTTGAGGAGCAATTAATTTGGAGTCAGGGAAGAGTTGTTTTAGCGGGAGATGCGGCTCATGGAATGCCACCTTTTACGGCCCAAGGGGCTAATCAAGGCTTTGAAGATGCATCTTTATTGGGAACATTAATTACTAAAATTATTAACAATCAAGGCTTAGATGATCTCAATCAAATTGCCCAAGCATTTAAACAATATGAGCAAATCCGCCGCCCTTTTATGGTGAAAATGCAAGAGGTAACGCTGCACAGTTATCATTTGTCCCAATCTCAATGGGAAGATTACAATGACTGGGTTTATGGTCGAGATATTGCCCAGATTTGTCAGGGTTTGTAGAGAGAACTCAGAGGGAAAATAGGACTCAACATAGATACGAACAAAAGCACTTATTTGTCTTCCTGTTGACAAGCTTCTTTTAAAAGTGCAAAGCGTGATCGCATTTAGTCCCCGTGTTGAAGCATTCCAGTAATTTTCATTGCTTAAGGATTGAAACGTGAGAGGATAATCGCTTTTTTGAATCTACGAGAGGGCGATCGCGGAGGTGGATAGTTTGCAAAAAAATACGCTAATCGGTATAACACGCTTTTTAGAGGGATTATACAGGAGTTCTCTTGCGATCGTCTTATTTGGGGTTGATATACGGAAAGTTTCTTGACAAAATCCTTATTTGTGGATAGTATATGAAAAGTTTCGGTATAATCCTTAGTTGGGCAGACTAAAGAAAAACAATATGAATCATATTATTCATCCCAAGATTATTGAAATTAATGGATATAAATACCAAGTTACGTCATTGTGTAAACTTTCCGATACACAGGCCCTTAATGCAGTTATATTTTTCATAAGAAATTGCAAAGCTAAAAAGAATAAAAATAAGATAATAACTATCGTTACTTCCTATCATGAAGGCAACGTGCTTATGCTAGGAGAATAAAAAAGTTTAATATCCAATTTCTGTAACGGCAATAGATCTGTTAATAAGTAAAGTAATCACCATTGATTCATGGAAAAAATATATGGAAACAGATGATGTTATCGCTCTTCTAGATAAACACGAATACATAGCCGAATCATACGTACTCATTCGAGAATTGAAAATCTTTCTAAATGTGGGAGTAAACTATTTCCATCCGAAAATTAGAATCAAGATTTGGAAAAGTAACGTAATGTTAAAAGAGCCATATCACTTTACGGTCAGTCACAACGTACGTACGCCAACACAAGCAGCCCCATATTATCCATCAATAACTCAAGCAGCAACAGAGTCAGAAGCAATTCGCAGTGCTATCTCAGCAACTACAAAATTCTTGGTTAGTGCTATTGATGGAGGTCATGAACCAAGTGACGATTGGCTTGTTCCGAATGACGATTTTTAACCTATGTTAATCTGGGAATATAAATTGGAAGCGTAATATCAAAGTATGATCGCCGATCTGTAGGCTGAATTGACAATAGTAAACCTAACATCCTACACAAAATCAAGATTATAAAAGCGATCGCTCTTGAGAAATGAGACTTATTAAAACGCGATCGCTTTTTCCAGTTTATTTATAACAGCGATCGCGCTTTAGATTTTTAGTTCATGTAAGGCGATCGCCCTTATTTAGGGCTTGCTGAATAAGTCTGCAAATCGAACCTAGATGCCACAGGGCGCGAAAAATGGTGACTTCAGAAATCAGTTTCCGATTTTAACCCACAATTTTCTAGCAAAGTGCATGGATTTTGAGCCTTCAAATGCCATAAGCTTGCACCTAATCGTGTTCAAAATGGCTGAAAAGCTTATCTGATAAAGGTTCTGCCTTTATTCGGCAAACCCTATTTAGGGCTTGCTGAAAAAAGCTGAAACCTTTACGGAGAAAAATAGTAGGCGAATTAAGAACCGCTAGAATGCACGAAAATAGGGTAGAATGCCTCAAAACCATTGCATTAAGAAGAGAGAAAGCAGATGTACCGAAAGCAACAGTACTCAATTGAAACACCAGAAAACTTGAAAAATCTGTTCGGCGGGCAGTTAGACGAAGAAAATCGTTGGATAGAAATGTCAAAAATGATTCTTTGGGAAGAATATGAGGAAGAATATGCAAAAAACTTCACAGAAAAAAAAGGAGCCCCAGCCAAATCATTTAGAATGGCATTAGGAGCATTAATTATCAAAGAAATTTCAGGAAAAAGTGACAGAGAAACAGTAGAACAAATAAAAGAGAACCCTTATTTACAGTACTTTATAGGAATGGAAAGCTATAGTAGCAAAGAAGCATTTAATGCGTCAATGATGGTTCATTTTCGTAAAAAAATAGGAATGGAATTAATAAATAAAATTAATAAAGAAATAGAAAAAAAGCGACGGGTGTAGCGTCAGAAAAAAAAGAAAATGAAGGAAAGTTATTGTTAGATGCGACTTGTACACCAGCAGATATAAAATATCCAACGGATATAGGAATATTGAATGATGCCAGAGAAAAAACAGAAAAAATAATAGATAAGCTGTATGAAGAAATAAAAGAGAAAAGGAAAGAAAAGCCGAGGACTTATAGGGAAGTGGCAAGAAAAGAGTACTTAGCCATAGCAAAAAAACGTCGTGTGTCAAAAAAAGAAAGAAGAAAAGGAACAAAAAAACAACTAGGATATATAAAAAGAAACTTGTCTGATATAGAAAAAATGATAGAAGAGGGAGCAAAGTTAGAAAAACTAACGAAAAAAGAGCAAGAAGAGCTTGTAACGATAGGAAAAGTGTATGAGCAACAGTTAGAAATGTATGAAAAAAAGACAAATAAAGTAGAAAACAGAATTGTGAGTGTAAGCCAACCTCACGTGCGTCCAATAGTGCGTGGAAAAGCGGGAAAAGCAGTAGAGTTTGGAGCTAAAATATCGGCAAGTAATGTGAATGGCTTTGTCTTCTTAGACAAATTAAGTTGGGATAATTACAACGAATCGGGAGATTTACAAGCGCGAATAGAAGAATATAAAAGGGAAACAGGATGTTATCCGGAATCGGTTCATGTGGATAAAATCTATCGAACAAAAGCGAATCGAGCTTATTGTAAAGAAAGGGATATAAGAATCTGACTTTTCCCGTTAAGTCCAAAATCCAGCAATGCAAACTTCTAGAGGCTTTATCTGGCAAGGGTTTGAGTAATGATTCTCTTGACAGGAAAAAAATATTCTGAAGCCATCATCCCGCTTATCGTTCAAATTTCAAAAACAAAGGATGAAGGGAGTATGAGACTGTAAAATGGAGAAAATCTTAAAGGGCAGGTCAAAAAATGTTGGAATGGTGGACAAAAAACTTTGCCAGTTGTGAATTGGGAGACGAGAGGCTAAACAATCGTGCCTTCTCGATTGGGAAAAAGTTAAGTGAGGGGTTTGGAAAAGCCTTATCAGAAGTGTTTAAGGGAGGAAACGAGTTAAAGAGGGCCTATGAATTTTTGGGAATCCGAAAACAGACTTTGTCAAGATAATAGAGCCGCACTGTGAAATGACAACTGCCGCCGTAGAAGAATATAAGATAATGCTATCAGTCGGAGATACGACCTTCTTAGATTATCGCAATATCAAGGAAAAAAGGGAAGGGTATGGGCCGACTGGAAAAGGAGGGAATGGATTAATACTGCATAGTGCTTTAGCAATTGAGCCAGAAAAAGGACAAGTATTAGGTTTATTATGGCAAAAACTGTGGAATAGGGAGGTAAAAGAAAAGCCCCCAACAGATGAAACGGCGAAGCAGAAAAAAGAAAGACAGAAAGAACAAAGAAAAGCAGCTCGTCAAAGACCATTTGAGGAAAAAGAATCCTACAAATGGGTAGAGGCTCTAAACACCTGTGAGAAACAGGTAGAAAGTTCAACGAGGGTAATTCATGTATTTGACAGAGAAGGAGATGTTTCAGAAGTCTTTGACTCAGTGCGTCAACTCAAGCATACAGGAGTGCTGGTCAGAGCGTCTCATAATCGTAGTTTAGACAAAAATAGTGAACGACTTTGGCAACATTTGGAATCAGAACCGATTCGTTTTCATCAAGAAATCGAGATTCCGAGTACAGGAAAAAGAAAAGCACGGAAGGTTAAGCTTGCCGTCCGATTTTGCTCAGTTAATCTACGAACTCCCTATCGTTTTGATAATCGTGACCCGTTGAATGTCTATGCTGTTTATGCGACAGAAATCGATTGTCCCGAAGGCGAAACTCCTTTATCTTGGATGCTTCTGACTACAGAAGTTGTTGAGACTATTGAGATGGCTGTCACTATTCTTCGTTGGTACACCTACCGATGGCGGGTTGAAGAATTTCATAAAGTCCTTAAGTCTGGTTGTCAGAGTGAGCGTTATCGACTTGCCTCTGATGGAATGAAAACTCTTTTGGGTTTTTTAAGTGTCATTGCTGTTGAACTTTTACACGTTACTTATCTTCATCGTACCCAGCCCGATGCTCTCGCGATTGAAATTCTTAATCCTCTTCAACTTCAGGTGTTAAAAGCAGCCGCCTCTCAAAAACTTCCCCCTATTTTGACTGTTGCTTGGGCTGTCGAGTCTGTTGCTTTTCTTGGTGGTTATCTTGAACATCGTCGTAAAACTCCTCTCGGTATCCAAGTCCTTTGGCGCGGTTGGTTGAAGTTGCATGACCTTTGCCAAGGCTGGCAGCTTGCAATCCGCACTTAACGGGAAAAGTCAGATATAAGAATGAGTGGTTTCCGATTGGGAAGACCGCCGAAAGAGGTGAGCAAAGAAAAAAAGAAAGAGGCACGCTCAGATGAAAGAGTGCGTAATGCCATTGAGGGTAAATTCGGACAGGGAAAGAGGAAATTTAGTCTTGGTCGAGTGATGGCCAAACTACCTGAGACCTCGGAAACGGTAATTGCGATGAACTTTTTGGTAATGAATCTTTCTACTCTACTTCAGAAGACAAAAAGTAAAAAGTTGTAGAGTCGTTTTTCCAGGGCAAACGCATCTTATCCGAGTAAAACCTTAAGGAGATAGTCCTCGTCCCAACCAGCGCGTAGCCGTTTATTCTTGATACCAAGTTTCAGAGTATTTTCCTTTGTGAGCAAGTTAAGAGCGATATGGCGTAAGACGGCTAAATTCTCAGGAGCAAAATCCTTACGAATGCGACAAGCATCCTCGTTGAAGGCCAAGTCTAGAACCCAATGTAAAGAGTTTTCTATCAACCAATGACTACGAACAGATTGGGATAATTTTTGAGCATTACTCGGCAGGCTACTGATATAGTAGCGGGTCTCATACTCTGTTTTGTCTTTCAATCGTCTCTCCGCTTTAATCATACAGATGCTCGTCAACTTTGCCCATTTCTCCCCACCCAGCAAAAATTCTGTTTGTTCCATCGTCCAGCAACGGCGAATTTCAATCCGTCCATGTCCCTTGTCTATTGTTTGATGAAAATCATGCTTAATTCCCGCAAAATTAACCGATTGAGCATGAGCAAATAATTGTTCAACATCCTCACATAGATTACCTTGATTGCCTTTCAATGCCAAAACATAATCTCCCCCTCGCCCTACTATCTGTTGGGCAATCTTTGTCTGAGTTCCCATGGCATCAATCGTTACGATACAACCTTTGACCTCTAGCATTTTCAGGAGTTTGGGTATCGCCGTGATTTCATTCGATTTGCTTTCCACCTTGCACTGTCCTAGTACTAGACGATTTGCTGTTGCCCATGCACTTACCATCTGAATTGCGCCCTTTCCGTTGGCATTATCATAGGAGTGGCGAAGGGTTTTGCCGTCAATCGCTATCACTTCCCCTTCACTTACCTCCGCTATACTTTTGACCCAATGCAGAAAACAGTCTTGAAATTGCTCTGGATTCAGACTAGCAAATACACGCGCAAACGTATCGTGGGAGGGGATGCCATTTGGCAATTCCAAAATTTTTTTTAGCCATTGATGTTTAGCCTTGCCGAAACTTTCCATGGCTACCCAACCTTCTGCTCCACAAATGACGGCTAAGATGGCAATCGTTAGAATATCAATGAGTTTATGCCGTTTTGTTCGTTCGATGCGAGGGTCATCTATTTCGGCAAAGTGTTCTACCAGTCTATATTTGGGTCGGAGTTTCATCGCTTTTGTTTTCTATGCACTTTCCCTTATTTTCCCTTATCCATCCCTCTATAATGTTCTTGTATCTGTATCATTTTTAGATGCGTTCGCCCTGGTCGTTTTTCTTGTGAAAAATGGTGTTAATTTTCCTCTCTTTTGTGAGGAGTGATTTGTGTTGACCTTTTTAGACAGAAAGGAACAATAGATTAAACAAAATCTGTATTTTGATTTGTTTCCATAAGGATAAGTTATCTATGCTTTTTCAGTCCATACTTCCCTAACCCACATTTCTTTCGTTTTTTGACTTTTTCAGCAAGCCCTATTTAATGAGTGGTTTGAACCGAATTAGAACTAATCAGCTTTTCCTCAAGCCAACCTTTGACAATAACTGGTAACGGTAAATTAAGACGCTGACTTTTCTGATTAAGAATTTCTATCATCCGAGAAGGGAAATCAATCGCAATTATTTGTTCCTGAGAATTGAAACGCTTAATTTTAGTTAAATCTAAATATTCGATGATACTCTCTCCATCCTCAAATTTTCGGTCAAAATAGAAAAAAAGACAATATTTAAAACATTGTCTCTAGTGAGTTATATGTATTGTTGTCGCTTGGTTATAAGCTTTCCCCAAGGAATTTTCAAATAGCTATTTTTGAATGAACAGATTAGAAGGGCTGCTTAAAAGACGCTTTGAATATCCCTGTAAGAAGACAAGTTTGTTAAACAAAGCTATCGAAAAAATGCTCCTGATTGCCTTGCTATCACTGCCAGACTAACCGATTTGGACTTTAGATCCATTCTTAACTTGGTTATAGCGTTTACGGAACTGGAAACCAAGGAAAGCTGCAACCAAACTACCAATTAATACTTCGGGTTCGGGGATGCCTTGTGGGGGGACTGGATTGCTCGGTGGAACAGGAACATCGTAGGTATAAGTCACCGTTACCGCAGCCATAGCGGAGGTATTAAAGGTTGAAACCAAATTTCCTGAGCCGCTTGCTGTGCTAGTGGCATTGGCATCCACATCAAATGAGACTTGACCACTACCAGAAACCAAACTAGCTAAATCATTAAAATAGGCATAGCTAGCATCGTAGCTGGTAATTTCACTCTTTGTAGCAGATAAATCATTGACGCTGATACCAGAAGTACCGCCAAAATCTAACTTTTTATCATATTTAGCGAGATTAAAGGTTTTGGAGAAAGTGGGCAGTGCTACTACCAGGGCTGCACCATTAGCGACGCTACTGTTATAGAGTTTGAGTTCACTACTTAGAACGGCTGTAACGGCAGAACTTGAACTGGAGCGATTCTCAAGGCCAGCACCACCAACGATATTGCCATTTAAAGAGAAGGTAATGCCCGTTAGTTTTCCTAAAGACGTATCAAATTTATTAACAGTCAAGGTTTTTGTCCAATCTGTTTCTAGGTAATCTCCTGTATTGGCACTGTAGGATACAGAAGCCGCTTGGGCTGCATTAGCACTGAAGGTGGAAAGAAGAGCGGCGGTACCGATAACGGCGAAGGCTAGGGATTTAGAAGTAGCTTTCATGGGGGACATTTCCTTTGTTTAACTCACTGAATCCACTATATCAGGGCCAAGTCAGCGATCGCGTTATTCATAGGGTTCTCTTTTGTAAAACCTTGCGGTCATGGTCGGTTAGACCGTATTTGTTTGTATAACTTAGGTTATTTTTAACAACGTTCCTGAAAAGGTTAGTTTTTGAAACCCTTGATATATAAGGCTTTGCTCAAAACAAACGTTCGAGATAAATTTTTTTCCAGTCCGTCCAAACCGCTTAACGTCATCGCTCAAGTTTTACAGTCTGGCAGTCGAAAGCAGGCATTAACAATAATCTCGTTTTTTTAGAATAAGGATCAGTTGAGTCAACCGAATCTAAACCCATCGAATTTCAACCCCCTGTACGAGCAACACTTAAATTTTAAAAAGAGAGATTATCATGAACACCAAAACTCGCCAAGCCAAATTTAGCAAAAATCAACTCAGTATCTTCGCGGGTTTTGCTCTCTCTTTAACCATGGGAATGCCCACCTTGCATACTCTTATCGGTAGTGCCACTCCTTTACCCGCTTGGGGCGAAGCCACTCTATCTTCTCATCGCAACACCTCGGTTCAACCTGCTACTTCCTTACCCAAACAGATCAATCAAGAACAATGTCAACTGGATAGCACCGGCGCAACAGTAGATCTGGTTAATCTTTGCATGGGTTACATCACCTCTGCCAATGGCACTCAGCCGATCGCCAATCCCTGTTGTGCTAAATTCCTGCAAGACTATCACGGCTAAATCTCAACGATCTATTTTCTTCGTTGCTAGACAGTCAGTACTATTAAAGGTCATATTGATTCAGACGGGTAGCAATAAGTACAGTGACGGGTGAAAAATAAGAGTCATGATTAGCCGCGATCGCATCAGAAAATATAAAAAAAATAAAAAGCAGACAAATCCAACCTGGTTTGATTTAATAATAGGCACTTTTTAAAACTGTCTGGAATAGGCCGTCATGCTTCCCACCGAACAAATATTTGTGATTTTTGGTGTCCTACTATTAACCAGCGTGTTAGCGAGTAAAGCCTCTAGTCGCTTTGGGGTTCCCGCTTTGCTCTTATTTTTAATAGTAGGAATGTTAGCGGGTTCTGATGGCATTGGTAATATCGAATTTGAAGATGCGGTCATGGCAAAGTTAATCGGGGATTTTGCTTTAACCGTGATTTTATTTTCTGGGGGTCTTGATACCGAATGGTCTAAAATTCGTCCCGTTTTATTACCAGGGTTAAGTTTGTCTTCTGTGGGAGTGCTTTTAACGATCGCCCTAGTTGGCAGCTTTAGCTGGTTTATTCTCGGCTCTTTTTCAACATTTGAGCTTGGCCCTAATGGAATTTCCTGGGGAGAAGCTTTACTATTAGGCGCGATTATTTCTTCGACGGATGCGGCGGCAGTCTTTTCGGTTTTACGGTCTAGCCCTTTTAAATTACCGAATAAACTACAGGGACTTTTAGAACTGGAATCGGGAAGTAATGATCCAATGGCTGTTTTACTCACAGTTAATATTTTAGGGATTTTAACCAGTACTCATTTTTCTTTGGGAACGTTTATTCTCGAATTATTTTTGCAACTATTGATTGCCGTTCTCTTAGGTTATGGTGGAGGATTAGCAATGGTTTGGATCATTAATCATTTAAATTTAGCTTCTCCAGGGCTTTATCCTGCGGCAACTTTAGGACTTATTTTTTTACTATCAGGAACAACCACAGTTTTACATGGAAGTGCAGTCTTAACGATTTATCTCGCAGGGATTGTGATGGGTCATCATGACTTTACCAATCGACAAATTATTATGAGTTTTCATGATGGTTTAACCTGGCTTGTCCAAATTATTATGTGTTTAACCTTTGGATTATTGGTTGTCCCTGATGAATTACCCGCAACCGCAGCTATTTCAATTTCTATTGCTCTATTCTTAATCTTTGTTGCTCGTCCTATCAGTGTCTTTGTCTCCTTAAGTTTTAGTGAATTTAATTGGCGAGAAAAGCTTTTTATTGCCTGGGTGGGATTACGGGGAGCAATTCCGATGATTTTAGCAACGCTACCTTTAACCATGAATTTATCTCAATCTAAGGCTATTTTTAATGTCGTTTTTTTTATTGTGCTCCTTTCTATTTTTTTACAAGGTTTGACCCTGGTTCCTGTTGCTAAACGTTTAAGTCTATTTGAGAATCAGGAATCCGAACTAATCTAAGAGGCGGAGGGCGATCGCCATGATGAAAGGTTGCATTATCAATAACGGTAGGCTTTCCGACTTCTGACCATCTGTATCTATCCTTTTCACGCTCATGGTATGACGAGCTTCTCCTATACATCGTTCAGTCTTTCTAGTTCCGCAGGGTGCGACCTTTAGTTGATGAAGGAAAAGAAAAGTGTTAACATGAGATGAAAAGTGACAAAGAGGAAACAATGATGACAGCAAAACTAATTAATGTAGAGGGTTCAAAGGGGTGTGACCTTTAGTTGATGAAGGAAAAGAAAAGTGTTAACATGAGATGAAAAGTGACAAAGAGGAAACAATGATGACAGCAAAACTAATTAATGTAGAGGGTTCAAAGATAAAAATAGAACTAACATTAGAACTCAGTCGTTCAATGTTGGATACAGAAATAAATATTCAAAAAGGCTTAAACGAAGTAGGTTGCATCGCCAGCAAAGAAGCCTTGAAATATTTAGATACAGATGGTTCACCCTTAAAAATCGGTGAAGAAATCTGGAAGAGTAAGGGAGAGCAACCGAAAGAATATCAAACACCTTATGGTGAGGTTATAGTGAATCGTCATGTATATCAGCGTTCACCTTTGAGGAAAAACGTATTGCCCCTTAGAAAGAGAAGCAAGGATAATCATAACATCAACGCCATTATTGGCAAAACAGGTATCCTCAAAAATGTCAGGGATGGCAGGCAAAGAGGTGAAAAATGATTTATTAGAAAATCATGGTAGAAAAGTAGCGCTATCCTATATCCAAAGATTGAGTGAAGCAGCAGGAAGTGTGGTACAGGCAAAAGAAGAAGCGTGGAGTTATGCCCCGCCCAAGGAGGATAGCCAAATTGCAACAGTGGGAATAGGATTAGATGGAACCTGTATGCTGATGTGTGAGGATGGCTACCGTGAAGCAATGGTGGGAACCGTTTCCCTATACGATAGTGAAGGCGAACGTCAACCTACAATCTATCTAGGTGCGGCACCAGAGTATGGAAAAAAGAGTTTTCTAGAAAGATTAGAAAGAGAAATTGAGCGAGCGAAAAACCGTTATCCAGAGGCAACATTGGTCGGGATGGCACTGGTATCGTCTAGCTAGAAGCTATAAACGTTGCAATACAAGAGGTTCAACAAATCAGGCGAATTTGGAGTAAGTCCTCCCAAGTTAACCCTTTTTGAATTATACCGAGAGCTACCGCAGGAACTTTTTTCGTCGTAAAATGGCTGCGAACAAAGTTATGAACCATCCAGAAAATATCTAGCACTCGCTGTAATCCCACAACAGATTTAGCATAAGTATTTGTTCGACGACGAAAGGCGGCTAAATAGCGTCGTAGAGAACTATTAAATGCCTCAACGTGGTTGGCATGAACATCCTTGTCTTCTGGTTTTTCTGTTGTCTCAGGATGTTCAGTTTTCGGAGTTTCTACTTTCTCTAGTTTACCCTCAGAATCTCGACGTTTACTACTCTTATTTTTTAATCTTACCACCATACCCTTCGGTAATACTTTGGTGGGACGACCTCGCTTCCCAGTCCTTAATACTTCGTGACAAATATTAAATAGCAGTTGACTATATCGCTTTTCTCCATCTGTAAATAACTGGAGAGATTCTGCACTCCTTTCAAATAATTCCGCTACCGTCATCATTGCTTCTAGAAATAATTTCTGCTCTTTTTTACCACATTTTAAATGCCAAATAAAGCGGCTAGCCCTGTCCATGAGCACGATTGTCCACCCCTCAGAGGCACTTGCTTCTTTATTTTTTCCAACTTTTGTGTATAGTTCATCCCCTTCTATTACTAATTTAACAAATTCATTCACTAAGGCGTATAAAAATAATGTCTCTTGTAATCCTGATAATTTCTTTTCCCAATTCAATATTGTTGTTTTTGCGTAGCCGAATACTCGGGCTGCTGCATTTAATCCTATTCCTTCCATTCTGGCTTTTAATACTTTTACAATTTCACTTAATGGGGTTTCTAAGCCAGCGATTACGCTACCATAAGTCTCAGCAAAACAAGAACCACATTCTTGACAGATGAACATTTTACGTTCCCCGTTACCTTTCGTTTGGTAATGAGAATGTATTTTTACTTTTTCACTATAGCAATGAGGGCAGTTTTTCTGAAATAAGGCTTCCTCTTTCTCTTGAGGTAAGCCAATATCACTTAGGAGGTCAATTGAGCTTTTATTCAATGTTGACATTGCTTTCCGTTTTCCCTTTCTTTAATATAATGACAATAATAATAGTATAACAAAAACGGGAATATGTCCAGTCGTAAGTTATTTTCTATTTTCTCAAACTCTTACACCATAACTTTTTCTAGCTTTGATCACACGATACCAGTACCTCGGGATAGCAGACGGGGCAGAATCAAATTGGAAGTTTTTAGAAAAGCAAACGGAAGAACAGATATTAGATTTCTATCATGCCTCTGGTTACTTAGGTGCCTTGGCAGAAGCGTTGCATCCGAATACCGTGTCAAAACAAAAAGAATGGTTGACTGAAAATTGTCGAGAACTCAAGCATGAAAAAGGAAAAGCAGGAGAACTGCTAAATCTGATGAAAGAAGTCAAAGAAGAAAAAAGTCATTCTAAGAATCTTACCGAGAAACTACAAGCGGCGATTACTTATTACGAGAATCATCAGCATCAAATGGATTATGCTGAATACTTAGAGAAAAAGTATCCGATTGGTTCAGGTGTTACGGAAGCAGCTTGTAAGACGTTGGTCAAACAACGATTATGTTGTTCAGGGATGCGATGGAAGGAAAAAGGAGCAGGAATTATTTTGAGCCTACGAGCTTTGGTATTGACCAAGGAACGATGGAGTCAATTTTGGGCAAAACTTGATCAATATGGGTTCCCTGTAGAACCCTGATTACAACAGCTTTTATCAACTAAAGGTCGCACCCGTTCAAAGATAAAAATAGAACTAACATTAGAACTAAGTCGTTCAATGTTGGATACAGAAATAAATATTCAAAAAGGCTTAAACGAAGTAGGTTGCATCGCCAGCAAAGAAGCCTTGAAATATTTAGATACAGATGGTTCACCCTTAAAAATCGGTGAAGAAATCTGGAAGAGTAAGGGAGAGCAACCGAAAGAATATCAAACACCTTATGGTGAGGTTATAGTGAATCGTCATGTATATCAGCGTTCACCTTTGAGGAAAAACGTATTGCCCCTTAGAAAGAGAAGCAAGGATAATCATAACATCAACGCCATTATTGGCAAAACAGGTATCCTCAAAAATGTCAGGGATGGCAGGCAAAGAGGTGAAAAATGATTTATTAGAAAATCATGGTAGAAAAGTAGCGCTATCCTATATCCAAAGATTGAGTGAAGCAGTAGGAAGTGTGGTACAGGCAAAAGAAGAAGCGTGGAGTTATGCCCCGCCCAAGGAGGATAGCCAAATTGCAACAGTGGGAATAGGATTAGATGGAACCTGTATGCTGATGTGTGAGGATGGCTACCGTGAAGCAATGGTGGGAACCGTTTCCCTATACGATAGTGAAGGCGAACGTCAACCTACAATCTATCTAGGTGCGGCACCAGAGTATGGAAAAAAGAGTTTTCTAGAAAGATTAGAAAGAGAAATTGAGCGAGCGAAAAACCGTTATCCAGAGGCAACATTGGTCGGGATAGCAGACGGGGCAGAATCAAATTGGAAGTTTTTAGAAAAGCAAACGGAAGAACAGATATTAGATTTCTATCATGCCTCTGGTTACTTAGGTGCCTTGGCAGAAGCGTTGCATCCGAATACCGTGTCAAAACAAAAAGAATGGTTGACTGAAAATTGTCGAGAACTCAAGCATGAAAAAGGAAAAGCAGGAGAACTGCTAAATCTGATGAAAGAAGTCAAAGAAGAAAAAAGTCATTCTAAGAATCTTACCGAGAAACTACAAGCGGCGATTACTTATTACGAGAATCATCAGCATCAAATGGATTATGCTGAATACATAGAGAAAAAGTATCCGATTGGTTCAGGTGTTACGGAAGCAGCTTGTAAGACGTTGGTCAAACAACGATTATGTTGTTCAGGGATGCGATGGAAGGAAAAAGGAGCAGGAATTATTTTGAGCCTACGAGCTTTGGTATTGACCAAGGAACGATGGAGTCAATTTTGGGCAAAACTTGATCAATATGGGTTCCCTGTAGAACCCTGATTACAACAGCTTTTATCAACTAAAGGTCGCACCCCTGTTGAGAGCCTTCTTTGAGAATTTCTTCATACCAGGGTGATTGGCGCAGTACGGTCATGTCCCACCTCATTATTTGTTGAATTAAGGGTATCTCTAAAACAAAACTAGCAAAAAAGGAGAGCAGTGGCTCTAATTCGGGCTTGCTGAAAAAGTCAAAAAACGAAAGAAATGTGGGTTAGGGAAGTATGGACTGAAAAAGCATAGATAACTTATCCTTATGGAAACAAATCAAAATACAGATTTTGTTTAATCTATTGTTCCTTTCTGTCTAAAAAGGTCAACACAAATCACTCCTCACAAAAGAGAGGAAAATTAACACCATTTTTCACAAGAAAAACGACTCTACAACTTTTTACTTTTTGTCTTCTGAAGTAGAGTAGAAAGATTCATTACCAAAAAGTTCATCGCAATTACCGTTTCCGAGGTCTCAGGTAGTTTGGCCATCACTCGACCAAGACTAAATTTCCTCTTTCCCTGTCCGAATTTACCCTCAATGGCATTACGCACTCTTTCATCTGAGCGTGCCTCTTTCTTTTTTTCTTTGCTCACCTCTTTCGGCGGTCTTCCCAATCGGGGACCACTCATTCTTATATCCCTTTCTTTACAATAAGCTCGATTCGCTTTTGTTCGATAGATTTTATCCACATGAACCGATTCCGGATAACATCCTGTTTCCCTTTTATATTCTTCTATTCGCGCTTGTAAATCTCCCGATTCGTTGTAATTATCCCAACTTAATTTGTCTAAGAAGACAAAGCCATTCACATTACTTGCCGATATTTTAGCTCCAAACTCTACTGCTTTTCCCGCTTTTCCACGCACTATTGGACGCACGTGAGGTTGGCTTACACTCACAATTCTGTTTTCTACTTTATTTGTCTTTTTTTCATACATTTCTAACTGTTGCTCATACACTTTTCCTATCGTTACAAGCTCTTCTTGCTCTTTTTTCGTTAGTTTTTCTAACTTTGCTCCCTCTTCTATCATTTTTTCTATATGAGACAAGTTTCTTTTTATATATCCTAGTTGTTTTTTTGTTCCTTTTCTTCTTTCTTTTTTTGACACACGACGTTTTTTTGCTATGGCTAAGTACTCTTTTCTTGCCACTTCCCTATAAGTCCTCGGCTTTTCTTTCCTTTTCTCTTTTATTTCTTCATACAGCTTATCTATTATTTTTTCTGTTTTTTCTCTGGCATCATTCAATATTCCTATATCCGTTGGATATTTTATATCTGCTGGTGTACAAGTCGCATCTAACAATAACTTTCCTTCATTTTCTTTTTTTCTGACGCTACACCCGTCGCTTTTTTTTCTATTTCTTTACTGGACAGTGGGAAGTTTATGGATGCCAGATAAGGTAATGACTATGCGACGAAAGTAAGCATATCAGAGCTTGAGGAAGAGGCAAGTTTAGCGGTAAGGAATTTAGGCAAAAGCAGACTGGGTGGACTTTGAGGAAAAATCATTTGGGCTTGATGTTGAAGGGCTAGTTGAGCAATCCGTTCACTAGGGTAGCCATGGGATGGTAATGTCCGAAACCATCGAGGAAAATTAGCCCAAATCCCCTGGGGTAACTCTAAGGCGAGAATTTGAAGTAGCCCTAAAGCAATGGCATTAAGGTTAACAAAACGCTCAAAGGCTTCTACCTTGTTTAAAATCTGAGTCTGAACAGCTTGTGGATAGTCACTGAGGATAAGATTGCTGGGCCAGGTAGGTAAAGTAGGAAGACTCTTAAGCCAAAAACGATAGGCAAAGCTGCCCAAAAGATGGACTAATTGACGAAAAGTGACTTCAATCTTAAATCGGAGACCGTAAGCGGCAATAATCTCAGGTCCAGTCAAACAGAGATCAGTAGAAAGCAGAATCAGTCGTCGTCCGTTAGGCAATTGGGTCAGAACAAACTTGACGAGCTGATGGGGACTATCCCAGTGGAACTCAAAGCACTGATAAGAAACCGTGACTTGTTGACCATAGAGCCAGACTTTAGCTGTCGGAAAGTCCGCCGCCAGAGCGAACAGCTTTTCTAGTTTTATCGAACTCCCCCAAATCCGTGGTCGTCCTCTCCCCGTCAGCGTCGGCACGGAACAAAAGGGGGCATAGGCGACGGTGGAGCAATGCACTCTTGTGATTAGATGCAAGGCGTTCTGGCGAAAACTTTTGAGCACTGGTTCGCAAGCAAAATAAGCATCCAAAATTACATAACTCCCTGCCTCTGCGTAAGTAACACAAAGGTCAGCCATTTTTGTCACCAGGCTCGTCTTCACCTTTTTTTTGCCTTTTCCCTCCCCCTTCTCGGTTGCTTTGGACTTGATGCCATCGTCTAGCCGCAGCACTAAGGGCAAGGCAAAGCAGGCTTTCCCTACTCCCACCAAAATACTCAAGGCATTGAAGTAATGACCCCTTATCCACTCTGGCTTGGACACATCTTCCGATTCTTGGTGTAGTCGTTTTACACCTGGCATCTTGCGTCCTTCTTTCCCCACTTTGATGCCATCACCCACATACACCCGTTTCCCTTTAATTCTGTATAGACTTTCATGCTGACTTAGCCACTTTGACCATTGTAAAGTTAGTCCTTCGACCCTAAACGCCTTGGAATCAAACCAATGTAGAGCCTGATTGTAGTAGCTCTCTGTTCAGCCAATGGCATTGACATAGCTAGTTATTGCGCTGGGTTGGCTGTTGAGCACTACTCCCCAGACTAACAGGATAAACCATTGGAACGTTGCTTCTCGGCTAAAGGCTGGACGGAGATTATTGAGGATTTGCTCTAGTCGCTGACATAGTTGCATAATTGATAGATAGCACTGGCTATCGATTTTCTTATATCAGCCAGTTTCGGACATAACGGCACTCTTTTGTATCGGATGTCCGATTTTCTTTTCTCCACTTACACGCCTCGAGAACTTCCCACTGTCCAGTTTCTTTATTAATTTTATTTATTAATTCCATTCCTATTTTTTTACGAAAATGAACCATCATTGACGCATTAAATGCTTCTTTGCTACTATAGCTTTCCATTCCTATAAAGTACTGTAAATAAGGGTTCTCTTTTATTTGTTCTACTGTTTCTCTGTCACTTTTTCCTGAAATTTCTTTGATAATTAATGCTCCTAATGCCATTCTAAATGATTTGGCTGGGGCTCCTTTTTTTTCTGTGAAGTTTTTTGCATATTCTTCCTCATATTCTTCCCAGGGAATCATTTTTGACATTTCTATCCAACGATTTTCTTCGTCTAACTGCCCGCCGAACAGATTTTTCAAGTTTTCTGGTGTTTCAATTGAGTACTGTTGCTTTCGGTACATCTGCTTTCTCTCTTCTTAATGCAATGGTTTTGAGGCATTCTACCCTATTTTCGTGCATTCTAGCGGTTCTTAATTCGCCTACTATTTTTCTCCGTAAAGGTTTCAGCTTTTTTCAGCAAGCCCTAATTCGTTAAGATTTTCATCATTTTGTAGTTCTCGTAAGGCTTGACGGATAACAAGCGGTTCATTACCTCCTTTTAACCCACATTCCGTACATAAAAAAAGAACAAAGAAAATAAGAAAAGTCATTATGACAAAAGATAATACTGACAAGTAGTAGCCCCAAAAAAGCGCAAAATCCTCTCTCGCTCAAGCGTTAGATTGATTATTTGGGGACAATTATCCAGTACAACCCAATGAACTCCTCTCAACATCTGAAAAATCCAACGCAGTGTCGGACGCTGAGTCGGCTTTCCCAACTGGTTAGGCACAGTCTCCTCCTGCTCTGCCAGAGCCAGTCTCAGTTTACGTTGTCCCAAGCTGTACACCAGTAAACACAACACCATGATGAAACTCAATGCCATAATCCGCTCAGGGGTTTTGAGAAAAACACTGGACGCAAAAAACAGAGGGTCTTTAAGGAAGCGAAAACCTCGCTCTACCCCTTGCTGTTGCTTGTAGTGGACAAGCAGTTGCTCATCGCTCAAAGAGTCTCCATCTAGCTGATTCGTCGCCAAGACAAAACGTCCTGCTGCCCGCTCCGCAAGTTCAACTTTCGCCATATTGAGACTTAAAGTGGCTTGAGCAGGGTAGCTACGACGAATCGGCTGTTCATGGAGTCGGGGCTTACCTCGATGGGGTGCGACCTTTAGTTGATAAAAGCTGTTGTAATCAGGGTTCTACAGGGAACCCATATTGATCAAGTTTTGCCCAAAATTGACTCCATCGTTCCTTGGTCAATACCAAAGCTCGTAGGCTCAAAATAATTCCTGCTCCTTTTTCCTTCCATCGCATCCCTGAACAACATAATCGTTGTTTGACCAACGTCTTACAAGCTGCTTCCGTAACACCTGAACCAATCGGATACTTTTTCTCTATGTATTCAGCATAATCCATTTGATGCTGATGATTCTCGTAATAAGTAATCGCCGCTTGTAGTTTCTCGGTAAGATTCTTAGAATGACTTTTTTCTTCTTTGACTTCTTTCATCAGATTTAGCAGTTCTCCTGCTTTTCCTTTTTCATGCTTGAGTTCTCGACAATTTTCAGTCAACCATTCTTTTTGTTTTGACACGGTATTCGGATGCAACGCTTCTGCCAAGGCACCTAAGTAACCAGAGGCATGATAGAAATCTAATATCTGTTCTTCCGTTTGCTTTTCTAAAAACTTCCAATTTGATTCTGCCCCGTCTGCTATCCCGACCAATGTTGCCTCTGGATAACGGTTTTTCGCTCGCTCAATTTCTCTTTCTAATCTTTCTAGAAAACTCTTTTTTCCATACTCTGGTGCCGCACCTAGATAGATTGTAGGTTGACGTTCGCCTTCACTATCGTATAGGGAAACGGTTCCCACCATTGCTTCACGGTAGCCATCCTCACACATCAGCATACAGGTTCCATCTAATCCTATTCCCACTGTTGCAATTTGGCTATCCTCCTTGGGCGGGGCATAACTCCACGCTTCTTCTTTTGCCTGTACCACACTTCCTACTGCTTCACTCAATCTTTGGATATAGGATAGCGCTACTTTTCTACCATGATTTTCTAATAAATCATTTTTCACCTCTTTGCCTGCCATCCCTGACATTTTTGAGGATACCTGTTTTGCCAATAATGGCGTTGATGTTATGATTATCCTTGCTTCTCTTTCTAAGGGGCAATACGTTTTTCCTCAAAGGTGAACGCTGATATACATGACGATTCACTATAACCTCACCATAAGGTGTTTGATATTCTTTCGGTTGCTCTCCCTTACTCTTCCAGATTTCTTCACCGATTTTTAAGGGTGAACCATCTGTATCTAAATATTTCAAGGCTTCTTTGCTGGCGATGCAACCTACTTCGTTTAAGCCTTTTTGAATATTTATTTCTGTATCCAACATTGAACGACTGAGTTCTAATGTTAGTTCTATTTTTATCTTTGAACCCTCTACATTAATTAGTTTTGCTGTCATCATTGTTTCCTCTTTGTCACTTTTCATCCCATGTTAACACTTTTCTTTTCCTTCATCAACTAAAGGTCACACCCCCTCGATGACCGTAATGACATTTTTCCACTACGCTTAGGTCTGGCACTGGTATCGTCTAGCTAGAAGCTACAAACGTTGCAATACGAGAGGTTCAAGAAATCAGGCGAATTTGGAGTAAGTCCTCCCAAGTTAACCCTTTTTCAATTATACCGAGAGCTACAGCAGGAACTTCTCTAGTCGTAAAATGGCTGCGAACAAAGTTATGAACCATCCAGAAAATATCTAGGACTCGCTGTAATCCCACAACAGATTTAGCATAAGTATTTGTACGACGACGAAAGGCGGCTAAATAGCGTCGGATAGCACTATTAAATGCCTCAACGTGGTTGGCATGGACGTCCTTTTCTTCTGGTTTTTCTGTTGTCTCTGGATGTTCTGGTTTCGGAGTTTCTACTTTCTTTAGTTTACCCTCAGAATCTCGACGTTTACTACTCTTATTTTTTAGTCTTACCACAAGACCCTTCGGTAATACTTTGGTGGGACGACCTCGCTTTCCAGTCCTTAATACTTCGTGACAAATATTAAATAGCAGTTGACTATATCGCTTTTCTCCATCTGTAAATAACTGGAGAGATTCTGCACTCCTTTCAAATAATTCCGCTACCGTCATCATTGCTTCTAGAAATAATTTCTGCTCTTTTCGACCACATTTTAAATGCCAAATAAAGCGGCTAGCCCTGTCCATGAGCACGATTGTCCACCCCTCAGAGGCACTTGCTTCTTTATTTTTTCCAACTTTTGTGTATAGTTCATCCCCTTCTATTACTAATTTAACAAATTCATTCACTAAGGCGTATAAAAATAATGTCTCTTGTAATCCTGATAATTTCTTTTCCCAATTCAATATTGTTGTTTTCGCGTAGCCGAATACTCGGGCTGCTGCATTCAATCCTATTCCTTCCATTCTGGCTTTTAATACTTTTACAATTTCACTTAATGGGGTTTCTAAGCCAGCGATTACGCTACCATAAGTCTCAGCAAAACAAGAACTACATTCTTGACAAATGAACATTTTACGTTCCCCGTTACCTTTCGTTTGATAATGAGAATGTATTTTTACGTTTTCACTATAGCAATGAGGACAGTTTTTCTTGAATAAGGCATCCTCTTTCTCTTGGCACAAGCCAACATCATTCAGGATTTTCATAGAGCTTTTCTTTAATATTGACATTGTTTTCTGTTTCCTTTTTCTTTGATATAATGACAATAATAATAGTATAATAAAAACGGGCCGATGTCTAGTCTTAAACTATTTTTCTATTTTCTCAAAGCCTTACACCATAACTTTTTCCAACTTTGATCAGACGATACCAGTTCCTTAGGTCTTCAAGATGATGTAATTCTAAACTCTTCTCCCATCGGCTCAGAGCAGTCAAAGCATCCTCACGACAGGCAAATTCCTGACGCTGTAATTGCGACAATTGCTTTTCAGCTTGAGCCGTCGCTTTCTCTGTCGCCTTAGTCAGTTGTTTCAGGTCTAAAGCTTTTTTTTGCTCGCTTTCCACCACTATCCAACGTTGCTTTACTCCCCCATATTCATTTCCTACGGAGGTAAGACGATAGCCCGCTAAATCAATCCGTTGTAATAAATTGCTCTGAAGCTAATTCAGTCAGCAAGTCTTGCACTGACTTAATCGTTTTCGGCACACAATATAACCATTTTATTCCTGTTAGTTTTTTTAAGTTATCTGCACTGTATAAAGCTGAATCCGCTATATATAAACCATTGAATTGCCACTGTTCATTGAACCTTTTCAAGACTTCAGCAAACTCTTTTTTGTCACTTTGATTGCCATCCCCTAATTCCAGAAAAGCGGGTATGTCCCCATCCCCCCAACAGACTAAATTTAAGACAAATTGCTTCAGGTCGGGTCGGCCATCTTTTGAATGACCATGGGTTATGTGGATTACTTGGTCTTCTTTGTCTTCTCTTTCTACTGATAATTTATATTCCCCTTCTACTGATATAGAACTTGAGTCTAGATGGGCGCTTGCCATCATTATTTTGAAGATTTCCACTGCTTTTAGACAAATTCCTACAAATAAACGACTGATGCCAGCCATAAAAATTAAATCTAATACTCTTCCCAGACGGTCATCATTCAGGTCGCTGGCTTTTATTCCTTTTCCTAAGAGATGTTCTAGGGGTTTATCTTCAAAAAAACGACTGAATAAATACAAGGGAGAATTAATAAATCCTAAGCCATTGAGAATCATGGCTTTAACCACCAGACCCGCACTGATTTTCGCACGGTCATTTTCTTGTAACTGTTCATTGATATAATCCACTAGACCTAGTTCATCAACTACGGCCGCGATTATTCCTAAATGGTCGAGATTTTTAACGTTTAATTGGGTCATTTTCTCCTCGGTTTGTTAGCTTTTTTATTTTAACTATTCTGTTGCTATTTTTGAATCTATTTTTATTTTTTCAAAATTAGTACGGGATATGGGGTGTAAGGCTTTGAGAAAATAGAAAAATAGTTTAAGACTAGACATCGGCCCGTTTTTATTATACTATTATTATTGTCATTATATCAAAGAAGAAGGAAACAGAAAACAATGTCAATATTAAAGAAAAGCTCTATGGAAATCCTGAATGTGGGTTCGGGAGCATCCCAGATTTGCAATGAGTAAAAGTACTCAGGCAATAGCTTCATTGAGATAAGCACAGCGTAATCTCAATATTTGAGGAACGTTTTCTGACTTCCAACAAGCCCCTGCTATTTGTATTCTCTTGCCAATTTGTTTGATTTTTGACTCTACACTTCCTGAGCCAATGCAGATACCTAAGTCTTGATAGAGTCCATAATCTGGCATTCTGCTTTCATGTTTCTTCATATAATTGATGAAGTTAATTGCTTCCTTTTGTTTTGAACCGTTCAATTCTTTAATTGCTGAATCTTGCTCCCCTTGCCATAAGTACGTCTCTATTTGCCTCTTTACCTTTTTTGAAACTTTCACTTTATGGATATTTTCCACCAAGTGATACCAATCCAATACTTCCCTTCTTTCGTCTTTATCCCTTATCTTTTCTATCAGATTCCAAATCCCATCATGTCCATCTCCTAAGCAAGTTACTACTCTCGCTAATGGTTGATTATTTGTCCAAGCGATTAATTCTTCCTGCGCTTGAAAAAATGCCGCACATACCTGACCATGTAAGCTTACTGCTTTATAATTTTTCCAGATACTTTCTTCGCCTACGCTCGTTCGTATTCTTACTGTTCCGCCATCTATGCTTAGACTTTCTATTTTCCTTGAGCTTCTTGAAATTCATACCCTAATGCTAATCGGTGTTGACTGCTTTTTGAGATGGACATTCCCGTCGTCATCTTGATTGTTTTTTCTCCTCTCTCAAATGACTCACAGGCTACAATATTTAAGCAGCATTTTTCTAAATAAGGACTCACTTGTTTATTTTTTTCTAACCCTAGCTTTTTCGCCTGTTTTTCTGTAATTTTTACTTTTCCGATAATACTGTCCACTGTTCTTTCTCTTCCTGCTTTTGTTCCTGTTGCTGTTTTACAAAAAAAACGGCCAATAGCTGGACTTACGACCGTCAACATTTGCTCTCGTACCGCTAGTTCTATACTTTCAAAGCTTTTCAAGTCTTCTTTTTGCGTATTTCTGACCATGATTTCTGCGATAGCTTTGAGATGGTCGTCTAATTTTTGCTTATCTTCAACGTTCATTTTTTGTACTCCAATTTTTATAACTTTTTAGATTATCCCCTTTCCCCTTCTTTGTAACTAAGCATTTATACTTACTGCAAATTTGGGATGCTCCCCCTGAATGATGTTGGCTTGTGCCAAGAGAAAGAGGATGCCTTATTCAAGGACAACTGTCCTCATTGCTATAGTGAAAAAGTAAAAATACATTCTCATTATCAAACGAAAGGTAACGGGGAACGTAAAATGTTCATTTGTCAAGAATGTAGTTCTTGTTTTGCTGAGACTTATGGTAGCGTAATCGCTGGCTTAGAAACCCCATTAAGTGAAATTGTAAAAGTATTAAAAGCCAGAATGGAAGGAATAGGATTAAATGCAGCAGCCCGAGTATTTGGCTACGCGAAAACAACAATATTGAATTGGGAAAAGAAATTATCAGGATTACAAGAGACATTATTTTTATACGCCTTAGTAAATGAATTTGTTAAATTAGTAATAGAAGGGGATGAACTATACACAAAAGTTGGAAAAAATAAAGAAGCAAGTGCCTCTGAGGGGTGGACAATCGTGCTCATGGACAGGGCTAGCCGCTTTATTTGGCATTTAAAATGTGGTCGAAAAGAGCAGAAATTATTTCTAGAAGCAATGATGACGGTAGCGGAATTATTTGAAAGGAGTGCAGAATCTCTCCAGTTATTTACAGATGGAGAAAAGCGATATAGTCAACTGCTATTTAATATTTGTCACGAAGTATTAAGGACTGGAAAGCGAGGTCGTCCCACCAAAGTATTACCGAAGGGTCTTGTGGTAAGATTAAAAAATAAGAGTAGTAAACGTCGAGATTCTGAGGGTAAACTAGAGAAAGTAGAAAGGGTGCATCCCACTTAAGATAATACATTGACACTCAAAAGAGGAGAGTGATTGAGATAAGCACATCGTAGCCGAAGAATACGAGAAACATTATGAAGATGCCAACGTGCTCCCTACCTAAGTACAGGACAAAAGGCTTGAAAAGTATACGAGAAAGGGGTTTCATGGAAGATGAACGTAATGTAAGAAAACCCATGAACCAATATAACGCATTGAAACAAGCCCTAAAACCCCATTGTGGGATGGCATGGTGCCAGACTCTCCTTCCTAGCCTTGTTCTTACTCGCCCTCCCCAAAGTGAAAACGGTTAACCTTAAAGAATTGGCTCTGGGTTTTGAAGGTCGGGCATTGGTGGATTCTCATTACAAACGCTTACAACGCTTTTTCTCAGGATTTGAGCTGGATTACCATCACATTGCCCGTATTGTAGTCAGTTGGCTGGATACATCCGTGTCAACTTAAAGGAATGGGTTCCCAAATTTGTTGATTGAGAGCGGCCTTTTCTCGATGTCGCTTTCTCTCAGCTTTGACCAAACCAAATAACTTAGCACGTTCAGCCAGATAGGTTACTGTATCAGGCTTTTCTCCTCTAGCAATAGCCTTCGCTACATAGTATAGACTCCGAAACACCATCTCTACTGAGATTTTTTCTTTCGGTTGATTTAGAGCAATCGCCACTTCCCCTACCAATTGATTTAAGACCGTATAGAAAATCAAAGTGCAAATAATCTGGATTTGGACACCATTCTTATTCCCTACCCATAAATAGGCTAGTCCTAAAGGGTGTGACCTTTAGTTGATGAAGGAAAAGAAAAGTGTTAACATGAGATGAAAAGTGACAAAGAGGAAACAATGATGACAGCAAAACTAATTAATGTAGAGGGTTCAAAGATAAAAATAGAACTAACATTAGAACTCAGTCGTTCAATGTTGGATACAGAAATAAATATTCAAAAAGGCTTAAACGAAGTAGGTTGCATCGCCAGCAAAGAAGCCTTGAAATATTTAGATACAGATGGTTCACCCTTAAAAATCGGTGAAGAAATCTGGAAGAGTAAGGGAGAGCAACCGAAAGAATATCAAACACCTTATGGTGAGGTTATAGTGAATCGTCATGTATATCAGCGTTCAGTAGGAGGAAAAACGTATTGCCCCTTAGAAAGAGAAGCAAGGATAATCATAACATCAACGCCATTATTGGCAAAACAGGTATCCTCAAAAATGTCAGGGATGGCAGGCAAAGAGGTGAAAAATGATTTATTAGAAAATCATGGTAGAAAAGTAGCGCTATCCTATATCCAAAGATTGAGTGAAGCAGTAGGAAGTGTGGTACAGGCAAAAGAAGAAGCGTGGAGTTATGCCCCGCCCAAGGAGGATAGCCAAATTGCAACAGTGGGAATAGGATTAGATGGAACCTGTATGCTGATGTGTGAGGATGGCTACCGTGAAGCAATGGTGGGAACCGTTTCCCTATACGATAGTGAGGGAGAACGTCAACAGACAATCTATCTAGGTGCGGCACCAGAGTACGGAAAAAAGAGTTTTCTAGAAAGATTGGAAAGAGAAATTGAGCGAGCGAAAAACCGTTATCCAGAGGCAAAATTTGTCGGTATAGCAGATGGTGCAGAATCAAATTGGAAGTTTTTAGAAAAGCAAACGGAAGAACAGATATTAGATTTCTATCATGCCTCTGGTTACTTAGGTGCCTTGGCAGAAGCGTTGCATCCGAATACCGTGTCAAAACAAAAAGAATGGTTGACTGAAAATTGTCGAGAACTCAAGCATGAAAAAGGAAAAGCAGGAGAACTGCTAAATCTGATGAAAGAAGTCAAAGAAGAAAAAAGTCATTCTAAGAATCTTACCGAGAAACTACAAGCGGCGATTACTTATTACGAGAATCATCAGCATCAAATGGATTATGCTGAATACATAGAGAAAAAGTATCCGATTGGTTCAGGTGTTACGGAAGCAGCTTGTAAGACGTTGGTCAAACAACGATTATGTTGTTCAGGGATGCGATGGAAGGAAAAAGGAGCAGGAATTATTTTGAGCCTACGAGCTTTGGTATTGACCAAGGAACGATGGAGTCAATTTTGGGCAAAACTTGATCAATATGGGTTCCCTGTAGAACCCTGATTACAACAGCTTTTATCAACTAAAGGTCGCACCCGTCCTAAAAGTCTTTTCGTTAATAAAAAGGCTTCTTCGATTGTCCATCGTCTTCGATATAAATCACAGACCTCTTCGGCGGACAGTTGTTCGGGAGACAACACATTTGTTAAATACTGATACCAGATTGTTCCCCATAATACTGAGACTAATCTCACCGGATGCTTGCAAGGATTAGAACGGTAATTTCCCATAATGATAATCTCATCTCTGTAATGACTACCTTGAGACAATACTTGTTTGGTTTTGTAAGATGTACCCGCTCTAAATCTGGTTAGAAAAAACTTTTTAGCTTCTGTTAACAAATCAAACCACACAAAGCTAAAAAATCCCATATCTACGAGAATTAAACCATTTTCTGGTAATTTAGCTGCCAATTCTTCACACCATATTTTATCATTTGATTTATCATTTTCTGTGTACCACAAAGTAACGGGTCTTTGGGGTAAAGGCTTCCACTACCATCATTATTTTACCCCCCAATTTACTCTTTTCTTCTTTACTTATTTTCATATTTTTCCTTATCTGCTCTAGCGTTTAGCCATCTGCTATCCACACTGCACTAAACTTTTCTCTTATTTTTTCCCATTTTTCTCCTACTTGGAGCTTCTTCCCTTTTTCGGCTGCTTTTTCTAACACTCCTTTTAGTAATATTGCAAATATTTCGGCTGGCACATTCATCATTCTTTTTGATACTGCCTGTTTGCTTACTTTTAATGATGCTACCCATAGCAATCCCTCTTCCTCTAACAGTCTTACCGCTTCACTTATACCCGCTATTTGACGATACACTATACTTAACACTAATGCCACCATTACTGGTAAATTTAATACCCTATCTCTCATCATTTTCTCATGAGTTCCCTGTAAATATTTTAATGGTGTAAACATTGTGGGTTCTAGTAATTCAAACAACTCTTTTGTTATTTCAGGGATTTCTACCCCTGGCTGATTTGTCTTACGACGTAAGTCTGGGTTTCCTTTTCTCCGAGGATGTTGTCTTGCCATTTGTTTTTTGCTCACTTTTTTATATACTAACCTTTTTTTCAGCCTACTCTTACTTCCGCCTGCTTTTAGGCTAATCTTTTGTGAGTAGGCATTTTGGCTTAAGTTGACACCAATGGGCTGGATATCCCTCAACCTTGGGTATTAAGTATTGACCGCACAACCTGGGAGTTTGGCAGTCATGGTTATAATATCCTCACTGTCGGCATTGTCCATGAAGGAGTAGCCATTCCCATCTTGTGGTGGATGCTTAGCAAGAAAAAGGGCAATTCTAACAGTGATGAACGAATGCGTTTTATCGAGGAGATGCTCAAGATTTTTCCCACCGCCCTGATTCGTTGTTTATGTGGCGACCGTGAGTTTATTGGTCAGGCTTGGCTTCGCTATCTTCTGCTCGAACCGCTACTGGCTTTCTGTCTGAGAATTCGGGCTACGGACAAGATTGAGCACAATGGCAAGCTTTTGGCCGCCAAAGTCATTTTTGCCCATCTTGCTATTGGTGAATCTCAACGTCTTCAAGGGAGTTGTCGGGTTTGGGGATATCCTGTTTCTGTAGAGGCTCTTCGCTTGCCTGATAATTCTCTACTCATCGTCATTGGACATCCCGATTCCCAAGGTCTTATTCACGATTATGCCCTGCGTTGGGGCATTGAAACCCTTTTTGGCATCTTTAAGCCCGTATTTCGTACTAGTCTTGAAAAAATAAAAATAGATTCAAAAATGGCTACAGAATAGTTAAAATAAAAAAGCTAATAAACCCAAGAGAAAATGACCCAATTAAACGTTAAAAATCTCGACCATTTAGGAATAATCGCGGCGATAGTTGATGAACTAGGTCTAGTGGATTATATCAATGAACAACTAGGAGAAAATGACCGTGCTAAAATCAGTGCGGGTCTGGTAGTGAAAGCGATGATTCTCAATGGCTTAGGCTTTATCAACTCTCCTTTATATTTGTTCAGTCGTTTTTTTGAAGATAAACCAGTAGAACATCTTTTAGGAAAAGGAATAAAAGCCAGCGACCTGAATGATGACCGTTTAGGGAGAGTCTTAGATTTAATCTTTATGGCCGGCATCAGCCGTTTGTTTCTCGGAATTTGTCTAAAAGCCGTAGAAATCTTCAAAATAGTGATGAAAAGTTCCCATTTAGACTCCAGTTCATTATCGGTACAAGGGGAATATAAATTATCGGTGGAGAGAGAAGACAAAGAAAGCCAAATAATCCATATCACTCATGGCTATTCAAAGGATAAGCGACCAGACTTGAAACAATTTGTCTTGAATCTAGTCTGTTGGGGGGATGGCGACATTCCCGCTTTTCTCGAATTAGGAGATGGCAATCAAAGTGATAAAAAAGAGTTTGCTAAACTCTTGAAAAAGTTCAATGAGCAGTGGCAATTCGATGGTTTGTATATAGCAGATTCAGCCTTATACAGTGCCGATAACTTGCAAAAGTTAACCGGCATATACTGGTTATGTTCTGTGCCGAAAACGATTAGAGAAGTGCAGGATGCGGTCAGTCAATTAGCCTCGGAGCAATTCATCACAACTGATTTAGAGGGCTATCGTCTTACCTCCTTAGAAAGTGAATATGGGGGAGTCAAACAACGTTGGATAGTGGTAGATAGCGAGCAAAAAAAAGCTTTAGACCTCAAACAACTGACGAAGAAGACAGAGAAAGCAACGGCTCAAGCTCAAAGACAATTAGAACAATTACAGCATCAGGAATTTGCTTGTCGGGAGGATGCTTTAACCGCCCTGAGCCGATGGGAGAAGAGTTTAGAATGGCATCTTCTTCAAGACCTAACTGTCGTCGAAAAATGTCATTACGGTCATCGAGGTAAACCCCGTCCCCATGAACAGCCCATTCGTCGTAGCTATCATGCCCAAGCCACTTTCAGCCTCAATAGTGCGAAAGTTCAAGCTTCAGAGCGGGCAGCAGGACGTTTTGTCTTGGCGACGAATCAGCTAGATGGAGACTCTTTGAGCGATGAGCAACTGCTTGTCCACTACAAGCAACAGCAAGGGGTAGAGCGAGGTTTTCGCTTCCTTAAAGACCCTCTGTTTTTGGCGTCCAGTGTTTTTCTCAAAACCCCTGAGCGGATTATGGCATTGAGTTTCATCATGGTGTTGTGTTTACTGGTGTACAGCTTGGGACAACGTAAACTGAGACTGGCTCTGGCAGAGCAGGAGGAGACTGTGCCTAATCAGTTGGGAAAGCCGACTCAGCGTCCGACACTGCGTTGGATTTTTCAGATGTTGAGAGGAGTTCATTGGGTTGTACTGGATAATTGTCCCCAAATAATCAATCTAACGCTTGAGCGAGAGAGGATTTTGCGCTTTTTTGGGGCTACTACTTGTCAGTATTATCTTTTGTCATAATGACTTTTCTTATTTTCTTTGTTCTTTTTTTATGTACGGAATGTGGGTTTTAAAATCGGGACAAAAGGAAGAAGACTGGTCAGATGGCGTTCAAAGACTAAATTAGCGTTTACTTCCCAGAGGTTAATGACTCGATAGTCTTGATGAGCGGTAATTCCTCGTATTTCAGAATGATAGCAATTGGGAATATTTTGACTAGCGGAGCGCGGTAGGATATTGATGAGGACGGGATAAACTGGCAAATTATACCGTTCTTCTGCTAGGGCTGCGTAGGCTCGAATACGTTGGGGCATTTTTGAGTGATAACGAATTTGTAGTTCATTCAGGATTAATAATTCACCTTCGTTTTGGCTCTGGACTTTTATTAATACGTCGCTTTCTTTGCTAATCCATTGGAAGTCTGGATTGAGAAATTCTGTAATCACTAGGTCGGAGGATTCGGTTATCCAACTTACCCAGTTATTCGGATCAAGGCTAATCAGCCGTTTACTACCAATATCAGCTTTTTTTGTCATAGGTTGAGAGGGGCAAAAATGGCGATCGCAGTCTATTTAAATATACTAATTCTGAATATGATAATTTCTCTTTGTTTGATTGGTTTGATTGTCGGCGATCGCTAAATTGTCTCTACCAAGCTTTGGGTTTAAATTTCTGGTCGTTAAGAATTACTAAATTATCTCCCGATTGAGCAATCACAAATAAGCCCTGACGATAGGCATAACTAGCCACTTCTTTCGGTGTGACCATTGCCGCCACTGCTCCTAAAATCTTTAAACTTTGATAGCGAGGTAAAAGTCTTTTGAATTTATCGAGTCTTTCTAGGTGTTCATCTACATCAGCTTGAGTTAGTTTACTTTTAACTTCGATCGCGATCGCCTCCGATCCATTGACAACTAAAAGATCAATTTCAAGACCCTCATCTCTCCTCTGTACGGAAAGGTCAGAAGATAATTCGGTGACATCAATGCCTCGTTCCTGGAAGAGACGAACCGCCGCAGGTCTAACTTGCCATTCCACAAATTCTCCCAAACGATTGCCTAGTTTACCTAATTGCTCATCAACTCGTTTGTTTTGTTCTTTGATTAGTCGTTCTGTTTCTCGGAAACGGCGATCGCTTTCCTGAGACTGTTCTTTGAATAACTTTTCTGTCTCTTTTTGGGATTGAATAAGTTCTCCCAATAGTTGCCAGACTTCATCTGCGGTTGTTGCCATCGTTGATTTCCTCTAGTCTGATTATTTTTATTGTAGGCGATCACTAAATTATCTCTACCAAGTTTTAGGTTTAAATTTTGGATCGTTAAGAATTACTAAATTATCTCCCGATTGCTATAAGTAGCTGGTTACAATTTAAATATAAAACGTGGGATGGGCATCCTGCCCGTCCACAGGCTAGAAGCCTGTTCTACTATCTAACAATTAATTAAGCCCACTTACTTAGTTTGATTAGTTTTATTGTAGGCGATCGCCAAATCGTCTCTACCAAGTTTTAGGTTTAAATTTTGGATCGTTAAGAATTACTAAATTATCTCCCGATTGCTATAAGCAGCTGGTTACAATTAAATATAAAACGTGGGATGGGCATCCTGCCCGTCCACAGGCTAGAAGCCTGTTCTACTATCTAACAATTAATTAAGCCCACTTACTTAGTCTGATTAGTTTTATTGTAGGCGATCGCTAAATTGTTTCTACCAAGCTTTGGGTTTAAATTTCTGGTCGTTAAGAATTACTAAATTATCTCCCGATTGAGCAATCACAAATAAGCCCTGACGATAGGCATAACTAGCCACTTCTTTCGGTGTGACCATTGCCGCCACTGCTCCTAAAATCTTTAAACTTTGATAGCGAGGTAAAAGTCTTTTGAATTTATCGAGTCTTTCTAGATGTTCATCTACATCAGCTTGAGTTAGTTTACTTTTAACTTCGATTGCGATCGCCTCCGATCCATTGACAACTAAAAGATCAATTTCAAGACCCTCATCTCCCCTCTGTACGGAAAGGTCAGAAGATAATTCGGTGACATCAATGCCTCGTTCCTGGAAGAGACGAACCGCCGCAGGTCTAACTTGCCATTCCACAAATTCTCCCAAACGATTGCCTAGTTTACCTAATTGTTCATCAACTCGTTTGTTTTGTTCTTTGATTAGTCGTTCTGTTTCTCGGAAACGGCGATCGCTTTCCTGAGACTGTTCTTGGAGAAGACGTTCTGTCTCCTGAAAACGGCGATCAGTTTCTTTTTGGGATTGGATGAGTTCTCCTAATAGTTGCCAGACTTCATCTGCTGTTGTTGCCATTGTTGATTTCTTGTAGTCTGATTAGTTTTATTGCAGGCGATCACCAAATCTATTCAAGGAAGCCAAGTTTTACCTAGCTTACCAATTAATCCGTGAATAAAACCTAAGCAGGATGCCCAGAGTTTAAGGGGTTTTTGATCTGGTTCAAAGAGAATGATTTTAATAAGTTTTTTAATAAGAGTTCTAAGGCGGTGTAAAACTGAAAGTGTAATATAAAAGGGATTTTTGGAAAGCCGAGTTTCAATATAAGTATGATTTCGGTTAATGTATTAGTATAAGCATTTTCTTTATCCATGCCTATCATCCCTCACTAACTGTTAGGTAATAATTTAACTACAAAATCGAGTACTAAACTGGCGATCGCCAAAGCTTCTTCGGCTTCATATTTCTCTGGCTCGATAGTGTCACCTGGATAGCGGAACTCAGTCGCGTATGGTGTTAAAATTTCTGCTGAGTCGCGCAATATCTCAAAGTTAATATCAAAAGCAAGACAACTTTCCAACAAAACAACAAGATTATGCGTTTTTTGTAAGATGACTTCTTGATACACCAAATAAGCCTTTAAAGCTTTCTCAGCAGACTGTTGACAATGATAAACAACAACGTCAAAAAGCCCATGCTCAAACAATACTTTAGCCGCCTCTAAATCTCTCTGACTTTTTAACAACCACTGCTGGATTTCATGATAATGTGCATCATCCATAGAGAACTCTCCCATCATGAATGACTCGACTTATTAGGGAACTCCGTACATTTACCTTCCTTTTAACCTCCTCTCGCGTCATTATAATCACATCAGTAGGTACGCAAATGCCACGCAATGCTTTATATGCTAGGCGTGATCGCCGATAACGAGGTTCATTAGACTGGGACACGATCACCAGTAAGTCAATGTCACTATCTTCATTAGGTTCGCCATAAGCGTGAGAGCCAAACAATATAATTTGCTCTGGATTCAGGGTTGCAACTAGTTTGTGCGTGATTTGATCTAATAACTCATTGGTGACTTGTTTTATCATAAAACCATTCTAGTTTCATATTGGATTTTAATAGCGATCGGTTTCTTTTTGGGATTGGATTAGTTCCCCTAGGAGTTGCCCACTTCATCTGCTGTTGTTGCCATTATTGATTTCCTGTAGTCTGATTAGTTTTATTGTAGGCGATCGCAAGTTCTTCTAAAGCTCAGTTTTAAAAGGAGAATTAAAAGCAATTTTGATAGTTACCCATTAAGACCCAACTAATTTTCATGGATGAGCCATTGTTTAAGTTCATTTTGGTTGGTAAAATGCAAAATTTGATCACTTAATTTTTCTAGTTGTGATGTTGATAAGTTAGTGATTTGTTGTTGAATATCGGAGGGAAGGGAACCCAAACGATTATTTAATAGTTTAAGGATAATAATTAATTCTCCCTGTTGAAGTCCCTGTTGAAGTCCCTGTTGAAGTCCCTGTTGAGAGCCTTCTTTGAGAATTTCTTCGTACCAGGGTGATTGGCGCAGTACGGTCATGTCCCACCTCATTATTTGTTGAATTAAGGGTATCTCTAAAACAAAACTAGCAAAAAAGGAGAGCAGTGGCTCTAATTCGTTAAGATTTTCATCATTTTGTAGTTCTCGTAAGGCTTGACGGATAACAAGCGGTTCATTACCTCCTTTTAAAATCGGGACAAAAGGAAGAAGACTGGTCAGATGGCGTTCAAAGACTAAATTAGCGTTAACTTCCCAAAGGTTAATGACTCGATAGTCTTGATGAGCGGTAATTCCTCGTATTTCAGAATGATAGCAATTGGGAATATTTTGACTAGCGGAGCGCGGTAGGATATTGATGAGGACAGGATAAACTGGCAAATTATACCGTTCTTCTGCTAGGGCTGCGTAGGCTCGAATACGTTGGGGCATTTTTGAGTGATAACGAATTTGTAGTTCATTCAGGATTAATAATTCACCTTCGTTTTGGCTCTGGACTTTTATTAATACGTCGCTTTCTTTGCTAATCCATTGGAAGTCTGGATTGAGAAATTCTGTAACCACTAGGTCGGAGGATTCGGTTATCCAATTTACTCAGTTATTCGGATCAAGGCTAATCAGCCGTTTACTACCAATATCAGCTTTTTTTGTCATAGGTTGAGAGGAGTAAAAGGAGCGATCGCGGTTTATTAAAATATACTAATTCTGAGCAGGATAATTTCTCTTTATTTGATTGGTTTTATTGTAGGCGATCGCGGTTTTCTATTTTTTGGGAAAATGTAAAAATATTTTTGCAAACTGTAGGGACTGAATATCATTCAGCCCTTGAACTAGGATAAGGGATAATGAGTTTCACCAACAACTTGCTGTAAATTTACTTGGTTCCAATTAAAATCTTTTACCTCTTTAGTTTTCTTACCAAGGTATTCACTATGGCAATATAAATGAGGAATTGGTTTATTTTTTAGATAATCATCCGCAAGAGAAGAAAAACGTCCTATCATAGGATTGGACATTCCTGCTTCCATGCACTCAAATCCAAGAGCTTCAGAAAACAAAACTCTTAACGCCATATCACTGAACTGGAAAAAATGCCATGGTCGTTCGTGGGAAGCATAGGAAAAATGCGTTTCAATAAAAACAATACCGCCAATTTTTAATGATTTTGAAATTTCAATTGCAACTATCCAAGGCATGGCAAAATGCTCAAAACAGGCACTTGAGTAAATAATATCAAACTTATCTTGTTCACTCTCAAACTTAAAATAAGAAGATAACTTATGAACATCTCCAACTACATCAACATTATTACCTGGGTAATAGTCAAAGCCGATATAAGTAGAATTAGAAAATTTTTGTCTGGCGTTAGATTTTGCCGTCACTTCACGACTACCTATCTCCAAAATTTTCATTCCTTCTTTATTTCCAATTTCATATAAATAGTTCTGCCATTTTGAGTGATTAATTTGTCCAGACAAAGGAACATCAGAGGCGATAAGCTCATGATCGAACTGAGTGTCAATTACTAGAAATATTCTGCGGAGTACCCTGAGTACTAATCGCACTATCTTTTTCATATTTTAAATCGAGAATAACGCTTAGTGAACAAAATTAGTTGACGGAAAAATTTTCGTACTTTTTAGATAGATGAGGGCTGTAGCAGGGATCATTGGCGATGTATCCTCCCCATCTTACCATCATAAATTCGATTTCTTGGTTAAATCGTTTTTGTTTTTCTATGGTATCATCAAAACCTCTACTTTTAGATTCATAATGATATAATTTGACATGAGGTAAATAAATATTTCGATAACCTTTATCAATCAATTTGAAACAAAAGTCAACATCATTATAGGCAACAGATAGATATTCCTCAAATCCATTAACTTCTTGAAAAACTTCCTTTCGGCACATTAAGCAGGCTCCTGTGACAGCAAGATAATTATTAATAGTTTGAATTTGCTTAAAATAGCCATGATGTCCTGCATTAAAATGCTTATGGCTATGACCTGCAACTCCTCCTAATCCTGCAATGACCCCCGCGTGTTGAATGGTATCATCAGGAAATAACAGTAATGCTCCCACCGCACCAATTTGAGGCCGTTGGGACTGTTCAACCATTGCCGTTAGCCAGTCATCATTAATCACTTCCGTATCATTATTCAGAAATAAAAGATAATCTCCCTGTGCAAACTTTACAGCATAGTTATTAATTTCAGAAAAATTGAAAGGCAGATCATAATTAAAAACTTTAAGGCGATTAGGTTCAGTCTTTTTCCAATAATTTATGATCTCATGAGCCTTTTCCTCCGTTGTTTGGTTATCTACTAGGATAATTTCAAAGCTTGGATAATTCGTTTTTATAAAAATTGAGGAAAGACATCTGTTTAAAGTGTCTCCTAAATTTTTAGTTGGGATAATTATACTAGCTAATTTATATTCTTTAATCCTATAGCGAATAATATGGTGATCCCCAATGATTGGCACAATATCACCACTTTCTCCTCTACGTTCCAGGGATTCCGCCAAAGCTTGTTGAGCAATATTTACTGCATAATTTTTTGTTGCTATGCTCTTCGCTGTTGAGTTTTGATGAATACGCCAGTGATAAAGAATTTTAGAAATATGATAAATTTTATCCGTCTTTTCTGTCAACCTTAATACTAAGTCATAATCCTGAGAGCCTTCAAATCCAATCCGAAAACCGTCAATTGCTTCCACTAACTTTTTACGATAAATCCCTAAGTGGCAAGTGTACATTCTGGACAAAAAACTATCAGGACACCAATCAGGTTTAAAAAATGGTTCTTTTCGCCAACCACGTTCATCAATTTTGTCCTCATCAGAATAAATCATGTCAGCATCAGGATATTTATTGAGTTCTAAGGCGACTTGATAAAGAGCATCAGAGGTTAGTAAATCATCGTGATCTAAAAGAGCTAAAAATTCTCCTGTTGCAATTTCTATTGCACTATTGGAACAGGCAGAAATATGTCCATTTGTTGTTCTGTAAACAGTCTTTATACGAGAATCTTGTTGAGCATATTTTTCTAAAACTGTTCTGATTTCTGGATTTGTAGAAGCATCATCTGCTATACATAATTCCCAATTGGGATAAATTTGGTTAATAACTGATTCAATGGCTGCTTCTAAATAACTTAATGGTGAATTGTAAACGGGCATTATTACACTAATTAATGGATCATATTTAAGAAACGGAATTGTTTCAGCCATTTGCTCTAAATCAGCTTTTCTAGGGTGATGTCTCAGGAGCCAACGGTAATATTGACTATGGGGAGAAAAGGGAACATCGGGCGAAAATTTAAGTAAGTAAATACAATAACCAATAATCAATCCAAAAACTTTATTTATTTTTTCTTTGAACTTTAGAAATAGTAAATAAATTGAATATAGTCGAGTGAATCTCAAAAGTGATTTAAGCTTGTACTTGATTGCTTTTTTTGTTACTAAATTTAGGGGCATATTTGTTAAGAAGATTGTATGAATTTAAATTTTCAAGAGAAATATTTTAATAGTATTTTGTTCCAATTTTTGGCTTGATTAGTTATTGAAAAAATACTAGATTGTTGTTTGGCTGTGATACAATTATAATCAGTTTTTTGACTCATTACTTCTATCATCGCTTTAGCAATTGTGCCATTATCCCAGGAATTAATAATTTGCCCTGTATCCTTGATTATAATTTCACTTGGGCCACCACAATCAAGGCTGATAACAGGTTTGCCTAGATACATTGCTTCTAAGGTAACGATAGAAAAGGACTCCCTACTTGAGGTTAATATAAGGCTATCTACTGTCGTGAAATATTGATAATATTCTTTTTGCTTTAGACTATCAACCCATCTGATTTTTTTAGAGATGCCTAGTTCGTTGCTATACTGAGTTAGATAGGTATTCATTGCCGACTTGGAATCACTACCAAGCCAGATAAAATAAACGTTAGGATACTGTTCAATAATAATTTTTGCGAGTTCTATAAATCTAATGGGGTTTTTGTTGGTATCAGTTGTACCAGACATTAGCCATATAAAAGCATTTTGGGGAAGATTATATTTTTCTCTAAATCTAACCTTACAATCTGGGTCAGTATATTGATCTAAGAACGAAGTGTCAATGCTAGGATAACAAACTTCTATGTTGTCGTTACGTCCTAGTCTTTTTAGCACTTTTTCGGCAGTTTTAGAGCAAGCAATAATTAATTTAGGATAGGAAATTAATAGCTCGATATAATCAGCACTGAGATTGGTTAGCATTTGTTCAAGTTCATGGGAGTGAACAATACAGGGAATATCAAGCAGTTTCGCCGCATACAAAACTTCGGACTGTATGATTGTATTAATATACCAAATATCTGGTTTAAGTTTTTTGTGTATTTTTGTTAAAAACTGTTGATAAAAGTCTTGTTTAAATGCTTTAATTTTCAATCGCTCTAATAATGGAAGTATTTGAGGATAGCTATGTTCAAAATCAATTGTAAATATATCAGGTTCAAATTGAGAAAGTAATTCTCCTTTAAGATAAGTTACGACACCAACAGCTTTAAATTTACTTTTATCTATATTTGAAATGAGATTGTAGAGGACAATTTCTGAGCCTGTACGGTGACAAGAGGGGGTAAAGAAAAGAATTTTTTTCATACGCTCAGTTAATTCAATTTGTTTGTAGCCAATTGTCTAGGTCTGATAAACTTGAAAAGTCTAGTAAGGCTTCTCCCAATGTTTCTAGCTGGCTAACAGGCAAAGCCTTCACCTGCTCCACCTGAACGGAAGACAAAACCCCACACTGCCGAGCCAACTGACGACACACCATTGCGGATGCTTCTTCTTGACGACCTTCTTGTTGCCAATAGTTCACCAGATAATCGTATAAGCGGGGTTCTTTGACCGTTGCGGTCTTTAAGTCGAACATTGCTGAAATCTCCTCGGCTGTTAAAGTGGGAAACTTATTGGCCAGTATAACCTCAATTAACTCCAATTGCTGTCTAAACTCTTGGGTATTACGGGCTTTGGCTAAAATCTCCTTTGCGGTAGTCGCCACCCCTGACTTTCTGACTACCAATAATTTTAACAAGCCCAAATTAGAACTTAAATTTGTTAAAGATAACAGATCATTGAGATACAGCCTTTGTACTTGTTGTTCTAGCAAGGTTTCATAAGCTTTTTCTGACCCTAATTTTTGTTCTCGACTGCGAAAAATCAATAAACCTCGCCAAGGTCTCGCGGTGGGATATTGTTGAAGATAGAGAAATAGTTCGGCAAAATAGCGACGATAAAATCCTTCATCACTTTGCATTTGCGCTTCTAAAAAGATCAATGGGAAATCTAAATCCTGAGCCGTAGGACTTAAAATACCATCAAGGCGAAACTCGGTTTCTTTAATCACAGGTGCGCTATATTCAAACTCACAATTTTTGGGGATGTCTGGTAATAATTCTGAGATCAAACTAGGATTTTCTAAGAAAATACGATAAAAAAGTTTATCAGTTTTCATTATTTTGGGATTTTTAAAATATATTTCTTCCAAATTGAGAGACTACTAATAAATATTGAGATAAGATAGGGATTTAAATAAAAAGCTAATAAAATAAACTTCCATGATTTGATCTGGCGAATATGGGGACGAGTAAAGTTATAAATTTTGTTTGCAGTATCTTGTTTTAAATATTGATTTTCAGATGTTGTCAGATTATGTTTTTGTTGAAATTGTTGATAAATTTTGTAAGTCAATAGGGAATTATTTTTAGCTTGCTGATAGGTTTTATTATTTTGATAAAATAAATCGTAGGTATTATCATAATGAACTCGTTTAGCTAAAATATCTTCAATAATTATCTGGTTGATTTTTGAGGCTTTTTGAATGTGACTTTGATGATGCTCATTAGTTATACTGCTTTGATGTTGCCTATAAATTAACAAAATATCAGGTAAGTTAGCCAATAAATATTTTTTACTCAGTCGCCACCATAATTCATAATCCTCTGCATGAGTCATTTCTGGAGAGTAGCTGCCATTGGACAATATAATTCTTTTTCTAAACATTACGCTAGGATGAGCTAACGGACAATAAAAGTATAGATTCCACTGAATTTCCAATGGTTTAAGGGGATACTGCCAAGTTGTTTGAGGTTCTTCTTTTTCGTTAATGACTTTTATCCAAGTTCCTACTACGGCAATTTCAGAGTTGGAATCGAGGAAATCAATTTGTTTTTTAAGTCGTTCTGGAAGACTAATATCATCACAATCCATTCTGGCAATATATTCACCTTTGGCTAAAGATAAACCTCGATTAAGGGTGTAAACTAAGCCTTCATTTTTATCATTTTTAACAAGATTAATCCGAGAATTTTGATAAGAATTGATGATTTCAACACTGTTATCTGTTGAGCCGTCGTCAACGATCAAAAATTCAAAATCGGTAAAGGTTTGATTGAGAATACTGTCAATTGCTTCACGAAGATATTTTTCTCCGTTATAGACAGGCATTAAAATACTGATTTTTACATAATCATTATTTGGCATGATTTTAACAATTATATTTTAAATTGCTTTAATATATTCGCCCAATTAAAAGAACCATTGCTTAATGATTCAAGTTGATTTGGGATAACTACTTTTTGGGGTTTATGAAACGCCCCTCTCCTGTTCTCAGAGCTAATTATATGAGACGTAATAAAAGGAAATAATTGATAGTTATTTAAAACTAAAGTCCTAGCGTAAGAGATAGCATCTAAACTTTTTTCCCATCTTTTCTCACTCAAGGCTAGTTTGATATCTTCAATTACTGTATCTGAATCGATATCAATTTGAATAAGAGATTCTTTAGGAAAATAATGAGTAATATTTTTACACCCATAATAGATAGGCATTGTCCAAGAGAGAAAGCAATCTGCTATTTTTTCACTCCAATAATATTGATTACTAAAGTTCTCAATCGCAAATGAATACTTATATGGGGTAAGAGCTGTCCATTTGTCAGGAATTTCCTTAAAACCTTTTCCATATAAATCAAAGTCTAAAATATTTTTTAACTTTTCCATAAATAGAAGTCTTTTTTTGTGTCCATCATAAAATGTTTTATTGCTCGTAATCCAAGATATATTTTGACTCTTTATAGGCGTGGAGTAAGATAATAATTCATTGTATGTTTTATTGACGTGCCAAGGCAATGCTGGATGTGAATGAACATAATTTTTTCCGACTTTACTTTCGTCTGAAGTAAACATTTTGTTGCAATGATTGGGAATAAAGTGCCAGTTTTTAACATCGTTAGTTGGCGGTTCTTGTACGATAATCCAAATATTTTCTGGGACGCATTTCACCTCTAGATTACATAACGAGCCGTTTAGAATAATGACATAATCAGCTTCCTCTACATCATCACAAGTAAATTGTATCTGCTCCCATCTTCCTAAAGAGTCGGGAGTTTGACGTAGTAAATCTGGATAATCCCAGTTTTTGATGATTCTAACTAAAGTCATTGATTTTTAAGACTTAAAGGGAATAGCTTTAAAATTTTCGCAATCCAAAAGAGAGCTTTTCAGGTTATCGGCATTAACTGGTATTCCTGATAAACTCTGAAGAGAGTATTCGATTCCATTAAGCCAGCTTAATATATCATGGGGAGAATAGGGATAAGGATTTAAGTTGGTAGCATTAATTTCCATTAAAACCTTTGGCTTGCAGGATTGAATCATCTTTTCGCCTCCTTGTAAAATCCAGAGTTCTGCTCCTTCTGTATCTATTTTCATAACATCTACGAGGGGACACCCAACTGATTGCCACCAATCATCAAGTGTATTTAACTCAACCTCTATAGTATTTACTTCACCAGCTCTTAATGTATCAAAAAGCCCATCTCCCGAACAATCTTGTGTTTTATGAACAGCAAATAATCCTTTGCCTGATTCTTTACTTAATGCTTGTTTGTACAACGTTATTTTTTGCTCAAGATTGTTTGTTTGAATAGTTTTGCCTAAAAGAAAATTTTGGTGTTCTCCAGGCTCAAAAGCATATATTTTTGTATCGGGGACGCTGGATAAAACATTTAGGCTCATCAGTCCAATGTTTGCTCCAATATCTAGAAAAATCGGTTCCTTATCCCGAACCTCCGATAGCCAATTAGCTAGTATAAGACTTTCTCTTGGTTCATAAACTCCACCAAATCTAACTGTTGGATTTCCATTAACTTCAACGAGAGAAGTCCCCTTTGAATAGACAAGTGTAAATCCCTGATATTTAATGTGTCTAATGTAGGGCCTTAAAAAGTCCTTAACAAAGACAGCAAACAATAACAATTGTTTAATGTTTATACTTAGCATTTTATAGATGAGATTTTTGAACTTTAATATCATTGTTTTTTGAGTATTGATAGCCATGCTAAAAACGAATATAATAATTAACGACTATCCCATACAGGGTAATATTCAAGATGGCCCCATGTGTTGCTGAATTTTTTGTTTTTGTGGTACAAAATATTAGCAACTTCCAAAGGGCATATTTGGCAAAGTTCATCAATCCCTTGTCTATCTTGTCTTAAACCAATTGTTATCCAGTATTGTCCAGGAGCTAAATATAAATCTTTAAAATTTGTTTTAATTTCAACCGTTTGTTGTGGTATCAAGTCGAAGTAAATATCCTGACTTTCACTCGCGGTTGTCACAATTGCATCATTCATAAGAGAATCTATTCTAACAAGAACCGATGCATGCTTTATTTCCTGGTAAGGGATAATTGATAATACAATTGAAAAAGGCTCACCAAACTTTATAATGTTGTCTTGATTATTTCTTGAATTAAGTATGTAACATTGACATATTTTGGCCTTCATCCCTAATTCATTATTATTTCTTATCATCTTGGCTAAATTTTTTTGGTTTTTACTGTTGTTAGATACCATTATGTATTGTTCAATTACTTTTTGAGAATTTCCATCATCCATTATTATTCCACCCTCTAGATAGATTACTCGACTACATAAGTTTTGCATAGCACTCATATTATGACTAACAAATAAAACCGTCCTCCCGTCCCTCTCACTTACCTCCCCCATCTTCCCCAAACACTTCTTCTGAAAAGCCGCATCCCCCACCGCCAAAACTTCATCCACAATCAAAATCTCTGGCTCCAAATGAGCCGCCACCGCAAACGCCAACCGCACATACATCCCCGACGAATAAAACTTAACTGGCGTATCCAAAAACTTCTCCACCTCCGCAAAATCGGCGATCGCATCAAACTGTTTCTTAATTTCCGCCCGCTTCATCCCCAAAACCGCCCCATTCATAAAAATATTTTCCCGCCCCGTCAACTCAGGATGAAAACCCGTTCCTACCTCCAACAGAGAACCAACCCGACCGCGAATAATCGCTTCTCCCGTCGTAGGCTGCACAATGCGCGACAAAATCTTCAGTAAAGTACTTTTTCCAGCCCCATTACGCCCAATAATGCCCACCACTTCCCCCTGGTGAACATCAAAACTGACATCCTTCAACGCCCAAAAATCCTCAGACTGAGACCGGCCAAAATCCCCCTGCACAAAGCGTTTAATCCCATTCACCATATCCTCACGAAAAGTCGAGTAAGGCGATCGTTCCGTCGAACGAATGCGATACAACTTACCCAAATCCCGAACCTGAATCACTGGCTGACTCATAGAAACCCAAAAACTTACCTTTCCATCCTACCCAAAAACTAGCCAGAACATCACCTGGTATTATCACTGAGCCAAATAACCTTCTAAATCGGCCATAACCGTAAAATCCAACAAAGCCTCCCCCAGAGCCTCCAACTGCTCCACCGACAAGCCCTTTACCTGTTCCTCTTGACTAATAGACAATTCTCCCAGCCGCCGCTTCAATAGACGAAGCACCAAATTCGCCTCACTTTCAGCACGAATCTCCTGATAAAAACGAGATTGCGTAATATCCATCTTTTTTAAATCTAGAATTTGCATAATCATTTCCTCGGTTAACTCAGGGAACTTATTGCCCAGTATAGTCTCAATCAAACTCAATCGCCGCTCAAACTCTGTATCCGTTTCTGCCGTTTTCAACAAAACTTTAGCGATCTCCGCGCTCCTCTCTTGATCCGTCACCAGTAACTGTAACAAGGTTAAATTCGGACTCAAACCTTGGCGTTCCCTCAACTCGCTCAGATAAAGCGTTGTCACTCGCTGGTCTAACAAGTCTTGATAGGGTAACTCTGCCCCTAAGTTCAGACCCCGACTGGGCAAAATTAATAAACCTAGCCAAGCCCGACGTACCTCATACTGCCTCAAATACAGAAAAATTCCCGCAAAAAAGCGTCCATAAAAATTATCATCAATTTGCATCTGCGCTTCTGCAAACACGATGGGTATCTTTGGGTCATCCAAAACTGGAGTAAATACCCCATCCATGCGAAACTCCTTCTCCTTAATCACTGGCGCACTGTAGGAAAATCGCCAACTTGCCTCAATGCCTGGTAATAACTCCGCCAACATCCCCTGTTGCGATAAAAATAACTCGTAAAACCACTTGTCTGTTTTCACAAACCCTTACCCTATCTTCTCCAAACACTTCTTCTGAAAAACCGTATCCCCCAACGCCAAAACCTTATCCACAATCTCTGGCTCCAAATGAGCCGCTACCGCAAACGCCAAACGGACATAACATCCCCGACGAATAAAACTTTACTGGCGTATCCAAAAACTTCTCCACCTCTGCAAAATCGGCGATCGCATCAAACTGTCTCTTAATTTCTGCCCGTTTCATCCCTAAAACCGCCCCATTCATAAAAATATTTTCCCGTCCCGTCAACTCAGGATGAAAACCCGTCCCCACCTCCAACAGAGAACCAACCCGACCGCGAATAATCGCTTCTCCCGTCGTAGGCTGCACAATACGCGACAAAATCTTCAGTAAAGTACTTTTTCCAGCCCCATTACGCCCAATAATGCCCACCACTTCCCCCTGGTGAACATCAAAACTGACATCCTTCAACGCCCAAAAATCCTCAGACTGAGACCGGCCAAAATCCCCCCGCACAAAGCGTTTAATGCCATTCACTATATCCTCACGAAAAGTCGAGTAAGGCGATTGTTCCGTCGAACGAATGCGATACAACTTACCCAAATCCCGAACCTGAATCACTGGCTGACTCATAGAAACCAAAAAACTTACCCTCCTATCCTACCCAAAAACTTAGACTTATCACTCAATCCCTAAAAATCATCAAGAAAACTTTACACATCGTACCTCAATAGAAAATCCCTCGGCGTTAAAACGTCTATATTTTCAAACGGATTAAGAATCAACAAATCCTGATCTCCCGTAATAATAATTTGTGCCTTCCCATCAACGGCTAATTCTAAAAACTTGTTATCCCTTGGATCACGACAAATAGTAATCCTAGTTTGAATCAAGATTAGCTCAGAAATAACCCCTAATCGCTGAATGAACTCTTGCCGATTCTCAAGAGAAACATACTTATCAAACTTTTTTCGACTCAACACCACAGACAACTCGCGCAAAGTGTCTGCTGAAATCAATAATTTTCCTTTTTCGACCGCGACCCTGAGCGCTTGTGCTGGGATAGAATTTGGTGCAAGTAACCGACTAACTAATATATTGTTATCAACAAAAAACCGTTGCTCACTCATCATTTAAAATCTCGAACAGAAACTCTTCTGTTAACCCCCTATTCTCTGCCTCTAAACCAACGCGATCGCAAAAATGCTGAAAAGATTCAATATTATTTTTTAAGATTTTCTGGTATTCAGCAATGGATAGAATAATGGCAACGTCCTGAATCTCGTCGGTAATAATTGCTGGTTCCTCCTTGACCCTAGCCAAAATTGCCGAAATATTGTCCGAATTTAAATTGATAGATGAATATCGAACCATCATAAACTGACTTCCTTAACGTAATGCCCAAAAATCCTTAGACTGAGACTGGCCAAAATCCCCCCGCACAAAGCGTTTAATGCCATTCACTATATCCTCACGAAAAGTCGAGTAAGGCGATTGTTCCGTCGAACGAATGCGATACAACTTACCCAAATCCCGAACCTGAATCACTGGTTGAGCCATAGAAACCCAAAAACTTACCTTTCTATCCTACCCAAAAACTAGCCAGAACATCACCTTTTTAACAAAACTTATGACTCTTTCCTAAATTGACCAATCCTCAAACAATAATCCAGGAATTTTCTCAAAATCCTGACAATTTCTCGTTAACAAAACTCCCCCGTAGGCAATAACTATTGAAGCAATTCGCAAATCCTGACTTCCCACACGAAGACCCTGTTTCCGTAATAATTGGTACTCTTTTTCAGCATTTTCATCGTAAAACAAAATCTCAAAATCTGATAACAATAGAAGCGTCTCCACTAACCTTTGGTAAGCAAAAACACATTGGTTTCTTGACTTTGCTTCCGCCACCTGAGCTAAACGACCTCTTAATTGTTCTTCAACATTTACCACCGTTGTTATCAACTTAATTCGTTTTACTCTTAAATTAGTTATCAGAGCAGTATGTTTACGCCCATAAAGGCTAAGGTGATCAGTATCAAAAATATAAACAGTCATTCGTCATCCCTTAAATTCTCCTGTTTCCTAATAGCGACCAATTTTTCCACGAGATCATCGAAACTCGAATCATCGGCCAGAATCCCTGCATATTTCATCGGCGGAAACTCTGACGGAGATGGAACCTCTAGACTGACAAACTTGCCTTGGTGTAGTAAACCTTCTAATGCCAATCTAATTCGATCAATAGCCTCCTCCTCCGTTTTTCCAACCTCTATCACATTATTCATTCCCACCACAGAAGCAACAAAACGCTCAGGAGACTCATTTTTCACAAAAACTTGATACTGCATAGACTTTTACCTTTGCTAAATTTTAACTCCCAAAAATCCTTAGATTGGGACTCGCCCAAAGTCCATCCGCCCAAAGCGTTTAATGCCATTCACCATATCCTCACAAAAATTGCGGTAAGGTTGCCGTTCCGTCGAACGAATGCGATACAACTTACCCAAATCCCGAACTTGAATCACTGGTTGGCTCATAAAACCCCAACAACTTACCTTTCTATCCTACCCAAAACCTGACCAAAACTTTCTGCCCATCAGAATTCATTTCAACTGAGAAGCATTTAAAACCGTGATGCCGACTAAATCCTGATCATGATAATGATAAATTAAACTATCTTCCAGAACACTATCATTCGCATTTTGAGGCTTGCGAAAACTAATGTAAAGAACATCAGCTTCTTGATCATAACTTGTCCAAATCTGAGAAGACGGAGCCGTCAACAAATAGGGAACGGATTTTAGAAGTTCGGCTTCTGCCATAAAATTCCTCGCTTGTAAACCTTTTCTGGTGATGAAGTTAAAAATGCAGTAATCACAAAACCATCTTCTAACAATTCTCTATAGACAACAATTGCCGCTTTTTGAGAAATAACCGTTTTTTCATAATGTCTCAGAGCAATCAATTCATTTGTCCAACCTTGAATAATTAGATCCGGTTCGCTAAGGGTTTCTAAAACCAAATCTAGACAACCTGCCATATAGTCATGATTTTCGACGATGTGAGACCATTGTTGATGAGTAAGACGAATAGGAATTGCATTGTAAGACTTAATAATAGCAATAACGTTATCCATTAGACATCTCCAAAAACTGGAAAGCCTAGTCTAGCAAGCAGTGTAGCTAAATCTAGACTCAGTAGACTTCTTGGTACATAGACGAGTTTACAGGGCTTTCAGACCTCCAAATTCAATTCTGGCAAAAAACAATGACTCATCTTTACCTCAATTACCTGCCCTGATTCGCTACATTTTATAATGCTTAATATCAGCGCATTTATCCTTAGTCTCACCAATCCACATACTGTTGAGATTAATGACTTATATCTTCCCTTTCTTAGTCTAAATTTTTCTTGCATCACTTTGAATACTTTGAGCAATCGAATCATATGTTCAACCACTACTCGTCGAGACGATAACCAACTATTTCTTTCTTTTTCTTCTTTGCTTAATTCTCGCCCCTTTGGTTTCTTTTTTGGTGTTGTTAATTGGAATTCTCCCTCGTAGGCTTTATCACCTAGAAAGCCTTGTTCTTGATGGAATTTAGCCAATCTTTGACGTAATATTTGTACATCGCTCTTTGAACCTATTTCTCCTATCACAACATCCACAATCTCCTTGATTTTTGGGCAAATGATTATTTGGCTTTTTGAGGTATGCCTTTTTTGTTTACCTGAGTAGTATGGTTTTTGTGCCTCCTGCCCTAAAGGTCTTTCTACTGGTTGTTCTGTCGCATCCACTATTAGTTCATGTTGGATTAGCTCCTCTTTAACTTTTTCTATTTCTTCTGGCAACTTTTTTAGTTGTTCAAATAGACTTGCTGGTAAATTTTCTCCGAATAGTGACTGCCAATAATTGAATATATTATGGGCAGACGATTCACTTATTTCAAACATTATTCCTAGTAGCTGAAAGGTCGGATAATGCCTTAAGTAAACTAGCATTAAAACTATTTGCTCCTCCTCTGATAATTTCGGTTTATTTCCACCACCTGCTTTAATCAGTGTGGTTTTGCTTTCTTCAAATTCTTTTTTAAGTAATTTGCCATAGGTTATAAGCTCTAATAATTTTGGGTACTCTATTCCTAACAACCTCTTTGTTTCTTGAGGCTGTTTTTGAATATAAGCCCACATATAGATGTATTCAGGCATAGTTACTCCTGTCTAAATTTCTATGATTATAGCATATTTGTCGATTTTATAGTATTATGGAGATGTCTATTGAGTTCCCCTACCTATCACAACTCACATCCTGCAACGAAAAAACTCAGACTGGAACTAGCCAAAATCCCCCCCACAAAGCGTTTAATACCATTCACCAAATTCCTCACGCAAATTCGAGTAAGGTTGCCGCTCTGTCGAACGAATGCGATACAACTTACCCAAATCCCGAACCTGAATCACTGGTTGACTCATCAAAACCTACACAACTTACCTCTATCACTATACCCAAAAGCTGCAAATTGATGATCATTTTCTTAACAAAATTATGGGTTTTGACAAGTAATGACGACTAAACATAATCGGCAAAACCTCGTTCCACAGAACGAAAAACCCAGGTTCCTAAGCCAAAGAAAATCAGAGAACTAATGACTGACCAGCCAAAACCTAACCAGCTATAAGTTGTCTGTCCCGTGACCGCAAATCGAAACATATCCAACAAGCCAGCGAGGGGGTTCAAATAATACCAAAAATGTAAATGAGGAGGCACAATTTCGATAGAATAAACGACAGGCGAAGCGTAGAGCAAAACCTGCACTAAAAAAGGAACAAGATACTGAAAATCTCGGTAACGAACATTCATCGCGGCTAAGAACACCCCCAAACCCGTCGTTAGAATCATTGTGATGACCATTACGACAGGGATCAACAGTAAACTCCAGGTCGGTCTTAATCCGTAAATAAAAGTCAAAGGCAATAATAAAAATAACGAAATCGCAAAATCTACCCAGGCAGAAGCGACGGCAGAAAAAGGAATCATTAAACGCGGAAAATAGACCTTAGAAATTAACTGGGCTTCCCCAATTAAACTTAAACTAGAACGGTTAAGTCCCTCCGAAAATAATCCCCATAATACCAAGGCAGAATAGACAAAAATGGGATAGGGAATACCCTGAGAAGGAATTTTCACTAACTTCCCAAAAATAACGTTAAAAATAGTCATCGCTATTAACGGCTGAATCAACACCCAGGCAATGCCAACGATGGTTTGCTTATAGCGCACACTAATACGCCGCAGCGTTAACATATACAATAATTCTCGATATTCCCAAAATTCCTTAAGAGTATCTCCAAAGGATTGATTCTTAGCTCGAATAACGGTTACGATCTGACTCATACTACGTTAAGTACCTTAAAAGAATATTGTCATAGTTTTCAGCTCACTTGGATTATTCTCAAAATATCCAACAATTAGGGCATTGGCGATCGCTTTCCTCCCCATAGAAAAGAGCCGCATCATACATCACATCACCGACAAGGCGTATTTTATTCGTGTCAATGCCTTCTTTTTTTAAATTATTAACAGCAGCCTCTGTTGGTGCAAACAGCAAATCTGAACTGTGATCGGTTAGAACGCGATTAATTTCTTCAGGCATTTGGCGATTAAAAGAGCGTAAACCTACCTCTATATGGGCAATAGGAATAGATCGTTTAACGGCGGCTAAGGCTCCTGCTAGAGTTGAGTTTGTATCGCCATAAACGAGAGCCCAATCAGGTTTTTCTATAATTAAAACGGTTTGAATGGCCTCTAACATTCTACCTGTTTGTTGACCATGATTCCCCGAAACAATGCCTAAATGATAATCAGGCTTAGGGATTTCCAATTCCTTGAAAAATATATCAGAATAAATTAGGATCATAATGTTGTCCTGTATGGATCAGAATCTCGTTAATATTTGAGTTAGCACGCAGGATACGAGAAACAGCAGCAGCTTTAATAAATTGGGGTCTTGCGCCAACAAGGGTAGTAATTTTCATGTCTAGGATTAATAATAGGTAATCTGAAACTGTAAAGTAACAGGATATTTGGGTTGTCATTCGTGCTTTTTTAGGATTTTAAACCGAATAGGATAGAATTTTACAGGCTCAACAAACTCTGTTTCATAAATTCGTCCGATCAGATAATCAGTACTTCTAGGGGTAAAGACTGAATCATTTTTTTCGTACTTAGCATGATGAGCAATAATGCCATCACTATCATAAGCAATCCACTGACCGCGATACTGTTTCAGTTGACTTTTGTTTTTTTCATACCAGTGTTGAGGCGTTTTCATGGCGTTAATTTTTGATTAAATGGCGTTAATTTTTGATTAAAAAGATCAATTTAAGTTTTAGCAAGAGATGATAACATATAGACCAATATGCCAAAAATTTGATTAATATTTTGTAAATAATACTCACTTAGATCAATATAAACCTCTTGGTTAATAAGTTTTAAGAACCGCCAGTTTGTGCCAGATGTGACTACGCCATAGATTGTATCAATAGAGCTATTATTCCGTTGATTAAAAATTTGAGCAGCGACCATTTCCGCTAAACATTGCCCTAATCCTAAGTTTAGGTCTTCTTTTTTGGCTTCTACTAATGTCATTATCGGAGCCGTTAAAATTAAAAGCTCTGGACTATTGCTAATGATATAGTCACAGTTTCCATTTAATCCCTGGCTAGGATCAATGTTAAAGCTAATACCAGAGAAAAAACTGATTTGATATTTAAGAAAACGACGCAATTCAATCAAGATTGGTGTAATTAACATTTCCGAGCGGGCCTTTTCAGTATTACTGGCTAGGGCAAGAATCGTATTTTCTTCTAGCGATTGCTGGAGAGTTTCACTGATAGTAATGGGGACAATGGATTGAAAGAGGTGAGGGGTTTCGTGTAGGCTTAGTCCAAATTTTTGTTTGACGCTGGCTAGGGTAAAGTCGTTGAAGGACATTGTATTTATGTGAGAGGGTTAAGAGCAGAAGAAAATAGGCTCTAACTAAATTTAGTCTTGCTGTAAATTTTTCGTTGATTATATCTGATGTTATCACAGAAGTCTTATCATCCCTTTTGATAGGAAAAGCTATCAACGAATTATTTACAGGTAGTAATATTTTAAGGGAACATTTGTCGTTGGGTCGTCTAAGAATTGGGATTAATACCAGCTTGCTCTAAAAGTCGTTTGAGCCGAGCAATCTCCATTTCTGCGGAGTCAGCCCGTTGTCGTTCCTGCTCAGCAAGTTGTCTTTCTTGTTCAGCCCGTTGTCGTTCCTGTTCGGCAAGTTGCCTTTCTTGTTCAGCCCATTGTCGCTCCTGTTCGGCAGGAGTCAAAATCCATTGACCATCGCGGTCATACCAACGTAGCCATTGGCGTTCTACGCCCTGATAATTCCCTTGCCATAGTCCTAGGCCCAATTGGGCTTTTTCTAACCAGACTCCCGCCCCTTCTAGGGATAAGGGCTGATAACTTTCTTTGACTAAACTAAAGGCTTGTAATTCGTCGGTATAGCGGTTAAAGACAAAGTAGTAAGGAATCCGTAACATTTGCTCATAGACTGTCCATTTATTGGGAGGCTGATTTACCTCGTGTAAGGTTTGACCTAAATCTTCTTTCTCTGTGCCTGGTGACAATAATTCAACAACGACAAAAGGATAAACGCCTTCCTGCCAGGTCACATAACTTAAGCGTAGCTCGCTGTCGTTATAGAGACGGGAAACTCCCAACACGGCAAACCAATCTGGACGTTTATACCATTGGGGATGGTGCAGGTCGTAATAAAGATTCAGGTCACTGGCTGTGAAAAAATTATCTATTTCATAGCTGGGAGGGCGAAAAGTTTGGCGCAATAGTTCTGGTTGAAGTAGATGAAATTCGTCGGGCAAACCAGGTTCCTCCGGGTCTTCACTCGGTAGATCGTACATGGTGGGTAGGGTTTCACGAGGCGATCGCGGTGGTAAGGTTTGATACATATTTGTTAACCGATAACCAAGGACGAGACTTTTTTAGTTTAGCGCGATCGCAGGGGACACAATAGCGAAAGAGTTGGATTGTGGGGGTGAAAGTACGGAGTAAGTTCGCTCCTTTGGCCAGTTCGATAAGATGCCAGTAATGCAACACAGAATGGTTTGAACATTAAGTTATTAAGAGTTGAGAGTTTTTTGAACAAGATTGAGCAAAATTTGCTTATTACTTTCAGCAGAGAGAGAATAGGCTACTTTATGAGATTGATTTTTATAGTATAGAACAGGGTAAACGCATCTTATTTTTGAACGATAGGCTAGGTCTGATTCCGAATTAGTTTGTGTCTTCTTGTATTTCTAAAAGCTTCTTGCTCAAGGGCTTTACGGAAAAACATACATCAAACATCGTCTTTTGTACCTTCCAATGAGTGTTATTGAGCGAAAAACACGCCATCAAAGAACTTTTGAACGGGATTCAGGAGGCTCAAAGCCTTATTCTCTCGTAGCCACAAACTCATGCGGAACGGGTGCGACCTTTAGTTGATAAAAGCTGTTGTAATCAGGGTTCTACAGGGAACCCATATTGATCAAGTTTTGCCCAAAATTGACTCCATCGTTCCTTGGTCAATACCAAAGCTCGTAGGCTCAAAATAATTCCTGCTCCTTTTTCCTTCCATCGCATCCCTGAACAACATAATCGTTGTTTGACCAACGTCTTACAAGCTGCTTCCGTAACACCTGAACCAATCGGATACTTTTTCTCTATGTATTCAGCATAATCCATTTGATGCTGATGATTCTCGTAATAAGTAATCGCCGCTTGTAGTTTCTCGGTAAGATTCTTAGAATGACTTTTTTCTTCTTTGACTTCTTTCATCAGATTTAGCAGTTCTCCTGCTTTTCCTTTTTCATGCTTGAGTTCTCGACAATTTTCAGTCAACCATTCTTTTTGTTTTGACACTGTATTAGGATGCAACGCTTCTGCCAAGGCACCTAAGTAACCAGAGGCATGATAGAAATCTAATATCTGTTCTTCCGTTTGCTTTTCTAAAAACTTCCAATTTGATTCTGCCCCGTCTGCTATCCCGACCAATGTTGCCTCTGGATAACGGTTTTTCGCTCGCTCAATTTCTCTTTCTAATCTTTCTAGAAAACTCTTTTTTCCATACTCTGGTGCCGCACCTAGATAGATTGTATGTTGACGTTCGCCCTCACTATCGTATAGGGAAACGGTTCCCACCATTGCTTCACGGTAGCCATCCTCACACATCAGCATACAGGTTCCATCTAATCCTATTCCCACTGTTGCAATTTGGCTATCCTCCTTGGGCGGGGCATAACTCCACGCTTCTTCTTTTGCCTGTACCACACTTCCTACTGCTTCACTCAATCTTTGGATATAGGATAGCGCTACTTTTCTACCATGATTTTCTAATAAATCATTTTTCACCTCTTTGCCTGCCATCCCTGACATTTTTGAGGATACCTGTTTTGCCAATAATGGCGTTGATGTTATGATTATCCTTGCTTCTCTTTCTAAGGGGCAATACGTTTTTCCTCCTACTGAACGCTGATATACATGACGATTCACTATAACCTCACCATAAGGTGTTTGATATTCTTTCGGTTGCTCTCCCTTACTCTTCCAGATTTCTTCACCGATTTTTAAGGGTGAACCATCTGTATCTAAATATTTCAAGGCTTCTTTGCTGGCGATGCAACCTACTTCGTTTAAGCCTTTTTGAATATTTATTTCTGTATCCAACATTGAACGACTGAGTTCTAATGTTAGTTCTATTTTTATCTTTGAACCCTCTACATTAATTAGTTTTGCTGTCATCATTGTTTCCTCTTTGTCACTTTTCATCCCATGTTAACACTTTTCTTTTCCTTCATCAACTAAAGGTCACACCCTGCGGAACTCAACAGGGACTTCAACAGGGACTTCAACAGGGAGAATTAATTATTATCCTTAAACTATTAAATAATCGTTTGGGTTCCCTTCCCTCCGATATTCAACAACAAATTACTAACTTATCAACATCACAACTAGAAAAATTAAGTGATCAAATTTTGCATTTTACCAATCAAAATGAACTTAAACAATGGCTCATCCATGAAAATTAGTTGGGTCTTAATGGGTAACTATCAAAATTGCTTTTAATTCTCCTTTTAAAACTGAGCTTTAGAAGAACCTGCGATCGCCTACAATAAAACTAATCAGACTACAGGAAATCAATAATGGCAACAACAGCAGATGAAGTCTGGCAACTCTTAGGGGAACTTATTCAATCCCAAAAAGAAACTGATCGCCGTTTTCGGGAAACAGAACGATTGATCAAAGAACAAAACAAACGAGTTGATGAGCAATTAGGTAAACTAGGCAATCGTTTGGGAGAATTTGTGGAGTGGCAAGTTAGACCTGCGGCGGTTCGTCTCTTCCATGAACGAGGCATTGATGTCACCGAATTATCTTCTGACCTTTCCGTACAGAGGGGAGATGAGGGTCTTGAAATTGATCTTTTAGTTGTCAATGGATCGGATGCGATCGCAATCGAAGTTAAAAGTAAACTAACTCAAGCTGATGTAGATGAACATCTAGAAAGACTCGATAAATTCAAAAGACTTTTACCTCGCTATCAAAGTTTAAAGATTTTAGGAGCAGTGGCGGCAATGGTCACACCGAAAGAAGTAGCTAGTTATGCCTATCGTCAGGGCTTATTTGTGATTGCTCAATCGGGAGATAATTTGGTAATTCTTAACGACCCAAAATTTAAACCTAAAGCTTGGTAGAGACGATTTGGCGATCGCAGTTTCCAAGAAAAAAGAACCTAGAAAAAGTTTAAACAATATCGGCTAATAAACTGAAGATTGCTCTCAAAAACCACCATTTTCTCGGACAAACTAATACTTTGATGCTTGGAACTTCTAATAATTCCATAACCTGTTTAAAAGCTTGCCATTTTCTTCTGCGTAACTGTCGCCAAGCTCCCGCTAAAATGTATTGATAGAAATACTGTTGTTGGCACTGTTCTAACTGCTCTTCACTCAAAAGATTTAAGAGGGATAACTCCTCAAATAAATTTAAAAGAATGCTGATCGTTTGCTCATTAAAGGAAGCCATTGTCAAAGCTTGAGAATGTACCCGATAGGCTACGGTCTCTTCTTGACAACAATAAGCCCCATAACAGGCAAATAAACGCATCCACATTTCCACATCGCAGGGTTCTTGCCACTCAGGACAGAAAAAACCAACTTCTTCAAATACAGATCGTTTCATGGCGATCGCCGGAAAACGCACAAAAGAAGAATCAGAAAATAAAGCAATTAAAGCTTCTCTCGGAGCTAAAAAGCGATCATCTTTAAAAACTTGACGCTTCATTACTTGTTCTTGGCTATCTACAACCCAAACTCCAAATAATAGGACAGGGTAACGATCGTTTAGACGTTTAATTCCCTTTAATAGTCTTGCTAAACCACCCGATAATAAAAAGTCATCATCGTGTAAAACTATCACATAATTTCCCGTTGCCAAACTAATCGCTCGATTCCAATTTTGAGCCATTCCTAACCGTGACTCATGGAATTCATACAGCCATTTTCCAGACCAATTTTTTAAAACCTCCTGGGCGATCGTCTCTACGGTTTGATCATCCGAATCATCAGTAATAATAATTTCTACTTGAGAACCATCATAACCAGGGACAGCAATGGATTCTAAAGCTCGCCGTAGCCAAAAAGGACGATTATAGGCTGGAATACAAATACTTAAAAGGGGAGCCATTCATCCTTTCTCAATATAGCCCATCACTACTACCAAACCACGACCCATCATTGACGATCGCGTTTCAGTTAGCTGACCTTCTTACTTAATCGTTTTCTCTACAGACTGGGCACGAAGAAAATTTTTCCATCGCGATCGCCTAGTCATTATCCCAACATTCAGAAGAAATTAAATCGCCAATCTGATCCCGCAACAGAAAATCACTCCGCTCTAATTCACACTCAACACAAACCCATTCCCGTGCTGGAATATATTGGCATAACACATAGATCGGCTGATGACGGCTAACGGTTCCTCTTTCGACTAACTGACGGACTTCATCCTTAAGTAAGGTAATAGAGTAGCTACTGGACGTGCGAGGAGACAGGGTACTAATACTCATACAGATACCTACAAGGGGTAACATGGCTTATTGACTAATATAGTCTAACTTGAAAAAAGAGAAAAGTCCTAAAATGCTGTATTCAAGATTACATTTTGTAAAAAATACTGAAAAGCCTTTCCTGTCAGCGATCGCCGAATGTAAAAAAAGATTACGGGTTCAGGAGCGCACGGAATAAGGCGGGGATGAAGTCTATCCAAACCAGCAAGGAATGGCTAGGGATTAGATTCTTGAAGCACTTCTTTTTGTTGTCCAATGGCGGTAAAAGGAGTCATCAGTCCATCCTGATGGGTGTGACCTTTAGTTGATGAAGGAAAAGAAAAGTGTTAACATGAGATGAAAAGTGACAAAGAGGAAACAATGATGACAGCAAAACTAATTAATGTAGAGGGTTCAAAGATAAAAATAGAACTAACATTAGAACTAAGTCGTTCAATGTTGGATACAGAAATAAATATTCAAAAAGGCTTAAACGAAGTAGGTTGCATCGCCAGCAAAGAAGCCTTGAAATATTTAGATACAGATGGTTCACCCTTAAAAATCGGTGAAGAAATCTGGAAGAGTAAGGGAGAGCAACCGAAAGAATATCAAACACCTTATGGTGAGGTTATAGTGAATCGTCATGTATATCAGCGTTCACCTTTGAGGAAAAACGTATTGCCCCTTAGAAAGAGAAGCAAGGATAATCATAACATCAACGCCATTATTGGCAAAACAGGTATCCTCAAAAATGTCAGGGATGGCAGGCAAAGAGGTGAAAAATGATTTATTAGAAAATCATGGTAGAAAAGTAGCGCTATCCTATATCCAAAGATTGAGTGAAGCAGTAGGAAGTGTGGTACAGGCAAAAGAAGAAGCGTGGAGTTATGCCCCGCCCAAGGAGGATAGCCAAATTGCAACAGTGGGAATAGGATTAGATGGAACCTGTATGCTGATGTGTGAGGATGGCTACCGTGAAGCAATGGTGGGAACCGTTTCCCTATACGATAGTGAAGGCGAACGTCAACATACAATCTATCTAGGTGCGGCACCAGAGTATGGAAAAAAGAGTTTTCTAGAAAGATTAGAAAGAGAAATTGAGCGAGCGAAAAACCGTTATCCAGAGGCAACATTGGTCGGGATAGCAGACGGGGCAGAATCAAATTGGAAGTTTTTAGAAAAGCAAACGGAAGAACAGATATTAGATTTCTATCATGCCTCTGGTTACTTAGGTGCCTTGGCAGAAGCGTTGCATCCGAATACCGTGTCAAAACAAAAAGAATGGTTGACTGAAAATTGTCGAGAACTCAAGCATGAAAAAGGAAAAGCAGGAGAACTGCTAAATCTGATGAAAGAAGTCAAAGAAGAAAAAAGTCATTCTAAGAATCTTACCGAGAAACTACAAGCGGCGATTACTTATTACGAGAATCATCAGCATCAAATGGATTATGCTGAATACTTAGAGAAAAAGTATCCGATTGGTTCAGGTGTTACGGAAGCAGCTTGTAAGACGTTGGTCAAACAACGATTATGTTGTTCAGGGATGCGATGGAAGGAAAAAGGAGCAGGAATTATTTTGAGCCTACGAGCTTTGGTATTGACCAAGGAACGATGGAGTCAATTTTGGGCAAAACTTGATCAATATGGGTTCCCTGTAGAACCCTGATTACAACAGCTTTTATCAACTAAAGGTCGCACCCATCCTGATTATCACAAACGGCGGCATCACTGGCTTGATAAACCGTAAAACGATCATTGACAACACAGAGATCGGTCTGAACACTTTGCGGAATTATCGGGCGAGGTGCCGCTTGTTCCTCTTCGATTTTAAAGTAGGTGCTGGCATGATCGGCATAGACAACACATTGACCTGGTTCGATCACCCACCATCCCTGACTAACCCAGATATTTTTGGTGTTGAGGTAAGCCTGGGCCATATAAAGACGGTTGTTGATATAGTTACAGGTTTCCCCCGCTTGAATCCTGGAGGCTCCCCAAAAACCATCAGCGATCGCCCAGGGTATAAGACTCAATAACAACAAACCCAGGGATTTTCTCATGGCAGGGAGTCCTCACATTGGCTGACAAGATTCTTTAAGCCGATTTTACAAGAAAAACTACGGGCCTTCCTTATCCCTAGGTGATCATAATAATGTTCAAGACTTTTTTAAGGATAGAAGGCCAATCGGGGTAATCCCAGGGTTTCTTCCCAATCCATCATTAAATTTAAACATTGTAGAGCTTGGCCCGCCTGACCTTTGACTAAATTATCAATGGCAGACATTACAATGACACGATTGGTACGAGGGTCAGTTTCAATGCCGAGATAACAGAGATTAGTTCCCCAGGCCCATTTGGTTTGCGGATAAACCCCATTGGGTAAGACTTTAATAAAGGGGGAGGAACGGTAAAAAGCACTGTAAATGGTGATCAAATCATCTCGAACCAGACCCGGATCCCGCAGAGTGGCATAAACCGTGGACAGGATGCCCCGCACCATGGGAATGAGATGGGGGGTAAATTGAACTTTTACGTCTTGACCGGCTAAATCACTACAAACCTGCTCAATCTCAGGGGTATGACGATGTTTCGCAACGCCATAGGCTCCCAAAGATCCCTCCGCTTCCGCCAGTAACATATTCACCTTGGCTTCCCGTCCCCCACCGGAGGTTCCCGACTTGGCATCAATGATCGCGGTTTCTGGTACAATTAAACCTTGTTTGAGCAGGGGAGCGAGGGCCATTAAGCTGGCGGTGGGATAACAGCCTGGACAACCAATCAATTGAGCAGACTTAATTTCTTCTCGATAAAGTTCAGGGAGTCCATAGACGGCTTTGGCAGCCACCACCTTATCCGTACGCCCCTTACCGTACCAAGCACTGTAAGTCACTAAGTCTTTAAACCGATAATCCGCCGACAGATCTAAGACCTTACAACCTTTGGCGGTTAGTACTGGAGCCATATCACAGGCTAATCCATTGGGCAATCCCAGAAAAACCACCTGACAACGGGCCGCGATCGCCTCTAAATCAATCGGTTCAATGGTGAGATTAACAATATTGGTGAGATGGGGATAAATTTGGCTATAGGGTTTTCCTGCACTACTATGTCCCCCTAGATAGGTCAATTCAACCTGGGGATGTTCCAATAACAACCTGACTAATTGAATTCCACCATACCCCGATGCGCCAATAATGCCGACTGATACCCGTTCATTCCCCATAGTACTAATACTCGCTGATTTGATTAGACAAAATGACGTAACTGTTGCTGAATTTTAGTATCAAATCTTCCGCTTGAATCAGAAATTTTGTCCAGATTTGCCGAGAAAAGTAAGAGGGTGTTAACTTTACCCTTGGCCCGGGGAAAGTATTCCTACCTAAACTAAACTAAACTGATTTGAACAGTTTACTATCGAGATCGTACGACCAACCCAGACCATCAGGATCTTTGCTCTGACTCCATTCCGTAAAATCTGCTTCGGCTTTGCGACGGGCGATCGTGCTGGAGGTGGTGTCTAACCGCTTGGCTAATTCGGATTGGATTAAGGTCAGGCCGGAGTCAGAATTTTCATGAATCGAGTTAGGGGCACTATCGATGACGGGGTTAACATCCCAAATGGGTTCGGCTAACTGTTTGCGCTCTTCCTTGATTTCGGCCAAATTGGCAAAGGGGCTAGACCCGGAACTAAAACTGGATGGTTCCGTTTCAACGATGGTTTCGGCTTTGGGCGATTCTGGCAAAATAACCGGAGGAGCGATCGCTGCTGTTAATTGGGGAGAAGCATTTTCTACAGGGGCTGAAACTATTTCCACTTCACTGGCTGGTTCACTGCTATCAAAAATGGTTCCTAGCGTACTGGCGGTAATAAAATAATAGACCGTTGTTTCGTTAACTTTGCGCTGGTAGGCTCCATACTCTGCCACCTTATCGTTTAAATAACGTTGGGCAGCACGTCCCTTGGCAATCCCTTGTATGGCGAGATCCGCTTGGGTAATTTGTCCCTGATTTGCCTTCACCAGTTGATTAAACTGAGGGTCAATTTGCTGACATTTTTGTTGCCATTGGTAAGTATCCCAGGCAATAAATCCCATCACTAGAGCAGCTAATAGCAAAATTACTCGCCAGGCTTTGTAGATTAATACCATACCGACGGCGATCGGCAGAATTAGAATCAAGATGCCTTTGGGATTACTCTCTAAAACTTTTCCTGTCATAATTTTCTTCTTTATCTTGATAGGGAGTGCAAATAAATGTTACAGCAATCCTTCATTCAGTCATGAAAAAACAGTTTTCGCTAAAGGTTTGAGTCCTTTGCTTGTGTCCCCATTCCCTAGGATCACCTTAAAGCTGTCTTGGCAAAATCATCTAACCGAGGATGTCGTCAGAGCAGTTATCCCCAGTATATGGGCCAGATTGACCTTCCCTAGCGGCCAGTCTAGAAAAATTTGGGATTTTATCTCAATCCGTTTTACCAACGGCGACTTTTTTCCCAGGTATAGAGAAGAGCTAGTCCTAAACAGAGACTGATTAACCCTAGCCAGATACTACCGGGTAAGAAAGTCAGAATAGCCATGCCTCTTAATAAATAGAGCACTACTGTCAAGGTCAGACAGAAAAAAAAGGGTTTGACAAACCAAGCGGATGGCTGAATTTTGGATTTTGTCATAGAGGGAATCACCAGAGCGATATAGTTATATTTTGGGCTGTTACAAGCTCTTTCGCCTTTTAGACTGAATTTATCCAGAGAAAGCTTTATGTTAGATTTAAGCGGAAAAACTGCCCTGGTGACAGGGATTGCTAATAATCGCTCCATTGCCTGGGGCATTGCCCAACAGCTACATCGGGCCGGAGCCAAAATTGGGGTTACTTTTTTGCCCGACGAGAAGGGACGTTTTGAGAAGAAAGTACGGGAGTTGGTTGAGCCTCTCAATCCCAGTTTAATTTTGCCCTGTGATGTCCAAAATGATCCCCAAGTGGAAGATCTCTTTAGCGCGATCGCTGAGAAATGGGGAAAACTGGATATTCTCATTCATTGTTTAGCATTTGCTGATAAGGAAGGTTTATCTGGGAGTTTTAGTGATATTCCTAGGGCATCTTTTAGTCAATCTTTAGAAATCAGCACCTATTCCCTAAGCAGATTAGTTCGTTCAGCTAAACCTTTGATGAGTGAGGGCGGTAGTGTGATTACCCTGTCCTATCTCGGTGGCGTTAAAGTTATTCCTAACTACAATTTGATGGGTATTGCCAAAGCCGGATTGGAAATGAGTGTCCGCTATCTAGCAGCAGAAATGGGGGCGCAAAATGTACGGGTTAACGGTATTTCGGCTGGCCCCATTCGGACATTAGCTTCTTCGGCGGTGGGTGGCATTTTAGACATGATCCACCATGTGGAAGAGATTGCTCCCCTACATCGTACTGTCACCCAGTTGGAAGTCGGTAACACGGCTGCCTTTTTAGCCAGTGATCTCGCCAGTGGCATTACCGGACAAATTATCTATGTCGATGCTGGCTATGAAGTGATGGGGATGTAGGCAATTTTAGCCAACAATAAAAAAGAGGGTCTCCCCTCTCATTAGTGTATTAACTAGATCAACCCAGGTCTTCTGATCAAAAAGGAAGATCTCGGTTGTTATGAGTGTTATTCGTCTTCAGTGGCCGCGATCGCCAGATCATCTTCAATCTCTTCTAGAGCGGGGGGAATATCGAGAATTTCTTCCTCAATGGGACGACCTTCAGCCTCTGCCAATAACTTCTGACGATATTTTTCAGCCATTTCCTCAGCCTTTTCATAGACGAGTTCACGGTTCTTTAACATCGCACCGGCTTCTGGTTCCAATTGCTTGGTGGAAAGCGAAATCCGTCCTCGTTCCGCATCCAGATCAATAATCATGACCTTTAATTCATCATTGACATTGAAGACGCTGTGGGGAGTGTCAATGTGATCATGGGAAATCTCTGAAATGTGTAGTAGTCCACTGACTCCACCAATATCAATAAAGGCACCATAGGGTTTAATACCCCGTACCGAGCCAATGACAACTTGACCCACTTCTAAACCATTCATCTTGCGTTCTACCAGGGCACGACGATGGCTCAGAACTAGACGATTCCGTTCTTCATCCACTTCCAGAAACTTTAAGGGTAAATCTTCCCCTACTAAATCTTCTTTAGCTTCCCGAACACTGATGTGAGAACCTGGAATAAAGCCTCGTAAACCTTCGATCCGCACTAGTGCTCCACCGCGATTGGTCGCAAATACGTTAGAGCGAACCGTAGCGTCTTCTGCCTGAAGTTGGCGCACTCGTTCCCAAGCCCGCATATACTCAATGCGACGAATGGATAGGGTTAACTGGCCATCTTCGTTTTCATCAGTCAGAATAAAAAATTCTCTGGTTTCATTGGGCTGAAGCACCTCATCGGGATCATCCACCCGATTGATCGACATTTCTTGAATAGGAATGTAGGCGGCAGTTTTCGCGCCAATATCGATCAAGGCCCCTCTGGACTCCATACTGAAGACGGTTCCAGCGACAACATCGCCAGGGCTGAAGTGATAGTCATATTTATCGAGAAGAGCGGCAAAATCCTCGTGAGTGAATCCAATAGTTCTAGTAGGGGTTGTTGTTTGACTGACCATGTATGTTTTTAAGACCTAAATCCCTTAATCTCCGTAATTTTTTGTGCGTATGCCTCCTGTTACTTACTATAAAAGTCAGGATACAGACTCTCCATTGTAGCACCTTTCCTTGTCTTCTTATACGGGAATGTTGAGAGCCGCACTCAAACAAGTCAGTACAGGGTCAATTAATAGGGTTTTTCCATTTGGGTAATGGCGCGATCGCGGCTAGGAATACGATAGGTCGAACGTTGAAGTTCCCACTGTCGGTTCATCGTATCCCGATTCAGCAACTTCATGAGCAGGCCCATCGGTGTAACAATGACAAAGAAAACAATACTTAAAATAATACGACTGTTGATCCAGCCCAGCATCAAACCCAGTTTCATCCAGAGACGATAGACTGGGGCTAAGGACTGGGGAAGGACAAGTCCCAAAGCCGCTAAAATACTACCAATAAGCCAAGGCTGCCAGGGCAAAGCATGACCTTTAATGAGAGGTAAAACAGCCCCAAAAAGTCCAGCCCCAATGCCACCAACTAAAAAACCGAATTCCCTTAGCGTTTTTGTCGTAGGTTTATTGTTTTCTTGCATATTTTTAGAATCACGTCATTTAATCAAAAAATTTTATCACTGCCAACCTATGTTAATAATGATACTTCTCTTCTGTCAGAGAAGGAGAGCTATAATGAAGAAAAAAGGCTAAAAGCAAGACGGTGTATATGACAAAGCCAAGAGAGGTAAAACCAACAGTACACTTCATGGATGACTACAGTGAATTGTACAAAGACTTATTCCCAGAAGTGAGAGCTTATGAGTATTTCAAATATTTAATGATACCAATTTAGAGCCATCTCCCCTGCTGCTCAGAGCCAGACATTGTGCCCTAAGCTTCGAGTTTCAATTACAATAAAGAGGGTTTGCAATCTCCATTGTCGCTATTCCCATCTTTTTAAATCATCAAAAGGGGCTTCTCTGATTAAAACCTATTTAATTAAAACAAATTTACAGGGGGCCAATCTAGATGAAGCACTCTGTACTGGGGCTATTTTAACGCGCAGTAATCTTCAGGATGCTCATTTGAATGGAACCTATTTTAATGGTGCAGATCTAACTAGAGCAGCTCTCAGTAATGCTAAATATAATAATAAAACTCGTTTTGATACTAGTTTTAATTTAGTAAAAGCCGGTCTTAAAAAAGTAGGAGAAGTAGCGATCGCGGTTAGTCCTGCTCCAACTCAGAAAGCCGAGCTAGAAACTCCCTCTCCTGTGATTGATTTAACCACTTTATCGCTCACGGTAGAAGATTTACTCTTAATGTTCAATCATTTCAGTGAACTGGGTAATCGTTATTTGGGTAATACCATGACTAGTCGCTATATTCAAGCTTCTAGACCTTCGCTAGAATGGTTTGAACAGTTTGAGGTAAATCGTTCTACGGCTAAAGTCACCTATAAAGGCTCCATTAAGGATAAACTCAGCATTGCTCAAATTGAGCTATCCCAGGAATGGGCAAAAAAATTTGTCAAATCTTGTACCATGATCTTTAAAGATTTTCCGAAAATGATTGAAGTGGATCAACTGGTTTTTCCGGTTGTTTAATTGGCAAGGATTAATAATTTATGGATTGTCTATGAATACAATGTCTGATTTAGCCGTTCCATCCTTGGGCAAAGAAACAATGGCAGTCGTGGAAACCTGGAATTTGAATAAAATTTATCGCACGGGTTTTTGGTTGAATCAAAAAGTTCAATCTTTAACCAATTGTTCTCTGTCGGTTCAGCAGGGAGAAACCTTTGGCTTACTTGGCCCCAATGGAGCTGGAAAAACGACACTTTTAAAAATTTTATTAGGCGTAATTCGACCAACCAATGGCCGGGCTGTTCTACTAGGCCAACCCATCGGCGATCGCGCCACCAAACAACGAGTAGGCTATTTACCCGAAAATGCCTATTTCTATGATTTTTTAACGGCTTGGGAATTTTTAACCTTTGTCGGGGGGTTATTCCAAATTTCTAAACCCATTTTAAATAAACGCATTGCGACTACTTTTGATCTAGTGGGCTTAGACCAAAAAACAGCCAAAAAGAAACAATTGCGTCAATATTCTAAAGGAATGTTACAACGGGTGGGCATGGCCCAGGCATTAATTAATGATCCCGAATTAGTCTTTTTAGATGAGCCGATGTCAGGCTTAGATCCTCTGGGACGCTATCAAGTCCGTGAGATTATTTTATCGCTTAAGGAACAGGGCAAAACCATCTTTTTTAATTCCCATATTCTGACAGATGTGGAACAGATCTGCGATCGCATTGCCATTTTAGCCAGAGGCGAATTACTATGTGTCGGTTCCCTAGAGGAAATTTTGGGACGGGCTGATGTTTACCAGGTTATTATTAAAGGAGGAGAAGCCGAACAACTTAAGCAATGGATCACCGGCTTAACCTTAGTAGAAGGGCTATGGCATGGTCAAGTAAATGGCGATCCCCAGGCCTTGATTGATCATTTACCGACTCTTGATGCTCAACTCATTAGTGTTAATTTAGCCAGAGCTTCTTTAGAAGAATATTTTATTCGACAATTGAAGGAACGGGGAATTACTTCTAGTCAGTAATGCGTCATTTTAAGATAGTTAATCATTCAAAAAAAATTAAATTCTAGACCCTTACCTCGACTACCGAAATGCTACTGCTTCGCCCTGAAGATCGTCAAAAATTGGATCGTAATCAAGATACAGAATTCTATTCCTTCCCTCGCTTTGTCACCCATGTTGATCCTGCCTTTATTGATCAATTAACGAATCTTTACCGCGATCGCCTCAAATCCCAGAGCCGCATTCTCGATTTGATGAGTAGTTGGGTATCCCATTTACCAAAAGAAAAGGAATTTGCCTGGGTAGAAGGTCATGGACTGAATCGAGAAGAATTAGCCAAAAATCCCCGCTTAAATCATTATTTTGTCCAAGATCTGAATCAATCTCCCCAATTGCCCTTCCCTGATCAGGACTTTGATGCGGTCTTGATTGCGGTTTCTATCCAGTATGTGGAATATCCAGAAGCCATTTTGAGTGAAATCCACCGCATTCTGAAACCTGATGGCATTGTGATTATCAGTTTTTCCAATCGTATGTTCTACCAAAAAGCGATCGCCATTTGGCGTGAAGGTACAGATCTAAGCCATGTCCAATTAGTTAAAGCTTATTTTCAAGGATTACCAGGTTTTAGTGCGCCGGAAGTCGTGGTAAAAACAACTAATATCCCCAGCTTTTGGCAACGTTTAGGCATTATGGGGTCTGATCCCTTTTATGCGGTAATCGCCTCAAAACTGGCCACATGAGATAGGCAAAAATTCTCCGCCTTGGCCCAGAAATTTTACTCCATAGTCAAGAATATTAGCCCAGTTTTTGTGGGCCATTTCAAAAAGACGTTGCTGAACCAAAATATGGATAACAAATTCGCACACATTCAAAAGTCAGTTTAACTCTAGACTCTAGACCTTAAAAATGGGATAAAAGAAGATTTATATTCAAAATCAGAAATGCCGGTCGATGTAATCCACAGCCTCTTGAATAGTTGTCATTTTTTCCGTAACTTCTTCAGGGACTTTAATATTAAACTGTTCTTCCAAAGCCATTACTAATTCAACGGCATCTAGAGAATCAACCCCTTGTATCTTAAAGGAAGAGTGGTAGACCGATTCCCCCTTGGTTATAAAAGCCGAGATTTAGTCTAGGTCGCCACTCATCAATCCTTCAAAAACTCGAAAAATCGAGAGGGTCTCGAACCCGTAGTGAACAAGGTCGAGTAATGAAGATAAAAACTCAAAGTAAAGGGGTAAAAGCATGGAAACTCAAGTAGCAAGCCAATGGGTTGGTATAGACGTCAGCAAAGCCAAGTTGGACATAGCTTTACGTCCAGCGAATAAGGTTTTGCAAGTAACCAATCAAGAGTCAGGCTGGCAGGAATTAAGCGAACAACTCAAAAAATACAAAATTGAGTTAATCATCATCGAATCAACAGGAGGAATGGAAAGAGGAGTGGCTCACAAGCTGCAAAAAGAGGAATTCAAGGTAGCAGTGATTAATCCCAAAAGAGCCAGAGATTTTGCCAAGGCATCAGGTCGTCTAGCGAAAACGGACAAAATAGATGCCGAGGTATTAGCCCATTTTGGAGAAGCCTTGCAACCAAGCCCAAAACCGTTAGCATCAGAATCTCAAGTAGCTTTATCCGATTTGGTCAATCGTCGTAGTCAGTTAGTGGAAATGCTAAACAGTGAACAAAAACGAGCGCACAGTGTTCGTAGTAGCACGGCGAAAGCTGACATTGAGACTAATATTCAATGGCTCAAACAAAGGATAAAAGGAATGGATGAGCAGATAGACCAACTGCGGCAAGACAACGAAGAGAGTAAAAAGCAGTATGAGCTATTAACCAGTGTACCTGGAGTGGGCAGAGTAACGGCCGTGACCTTGCTATCAATGTTGCCAGAATTAGGAGAGCTACCATTGAAGAAACTGTCGAGTCTAGTGGGAATTGCTCCCATGAACTGTGACAGTGGGCAAATGCGAGGAAAACGACGTATTATCGGTGGACGAGCAAGGGTGCGTGCCGTGCTGTATATGTCAGCCCTAGTGGCAATACAACACAATCCGGTAATTAAGGCGTTTTATCAAAAATTGCTCCAGGCAGGTAAGGCCAAAAAAGTAGCTTTAATTGCCTGCGCTCATAAGCTATTGGGATTTCTTCATGCTATAGTCAAGAGTCAAAAACCTTGGCGATGTCCTGAAAATATAGAGACAAAGGAGGAAAAACTGCAAGCGTGCTAATTCTCTGATATTGGTTGAAAGAGTTAACATAACTCATTCTCTGACGAGTTGTATGAGGATGAGTTGTTTGTTTTGACTAATTTTATTTGATAGCGATCCTATCAAGGCCTTGACAAACAAGATAATCGCTAAATCGTTGGCAAAATTGGATTGTGGAGTAATCTTGCTTCCATCTAAGGAAAGTTTGTTTGCGACAATATCTCTTACCTTTTCAAAAATATCTGCTTGGTTTGGGTTAATAGATAGGGTCATAGATAAAACTCCTTAACAAGTTGTTACAATGGGTGTGACCTTTAGTTGATGAAGGAAAAGAAAAGTGTTAACATGGGATGAAAAGTGACAAAGAGGAAACAATGATGACAGCAAAACTAATTAATGTAGAGGGTTCAAAGATAAAAATAGAACTAACATTAGAACTCAGTCGTTCAATGTTGGATACAGAAATAAATATTCAAAAAGGCTTAAACGAAGTAGGTTGCATCGCCAGCAAAGAAGCCTTGAAATATTTAGATACAGATGGTTCACCCTTAAAAATCGGTGAAGAAATCTGGAAGAGTAAGGGAGAGCAACCGAAAGAATATCAAACACCTTATGGTGAGGTTATAGTGAATCGTCATGTATATCAGCGTTCACCTTTGAGGAAAAACGTATTGCCCCTTAGAAAGAGAAGCAAGGATAATCATAACATCAACGCCATTATTGGCAAAACAGGTATCCTCAAAAATGTCAGGGATGGCAGGCAAAGAGGTGAAAAATGATTTATTAGAAAATCATGGTAGAAAAGTAGCGCTATCCTATATCCAAAGATTGAGTGAAGCAGTAGGAAGTGTGGTACAGGCAAAAGAAGAAGCGTGGAGTTATGCCCCGCCCAAGGAGGATAGCCAAATTGCAACAGTGGGAATAGGATTAGATGGAACCTGTATGCTGATGTGTGAGGATGGCTACCGTGAAGCAATGGTGGGAACCGTTTCCCTATACGATAGTGAAGGCGAACGTCAACATACAATCTATCTAGGTGCGGCACCAGAGTATGGAAAAAAGAGTTTTCTAGAAAGATTAGAAAGAGAAATTGAGCGAGCGAAAAACCGTTATCCAGAGGCAACATTGGTCGGGATAGCAGACGGGGCAGAATCAAATTGGAAGTTTTTAGAAAAGCAAACGGAAGAACAGATATTAGATTTCTATCATGCCTCTGGTTACTTAGGTGCCTTGGCAGAAGCGTTGCATCCGAATACAGTGTCAAAACAAAAAGAATGGTTGACTGAAAATTGTCGAGAACTCAAGCATGAAAAAGGAAAAGCAGGAGAACTGCTAAATCTGATGAAAGAAGTCAAAGAAGAAAAAAGTCATTCTAAGAATCTTACCGAGAAACTACAAGCGGCGATTACTTATTACGAGAATCATCAGCATCAAATGGATTATGCTGAATACATAGAGAAAAAGTATCCGATTGGTTCAGGTGTTACGGAAGCAGCTTGTAAGACGTTGGTCAAACAACGATTATGTTGTTCAGGGATGCGATGGAAGGAAAAAGGAGCAGGAATTATTTTGAGCCTACGAGCTTTGGTATTGACCAAGGAACGATGGAGTCAATTTTGGGCAAAACTTGATCAATATGGGTTCCCTGTAGAACCCTGATTACAACAGCTTTTATCAACTAAAGGTCGCACCCGTTACAATTGCCTCTAAATGAATAAAGTTTTTTTGGAGTTGCTGAATCAAGAGATGAATAGCAACTTTGCACAAATTCCTGCCTGATTCATACCTTGATTCAGCAACGCCGGATAATATCCCACTGATTTCTAACATTTCTTTAACGATTTACCCCTAATGCCATTCTCAATGAGTTCGCTGGTGCTCCTTTGTTTTCTTTGAAATTCTTAGCATATTCTCCTTCAAATTCCTCCCATGGAACCATTTCTGACATTCTTATCCAACAATTTTCTTCGTCTAATTTCCCCTTTCAGCAAGCCCTAATTATTACAGGAAAACTAGCCAAAACTTAAGTCAGCTATCACTGGCATAATGATTTTGCTCAAAATCTTGTAACAAGGGGCTTAAGCCCCTTGCCCGTCTGCGTTTTAGATGATTAACAGCTTATTAATTACAGCTTGGGAACTTGAAACTGGCAATGCGGGTACTCCAGTTAAAACTGCCATTGGCCTTTTGGTATTCATTAGTGTACCAGAAGGTGCAGTCATCAACCGGATCGACTGACATCGCACTGTAGTCACCCCAACGGCTGAGGTTAGAGGTCTGAGAACCTGTACCTTCAATAATACTATTCTCCGCCTGCATGGTATTGAGCGGATCGCTGACGAGACGACCTGTATAGCGAATAGCGGGATGAATAGCAGAACTAGAGGCACTATACCCCACTGCCATATTGCCGAGCTTATCCATGGCAATACTTCCCATCCAACGATAGGTAGAATCTGGCGCAAAAGTACTTTGTTGAAAAACAGAAGGCGTACCACCAGCAATCCTTAGTTCATACCAACGAATTCCCGATGGTGCAGTGCGTTTCGTTCCCACCTTGACGGAGTGAGTTACCATCAAGGATTCCGTACCACTTCGATTGCGATAGGCCAATCGATACATGAGGCGATCGGCTAGGGAATCTAGTTTTTGAGTCGTTCCCGATTGAGGAATACAGGTTCCACCGTTACAAGCAGCCGTAAAAGCGGCAACAGGAAGACTAGTGGGGCCTGTTAGGGCGGTATTAGCGGTGTTAACCCAATCCACTTTGAATTTCCAAAGGTTTAGTTTGTTCGTGCCAAAATTAACCAGATAATTGGGAGAACCACTGGGGGGAGGTGTATTACCATCTAAATCGGCGGGCAGTAAACTACCATAGGACGTACCCAGATCAAAACACTGTTGAGTAGCGGCTTGCCCTGCTAGCATTTTGGCCCGGTCATAGGCACAGGCTTTCGCCCCCGCATAGGTTGTACCATTGTTAAAAATGTTAAAGGTAATGTAATAAGCATCAGGCCAAACCCCCATCTTGGGATAATCGGGAAATGCTACATTGCCATAACTAAAGGCATAGCGATTGTAGGTTCCCGTCGCATCAGAGGTGGTGGAAACGGCAACGCATTGGAGATAGGGAGTTGTACTGACAGAAAATTGGGAAATGATCCACCGCTTAGCAACCTTGTCATAGAGGACGGTAGGATCTCCATCATTATTGGTTTGACAGCCCCCTCCAAAACCAGACCAAACCGTATTAATCTTTTTGGGGCCTAATTGAATTGCTCCGGTAGTCTTGTTAAAAACGGCAAAATCAGTATTTACGATCTGCACATACTGGGTGTCTCCCACGGCTCCGTTGGTATCTGGCGGTGCGGAAGTGACAGAGTAGCCATAGTCTCCCTTGCCGATGCCTGCAAAGTTTAATCCAGGTGTTGTACCAGCTAAGGGTCTGGAGGCTGAGGACTGGACAGCCTGATCGGGTGCATCGGTCGATGAGGAAGATGGCAAAGGAATGGATCGTAGCGGAATTTCCCTCTGAGTCCCAGAGTCTGGTTTAGAAATGAGATCGCGCAGGGGTGGCGAAACATCATTTTTGACAGCGGGAGTAATTTCAGGACGCAGAGGGGTGGCCTGAGCAAAAAGCATGGGGGTGAGTAAGGATAGGCTGAGAAGCCCTGTTCCTGTCAGTTTGCAAAGATTGGTGATTTTCATGGCTATTTCGTTTAATACCTTTGTGTGCTTGAAGTAAAAATAATGATCTACTCTCCTGCTGAACCCGAAGGACTGGGTCTCTAGGAGTACAATCTATGTAGCTTGGGTTGGAAACAATACTATTACTCTAATTGATAGAGGCGATAGATTACTTGAGATTTACACAATGTAATAAAAACTGTTGTTGTTTCTGATTAAAGTTAGTCATAATTTATAGAGTTTTTAATGTATTTCGCTATTTGGCATGAACTGATAGGAATAGCTTGCAGCCTAAATTCAAAATAAAGTGTTAGAATCTTTGGTTTTAATCCATATAAGCCAATCTTCAGGACGATCAATGTCTCTGAGAACTGGTAAATAATAAGTTTTGTAATGTTTTTGGGCAATGTGCGTTTGGGTTTGAGTCAAAACCCGTTCGGTTCCCCAATCAATATGATCAAAAAGTTCAGGGATTGGATAGCGCAAACCGAGGAGATAATAGCCTCCATCTTGAGCCGGTCCGATCGCAATATCAACATTTTCTAAAGATTGAAAGGCCGTTTCTAGAATGTCCCCCGTCAGATCAGGACAATCTGTGCCAATTATAATCACACGACTAGCCCCCTGAGAAAAAGACCTTAAAACAGCCTGCTGCATTTTTTGTCCTAAATCTCCATGGCTTTGAGGACAATATTCAAGGTCTGTCCCTAGCCAGGCCTGCATCAAAGCCTGATTTCCCCCAGAAAAATAAATTGTGATTTTGATCGGGGCGGTTTGTTGTTGCTGTTTGACCATACTGACGGTCTGTTCCGTTAGGGTACGATGCAAATCGGCTGCTCCCTTTGCGCCTAAAAGGGGAATCAAACGGGTTTTCGTTTTACCAATTTCAGGATAACGGGTAAAAATCAAGAGGTGATGGGATAGGTTCATGGCCGAAATGGAGAAGGCGATCGCGGTTAATGGGGCTTAAACTGTCCAAGCTAAAAATTAAAAATTCCAGGAGATGACAGAATTTTTGCGTAATAATGAGAAGAGTATGAAAAAACCTAAAAAGATTTTAGTGTCAATTTTATGGTAGCGACTGGTGATCAAGCCAATTCAGAATCGAGTTCAGAAGCTATTCAGGTGCAAAAAAAGCAGCCTTCCTATTTTCGGTCGGTTTTTACTTCGACCTTTATCACGATTTTTTTAGCAGAGATGGGTGACAAAACTCAACTCAGCACCCTATTGATTAGTGCAGAGTCCCAGTCGCCTTGGATTGTCTTTGCAGGATCAGCTTCGGCATTAATCGTTACTAGTCTTTTAGGCGTATTAATTGGTTATTGGATTGCAAGGCGGTTGTCTCCCCAGGTATTAGATTTATCGGTGGCGATCTTACTGCTATTGATTACAGGACTATTGATCGGTGACGTAATCACCTATTAATTACCTATTAATTACCTATTGAGTATTTGTTAATTGCCTATTAACTACCCTTTAGGGATTAGTAAGTAGCTGGTTACAATTAAATATAAAACGTGGGATGGGCATCCTGCCCGTCCACAGGCTTCTAGCCTGTTCTACTATCTAACAATTAATTAAGCCCACTTACTTAAGGGTTTATTTGAGATTCAGCAAAATCAAGAGAATGTATTTCGTATGGACTGGCAGCTATTAGGTCTTAGTTTTATTACTGTTTTTCTGGCTGAAATTGGGGATAAAAGTCAACTAGCGGCGATCGCTTTGGGGGGCAGTGCTAAATCCCCAAAGGCCGTTTTTTTCGGTTCAGTGACGGCTTTGATCCTGGCCAGCTTTTTGGGAGTCATCGCTGGAGGCAGTCTTGCCCAACTGTTACCGGCAAAAATTCTCAAGGCGATCGCGGCGATCGGGTTTGCCATTCTGGCGTTAAAACTCCTTTGGCCAAATTCACCAGAAAACCCCTAAACAACCGAATCAGAGCCATGGGATCACGGACAACTCGTGCTAGGATTTAATCTATTGATTTATCATAATCTGTCTGTTAGAAAGGGAACTCAAGCAATGGAGATCGCATTATTACTGGCTAAATTGCCGGAAGCCTATCAAATCTTTGATCCACTCGTTGATGTACTGCCTATTATCCCACTGTTCTTTTTAGCATTAGCGTTTGTCTGGCAGGCTGCGGTTGGCTTCAAGTAAATTTAATGACTATCGACCAGTCGATCAGGGGCATCTGAAAGGGATGCCTTTTTGTTTAGGGGGATAAAAACAACTATAAAAGTCATTTATACAAGTCATTATCCACCCTAACTTATCTTCGTTTTAACGACCAATTTCAGGAGCCTGTAAAGCCACCGTTTCAATCGGAGCAAGGGCCACATTCTGCACCAAACTGGGAACCGATCGCCGTAATGTTGCTGTTAACTGTTCCGCGCTAGAAGCATAGATTTGAGTGACTAACTTAGGATAGAAACCAATGCCAATAATGGGAACCAATAAACAGGCAATAATAAACACCTCACGGGGTTCCGCATCAATCAGAGCATGATGACTGGTAAGCTCCTTGTTCTCTGGGCCATAGAGAATTTCTCGCAGCATCGAGAGCAGATAGATCGGTGTGAGAATGACCCCAACCCCCATCAAAATCACCACAATGGTACGGAAAATCGGGTTATAGGCATCACTGGTAGCAAAACCCACAAAGACCATCAGTTCAGCAACAAAGCCACTCATGCCAGGTAACGCCAAAGAAGCAAAGGAACAGGCCGTCCACATAGCAAACATTTTTTTCATCTTTTGGCCCACACCCCCCATCTCATCCAACATCAAGGTATGGGTGCGATCGTAGGTGGCTCCGACCATGAAAAAGAGACTGGCTCCAATCAGACCATGAGAAATCATCTGTAACATCGCTCCACTCAAACCTAAGTCGGTAAAAGAGGACATCCCAATCAACACAAAGCCCATGTGGGAAATGGAAGAATAGGCAATTTTACGCTTCAGGTTCCGTTGGGCAAAGGAGGTTAAGGCCGCATAGATAATATTGACAACCCCAAGAATCACTAACACAGGGGCAAAAATAGCATGGGCATCGGGCAACATCTGTAAATTCATGCGTAATAGGGCATATCCCCCCATTTTCAGCAAAATTCCCGCCAGTAACATGTGGGCTGGAGCCGTCGCTTCCCCGTGAGCATCAGGTAGCCAGGTATGGAGCGGAAAAATCGGTAATTTCACCCCGTAGGCAATGAGAAAACCGGCATAGAGCAATAGCTGCAAATTCAACGGGAAATGTTTGGCCGCGATCGCCGACATATCAAAGGTCGTGGTATCGCCATAGAAGGCCATGGTTAGAGCACCCAGCAAAATAAACAGGGAACCCCCCGCCGTGTAGAGAATAAACTTAGTGGCTGCGTAGAGCCGACGTTTCCCCCCCCAGATCGAAAGAATCAGATAAACGGGGACTAACTCCAATTCCCAAACTAGGAAAAAGAGCAACATATCCTGCACGGCAAACACCGCAATTTGCCCGCCATACATGGCCAACATCAAAAAATAAAAGAGCTTGGGTTTAAGGGTGACAGGCCAAGCTGCCATAATGGCCAGGGTGGTGATAAAGCCTGTGAGCAGGATCAAGGGCATCGAAAGACCATCGGCTCCCACTGACCATTTCAAATCAATTTGGGGTAGCCAGGTATAGCTCTCCACCAACTGTAAGTTGGGATTATTCAGGTCGTAACCCGTATAAAAGCCATAAACTAAAATAACAAAATCGATTAAACCGACAATTAGGGAATACCATCTAACGGTTTTACCATCCTTATCTGGGATGATGGGAATGAAGAGGGCCGCGACGATGGGAAAGAGAATAGTGGTGGTTAGCCAAGGAAATTGGGTCATACTCATATATTCGTGGTTAGAACATTCATTAGTGTCTGAAGCATCAAAAAGGGGTTTGAGTCATGGCCGATAGGCAGATTCTTACAAACAAATTGCAGTGGTACTAGAGTTTGCTTGACTCTTTACCAAAAATAATCTAGCAGTGTTTACCAAGATTTGCTATAGAAAAAATATTAAATTTCGTCAATTAAATATGATCACCTCTAGGACGAAAATCCTCAAGAAAGCAAGTTTGCGGCCATCATTTCTATTTTTTGATCAGTATTAAAATAGATGTCTTTGAGAACAATTAGAAGGGAAAAAGTGTCAAGAAAAAGAGAATATATTCCGCCTATGCTCAATCTACATTGTTCTTTGTCATTCCTTGCTAAAAAGCAGCGATCGCCTTTCTGTTAATCACTAACAACAAATATTTAAGCATCAAATAAGATAGTCATATTTTCTTTTCAATCACAAAAGTTGAATGGGCCCAAGCACCCTTCTCATCGTAGCTACGAATCAATCGCTGGCGTTCGTTCTCTTCCACTAACCATCCTAATTCTACAAAAAACGGTTGTCGGAGTTTAAGTTGTAAAGGGGTATTGCTAGATGCGCCATCGGGGAGTAGGAGAATACGTCTGGGAATTTCGCCGCTTTCAAAATCTAAGCGATTGTCCTTAATATTAGCGATCGAAGTAATGGTTTGTTCTCCAAAAGATAACTGTTGTCGTAATTGTCCATTCCCTATACTTTGAACTTCTAATTGAGTCGTATAGGTTTTTGAGGGTTCCCACCCTGGGTAAACCGTGTGGGCGATGCCTTGCCATTTTCCTAATAATTGATCGACGCTTAAAGGAGGACGTTCCTTGGCCGCTGTTCCCTGCCGAAATTCGCGAATCAGGGTCAAGCTATTGAGGTTTCCCTCCTTGTCGTAGAGTTGAACAAAACGCAGACGGCGATCGCCGGACACAAACCCGTATTCAGCCCCAAATTCCGAAAAAGGAGCAAACTGCAATGAGCCTTTAGAAAAAGCTCCTGTCTCAAAAAAGATATTTTGCCCACCCACAGACCGATATTCTTGTACGTGATCTTGAATGGGAGGTTCACTATAGCCACCTGGCCCAAAACGCTGGAGGCGAAAACGCACAAGTTGATTATTCTCAAAGCTTTCTAAGGTCAGCAATGTCGGTGTGGAATCCAGTAGCTCACCTTCTAGGGAAACTCGCGTAAAAGAGCCTTGCCATTCTCCAAGATTTTGAAGAAAGTTTTCCCAATTATTTTCCATCATCGCTTAAGTCTGACTCCAGTAATCCTGATTTCAAGCAGATATCCTAAATTATCTCGCAAAGTACCCCTTGGATCGAAAAAACACCTAGGAGTCTTGCCGTGTTTCGACCCTAAGTGCTTTCTCTTGAATTTTCCTCACACCTGACTTAAGTATAAGTGACTATCTGATTTTGTCAAGGGGGATTTAAAAAATTTGCGATAAACTTCATCCAATAATGCTCTTGAGTCGTTTTTAAGGTAGTTGATTCGGGATTGGACTGAGATCGGGGAGATTGAGATCGGGCGAAAAGGAGTCACCATCGGATTTAATCTTGCCATCCTGGAACCAAATGACCCGCTCTGTGTGTTTAGCCACATCAGCTTCATGGGTGACAATAACAATGGTAATACCGGTACTATGTAACTGTTCAAAAATGCCGAGGACTTCTTCCGTAGTTTTAGAGTCCAAGGCCCCTGTGGGTTCATCGGCCAAGATTAAAAGGGGATGATTGACAATGGCTCTGGCGATCGCGACCCGTTGTTGCTGACCGCCTGATAATTGATTCGGTTTATTTTGCATCCGATTTTCTAACCCCACCCGAACCAGAGCTTCTGTGGCCCGTATTTTCCGAGATTCGAGGGGAACACCCGCATAGACCATCGGTAACATGACGTTTTCCAAGGCACTCATCTGAGGTAGCAGATAAAACTGTTGAAAGACGAAACCAATTTTGCGATTACGGATTTTAGCTAACTCATCCTCTGACAATCCAGAAACATCGATATTGTCCAAATAGTACCGTCCGGCGGTAGGACGATCTAGGCAACCAATAATATTCATCATGGTGGATTTCCCAGACCCCGAAGCTCCCATAATGGCGCAGTAGGAACCTTGGGCGATCGCCAGGTGAACATTTGAGAGGGCATGAACGGTCGTTTCCCCAGTGCCATAGACCTTAGAAATGGACTCTAAACGAATCAGATTGGAACGTTCATTCTTTTTGAGTAAGGATTCGGGATAGGTCAGGACAGACAGTTCAGAAGTCATGGATTTTGTGAGACAAGTTTGTTTCTATTATAGAACTGGGGACAAAACCAGCTTTAGGGAAAAGCATTAGAGTTCTGGAAAGAGCTGCAATTCATTTTGCAAGAGAGCCGCTTCTTCTACGGAGACTTTTTTGGGTCTTACTGGTGATTCTGGCTCTTTTAATAATCCCTCTAAGCCTCCATTTCTATATTTCTAATTTCTATATTTCTGTTGAAACATTATTAATCTTACTAGAACAGATATAGTTTCTATTCATAAGAAGTCAAGGTCTCACGACCGATAAATTCACTGCCGTAACCTTCTTCGCCATGTTCGTTAATATCCATACCTTGCAACTCTGCGCCTGGCTTTAAGCGTAAACCGAGAGTTAGATCAACAATTTTGAGAATAACAAAGGTCATTAATCCAGCGAAAAGATAGGTAATGACAACCGCTCCAATTTGAATGAGTAATTGAAAGGGGTTTCCCGATAACAAGCCATCAATACCACCACTATTGATCGTCTGGGTGGCAAATACTCCAGTTAAAATCGCTCCCACGGCTCCACCCACACCGTGCACAGGGAAAGTGTCTAGACTATCATCAATTCCTAATTGAACTTTCAAACTAATAGCAAAAAAGCAGGCGATCGCGGTAATAATACCAATAAAGATCGCAGATAAAGGCGTGACAAAGCCAGATGCAGGCGTAATGCCAACCAATCCGACAACAACGCCCGTTGCGGCACCGACGGTGGTGGGTTTGCCCCGTAAAATTTGTTCTAGGGTCAACCAGGTTAACATGGCCGCCGCCGCACTAGTATTAGTTGCCACAAAAGCAGAGGTACAGAGAGGGCCAGCCGTTAAAGCACTGCCAGCATTAAAGCCAAACCAGCCATACCAGAGTAATCCGGCTCCAAGCAGAATAAAAGGCACGTTATGAGGCGGAGAAACGCGATCAGGATAGTTTTTACGAGGGCCAATCACTAAAGCAGCAACTAATGCGGAAACGCCAGAGGCAGTATGGACAACTGTTCCACCTGCAAAATCCAGTGCTTTTAAGGTTCCTCCGATTAAGCTGAGAAAGCCACCTTTAGCCCAGACCATGTGGGCCAGGGGACAATAGACGAAGGTTAACCAAAGCAATAAAAATAAACAATAGGCCTTGAAACTTGTCCGCTCAACGATCGCCCCCGAAATCAACGCCGGGGTAATAATTGCAAACATCGCCTCATAGATCATAAAGGCTTGATGGGGAATGGTCGGAGCATAGGAGAGAATATTATCGGGTAAACTTCCTGTGAGATAGCCCGTTGTTTCCAAGCCAACTCCTTGTAAAAAAAGCCATTGCACACCGCCAATAAAGGGAAGTCCAGGTGCAAAGGCTAAACTGTAGCCCCACAGGAGCCAAGCGATCGCCACAATCCCTAAGGAAATAAAACTCATCATTAGGGTATTCAGGACATTGCGTTTGGAAACAAAACCGCCATAGAAAAAGGCTAACCCCACTGTCATGAAAAGAACTAAGCCGGAACAAGACATCATAAAAGACGTATCAGCCGCAACTTGAGCCGTGACAATTTGTTCTTGGAGATCCGGTTCAGCAGCAACGGGGGAAAGTGATAATCCCCAAGCAATTAAGCTCATTAGCAGGACTATTCCCCAGGTTTTGGCATCATTCTTCATTGTGTATGCTCCTTTGGACAAGTGGCAATGCAATATTCCTGATTGCATTAATTGCATCAATTTCAATCCCTTTGCGTTGTCTTCTAGGTTACAAAAGGAATGAATTTATCCTAATTCAAGAAATATTGGCGTTTTTTAGAAATTTTGAGAATGAATAAAGACCTTAGTCAAGGCGAGAATAAGCAGGTAATAATCTAGTGATAATAACTCTAGTGATAAGGGATAAAAAATAAATAACCTAGGCATTTTGTTGTTAAACAAACCTGAAGCTTTTACTTTAGAACATCAAATGCACAACTTAATTTAATAGATTTTCATTCCTAATGACGAATGATTCTCTTGTAAAAACGTTTTGAAAGTCTCGGTCTGTCAGGAAATAATTAACGAATATTAACGAAACTGACCAGAATTTAAACGTTGAGAAGATTTTTTGCTCGGTAATCGACTCAATTGCTGGCCAGTTCCTCCGTCTGCTGTATCTAGGAAAGGCCGTAAATTAATTCCCTGACTGGGATTGGTGGCGATCGCTTTAGGATTCGTTTTCGACTGACCGAAATTAAATAGTTGCCCCAATTGATTGAAAAAGTTTTGACCTGAATTGCCTCCCGTAAAAGCATTAACCCCCTGAGTCATCTGGCCACTATCCGCCACGGTTAAAGATTGAAAAACGCGATCGCGGATCACTTCGGCATCTTGGCCCGGTGGAACAGTAAGCACAATCCGACAGCCAGGAACCGCTTCTGTGGTAGCACAAATGGTTTGATAGCCATTTTCGTAACCTGTTTGTAATTCGGCTAACCCATCAGGACGGTAACTTTCTAAACGCTGACTAATTTCCTGACAACGTCGTTGGGCCGTCCAACCATCCCCTAAATTACGAGGTACTGCCCAGGGATAGGCCCTGCCAGGTTGGCTTAAGGGACGATACATCACCGTATATTGACCACTATTGTTCTGGCAAGTAAAGCGTGGATCGATGGAACTAGTTTGCGGGGGATAGTTAACCTGACCAGGTTGAGAGGGGAGGGGATAGGCTTGGGGATCGCTGTTGATAATCACATCTGCTGGTTGGGGACGATTATAGGAATTGACGGGATAGGCGATCGCCTCTTGTATCTGTAAACCTAAAACAGTTATCCCTAACCCCAGAAAGACAAGTTCTAAACGGGTTTTGAAATTCAGCATAGTCTAACCTCACACATTTGATCTGCTGTGATCTTTCGTATCTTTCAGTTAATCAAGGTCTGAGGGGAATGGGGAAAGTCGGGGGCCAGTTTACCAATTGCCTTGCCAACTCGACCCCCATTTATGTTAATTAACCCCGTGACGACGAGGGTCACTGTTTTCAGTCGCCGTCACCTTAGGTTCAAACAACGAGGTCTGCCCTGTTCGATTGGCGTAGGGTAAATCGGTATTTTGTACCAAGGCCAGTAGATTGGCTTCCAGAATCGGCAAAGGTTGTTCACCGATGGCTTGAGCGATCGCTGTTCCCGTGGCATCAAAAAAAACAAAATGGGGAATGCCATCAACACGATACTTGAGGACTTCTGGTAGCCATTTATTGTTATCGACATTGAGCATGACAAAATTCACAGACTGAGCATATTTTTGCTTAATCAGAGCCAAATCCTTGGCCATAGCTTGACAGCTACCACACCAATTGGCATAGAACTCCGTTAAGGTCGGTTTCCCATTGGCCAGCGCGACCTCAATGGGCATTGCCTGTTTAACCTGAGCCTCTAGAGAAGTTGCGGCTCCTTGAGTCTGAAAACCAAAATAAATGGCCGTGCTTAAAACAATGGCAATCAGAGCAATTACCAGATTCCGAATTTTCTCGCCAGTCATCATTTCCTTAATCTAACTCTGGAAAGGTTTGGGCAAAATCTTCAATCAGATCATCCAATTCGCTTAAGGCTTGGCTAACGTCCAATTTTAGAATGCCTAAATTGGGTTGTTCCGAGAGCTTGAGTAAAAATTCTCGTTTACCTTTAATGAGATTGACGCGATCGCCTAAATTTTTTGTATTCATAACCATGACTTTTTACCGTAATTATAACGTAAGGTCAAACTTTCAGGCCTTGTCAGCTCGTGACTAAAACGGAAATTAGGGGCCATGCGGATCTATGTTAATACATTTAACCAACTATATTTGGTGACGTTGCCAACCTGTGGATTGATTTTCTGATGATTTTCTCAATCGTAGTCAGTTAATCTATCAGGAGATTACTTAATCATAGACTCAGAACACTACCAGCCTAACGGAAGTGAGACTTCGGCGGTAAAATTGATTCCTGCGTAGCTTATAGTGAGTAATTGACCTGCAACCTCATTTAAGAACGTTTAGTTATACGCGCTTAAAAGACCATTTACAGATACCAACTTTCTATTTAGAATTCTCAAGATCGATAAACAATGAATAGTTCAGCCTTTACCTCTCTGTGTCTTAAACTCTTTGGTGTCATTTTTATTCTCTCCTCTCTACTGGATTATCTGACCCTAGCCATTCCCTTTAATTGGAGTGATCAACAGTGGCAACTGGGCTTTGTATCTAACCTAGTAGATCGAGGAGTCGTTCCCTTGGTCGGGGTGGGTCTTATTCTCATTGGCTATTGGATTGATTCAACCACCAGTGCCAGTAAGGCTAAATCCTCTGGTTTTGACTTAAGACTACCGGTGTTTATCCTGTCCGCTTTTTTAGGACTTATGTTCTTGCTCCTCGTTCCCGTTCACTTGAACAATCTTAATCAGGCGAAGACAACGGCTCTAACTCAAATCGAAAAAGGGGCTGGGCAAGGGAAAGAGCAGATTCAACAATTTCTTAAACAGGTTAATAGTCTCTCTCAAAATCCAGCCGTTTTAGATCAACAAATTGCTCAACGCAATCAGGTTATTCAAAGCGGTCAGTTCCAAGGAAATCCCCTTTCTCCCCAACAACTAGAAGCACTGCAAGCTGAAAAAAATCAACTTCAGGGATTACGAGATCTATCTAAAGATCCTGCCGCCTATAAAAAGCGTATTGATGTTATCAAAAAGCAATTGGAGACCCAACTGCAAGACAGACAGCGTAAAGCAGAAGGTGAAGCGACTTCTCAAGCCCTGAAACAAGGACTTCGTACGGGTCTTAATAGTCTGATGCTGGCCATTGGTTATGCTACGGTAGGGGCATTGGGATTGCGTGGTGTTATGAGTACCAATGCATCTACTCCTCGACGCTAGGAAAATACCAGGGCTGGCAATCCAAATTCTCTGAATTCAGTTCTCTTAATCCTTCCGTTTTAGTCTGTTACTTACTCTTCATCATGTCGGATTCCCGTTCTCTTTTCTACCGATTAAAACAGGCAGTTAAAAATGATCTGATCGCGGGACTGTTGGTGGTTATTCCTTTGGCCACAACTATTTGGCTATCCATTGCGATCGCTAATTGGGCCATTAGTTTATTAACCCAGATTCCCAAACAACTAAATCCCTTTGTGGGTCTTGATCCGAACCTGACTAATTTACTGAATTTGCTCGTCGGTTTAACCGTTCCTTTTCTTGGTATTTTGTTAATTGGCTTGATGGCCCGCAATTTCATTGGCCGTTGGCTGTTAGATACCGGAGAGCGCATTCTTCAGTCTATCCCCTTAGCAGGAACGGTTTACAAGACCTTACAACAAATTTTAGAAACCCTATTTAAAGATTCCAAAAATCGCTTTCGGCGGGTGGTGATGGTGGAATATCCGCGACAGGGGGTTTGGAGTATTGGTTTTGTGACAGGTGGAGTCAGTGAGCCGATTCAAGCTCAATTATCTCAATCTGTATTGAGTGTTTTTATTCCCACTACCCCGAATCCAACCTCTGGTTGGTATGCCATTTTCGCAGAAGAAGAGGTCATTAATCTGGATTTGTCGATTGAAGACGCTTTTCGGATTATTATTTCTGGCGGGATTGTCAATAATAGCTCGGTTGCCCCTAGCTTACCAAAGCCCTAGTTTAAGCTAGAAAATTCATCTTCCAACCTGTTCCATTGTTCCGTTGCTATTTTTTGGGTAAATTCCTATGCCACCGCGTCAACAACCCCGTCGTATTGCCCGTGAGTTAGCGTTATTAAGTTTGAGTCAGATTAAGAATGGGACAGCTAAATTAGAACAGGAGGATATTAATTCTCTGCTATTGGCCGCAATCCGAACTTTAACGGGGGAAGTTCAGGATATTTTAGAAACGGCATCCGCAGAGGTTAATCGCAGTAATGAACGTCTTTTGAGTAGCGAAACTCGTGCGACTTCCCTAGAGAGTGCGAAAGCCATGCTACAGGAGTCAATTGTGCTTACCCAGACCGCGATTAATCGGGTGGCGATCGCCGTAGAACTGCCTGAAATTCTCCAATTGGCCAGTCAATACGAGGTTAGACAACATACTCTTGAACTTGTTGGTACCGTTCATCGTCGCCGTCAAGAGATTGATCAACAATTAGAGGAAGCGATGGTGGATTGGAAACTGAATCGTTTACCGAAAATTGACCAGGATATTTTGCGATTGGCTCTCGCTGAAATTTTATATTTAGAAATTCCGCAAAAAGTGGCCATTAACGAAGCGGTAGAATTGGCTAAACGGTATTCCGATGATGCAGGCTATCGTTTTCTGAATGGTGTATTACGGCGGGTTAGTAATCAACTTTCCCATCCTAGCTCCCATTCCTCTAAAGAGGATTCAGGACTTAAGCCGTCAGAAAGCTAAACAAACAGCCTATAATTGCTATATTTTTAGAAATCCATCTTCCGAATCGTCCTATTTCTCAGCGATCGCTGATTTATTCCTATGGCAGAAGAGACCAAACCCCCAAAAGTGCCTAAAGCAGTTGCCGCAGATGGCGAGAAGCCCGCCGCCAAAAAGCCGAAAGAACCCGCCTTAGAAGATAAACCCTTTACTGAGTTCATGGAGCAGCATTTCACCCCTCGTCTTAAATCTGCCCTTGATCAAGCCGGTTTAACCGATCTAGAATTACAATTTCAAAAACAAGCCATTCCCATGATAGGAGCCGACCCAAGCCAAGCCTATTGGCAAGTTACAGGTACTTGGCAAGCCGGAAAACGTCAGTTTCAGATTTATTTTCTAGACGAAACGATTAACGGACAGAAAGCCTTTTCTTGGTCAACGGGGGGCAACAAACCCAGTACTCTTGAATCCTTTATGATTGATGAGCGTAAAGTGACTCTGGATCTAATGGTGAACTACACCCTACAGCGTCTCAATGGACAAAAATGGTTAGCTCGCAATTAGTGAGGAGGACGCACTCCCCCAGAGATGTCTTGATTCATTGATAAATCGAGATAGCGTCCCATCCCAATCATGACCATCAAAACGATTCTGATCAAAATGCTAAGTTCCTAGTACTTCTTTGACCTATGCGCGTTTATGTCTTGTTGTTTAATGCCCGCACTGACAATGAGGGAATTCATACCATTCAAATGGGCGGAAAAAACAAAATTCTGATGTTTGAGTCTGAGGACGATGCCACCCGTTTCGCGCTGTTACTCGAGGCCCAGGATTTCCCCACCCCTACAGTAGAACCAATGGACTCGGAAGAAATTGAAATTTTCTGTCGCGAGGCAGGATACGAGTACGAAATGGTCAGTGATGGAATGTTGGCTATTCCTCCTGAAAAAAATATTGCTGATGCAGATTGGGATCCCGATGGTGTTATGCAAGAACCTGTGCCAGGACAATCAGAAGAGGAAGGAGAGTTTTCTGCGGCTGAATTAGAGCGTCTCCGTCGGCGTTTAGAGGGTTTGTTGTAAGGAAAGAGTCATGTTCTGAATCTCTGGTTCAGCTAAGTTCCTGATAGCTTAACTGACAACGATTTAGAGAATCGCTCTACTGGTTTGCACCCTTACCGCTCTTTTTTCCTGGGGTGGAGAATTGCGCTAATGCTTTGTTGCTGACTTTCTACTTTTTTCCACCTTATCGCTGACCAATAGGTAAAAAGCCTTACAAAATTCCTCTTTTTTGGGGACTGACATCCCTGAAGTCACTCTCTAAGCTAAAGATATCGGTGGAGGTCATCTACTACTGAACCGAAAAAAAGAGAGGAAAATCTATGTTGTGCTTTAACCATAAACAATCTGCCCAATCCCTAGTTGCCGTTTTGATGATTGGAGCAACCGTCTTAAGTTCTGTCACGACTGTTTCTGCAAAACCGTTATTTTCTGGCAAGTCGAGTAATACCTACAATAGCTCAACTCAGCCCTATCCCCCTAACTACAATAATTCCCCTCGTCAATATTCCCAAACAGGGATAATAATTCCCTCTGGCACTGCCATTCCGGTTAGCTACGATGATGCTGAGACAATTACCATTGCTAAGGGTGAAAGTCTCTCTCTTAATCTCAATGTGGCCGCTAATATTCGTCAAGCTGATGGCACAATTTTAGTTCCAGCCGGTAGTGAAATTAGTGGTCAACTGCAAGCGACGGATCAGGGCGTGCAATATCTTGCCCAACAAATTGTTTTGCCCAATGGCAGATCCATACCCATTAACGCAACTTCTCGGATGTTAGTGGATTTCCAAACGGAAAATGAAGGGGCAAGTGCGGCGGATATTATTATGGGAACCCTGGCAGGTGCAGGTACAGCCACCTTGATTGCAGGAACAACCGGCGATCGCCATATTAATGCCCTAGAGGTGTTAGCCGGTGCGGCCACAGGAGCCTTAGCGGGTTGGGGTTTACCGACTGCGGGTATTGTGGGAGGTGGCACGAGAGAGGTTATGACCATTGATCCGAGTCAGGATCTCACCTTAACTCTGCAATCGCCTTTGAGCATGAACGGTAATGGGAGTGGGTATTCTCGCTATGGCTATAACAGCAATCCCGCTTATCGTTCCTATAATTCCTACAATTCTCGTCGCGTTGCCGACTAACCGTGAGTGCTGACTGCGATCGCTAGAGACAAGCGATCATTCCAGAAATGGCCTAAGCTATTGTTTAGGCATTTTTTTGATTGTACCTATGGATTTCTCTAGTAGTATTGCGACTCAACTGAATGCGGGGACAATTCTGCCAGAAGGCATTGTTACCGTTACCTTAATCTTTATTTTAGTTGGAGATTTGATAGCTGGACGTAGTTCGGCCCGTTGGTTGCCCTATGCAGCGATCGCCGGACTATTGGCAGCTACTGTCGCGCTCTATTTTGCTTGGGATAGTGCAGACCCGATCGGTTTTCTGGGAGCCTTTAATGGGGATAATCTCAGTATTGTTTTTCGGGCGATCATTGCACTTTCGGCGGTGGTCACTATCTTAATGTCGGTGCGTTATGTGGAACAGACGGGAACTTCTTTGGCTGAATTTATCGCCATTATGCTCACGGCGACGCTGGGTGGAATGTTTCTCAGTGCCGCCAACGAATTGGTGATGATTTTTGTTTCCTTGGAAATGCTGAGTATTTCGTCTTATCTGATGACGGGTTACATGAAGCGTGATCCTCGTTCCAATGAAGCGGCTTTAAAGTATCTGTTAATCGGGGCTTCCAGTTCCGCCATTTTTCTTTACGGTCTTTCCCTGCTCTATGGTCTGTCGGGAGGAGAAACCCAATTAGAGGCGATCGCGGCCCAATTGACGGATGCGGTAAATGGGGGTCAATCTCTAGGATTAGCCATTGCCCTGGTATTTGTGATTGCGGGGATTGCTTTTAAGATTTCGGCGGTTCCCTTTCACCAATGGACTCCTGATGTCTATGAAGGTTCACCCACGCCGGTGGTGGCGTTTCTGTCGGTCGGTTCCAAAGCGGCTGGATTTGCGATCGCCATTCGCCTATTAGTCACTGCCTTTGGGGTGATCACCGATGAATGGAAAGTGATTTTTACCGCCCTAGCCGTTTTGAGTATGATTCTCGGTAACGTGGTGGCTTTGGCTCAAACCAGCATGAAACGTATGTTAGCCTATTCCTCCATTGGCCAAGCCGGTTTTGTGATGATTGGTTTAACGGCAGGAACCGATGAAGGGTATGCCAGTATGGTCTTTTACCTGCTAATTTACCTGTTCATGAACCTGGGAGCTTTTACTTGTATTATTCTCTTTTCGCTCCGTACAGGAACCGATCAAATTAGCGATTATGCCGGACTCTACTCCAAAGATCCGTTGCTGACCTTGGCCTTAAGTATTTGTCTATTATCTTTGGGGGGAATTCCGCCCCTAGCAGGATTCTTCGGCAAAATCTATCTATTTTGGGCAGGTTGGCAAGCCGGACTGTATGGTTTAGTTTTATTAGGTTTGTTAACCAGTGTGGTTTCCATCTATTACTACATTCGGGTGGTGAAAATGATGGTGGTCAAAGAACCCCATGAAATGTCCAATGTGGTTAAAAATTATCCTAAAATTCAGTGGCATTTATCGGGAATGCGTCCGCTTCAGGTAGGTTTAGTTCTGACCTTAATTGCAACTACTTTAGCGGGTGTTTTAGCGAATCCTCTCTTCACCTTAGCCAGCGATTCTGTTACCAGTACTCCTATGCTGCAAGCTTCCCATTTAATCCCTAAAATCTCTCAAATTTTGCCGAAGTTATAATTTCAGAAAGGGTCGTATTTACCTATTCCATTGAAGTCGTAAACAAATCTTGAAACTATTGAAGGACTGAGAGGTTTGTTTTTTCTTGATCATTGCAAAGACGGGCGGTAGTCTGGTTCCCTCTGGTTGTAAAAGCCGAGATTGGGTCTAGGTTGCCGCTCAAGCTTTTTTTGAAGGAATTTCAAGCGGCGATCGCTCCTTAACTTAATAAACCGCGATCGCAGTTAGTTGACTTTGCTATAATAGTGTGGATTTTGTCGGTAGAGGTAGTTTGTGATGAGTGTGGTAGAGCTTCGCAGTCAAATTCAAGATTATGTTGAACAGTTATCAGACGATCAGCTATTAATTGCGGCTGATTTTTTGGCTCATTTAGCGGAACGAGAAAGTGATGATTCGACGGAATCAGATGAAGTTGAGTTTGATCCTGATGATACGTCTGTAGAAGACGTTAAGGCTAGTTTGAGAAGGGCTTTACAGGATTACACAGAAGGAAAAACAAGACCCGTTTCGGAGCTATGGGAGAGAATCTGAGGGGCGACATATTTTCTGTTAGATTTGCTGATGAATTTGAAAAGGAATTGTATCGGTTATCTAAAAAATATCGTAATATTCAACGAGATGTTGAGCCGATTATTCAACAATTGGAGCAAGGAATTATTTTAGGCGATCGCCTGGCGGGATTTGGTTCTGAGATTTACGTTTATAAGCTCAGGGTTAAAAATAGTAATATTCAAAAAGGCAAAAATGCTAGCTACAGATTAATCTATTTACTTGAGTCAGAGACCAGTATTTTACTACTAACTATTTATAGTAAAGCTGAAAAAGAAGATATTACAGCTGGCGATATTAATTCAATTTTAAGTGAGTATTTTATAGAGGAATAAAAAGGGCGATCACTCCTTAACTTAATAAACCGCGATCGCTTTTTTCAAGTTAAAATAAAAACCAAGATTTCCCCTCTTGATGCAAAAAATAGAATGATAACCATGATTGCTTTACCAGACTACAACTATCTAACCCCTGAAAACTATCTCAAAAATGAAGAAAAAAGTCTGATTAAACACGAATATATTAACGGAGAAGCTTATGCAATGACCGGCACAACAGACAGTCATAACACAATTGCTCTGAACCTTGCCAGTATCATCCGTAACCATTTACGAGGAACCGATTGTCGTGTTTATTTTGCCGATATTAAAGCCCGACTGGAAAAACGAAACTGTTTTTATTATCCCGATATTTTGGTGACTTGTGATCCTCAAGACCGAGAAACCTCTACTTATAAACGATTTCCAAAATTAATTATTGAAGTGTTATCAGAGAGTACAGAATCCTTTGATCGCGGTGATAAGTTTAATGATTATCAAACTTTAAACAGTTTACAGGAATATGTTTTAGTGAATAGCCAACATCAGCGAGTCGAAATTTTTCTACGGGATGAACTCGGACGATGGTTTTATCGTAGTTATAATGAAGTAAAGGTTTGCTTTGAAAGTCTAAATTTAACAATCAATCTCTCCGCAATTTATGAAGATGTAGAGTTACCCATTACTGATGTTAATCGTCAAAATATTTCTCTCTAAAATTATCAAATCTGTTTCAGTTAAAGAAAACTAAACGCGATCGCCCTTTTCAACTAATCCATAAACTGCGATCGCCGTTAGTGGATTTTGTTATAATGGTATGGGTTTTGTCGTAAGAGGAACGGTTATGAAAGCTTTTAAGCAATAGCGACGGTTACTAATCCCAAAAGATTACTACTCGATTGTCTTTTTTCAATAATACAAACTACCGATCGGTGTTTATGTGCTATCGTCAATTTCTCGGATACTCTTGTTCGTTTTCTCGAACAAACATTGCCAGACTTTTTGGCACCTTTCGCTTATCGTGATATTTATCGTTCTCTATTTTAGTTCATCAAAGTACGATACCCGCCCTGGTGCCTCGGCGCAGAGTTTTTCTGTTGCTCGACCTATCTCTTCCTTCAACACACTTTGATTTGTCCTACTTTCTGGTAAAACCACTGAATATCTCATTTTCATATTATAATCCTTAAATAAATTACTGATTTTTCACGAATGAGCCGTGCCGAGCTAGAAGAAAGAGCATCTGAAATCGAAAACAGTGTCGCTTCCAATGACTTAAATGCCGCAACGAAACGACTGATGGATTTTTGTGTTGATTTTTCGCAAGACAAAAAAGATAAGCGTGAGAGCATCAATATTCGGGCGGAGTACACCGAACTCAGGGAGGATTCGCGTACTCTTGGCAAGACGGATTTAGTTAATGAGAGATTTGCAAAGCTTAGACGAGATATTTTGGATTTTATTGATCAAATTAAGGAGGAATACGAACAAGTCCTTAATCCGTCTAGGCGTGACGTATCAACAGAACTTGAAGAAGTGGTTGAATCTGAGACTTCAAAAGAGACCATATTATCCAACCCTCACAATTTTAATGAGCCAACAGATTTGTCTAAGATTTTAGACAATCCCGAAGAAAAAATCAGCAACAACCCCAATACACCAATGACTGATTTGCAACGAGCCAAACAAAAATTTTTAGACGCTCGAAAGCAACATCCGCCTGAATCTATTAATATTGCTGAGGATAGAGATATTGTCTTCGCGGGGATTCAAATCACAAAAAGTTACAAAAGTCGTGCCGTCAAATTTAAATTAAATCCCATCGATCTAACTCTAAGACGTGGGGAAATAACGACTATTGTTGGTGAAAATGGTAATGGCAAAACTACTCTATTGAGAATAATTGCTGGTGAGTTAAAAAATAGCATGGGTAAGCTTGGGTATCCTGCTTTAACGCTCAACGGTCGAGAAGATTGGTATTCAATTAAACAACAAATCGCTTACATCCCCCAGCAAATAGAGAAGTGGAACGGTTTATTGATGGATAATTTACACTTTGCTGCGTCCATTCATGGTATTACAGGAGATGATAATCAAGACCAGGTTGATTTTATTATCAGTCGTCTAGGATTGGAGCAGTATCGCAAAGCGACTTGGGATGAAATATCAGGGGGATATAGAACTCGATTTGAGTTAGCAAAAGCTCTCGTATGGACTCCCAAGCTAATTATTTTAGATGAGCCATTAGCAAACCTCGATATCAATACCCAAATTTTATTTTTACAGGATTTAAGAGATTTGGCAAATTCGAGTGCTAATCCGCTATCTGTCATTGTTAGCTCACAACATTTATATGAAGTTGAGGATATTGCTGATAATATTATTTTTCTTAAAGGAGGTAGTGCTATCTATAATGGTTCAGTTGCTGATTTTGGGGAAGATAGAAAGGAAAATTCCTATGAAATAGCAAGTAATCTCTCGAAGGATGAATTATTCGATGTACTAGAAAATTTTAGTTGTCACAGAATTGATCAAGAAGGAAAAAGCTTTGTTATTCATACAGACAGAAATATTAAAGCTCATGACCTACTTAAAATTTTTATCAATCAGAATATCTCTTTAAAATATTTTAGAGACATTAGTAAATCTACTCGTAAATTGTTTGAAGAAAAACGCTTTGAGGATAAATAATTATGAATATACCTAAGCCAGTCTTTCGGATTTTATTTCCTCGATTTCTACAAGACATAAACCATAAACTTTTGCTAGGCAATCCTCGACTATGGGGACTGAAATTGCATTACGTTTTTTATTATTCTCTACTTGCAAATCTGAGTATTTTTTTATTGGTGCTAGTCACGCCAATAAATTACTACCATTATCCAATTTTTTTATGGGGTGGGACTATTATTATTGCTATTCTCGAAGCTATCTTTCTTATTTATTGGTTTAAATTGCAGTCAACTTATAATATCGAGAAAAAACATGGACATTTTAGAAGACACAACACATTAATTGAAGTCGGGTGCATCCCACTTAAGATAATACATTGACACTCAAAAGAGGAGACTTAAGATAATACATTGACACTCAAAAGAGGAGAGTGATTGAGATAAGCACATCGTAGCCGAAGAATACGAGAAACATTATGAAGATGCCAACGTGCTCCCGACAATTTAACCCTAGCTCCCACCTGTTTAATCTTAGACTCCACATCACCAGAACCAATCACAATACCAAGCTGTTGATAGTATTGGTAATCAGGGATACGCTGATAATGCTTCGTCAAATAGGCTTGAAAATTCTTTGCCCTCTTGCTTTTGACTCCATCAAACGCATCTATTGCCTTGTTCACAAAACCCCGCCACAGTAAATGCTCCACTGCTTCTAGCCGTTTGAGAGAGCCACCCACTTTGAACAGATTCTCCTTGAGATGATACCAATCCAACACCTCTCGTCGTATCAGCCACGATTGAGTGGCGAAACTCTCTACCGCATTCCAGATTGCGGGATGACCATCTCCCAAAAAGGTCACTATTGGGGACAAAGGTTGAACATTGCTCCAATTCTTTAAGCCCTCTGGGTCTTGGAAAAAGGCTTCACAGACATTGCCATGAAGACTCACCAGTTTATAATCTCGCCACTGTCCCCCTTCCTTCTCCTCGCCCCGCAGACAAATCTTTCCCCCATCTATACTGACCCCCGCACTCTCTGACTGAGCTTGAGCTAAGGGCAGTTCTGTCCGTTCTACCAAGCGATGTAAACTGCTATGTCCTACTTTTATCCCCATCAACTCCTCTATATCTTCTTCTGCTTGTTGGTAGGATGTTTTCGCACTGGCTCTTAGACAGCATTTCTCTAAACCTGGACTTAAGACGATTTTTGGCGACACCTTTAGTTTTCTGGCTTGTTTTTGGCTTATTTCCACTTCTCCGACTAGGGTTTTGATTTTTCGCTTGTTTCCAGACCGTTTTTTTCCCCCTTCTGAAAAAAAAACTCCCCCATTGTTGGCCCCACAATTTCTAACATCTGGGTTCTGACTTCTACTTCGATGCTTCCAAAGTCCTTCTGTTTCTCTGGTTCCGTATATTTGCGCAGGATACGGGCTGATTCGGTGAGATGCTGTTTTAACAGTGCTTTTTCTTCTGGGGGAATCGGTAACATACTTTTTTCGCTCATCAGTTTTTTTCCATTTTACCCCAGATTCTATGTACTACTTTATCCGGGATGTACCCATTGAAGTCTTTGGGTATTGTGCTTGCATTCTTCTGATTGTTTCTGGAAACCTAGTTTTTTTAAACTCGCTTGAGTTAAAACTTTTAGTGAACAAAGAAAGACTCATCGTCAATACAATCATTCTTGACGCAATTGATATGTCTGGTGTCGAAGATTTTGATTTAATCTATAGCTATTACAATGAGAAAAAAAATAATGGGTCAGCAGCAATACATCGCAACTATAAAAATTACTTTAGAGATATAAAAAAATACATTGTTAAGGATGATTTTGTAAAGTATGTTAGCAAAGACTCGTTAAATTATACAGACGCACTAATTACTGACACTGGCACTGATACTGACAGTGAAAGAAATTATTGCTTAATGGATAAGGGAAAAATTGATAAGAGAAAAATTGATTTATTACAAAGGTCTATGGGAAAGGAAAGTCTCATCTTTTATTTGATAAATAGAAATGATTCAGCTTGTAAATTATTAGATATGTTTCTTAATAGTCAATCTGAAAAAAAATCACTAAATGAGAAATCTCTTTCTAATATTTTGGATTCGATAAAAAATGGAACAATCGATGACTTTTTGGCAATCATCAAAGAATCTACTGGCACTAATATAGAAAATTTAGTGTCTCAAGATATTAAATTCAATAATATGGATAGTGAATTAGAAAAAAGAAAAGCAGCAGAAGAAGTAATCGAAAGCAATATTAACATTGTTTCTATCATTCGCTCTGGGTATTATAATAATATGACTATTTTTTATTTATTTTTTGTTCCCGAAATACCGTCATTATTTATTTTTTGGAATATTTTATTATTATCTGTAACTATAACAATTTTATGCTTCTTCAAAAGCACTTATTTTTTCGATTTTTGGTTATCTCTTTTGTATACGATTATTACATTTATTTGTGTGATGTTTATAATCTGGATTTGTAGTTCATTTTCTTTGACAACTGATCTGAAGCCTTTGACACAGATTCTTGTTTTTGTTGGGTTGCCATGTCTATTTATCATATTTCAATCTCTAAAGCCAAATAAGAACAAAATTTATTCATCATTTAAGGTATTTAATCTAGTAGCCGCACCATTTGCAATAGTTATTTTTATTTGTTTTTTGCAGATGTATTTATACGCTCAAGCTTGGCTTCCAAGGACAGATATAAACGAGGTTGATGTAACGATATATACTTTTGTAAATTTTCTAGTTTATCTTCCTTTCTTATCTTTTACAAAAAATCAATTACTTTACCAGTTATCTCTATCTAAAGAATAATCTATGAATACCAGTCTAACAACGATTAAAAGCTTACTTCAACAAGATGAAGTAGAAAATGCCCTCTCTCAACTGACAGAGATTACCAAAGAATATCCGTCTCGTTATCAGAATGAAATTATTTTACACACGGCCAATTTCAGACAAATTGAAAATGAGAAACGTAAAGGTCTCGTTAGTCTCGAAGAATTCAGACGTGAAAAATCTCGTATTTTGAATGCACTTCTCGACTTTATTTGTGAACTTGAGCGTGAAACTCCAATCCACAGTAACAAAATTATAGATACTTTCTCAGGCTTAATGCCATCTGAAGAAAACGCCTCTTTAGCCGTAAATTCTTCTAAAAATAGCTCTGAAATGATAGAAATCTTTATTTCTTACTCTCATAAAGATGAAAGCCTACGAGAAGAACTTGATATTCATTTAGCAAATCTCAAGAAGCAAGGAAAAATCTCTGCATGGAATGATCGAGCAATAGAGGCAGGGACAGAATGGGATGCTGAAATCAAAGCTCATTTGGAATCCGCTCAAATTATCCTGCTATTGATTAGTCCACCCTTTATGGCATCAGAATATTGCTATGACTTAGAAATGCAGCGAGCAATGGAACGTCATCAGGCAGGAACCGCCAAGGTAATCCCGATTATTCTTAGACCAACTGACTGGAAAGATACACCCTTTAGCAAATTACAAGCATTACCAAAAGATGGCAAACCGATTACGACCTGGGAAAATCAGGATGAAGCTTTCTTAAATGTGGTTCAGAGTATTCGTAAAGCTATCAATGGGCGGTTTCTAAAGGATTGGCAGCTAAAATCAGAATCTTTTTCGGGGTCATCGCACTCTGTCAAACGAAAGCTAACCCTCATCCTAGCATTAACCCCTAAGTTCAGAAGTCAGGAAAAAATAGAACTTAATAAACTTCAATACCCTTCATCACTCGGTCGGCGATCGCTGTTATTTTGAATCAAGAGATTGATGGGATCACTTCATTTGATTGGGACATTCTAGCTGTAAATGCTGATCGCCAAAGGGGGCATCTACTAATTTGCTAATCTTATGGGTGAAGTCAGCAAATACAGATAGATTATTTTGGTGTGATGTTTCAGCGATCGCCTTTTATTTCAATGAAAAGTCAACTGTTCGTACTTCCTTTAGCTCTGTTCCAAAGAGTCTAAAACCGGAATAGCCGCTTGAGCTTGCTGACGAATGAGGGATTGAACTTTCCCTAAAGTGGGATTAACTTCATAACTGCGATGCTGGGGATTTTTACTGTAATACTCCTGCTCCTGCTCAATCATAATCACATCCTGTCGTATTAATCCCTCTAGCATTTTACGGGCTGAACCAAAGAGTTTATCCTTTAAAAACTGCCGAAAGGCGATCGGTAATTTATGCAACTTTGGAAACGCATTTAAGGAAGTAAAATGAACTAAATAGGCGCGAGTCTGGGTTTCACTAATCGGACAAAAAAGACAATAAATCTTGAAATCATTACCGAGAGTTGAGTACCAATGCGGATAAAGATAACTCACCGTTAACGGCTCAGAATGTAGTTTTCGTAAAGCAGGAAAAAAGAGTTGGGAAATAGACCAAATTCTATCAATTTTATAATAACTCTGAGCATCATAATAGGCATCTATCCGTTCTGAATCGGCTTGAATTTGGAGCAAACTAGCAGAAGCCCAAGCCTGATAACTATCATGTAAATGACCATGATACATATCCATTAAGTTTTCAATTAAAAAGGAAAAATGTCCTTGACAATCAATGGTGGCCACACTAGCAATGTAATTCAGATGTGACCATTCAGGTAAAGAAAGAGGATTGAGGGATTTGGTTTTAAGCAGTTCTGGATCGCCTGGATAAAGCCAAATAAAACCATCTTGTTCTTTGACGGGATAGGTACGTAGTTGACAGGTGGGTAATTTTTGATTTTCTGCTAAATAGGGAATAAAAACACATTCTCCCTTCCGATTAAATTGCCAACCATGATAAATACATTCCAAATGATCCCCTACAATTTGTCCTTCGCTTAATTTCACCTGACGATGAGGACAGCGATCCTCTAGCCCTTGAACCAGCCCTTGGCGATCGCGGTAAAGAACAATATTTTCATGCCAGAGGACAACACTGAGAGGCTGATCCGTTAACTCAGAACTTTGGGCAACCACATACCAGTGATTCGGATTGATGGGACAGGTACGGATAGCGGCGGCACGTTGACCAAAAGTAGAGACCACAGACATTTGGACGCTTTGGGATAGGAGAATGAAGGGATTAAATCCTATTTAGCGTAACATTAAGCCAGGAAATTTCAGAAGAAAGTTGCTATGACGGAATGGGTTCAAGTTAAGGGCATTATTCGGCCAGGCCATCAGGTGGCATCGGGTCAATCACCCCAAAGTCCTTACCCCCAAGGAACGATCGCCTTACAAACGCCTTTTTTTCAGTCATTAGGATTGGATCTAACTGCTTTTTTTGCCGGAACGCTGAATGTGGAGATCTCACCCTATTCCTATCAAATACTTGCGCCAGAATATACTTTTTTAGCTGTTGATTGGTCAGCCTGCCATCCACCCGAAAATTTTTCTTTTTCTCCCTGTTATTTAAACCATCAAGGCGATCGCTATCGTAGCTTAGTCTATTATCCCCATCCTGAAACAAAACGAAGTCATTTTCAAAACCCCAATCTGTTGGAAATTCTATCGCCATTTATTGCTGATTTAACCTACGGTCAAGAAGTCACACTTGAACTGAATTCTCAAGCCATTTGCCTACAATTGCCGACCTAAATTTGATTGTGCAGGGTGATGAACTGTCTCTTTTTTTGATTACAATCAGCAAGGATTTGTTAAACTTAAATTACCAATTTTAATCGCTAAGATTAGCTCTAGCAACTTTCTTGATTTCTAACCATGAAAAAATTCCAGTATTATGGAGCGTTTCTGGGACTGGTGGCCACAATCTGTACTGTCCCGTTGCTCGCGGCCCCAAAACCAAGCACGAAAGCTCCCTCCGTCACCCCGATCACCACTATCAACTCCTTTGAGGATTATCAAAAAGACTGTCTAAAACGAGTCCGTCAACAGGGATTAACGGATGATGTGGGTCTGGATATCTGCAAGTGTACTATAACTCAATTCCGTAGCCAATACAATATTCAACAATTTAGAAATTTGGTACAAAAGGCAAAGGCCGATAAGACGATCGCCCGTAAATTATCCGAGGTGGGAGAAGCCTGTTTTGAAAAGGTATTATACGAGTAGTTTTTAACCGTTTGCCGATGTTCCTTAGTGACCGCTTGAATATTTCCCGTTGGGCGATTAACCATCCCTGGCTGACCATTTCTTTTTGGATTGCCCTGTCCGTGGCGGGTCTGTTGGCTTTTAGTACGCTCAAATATGGTCTATTTCCAGAAGTTGCTTTTCCCGTCGTGATTGTCAATGCCACCATTCCCCTCAGTTCTGTCGCGGCAACAGAAATCCAACTGACCAACCCGATTGAGCAGCAATTAACGTCTTTGCCTAATCTGACCCTTTATTCTTCTACCTATGGAGGGCGATCGCTGATCACGGCGGCCTTTGATGCGGGTTTAAATTTGGATCAATCCACTCAACAGGTCAAGACAGCCTTAGAGAACTTAAAATTACCGACAGGAGCCAAATTTGAGGTTTTTCCCTTCAATCTCAACGAATCCCCCGCCGTTACCTATGCCATTGTTCCGAACGAGAAAATAGGGCAAAGTTTAGAGGATTTAGAAACCCTTACCCAAGAGCAAATTATTCCCCGTTTCAGTGAACTAGCAGGGGTTTTAAGGGTTAATTTATTGGGAGATGGCAATATTCGCCCCCCCGCCGATCCGAACTTACCCGATCCCAATCCGCCGACCCTGACTCGTTGGCAAGGCCAGGATGTTTTAGCGGTTCAGGTGATTAAAAAAGCAGATGCGAATACCTTGGAGGTGGTTCGGGAAGCTCAAAAAGCGGCCACGACTTTACAAAAATCTTTTCCCAATCTGAATTTAGTCTTGGCAGAAACCCAGGCCAATTACATTCAAGAAGCGACGAATGCAACGCTAGAATCCTTGATGGGTGCCATTTTTCTGGCTGTTTTGGTTATTTTTCCCTTTCTCCGCAGTGGTTGGGCTACCCTAATTAGCGCGATCGCCATTCCTCTGTCTTTGTTGGGAACGGCATTGGTGATGGCCATTGGGGGTTTTAATCTAGAAACTCTAACCTTGCTGGCGTTGGCCCTGGTAATTGGTATCGTTGTGGATGATGCGATCGTGGATGTGGAAAATATTAGTCGTCACCTAGAAGCGGGAGCCTCTCCCAAACAGGCGGCTATGCAGGCAACCGAGGAAATTGGTTTAACGGTCACGGCTACGACGCTCTCTATTGCGATGGTCTTTTTACCGATCGCGTTGATGGGGGGAACTTTAGGACAATTTTTCAAACCCTTTGCCATTACGGTGACAGCCTCGGTAATTTTTTCTCTTTTAGTAGCCCGTACCCTTTCTCCCGTTCTAGCTATCTTTTGGTTACGTCCCCCAAAGCCAGGTAAGAAAAGCCAGGGGTTTTTAGAACAGGTAATTCACCACTATGGTCGTCTGCTGGGCTGGTCTTTAAATCATCGTCAGGCCGTTATGGGAGTCGCGATCGCCAGTTTAATCATCGGATTAGCCTTAATTCCCCTCATTCCCCAGGGCTTTATTCCTACCTTAGATCGGGGCGAATTTAATGTGGTCTATAGTTCGGCTTTACCTAAATTAGCGGGAAAATTGAAGCCGGAAAATGGGGCGGTGGATAGCTCCAAAAGTAGCGGTGGAGCTTTTGATTGGATCTCAGAAATTGCCCAATCGCCTGAACGTTTTTTGCTGCGAAAAACTCGACGGGTGGCAGAAAAATTAGAGCCAACGCTCTTACAAAATTCCCAAGTTGAATCAATCTTTACGGTGGCCGGTTTGCAAGGCAATCCTCTCAAGGGCAATATTTATACCAAGTTAAAATCTTCGCGATCGCAAACCACTGCCCAGGTACAAGAAACCGTCAGGGCTGATTTACCCTCATTACCAAAAGTAACGACTAGTGTGGAAAATATTCTCTTTGTGCAAACGGGGGATGATAGTCCTTTAAAAGTGGCCTTAAGGGGTGAAAATTTATCCCAACTTCAGGCGATCGCGACCAAATTTAAGGAGGAAGTAGAAAAAATTCCAGGTCTAATTCAAATCAAACTAACAGGAGCCGATTACAGTAGCGAAATTGAACATTTTCAAGGGAAACGGGCCGTTTATCTGAGTGCGAACCTGGCCTCCGATCAGGCTTTAGGCAATGTTACTGAACAAGTCACACAAATCGGGCGATCGCTGTTACCCCAGGACATAACCCTAGAACTGCAAGGAGATTCGGCCCGCATCGGTCAAGTTTTTGCGGAATTTGCCTTAACTCTATTGCTTTCTTTGGTCGCTATGTTGACAGTTTTAGTTTTGCTCTTTCAAGGTTTTAAGGAACCGTTGGTGATTGGTCTTTCCCTACCCTTATCGATTGTGGGAGCCATGCTCGGCCTACTGATTACCCAAAGCGATTTTGGCATGATTTCTCTCATTGGTTTAATTTTTCTATTGGGTCTATTGGGGAAAAATGCCATTTTATTAATCGACTACGCTAATCACCTACGAGCAACAGGAATAGAACGGCGTGAGGCTCTGATTACAACAGGTTTAGTGCGTTTTCGTCCCATTGTGATGACGACAGGTTCAACGATTTTGGGGATGTTACCGTTGGCTTTAGGATTGGGAGCCGGAGCGGAATTAAGACAACCCATGGCCGTTGCTATTATTGGAGGTTTAACGACTTCTTCTCTCCTGAGTTTGATCGTTGTTCCTGTGCTTTATACATTAGTAGAGGATGGCTGGCCAAAAGGTTTGAGGTATAAAAATGACTGATAAAAACCAACGTGATCGCAGTTTTAGTTTAATTAACAGGAAGACGGCGATCGTACCTAAGTACAATATGTTTTTGGGGTTGTGTTCCTTCACTTGAGATACGGGATCGGCGATCGCATATTCAAAAATGAATATGTTAAAATACCTACAATAATATTTTTCAGCGATGAAACCAATTCGTTTATCCAAACACGCTCAAGAACAATGTTTAGAAAGAGGTACAAACGAGTTAGAAGTTGTTCATGCAATTCGTACTGGTATTTGTCAAAAAGCAAAAGCTGGACGGTTTAAATATCAGGCTACTTTTCAATATGATGCAGTCTGGCAGGGTAAGTTTTATACTCTCAAAAAGGTTGCACCAGTTGTTGCTGAGACTGAGTTGGAATTAGTTGTTATTACAGTTTATACTTTTTATTTTTAAGAGGAGGCAATTTTATGAAAATTAGCTATGATAGTGAAATTGATGCGCTCTATATTAAACTAGTGGAAGGAAACCAAGAGTGTAGAATACTTCAATTAACAGAAGAAATCGCCTTGAATATTGGTCAGAATGAGTTATTAGTCGGCATTGAAATTCTCGATGCTAAGGAAATTTTAGGTTCGGGAAATGTACCTAATGTCATTTTAGAGAATATTCCTTTTTCGGTTCAAACTATAGCCGTTTAGATAAGATAATTGCGATCGCTCTTGATCATTGGCAAAACTGCGATCGCCGATTAGTATGTCTCAGTCTCAAAAGCGATCGCCATTTAACCTAATCCTCTCCCTTTGAAATGTTGGGTTTCCTATTGTCAACTTAATACAATATCTAATTTTTCTAAGAGTCTATGCAATTGAAAGCCCAGAATTTTACTATTAAAATGAGAAATTTGCCCCATTGGGAATTGCTGGGTTCGGTTTATTTTATTACGTTCAACACTTGGGAAAAGTTGGAACTCAATCATTCTGCTAGAAAACTTGTGTTAGATTGCTGCCTATTTTTTGATAAAAATCAGATTGAGAATAAGGCAAGGTATCATACATTTGCATTGGTAGTTATGCCCGATCATGTTCATTGGTTGATGCAACCTTTGCCCAAATCCGACAATAAATATTGGTCACTCAGCAGTATTTTACACAGTATTAAAAGTTATAGTTCTAAACAAATTCCTCAAGTTATGAAGCATATTGGAATAGTTTGGCAAGTTGAACGGTATGATCGGATCGTCAGGAATCATCAAGAGTTTATTAATTTTTGGGAATATATTCGGCAGAATCCTGTTAAGGCTGGCTTGACAGAACGTCCTGAAGATTATCCTTTTTTATGGGAAGAATTCTAACCGTAGGATAGGCTTCCAGACTGTCCTGTTAATGGGAAAAAGCAACAGGCAAGATGCCTGTTCTACTAATCAGCTATTTGATGGATTTACATCAGTCTAGGTTTCAGCCTGTCCAGTTAATAAGAAAAATAATTCAAATCGTAGGATAGGCTTCCAGCCTGTCCTGTTGCTCAAAAAAGTGGTATAGGTTGCCAGCCTGTCTTGTTAATGGGAGAAAACAACAGTCAAAAAACAACAGGCAGAAAGCAACAGGCAAGATGCCTGTTCTACGGGACACAAACAACCCTAAACCCAATGGTTCGATCAATAATACTATCACCCCTGAAGCTTCGAGAAAAAGAACAACAATCATTTTGTGAACTAGTAAAACAGCCTCCTCTCACTACTTTTTGACTGCTTCCTGTATTTAGGGCTTGCTGAAAAAGTCGGTACTGGTATCGTGTGATCAAAGCTAGAAAAAGTTATGGTGTAAGAGTTTGAGAAAATAGAAAATAACTTACGACTGGACATATTCCCGTTTTTGTTATACTATTATTATTGTCATTATATTAAAGAAAGGGAAAACGGAAAGCAATGTCAACATTGAATAAAAGCTCAATTGACCTCCTAAGTGATATTGGCTTACCTCAAGAGAAAGAGGAAGCCTTATTTCAGAAAAACTGCCCTCATTGCTATAGTGAAAAAGTAAAAATACATTCTCATTACCAAACGAAAGGTAACGGGGAACGTAAAATGTTCATCTGTCAAGAATGTAGTTCTTGTTTTGCTGAGACTTATGGTAGCGTAATCGCTGGCTTAGAAACCCCATTAAGTGAAATTGTAAAAGTATTAAAAGCCAGAATGGAAGGAATAGGATTAAATGCAGCAGCCCGAGTATTCGGCTACGCAAAAACAACAATATTGAATTGGGAAAAGAAATTATCAGGATTACAAGAGACATTATTTTTATACGCCTTAGTGAATGAATTTGTTAAATTAGTAATAGAAGGGGATGAACTATACACAAAAGTTGGAAAAAATAAAGAAGCAAGTGCCTCTGAGGGGTGGACAATCGTGCTCATGGACAGGGCTAGCCGCTTTATTTGGCATTTAAAATGTGGTAAAAAAGAGCAGAAATTATTTCTAGAAGCAATGATGACGGTAGCGGAATTATTTGAAAGGAGTGCAGAATCTCTCCAGTTATTTACAGATGGAGAAAAGCGATATAGTCAACTGCTATTTAATATTTGTCACGAAGTATTAAGGACTGGGAAGCGAGGTCGTCCCACCAAAGTATTACCGAAGGGTATGGTGGTAAGATTAAAAAATAAGAGTAGTAAACGTCGAGATTCTGAGGGTAAACTAGAGAAAGTAGAAACTCCGAAAACTGAACATCCTGAGACAACAGAAAAACCAGAAGACAAGGATGTTCATGCCAACCACGTTGAGGCATTTAATAGTTCTCTACGACGCTATTTAGCCGCCTTTCGTCGTCGAACAAATACTTATGCTAAATCTGTTGTGGGATTACAGCGAGTGCTAGATATTTTCTGGATGGTTCATAACTTTGTTCGCAGCCATTTTACGACGAAAAAAGTTCCTGCGGTAGCTCTCGGTATAATTCAAAAAGGGTTAACTTGGGAGGACTTACTCCAAATTCGCCTGATTTGTTGAACCTCTTGTATTGCAACGTTTATAGCTTCTAGCTAGACGATACCAGTGCCAAAAAGTCAAAAAACGAAAGAAATGTGGGTTAGGGAAGTATGGACTGAAAAAGCATAGATAACTTATCCTTATGGAAACAAATCAAAATACAGATTTTGTTTAATCTATTGTTCCTTTCTGTCTAAAAAGGTCAACACAAATCACTCCTCACAAAAGAGAGGAAAATTAACACCATTTTTCACAAGAAAAACGACTCTACAACTTTTTACTTTTTGTCTTCTGAAGTAGAGTAGAAAGATTCATTACCAAAAAGTTCATCGCAATTACCGTTTCCGAGGTCTCAGGTAGTTTGGCCATCACTCGACCAAGACTAAATTTCCTCTTTCCCTGTCCGAATTTACCCTCAATGGCATTACGCACTCTTTCATCTGAGCGTGCCTCTTTCTTTTTTTCTTTGCTCACCTCTTTCGGCGGTCTTCCCAATCGGGGACCACTCATTCTTATATCCCTTTCTTTACAATAAGCTCGATTCGCTTTTGTTCGATAGATTTTATCCACATGAACCGATTCCGGATAACATCCTGTTTCCCTTTTATATTCTTCTATTCGCGCTTGTAAATCTCCCGATTCGTTGTAATTATCCCAACTTAATTTGTCTAAGAAGACAAAGCCATTCACATTACTTGCCGATATTTTAGCTCCAAACTCTACTGCTTTTCCCGCTTTTCCACGCACTATTGGACGCACGTGAGGTTGGCTTACACTCACAATTCTGTTTTCTACTTTATTTGTCTTTTTTTCATACATTTCTAACTGTTGCTCATACACTTTTCCTATCGTTACAAGCTCTTCTTGCTCTTTTTTCGTTAGTTTTTCTAACTTTGCTCCCTCTTCTATCATTTTTTCTATATGAGACAAGTTTCTTTTTATATATCCTAGTTGTTTTTTTGTTCCTTTTCTTCTTTCTTTTTTTGACACACGACGTTTTTTTGCTATGGCTAAGTACTCTTTTCTTGCCACTTCCCTATAAGTCCTCGGCTTTTCTTTCCTTTTCTCTTTTATTTCTTCATACAGCTTATCTATTATTTTTTCTGTTTTTTCTCTGGCATCATTCAATATTCCTATATCCGTTGGATATTTTATATCTGCTGGTGTACAAGTCGCATCTAACAATAACTTTCCTTCATTTTCTTTTTTTTCTGACGCTACACCCGTCGCTTTTTTTCTATTTCTTTATTAATTTTATTTATTAATTCCATTCCTATTTTTTTACGAAAATGAACCATCATTGACGCATTAAATGCTTCTTTGCTACTATAGCTTTCCATTCCTATAAAGTACTGTAAATAAGGGTTCTCTTTTATTTATTCTACTGTTTCTCTGTCACTTTTTCCTGAAATTTCTTTGATAATTAATGCTCCTAATGCCATTCTAAATGATTTGGCTGGGGCTCCTTTTTTTTCTGTGAAGTTTTTTGCATATTCTTCCTCATATTCTTCCCAGGGAATCATTTTTGACATTTCTATCCAACGATTTTCTTCGTCTAACTGCCCGCCGAACAGATTTTTCAAGTTTTCTGGTGTTTCAATTGAGTACTGTTGCTTTCGGTACATCTGCTTTCTCTCTTCTTAATGCAATGGTTTTGAGGCATTCTACCCTATTTTCGTGCATTCTAGCGGTTCTTAATTCGCCTACTATTTTTCTCCGTAAAGGTTTCAGCTTTTTTCAGCAAGCCCTATTTAGGGCTTGCTGAAAAAGTCAAAAAACGAAAGAAATGTGGGTTAGGGAAGTATGGACTGAAAAAGCATAGATAACTTATCCTTATGGAAACAAATCAAAATACAGATTTTGTTTAATCTATTGTTCCTTTCTGTCTAAAAAGGTCAACACAAATCACTCCTCACAAAAGAGAGGAAAATTAACACCATTTTTCACAAGAAAAACGACTCTACAACTTTTTACTTTTTGTCTTCTGAAGTAGAGTAGAAAGATTCATTACCAAAAAGTTCATCGCAATTACCGTTTCCGAGGTCTCAGGTAGTTTGGCCATCACTCGACCAAGACTAAATTTCCTCTTTCCCTGTCCGAATTTACCCTCAATGGCATTACGCACTCTTTCATCTGAGCGTGCCTCTTTCTTTTTTTCTTTGCTCACCTCTTTCGGCGGTCTTCCCAATCGGGGACCACTCATTCTTATATCCCTTTCTTTACAATAAGCTCGATTCGCTTTTGTTCGATAGATTTTATCCACATGAACCGATTCCGGATAACATCCTGTTTCCCTTTTATATTCTTCTATTCGCGCTTGTAAATCTCCCGATTCGTTGTAATTATCCCAACTTAATTTGTCTAAGAAGACAAAGCCATTCACATTACTTGCCGATATTTTAGCTCCAAACTCTACTGCTTTTCCCGCTTTTCCACGCACTATTGGACGCACGTGAGGTTGGCTTACACTCACGATTCTGTTTTCTACTTTATTTGTCTTTTTTTCATACATTTCTAACTGTTGCTCATACACTTTTCCTATCGTTACAAGCTCTTCTTGCTCTTTTTTCGTTAGTTTTTCTAACTTTGCTCCCTCTTCTATCATTTTTTCTATATGAGACAAGTTTCTTTTTATATATCCTAGTTGTTTTTTTGGGTGCGACCTTTAGTTGATGAAGGAAAAGAAAAGTGTTAACATGAGATGAAAAGTGACAAAGAGGAAACAATGATGACAGCAAAACTAATTAATGTAGAGGGTTCAAAGATAAAAATAGAACTAACATTAGAACTCAGTCGTTCAATGTTGGATACAGAAATAAATATTCAAAAAGGCTTAAACGAAGTAGGTTGCATCGCCAGCAAAGAAGCCTTGAAATATTTAGATACAGATGGTTCACCCTTAAAAATCGGTGAAGAAATCTGGAAGAGTAAGGGAGAGCAACCGAAAGAATATCAAACACCTTATGGTGAGGTTATAGTGAATCGTCATGTATATCAGCGTTCACCTTTGAGGAAAAACGTATTGCCCCTTAGAAAGAGAAGCAAGGATAATCATAACATCAACGCCATTATTGGCAAAACAAGTATCCTCAAAAATGTCAGGGATGGCAGGCAAAGAGGTGAAAAATGATTTATTAGAAAATCATGGTAGAAAAGTAGCGCTATCCTATATCCAAAGATTGAGTGAAGCAGTAGGAAGTGTGGTACAGGCAAAAGAAGAAGCGTGGAGTTATGCCCCGCCCAAAGAGGATACCCAAATTGCAACAGTGGGAATAGGATTAGATGGAACCTGTATGCTGATGTGTGAGGATGGCTACCGTGAAGCAATGGTGGGAACCGTTTCCCTATACGATAGTGAGGGAGAACGTCAACATACAATCTATCTAGGTGCGGCACCAGAGTATGGAAAAAAGAGTTTTCTAGAAAGATTGGAAAGAGAAATTGAGCGAGCGAAAAACCGTTATCCAGAGGCAAAATTGGTCGGTATAGCAGATGGTGCAGAATCAAATTGGAAGTTTTTAGAAAAGCAGACGGAAGAACAGATATTAGATTTCTATCATGCCTCTGGTTACTTAGGAGCGTTGGCAGAAGCGTTGCATCCTAATACCGTGTCAAAACAAAAAGAATGGTTGACTAAAAATTGTCGAGAACTCAAGCATGAAAAAGGAAAAGCAGGAGAACTGCTAAATTTGATGAAAGAAGTCAAAGAAGAAAAAAGTCATTCTAAGAATCTTACCGAGAAACTACAAGCGGCGATTACTTATTACGAGAATCATCAGCATCAAATGGATTATGCTGAATACTTAGAGAAAAAGTATCCGATTGGTTCAGGTGTTACGGAAGCAGCTTGTAAGACGTTGGTCAAACAACGATTATGTTGTTCAGGGATGCGATGGAAGGAAAAAGGGGCAGGAATTATTTTGAGCCTACGAGCTTTGGTATTGACCAAGGAACGATGGAGTCAATTTTGGGCAAAACTTGATCAATATGGGTTCCCTGTAGAACCCTGATTACAACAGCTTTTATCAACTAAAGGTCGCACCCGTTTTTTTGTTCCTTTTCTTCTTTCTTTTTTTGACACACGACGTTTTTTTGCTATGGCTAAGTAGGGCTTGCTGAATAAGTCTGCAAATCGAACCTAGATGCCACAGGGCGCGAAAAATGGTGACTTCAGAAATCAGTTTCCGATTTTAACCCACAATTTTCTAGCAAAGTGCATGGATTTTGAGCCTTCAAATGCCATAAGCTTGCACCTAATCGTGTTCAAAAGGGTGCGACCTTTAGTTGATAAAAGCTGTTGTAATCAGGGTTCTACAGGGAACCCATATTGATCAAGTTTTGCCCAAAATTGACTCCATCGTTCCTTGGTCAATACCAAAGCTCGTAGGCTCAAAATAATTCCTGCTCCTTTTTCCTTCCATCGCATCCCTGAACAACATAATCGTTGTTTGACCAACGTCTTACAAGCTGCTTCCGTAACACCTGAACCAATCGGATACTTTTTCTCTATGTATTCAGCATAATCCATTTGATGCTGATGATTCTCGTAATAAGTAATCGCCGCTTGTAGTTTCTCGGTAAGATTCTTAGAATGACTTTTTTCTTCTTTGACTTCTTTCATCAGATTTAGCAGTTCTCCTGCTTTTCCTTTTTCATGCTTGAGTTCTCGACAATTTTCAGTCAACCATTCTTTTTGTTTTGACACGGTATTCGGATGCAACGCTTCTGCCAAGGCACCTAAGTAACCAGAGGCATGATAGAAATCTAATATCTGTTCTTCCGTTTGCTTTTCTAAAAACTTCCAATTTGATTCTGCCCCGTCTGCTATCCCGACCAATGTTGCCTCTGGATAACGGTTTTTCGCTCGCTCAATTTCTCTTTCTAATCTTTCTAGAAAACTCTTTTTTCCATACTCTGGTGCCGCACCTAGATAGATTGTAGGTTGACGTTCGCCTTCACTATCGTATAGGGAAACGGTTCCCACCATTGCTTCACGGTAGCCATCCTCACACATCAGCATACAGGTTCCATCTAATGGGTGCGACCTTTAGTTGATAAAAGCTGTTGTAATCAGGGTTCTACAGGGAACCCATATTGATCAAGTTTTGCCCAAAATTGACTCCATCGTTCCTTGGTCAATACCAAAGCTCGTAGGCTCAAAATAATTCCTGCTCCTTTTTCCTTCCATCGCATCCCTGAACAACATAATCGTTGTTTGACCAACGTCTTACAAGCTGCTTCCGTAACACCTGAACCAATCGGATACTTTTTCTCTATGTATTCAGCATAATCCATTTGATGCTGATGATTCTCGTAATAAGTAATCGCCGCTTGTAGTTTCTCGGTAAGATTCTTAGAATGACTTTTTTCTTCTTTGACTTCTTTCATCAGATTTAGCAGTTCTCCTGCTTTTCCTTTTTCATGCTTGAGTTCTCGACAATTTTCAGTCAACCATTCTTTTTGTTTTGACACGGTATTCGGATGCAACGCTTCTGCCAAGGCACCTAAGTAACCAGAGGCATGATAGAAATCTAATATCTGTTCTTCCGTTTGCTTTTCTAAAAACTTCCAATTTGATTCTGCCCCGTCTGCTATCCCGACCAATGTTGCCTCTGGATAACGGTTTTTCGCTCGCTCAATTTCTCTTTCTAATCTTTCTAGAAAACTCTTTTTTCCATACTCTGGTGCCGCACCTAGATAGATTGTATGTTGACGTTCGCCTTCACTATCGTATAGGGAAACGGTTCCCACCATTGCTTCACGGTAGCCATCCTCACACATCAGCATACAGGTTCCATCTAATCCTATTCCCACTGTTGCAATTTGGCTATCCTCCTTGGGCGGGGCATAACTCCACGCTTCTTCTTTTGCCTGTACCACACTTCCTACTGCTTCACTCAATCTTTGGATATAGGATAGCGCTACTTTTCTACCATGATTTTCTAATAAATCATTTTTCACCTCTTTGCCTGCCATCCCTGACATTTTTGAGGATACCTGTTTTGCCAATAATGGCGTTGATGTTATGATTATCCTTGCTTCTCTTTCTAAGGGGCAATACGTTTTTCCTCAAAGGTGAACGCTGATATACATGACGATTCACTATAACCTCACCATAAGGTGTTTGATATTCTTTCGGTTGCTCTCCCTTACTCTTCCAGATTTCTTCACCGATTTTTAAGGGTGAACCATCTGTATCTAAATATTTCAAGGCTTCTTTGCTGGCGATGCAACCTACTTCGTTTAAGCCTTTTTGAATATTTATTTCTGTATCCAACATTGAACGACTGAGTTCTAATGTTAGTTCTATTTTTATCTTTGAACCCTCTACATTAATTAGTTTTGCTGTCATCATTGTTTCCTCTTTGTCACTTTTCATCCCATGTTAACACTTTTCTTTTCCTTCATCAACTAAAGGTCACACCCCATCTAATCCTATTCCCACTGTTGCAATTTGGCTATCCTCCTTGGGCGGGGCATAACTCCACGCTTCTTCTTTTGCCTGTACCACACTTCCTACTGCTTCACTCAATCTTTGGATATAGGATAGCGCTACTTTTCTACCATGATTTTCTAATAAATCATTTTTCACCTCTTTGCCTGGGCACTGGTATCGTCTAGCTAGAAGCTACAAACGTTGCAATACGAGAGGTTCAAGAAATCAGGCGAATTTGGAGTAAGTCCTCCCAAGTTAACCCTTTTTCAATTATACCGAGAGCTACAGCAGGAACTTCTCTAGTCGTAAAATGGCTGCGAACAAAGTTATGAACCATCCAGAAAATATCTAGGACTCGCTGTAATCCCACAACAGATTTAGCATAAGTATTTGTACGACGACGAAAGGCGGCTAAATAGCGTCGGATAGCACTATTAAATGCCTCAACGTGGTTGGCATGGACGTCCTTTTCTTCTGGTTTTTCTGTTGTCTCTGGATGTTCTGGTTTCGGAGTTTCTACTTTCTTTAGTTTACCCTCAGAATCTCGACGTTTACTACTCTTATTTTTTAGTCTTACTACAAGACCCTTCGGTAATACTTTGGTGGGACGACCTCGCTTTCCAATCCTTAATACTTCGTGACAAATATTAAATAGCAGTTGACTATATCGCTTTTCTCCATCTGTAAATAACTGGAGAGATTCTGCACTCCTTTCAAATAATTCCGTTACCGTCATCATTGCTTCTAGAAATAATTTCTGCTCTTTTCGACCACATTTTAAATGCCAAATAAAGCGGCTAGCCCTGTCCATGAGCACGATTGTCCACCCCTCAGAGGCACTTGCTTCTTTATTTTTTCCAACTTTTGTGTATAGTTCATCCCCTTCTATTACTAATTTAACAAATTCATTCACTAAGGCGTATAAAAATAATGTCTCTTGTAATCCTGATAATTTCTTTTCCCAATTCAATATTGTTGTTTTCGCGTAGCCGAATACTCGGGCTGCTGCATTTAATCCTATTCCTTCCATTCTGGCTTTTAATACTTTTACAATTTCACTTAATGGGGTTTCTAAGCCAGCGATTACGCTACCATAAGTCTCAGCAAAACAAGAACTACATTCTTGACAAATGAACATTTTACGTTCCCCATTACCTTTCGTTTGATAATGAGAATGTATTTTTACGTTTTCACTATAGCAATGAGGGCAGTTTTTCTGAAATAAGGCTTCCTCTTTCTCTTGGGGTAAGCCAATATCACTTAGGAGGTCAATTGAGCTTTTATTCAATGTTGACATTGCTTTCTGTTTTCCCTTTCTTTAATATAATGACAATAATAATAGTATAACAAAAACGGGAATATGTCCAGTCGTAAGTTATTTTCTATTTTCTCAAACTCTTACACCATAACTTTTTCTAGCTTTGATCACACGATACCAGTACCTTGCTGTCATCATTGTTTCCTCTTTGTCACTTTTCATCTCATGTTAACACTTTTCTTTTCCTTCATCAACTAAAGGTCACACCCGTTCAAAATGGCTGAAAAGCTTATCTGATAAAGGTTCTGCCTTTATTCGGCAAACCCTAAGTACTCTTTTCTTGCCACTTCCCTATAAGTCCTCGGCTTTTCTTTCCTTTTCTCTTTTATTTCTTCATACAGCTTATCTATTATTTTTTCTGTTTTTTCTCTGGCATCATTCAATATTCCTATATCCGTTGGATATTTTATATCTGCTGGTGTACAAGTCGCATCTAACAATAACTTTCCTTCATTTTCTTTTTTTTCTGACGCTACACCCGTCGCTTTTTTTTCTATTTCTTTATTAATTTTATTTATTAATTCCATTCCTATTTTTTTACGAAAATGAACCATCATTGACGCATTAAATGCTTCTTTGCTACTATAGCTTTCCATTCCTATAAAGTACTGTAAATAAGGGTTCTCTTTTATTTGTTCTACTGTTTCTCTGTCACTTTTTCCTGAAATTTCTTTGATAATTAATGCTCCTAATGCCATTCTAAATGATTTGGCTGGGGCTCCTTTTTTTCTGTGAAGTTTTTTGCATATTCTTCCTCATATTCTTCCCAGGGAATCATTTTTGACATTTCTATCCAACGATTTTCTTCGTCTAACTGCCCGCCGAACAGATTTTTCAAGTTTTCTGGTGTTTCAATTGAGTACTGTTGCTTTCGGTACATCTGCTTTCTCTCTTCTTAATGCAATGGTTTTGAGGCATTCTACCCTATTTTCGTGCATTCTAGCGGTTCTTAATTCGCCTACTATTTTTCTCCGTAAAGGTTTCAGCTTTTTTCAGCAAGCCCTATTTACTGCTGAACCATCAGAACTGGACAGTGGGAAGTTCTCGAGGCGTGTAAGTGGAGAAAAGAAAATCGGACATCCGATACAAAAGAGTGCCGTTATGTCCGAAACTGGCTGATATAAGAAAATCGATAGCCAGTGCTATCTATCAATTATGCAACTATGTCAGCGACTAGAGCAAATCCTAGAGAATCTCCGTCCAGCCTTTAGCCGAGAAGCAACGTTCCAATGGTTTATCCTGTTAGTCTGGGGAGTAGTGCTCAACAGCCAACCCAGCGCAATAACTAGCTATGTCAATGCCATTGGCTGAACAGAGAGCTACTACAATCAGGCTCTACATTGGTTTGATTCCAAGGCGTTTAGCGTCGAAGGACTAACTTTACAATGGTCAAAGTGGCTAAGTCAGCATGAAAGTCTATACAGAATTAAAGGGAAACGGGTGTATGTGGGTGATGGCATCAAAGTGGGGAAAGAAGGACGCAAGATGCCAGGTGTAAAACGACTACACCAAGAATCGGAAGATGTGTCCAAGCCAGAGTGGATAAGGGGTCATTACTTCAATGCCTTGAGTATTTTGGTGGGAGTAGGGAAAGCCTGCTTTGCCTTGCCCTTAGTGTTGCGGCTAGACGATGGCATCAAGTCCAAAGCAACCGAGAAGGGGGAGGGAAAAGGCAAAAAAAAGGTGAAGACGAGCCTGGTGACAAAAATGGCTGACCTTTGTGTTACTTACGCAGAGGCAGGGAGTTATGTAATTTTGGATGCTTATTTTGCTTGCGAACCAGTGCTCAAAAGTTTTCGCCAGAACGCCTTGCATCTAATCACAAGAGTGCGTTGCTCCACCGTCGCCTATGCCCCCTTTTGTTCCGTGCCGACGCTGACGGGGAGAGGACGACCACGGATTTGGGGGAGTTCGATAAAACTAGAAAAGCTGTTCGCTCTGGCGGCGGACTTTCCGACAGCTAAAGTCTGGCTCTATGGTCAACAAGTCACGGTTTCTTATCAGTGCTTTGAGTTCCACTGGGATAGTCCCCATCAGCTCGTCAAGTTTGTTCTGACCCAATTGCCTAACGGACGACGACTGATTCTGCTTTCTACTGATCTCTGTTTGACTGGGTGCGACCTTTAGTTGATAAAAGCTGTTGTAATCAGGGTTCTACAGGGAACCCATATTGATCAAGTTTTGCCCAAAATTGACTCCATCGTTCCTTGGTCAATACCAAAGCTCGTAGGCTCAAAATAATTCCTGCTCCTTTTTCCTTCCATCGCATCCCTGAACAACATAATCGTTGTTTGACCAACGTCTTACAAGCTGCTTCCGTAACACCTGAACCAATCGGATACTTTTTCTCTATGTATTCAGCATAATCCATTTGATGCTGATGATTCTCGTAATAAGTAATCGCCGCTTGTAGTTTCTCGGTAAGATTCTTAGAATGACTTTTTTCTTCTTTGACTTCTTTCATCAGATTTAGCAGTTCTCCTGCTTTTCCTTTTTCATGCTTGAGTTCTCGACAATTTTCAGTCAACCATTCTTTTTGTTTTGACACGGTATTCGGATGCAACGCTTCTGCCAAGGCACCTAAGTAACCAGAGGCATGATAGAAATCTAATATCTGTTCTTCCGTTTGCTTTTCTAAAAACTTCCAATTTGATTCTGCCCCGTCTGCTATCCCGACCAATGTTGCCTCTGGATAACGGTTTTTCGCTCGCTCAATTTCTCTTTCTAATCTTTCTAGAAAACTCTTTTTTCCATACTCTGGTGCCGCACCTAGATAGATTGTATGTTGACGTTCGCCTTCACTATCGTATAGGGAAACGGTTCCCACCATTGCTTCACGGTAGCCATCCTCACACATCAGCATACCTGACTTTTCCCGTTAAGTGCGGATTGCAAGCTGCCAGCCTTGGCAAAGGTCATGCAACTTCAACCAACCGCGCCAAAGGACTTGGATACCGAGAGGAGTTTTACGACGATGTTCAAGATAACCACCAAGAAAAGCAACAGACTCGACAGCCCAAGCAACAGTCAAAATAGGGGGAAGTTTTTGAGAGGCGGCTGCTTTTAACACCTGAAGTTGAAGAGGATTAAGAATTTCAATCGCGAGAGCATCGGGCTGGGTACGATGAAGATAAGTAACGTGTAAAAGTTCAACAGCAATGACACTTAAAAAACCCAAAAGAGTTTTCATTCCATCAGAGGCAAGTCGATAACGCTCACTCTGACAACCAGACTTAAGGACTTTATGAAATTCTTCAACCCGCCATCGGTAGGTGTACCAACGAAGAATAGTGACAGCCATCTCAATAGTCTCAACAACTTCTGTAGTCAGAAGCATCCAAGATAAAGGAGTTTCGCCTTCGGGACAATCGATTTCTGTCGCATAAACAGCATAGACATTCAACGGGTCACGATTATCAAAACGATAGGGAGTTCGTAGATTAACTGAGCAAAATCGGACGGCAAGCTTAACCTTCCGTGCTTTTCTTTTTCCTGTACTCGGAATCTCGATTTCTTGATGAAAACGAATCGGTTCTGATTCCAAATGTTGCCAAAGTCGTTCACTATTTTTGTCTAAACTACGATTATGAGACGCTCTGACCAGCACTCCTGTATGCTTCTGACTTTTCCCGTTAAGTGCGGATTGCAAGCTGCCAGCCTTGGCAAAGGTCATGCAACTTCAACCAACCGCGCCAAAGGACTTGGATACCGAGAGGAGTTTTACGACGATGTTCAAGATAACCACCAAGAAAAGCAACAGACTCGACAGCCCAAGCAACAGTCAAAATAGGGGGAAGTTTTTGAGAGGCGGCTGCTTTTAACACCTGAAGTTGAAGAGGATTAAGAATTTCAATCGCGAGAGCATCGGGCTGGGTACGATGAAGATAAGTAACGTGTAAAAGTTCAACAGCAATGACACTTAAAAAACCCAAAAGAGTTTTCATTCCATCAGAGGCAAGTCGATAACGCTCACTCTGACAACCAGACTTAAGGACTTTATGAAATTCTTCAACCCGCCATCGGTAGGTGTACCAACGAAGAATAGTGACAGCCATCTCAATAGTCTCAACAACTTCTGTAGTCAGAAGCATCCAAGATAAAGGAGTTTCGCCTTCGGGACAATCGATTTCTGTCGCATAAACAGCATAGACATTCAACGGGTCACGATTATCAAAACGATAGGGAGTTCGTAGATTAACTGAGCAAAATCGGACGGCAAGCTTAACCTTCCGTGCTTTTCTTTTTCCTGTACTCGGAATCTCGATTTCTTGATGAAAACGAATCGGTTCTGATTCCAAATGTTGCCAAAGTCGTTCACTATTTTTGTCTAAACTACGATTATGAGACGCTCTGACCAGCACTCCTGTATGCTTGAGTTGACGCACTGAGTCAAAGACTTCTGAAACATCTCCTTCTCTGTCAAATACATGAATTACCCTCGTTGAACTTTCTACCTGTTTCTCACAGGTGTTTAGAGCCTCTACCCATTTGTAGGATTCTTTTTCCTCAAATGGTCTTTGACGAGCTGCTTTTCTTTGTTCTTTCTGTCTTTCTTTTTTCTGCTTCGCCGTTTCATCTGTTGGGGGCTTTTCTTTTACCTCCCTATTCCACAGTTTTTGCCATAATAAACCTAATACTTGTCCTTTTTCTGGCTCAATTGCTAAAGCACTATGCAGTATTAATCCATTCCCTCCTTTTCCAGTCGGCCCATACCCTTCCCTTTTTTCCTTGATATTGCGATAATCTAAGAAGGTCGTATCTCCGACTGATAGCATTATCTTATATTCTTCTACGGCGGCAGTTGTCATTTCACAGTGCGGCTCTATTATCTTGACAAAGTCTGTTTTCGGATTCCCAAAAATTCATAGGCCCTCTTTAACTCGTTTCCTCCCTTAAACACTTCTGATAAGGCTTTTCCAAACCCCTCACTTAACTTTTTCCCAATCGAGAAGGCACGATTGTTTAGCCTCTCGTCTCCCAATTCACAACTGGCAAAGTTTTTTGTCCACCATTCCAACATTTTTTGACCTGCCCTTTAAGATTTTCTCCATTTTACAGTCTCATACTCCCTTCATCCTTTGTTTTTGAAATTTGAACGATAAGCGGGATGATGGCTTCAGAATATTTTTTTCCTGTCAAGAGAATTATTACTCAAACCCTTGCCAGATAAAGCCTCTAGAAGTTTGCATTGCTGGATTTTGGACTTAACGGGAAAAGTCAGATTGCTCAACTAGCCCTTCAACATCAAGCCCAAATGATTTTTCCTCAAAGTCCACCCAGTCTGCTTTTGCCTAAATTCCTTACCGCTAAACTTGCCTCTTCCTCAAGCCCTGATATGCTTACTTTCGTCGCATAGTCATTACCTTATCTGGCATCCATAAACTTCCCACTGTCCAGATCAGAAGGATGCCCATAATAACCATCAATCCAATCATCTTGACACCATTCCCAAACATTTCCTATTAAATCATATAATTCCCAGAGATTAGGCTTAAACGACATTACAGGCTTAGTATTATTATTACTGCCAGAGGCGGGCACTAAAAGATTCGCAAAAGTAACGGTTTCTTTTGTCAACAAAAAACAGGTGTTGGTGGTTCTGTATAAGCCCATATTTTTTAATATATTGATGCTTTTCTCCAAAAAAATATTTAGTGGTAGTTCCTGCTCGACAAGCATATTCCCATTGAGATTCTGTCGGTAATTGATAGTTTTTCCCTGTCAACTTTGATAACTTTTGACAAAACTCTTTCGCCATATTCCAATTAACACATTCAACAGGGTGTTTTTTTGTTTGGTTATGATATTGTGCTATAACATTAGGGGTAGGATTAGGGTAAGAATGAGATGATGGATCATTTCCCATAACAGCTTTATATTGAGCTTTAGTAATTGGATATTTTCCCATATAAAAAGCCTGAACTTTTACCTTGTGCATGGGGCTTGCCGCATCGTGATCAGGAATATACTCAAGATAAAAATCATGTTTTAGATCATCATAACCATCTGAACCCATCATAAATTCACCCGCAGGAATAGAAATCATTTCCAATGCCACCTTACCAGGCAACATTTCCGTAAAGTTTTTTGAAGGATTCGGCATATTAGGCTTTACCTTTTCCTCCACAATCATCGGTAAATTGATCGCTTCCATCGCTGGTAACTGGGGAATATTACCAAAACGACTCAAAAACTGCCAACCCAATAAAAGACTATTAATCCCTTCCGTTTGACTTGCCTCGATCTTGTCTGCATCCCTCACTTTTTCTAATAACAATTTTAAAGACTCTAAAAATGGCTTGTCCTCCTGATAAATAATCCGCTTTAATACCTGACAATCCTCATCATTATCCACATCAAAAACCTTATCTGAAGGTACATTATTGACATCTAACCAATCAGAAAAAGCCTTATTTCCCTGTTCTAAAGCCAAATAGCCATACTCACTGGGTAAATTAGCCAAAGATAACGCCAACTTCATCCGAACATCAGGCGCGCAATAGGCAGAATCCACCGTCAAACTGTCATAAAAATCCCCGTAACACTTCACAATTTTGGAAATCGCTTCCTGCCAAAAATCTGGCGTTAAAAGCGGATTACTTTGGTATTTGTCCAACAAATACGGAATAAAACTCGGTAATAATGGCGTATTGTCCCAAGAATTACCCAAAAAGAGAATATCCGCATAAAGCCTGATCGCCAAACAATGCCATACAGCCAAATATTGATAAAATGCACGATAATCGAGATTACTGAGCTTATAATCTTTCTTAACGGTCAAATCAAGACCATGCTGTTCAAACTCAGCTTTTTCAGCTAATTCTTCCTGAAGGATCTGTAAATTTTCCTCATTTAGACCTCCTTTTTCCTTAATAAAAGCTTCATCCTTACCAATCTCTTTGAGTTTTTGGCGAGTTTTTTCCCATTCTAACGCCCGATTTTTGGCTACAGAATAAAGTAAATCAGAATAAGATTGACCAGACAAAATAGTAGCTTTAGTGTAGGAAACATCCCCTGCCGACCAATAACCCAGCTTAAAATTCACCAAATCCCCTAAATTAATATCCGACTCCAAAACCAAAACAGGAATACTTTTTAGTTGTCCATGAAGAGACTGTAACGCCGAACTTCCACCCCATTTCTTAGACTCCCAAGCTCGATCAACCAATTGCACAGGATGGTGATGACTTCCTAAATAACCTTGATGTAAAAATTGCTCAATTTCTTCAGCTAAATAGGTCTCGTAATCTGATTTTAACGGCTGACCGGTACTGGGATCATGATCTAAAGAAGGTGGTGCAAGAAATACTTTTAAGGGCATTGTGCCATGAGCAAAGGAATTTTCCAGTAAATCAAAAGATAAATTAGCAATAGGAGATTTATCCGATCTTAATCTTTCTCGCATTTGCTCCACAGCATTTTGATGTTGCAAACTAGCTAAATCACGTTGAAAATTTTGCTGTAATTGCAATATCTCAAACTGAATCTTTTTCTCCTGCTCAAAACGCCACTTCTGAAAATCCAGATTTTTTTGATTAATTGCAAAATTTACTTGCGCCCGATAAGCCTCAATTTCCTTAGCCCGCTCATGGTTCAGAGCCGCTAACTCTCGTTGAAACTCCTGACTTTCCCGTTGTTGCAAAACCGACATTTTAAGTTGCCGATACTGCAACTTCTCAGCGTGTTTTCTGTTTAATCGTGCCATTTCTTCCGACGATTCTCGATTCAGATGACTTACATACTCAGCAGAATCTCGACTTAAAGCCTGAATTCTTTCAGACGATTTGCGATTTTCTTGTGCAGAGAAAAAATTAGTGGCACTCATCATCAAAAGACCGAGGCTATCCGTCAACATAACAACAATTTCTCCACAATAATTTTTTGTAAATTTAATTTGATCCCAATTAATCCCAGTAATCCAGAACAACGCGACCCTTTGATTATAGGCAAAATCCCCTAAAAATTCTCCCGTAGGATAGGCTTCCAGCCTGTCCAGTCAGAAAAAAAGAAGGCAATAGTCAAGAATGTCTATCTAATGGGGATGAGATTCCAACCTGTCCAGTCAGAAAAGAAGAAAAGAATGTCTATCTAATCGGAATGGGATTCCAGCCTGTCCTGTTAATGGCAGAAAGCAACGAGAAAGCGCAACAGCAACAGGCAAGATGCCTGTTCTACGATACGATGGATCATCACTTGGGGCCATATTTCTGAACATCATGATAGGAAACATTGTCATAAACTTCCTTACTGGTCTCAACCTTGTAAGTGCCGTCACTATGCTTATCTGTTACCGTGCCTGACTTGTCATGGCCAAACTCGTCTTTGATAATGACTTCCTTATTTTTCACAACCTCAGCAGGGGAAGACGGGGTAAAACTAGCAGAACCCGATCGCTGAGAAAGATGATCCAAATGAGAATTGTGATCAAATTGAGAATATTGATGATCTAGCAAGCTATTGGCATGATGAGGCTGATAATCCGCTAAGTGCTGATTCTCAAAAGAATGCTCCAAATGGGAAGGATTATTAACTTGAGAATATTGATGATCTAGCAAGCTATTGGCATGATGAGGCTGATAATCCGCTAAGTGCTGATTCTCAAAAGAATGCTCCAAATGGGAAGGATTATTAACGTGAGAATATTGATGATCTAGCAAGCTATTGGCATGATGGGGCTGATAATCAGCTAAGTTATGACCATCAAATCCACTGTGAATATGATTCGACTCATAAACCCCAATACTGGATGGAGCGAAAGGATCGTGATGGACTCCAATAGTCGGATCACTGAACAAATCTTGGTGTGTATGCAAATCGCTGGGTAGGTTAGGGACATCGGCAGAGTGAAAACTATGGTCTAGGGGTTGAGTATCCATTGATGATTACCTTGGTGAAGGAGTTAAGAGTTAGACGCAATTAACAGATTATAAAATGGTCAAAAGTGCGGTAGAGAATATCATGTTGGAATTATAGCTTTATTTTTCTAGCCTGGCACTTTCAGATAGTGCGATCGCCGTCTCATAGGTTTCGTTAACATAAGAAAATCCAACTTTAGTTCAAAGAGGCGCGATCCCTTAACTGACAGTGCTTTCACAAATAACTGAATAGGGACAAATACTACAATTAGCTACTGAGGGAGTCGGTTCAAAATGGCGATCGCCGAGTTGGGTAATGAGGTCTTCGGCCTCGATGGCAATGTTCGCTAAATCCTGAGACGTGAAAGAGCGATCGCCGATCTCGTAGGTTTTGGGCGAAACGTTGAACCAGCAATTCCAAATTCAAACAGTAACATAAGATACAGACGTTATCTCGCTTTTATGCAGTTAAAAGAGATTTCGCTGATTTCTGACGTTTTTTGTACTTCCTCCTCGAATCTTAGCCTCTTGGAGAGTCAGCAACCTGCAAACAAACTTGATCAATCACTAAATAGAGCATTACGCTGATTCCACATATTGATACAAAACCCCTTGACCGTAAGCACTTCAAGGCTTTTGTATCTTGGACTACATTCTGAATTTGGAATTGCTGATTGATGACACGCTCTAATTCTTCAGCAATTTCTGCGATTAATTTAAGGCGGCACCCAGATTTGAACTGGGGAATGGAGGTTTTGCAGACCTCTGCCTTACCACTTGGCTATGCCGCCGCTTTTGGCGATAATTTATTATATCTCTCTTGTGTTACTTTGGCACTGGTATCATAGGGCAAACGCATCTAAATTCTAGACTCCTTATCTGATAAGACTTTCAGCGTTTCATGAAAAATCAATCATGATCTCGGAAACCCTTATCCAGCCTACCTTTCAAAAATAAGATGCGTTCGCCCTGGAAGTAAAACAAGAGAGATATCTTTTTTTGCAACAATAATGTAATGTGCAGCAGATCATTAAGATTGACAGTAAAATGCTTTTAAGAGCACAAATATTACTTTCATGGAAAACCATTTAGATAGGGAGATTTCGCTTAAAATACTGGGGATTGGTTATTAATTAACGAGTGATTCGATAGGAACCTGTCTATGAGTTTCGAGAAAAGTCCCTTATTCGTCCCTGTGATTTTGGCTGGTGGTAAGGGAGAACGCTTTTGGCCGCTCAGTCGTAAAAAGAAGCCTAAACAGTTTCTATGTCTAGATGGTACGGGTGTTAGTCTTTTGCAGGCAACGGCCGAGCGGCTATTGGGATTAGCTGGCGGTTGGGAAAATTTGTGGGTGATTACGGCGGCAGCGATCGCGGCGGGAGTGGAAGAACAATTGCCCGATTTACCGTCAGAAAATCTTTTAGTAGAACCAGAGGGCAAAGATACGGCTCCGGCAGTGGCCTGGGCCAGTCTCGAAATTGCGAAACGCTATGGCCCTGATACGATCATTGGTTTTTTTCCGGCGGATCATTGGATTGGGGAACAGGCTGATTTTGAACAAACCCTAAAAGCGGCGATCGCCTTTGCGGCCAGTCAAGCCAGTATTGTCACCCTCGGTATCCCCCCCACAGAGCCAGCGACAGGTTACGGTTACATTGAACAGGGAGAGTTAGCGGCGACCTTTGAGGAACTGCCGGTTTATCAAGTTAGCCGTTTTACTGAAAAACCCAATCGAGAAACCGCCCAGGATTTTCTCAGTACGGGTCGCTATAGTTGGAATAGTGGTATGTTCTTTTTCCAAGCCGGAATTGTGTTGGCGGAATTAAGTCTTCATGCACCGGATTTATTAAAGGCTTTAACCGCAAAAGGGGCAGCGGCCTATGGAGAATTAGAGAAGAAAAGTATTGACTATGCCTTAATGGAAAAAACCAAATTAGCCTACATTTTACCCGCTAAGTTTGGCTGGGATGATTTAGGAGATTGGACTTCCTTGGAACGTTTATGGCCAGCGACTCAAAAAAATGTCGATTTGGCTAATCACGTCGCTCAAGATAGTCAAGGCTGTATTGTCTATGCCACCGATGAACAGGAAGTGATTGTCACCATTGGCTTAGAAGATTTGGTCATTGTCCGCGATCGCCAAGTCACTTTAATTGTGCCCAAAGATCGCACCCAGGATATTAAACAAATCTTGAAAACTTTGCAAACTAAAGCAGAATGTCAGGATTTATTATAGCCCTTGTCCGAGGAGTAAACTAAGAACAAGACACCCTAAAAATAAGCGTTCTGAGCGAGAAAAGGGGGAAGGTTCGGAAGTCATTGTCAAACCAGAATAACCTCTGGCTAACATCGCTTGATGAATTCTTTCTCCTCGATCATAGCTGCGAATCAGTAAAGAGCCAATTAAGTTAGCCATAACTTGGCGAGTTTGACGGGGATTAAGCAACAGATTTCGCGATAAAGCGGCTCGTTTTTTAGTTTGAAATTCTCGGTTTAAGAGATGTAAATAACGCAACATTGATCCCATAATGGCCACTAATAGGGGCGGAAAATGCAGAGCTAAAAAAGCATTAAGGATTTGAGTTTGACTTAAAATGCTCAACAGAGAATTAACTAATAGCAGAGAAAGAAAGGTTTTGAAACTCACCGTTATTAAGGTGATTAAACCCTGACTGGTAATTTGTAGCCAGCCCCAGTTAAAAATAACCTCTCCACCTGTTTGAAAAAGAGTACTTAGGAGAATGAGACCAATAAATAAAAATTCAACGGTCACTCGGCTAAACAGCGATCGCATCGATATTTTAAGGTAAATTCTTAATCTGATAAGCCATCCTCCAATGCCCAGGGCATAAAAGCCTAAGCTTCCCCAGTCTCCTTTTTGGGTAACGGCGATCGCCAACAAAGTCAGTAAAATAGACAGCAAATAGACAGAAGGCTGAAATTTTAATTGAGGTTGATTAACCAGTCGAGCCGTAAAACCTTGGGGAAGATGAATTAACACAAGACGCTAGGATAATTCCTCTGAGGCAGTGGGGTTAGGCCTTTTTTTGATCATTAGCTTCCCCAATGTCCAGGTCATTGCAAAGGTGGTGACGGTTCCCAAGAGACCAGCGAGGGGAGTTGCTAACCAAGAAGGAACGCCTTGTACTTGATAATTGGTCAGTTTATCTGCCAGAGGAATGGGGCTTTTTAGGGAAGTTGCTTTGTCAGCAAATTTCAGATCTTCGGCAACGCGATCTAAGCCATCTGGTTTAGAACTGGCAAAGGGAGAAAGGGCTACGGCGATGAAAATAGAAAATCCTAAAATGAGGATCAAAAAATTAGATTTTTGGCGAGTATTTTTAATCATAAATCAAATTAAAGATAGCAATTAGACAATTTTATTGGGCGTAAGCCTTCATCCGTGTCAACTTAAAGGAATGGGTTCCCAAATTTGTTGATTGAGAGCGGCCTTTTCTCGATGTCGCTTTCTCTCAGCTTTGACCAAACCAAATAACTTAGCACGTTCAGCCAGATAGGTTACTGTATCAGGCTTTTCTCCTCTAGCAATAGCCTTCGCTACATAGTATAGACTCCGAAACACCATCTCTACTGAGATTTTTTCTTTCGGTTGATTTAGAGCAATCGCCACTTCCCCTACCAATTGATTTAAGACCGTATAGAAAATCAAAGTGCAAATAATCTGGATTTGGACACCATTCTTATTCCCTACCCATAAATAGGCTAGTCCTAAAAGTCTTTTCGTTAATAAAAAGGCTTCTTCGATTGTCCATCGTCTTCGATATAAATCACAGACCTCTTCGGCGGACAGTTGTTCGGGAGACAACACATTTGTTAAATACTGATACCAGATTGTTCCCCATAATACTGAGACTAATCTCACCGGATGCTTGCAAGGATTAGAACGGTAATTTCCCATAATGATAATCTCATCTCTGTAATGACTACCTTGAGACAATACTTGTTTGGTTTTGTAAGATGTACCCGCTCTAAATCTGGTTAGAAAAAACTTTTTAGCTTCTGTTAACAAATCAAACCACACAAAGCTAAAAAATCCCATATCTACGAGAATTAAACCATTTTCTGGTAATTTAGCTGCCAATTCTTCACACCATATTTTATCATTTGATTTATCATTTTCTGTGTACCATAAAGTAACGGGTCTTTGGGTAAAGGCTTCCACTACCATCATTATTTTACCCCCCAATTTACTCTTTTCTTCTTTACTTATTTTCATATTTTTCCTTATCTGCTCTAGCGTTTAGCCATCTGCTATCCACACTGCACTAAACTTTTCTCTTATTTTTTCCCATTTTTCTCCTACTTGGAGCTTCTTCCCTTTTTCGGCTGCTTTTTCTAACACTCCTTTTAGTAATATTGCAAATATTTCGGCTGGCACATTCATCATTCTTTTTGATACTGCCTGTTTGCTTACTTTTAATGATGCTACCCATAGCAATCCCTCTTCCTCTAACAGTCTTACCGCTTCACTTATACCCGCTATTTGACGATACACTATACTTAACACTAATGCCACCATTACTGGTAAATTTAGCACCCTATCTCTCATCATTTTCTCATGAGTTCCCTGTAAATATTTTAATGGTGTAAACATTGTGGGTTCTAGTAATTCAAACAACTCTTTTGTTATTTCAGGGATTTCTACCCCTGGCTGATTTGTCTTACGACGTAAGTCTGGGTTTCCTTTTCTCCGAGGATGTTGTCTTGCCATTTGTTTTTTGCTCACTTTTTTATATACTAACCTTTTTTTCAGCCTACTCTTACTTCCGCCTGCTTTTAGGCTAATCTTTTGTGAGTAGGCATTTTGGCTTAAGTTGACACCAATGGTAAGCCTTACGCCCCTACAGGATTTTTTCAAAATTTATCTGCCAGGTTTTCAATTTAGATTGGTATATTGAATAGCTAAAGAGCAAACGCAATTTTCCCCCATGCCTGTTTAAACATTTTTTGTAGGGACACAACGCTTGTGCCTAAAAGGAGAGTAGATTAATTCAGGACGCGATCGCCAAATATATTGAACCGCTAAGACCGTAATTAAGGCCTCACCTAAACCAATCATCAAATGCCAAGAAATGAGGGAAATCAAGGCAATTTTAAGGGGAATGGTCTGGGAAAAACCCAATTCTACGGCGGCCATAGTTGCGGCTGTCACCACACTTAACCAAGCAGTAACCCCTGTGGCGATCGCCATACTACGCCAACGACTAGGCCCTAACAGAAGACGGATAAATCGATAACAATAATAGCCCCCTAAAGTCCCAATCAATCCCATATTTAAAAGGTTGGCTCCTAAAGCTGTAATGCCACCATCCTGAAAAAAGAAAGCTTGCACCAGAAAAACCACTGACATCACTAAACTACCGGCCCAGGGGCCTAGCACAATTCCGGCTAAGGTTCCCCCCAAGAGATGACCAGAAGTTCCCCCTGGGATGGGAAAATTAATCATCTGAGCCGCAAAAATAAAAGCCGCACAGACTCCCATTAATGGCACTATTTGCTCTTGATAGTCTCGCTGCACCTGTTTGAAGGCAAGCGTCATAAAGCCTAAGGCCAAAACCCAGGTGAGCACCGTAACCGGGCCACTGAGGAAGCCGTCGGGAATGTGCATTGCCAAATAGGGAGCCGATAAAAACGGTAGGGCGATCGCCATAGATTCGTTACTGATCTAACAATTCGGTTTATCCTTCCCTAGTCTTATCTGTTTCCGTTGTCTTTTCAATGCCCTAACGGGGGATAAGATCAGCCAATTCTTAAACTATCCTAACTTTTTGAGATAAGCTGTCGGTAATCCGTCAGAATCAGTCCATGTGATGGGAGGCAGAAGGGATGAATTTAGAAGAGGAAGATTTTCGGGAAGCGGTTGAACAAGGGCTGATTTCTCCAGAACAGGCCACTAAACTTTGGCAGTTTTTTATCACTCAAGCTCAAACTGCTCAGGATCACTCTAATCCCAACAAATTACGTTTTGATTTTGCCAATGTGGCCTACTACTTTGGTGCGCTAATTGTCATTGTAGCGATGGCCTTTTTTGTCACCTTAGCTTGGGAAAGTTTAGGGGGTTTTGGTATTTTTGCGATCGCGGTCATTTATGCCTTGGGCTTTTTATGGGCGGGAAAATATCTTTACTTTGAGCAAAATTTAAAGATTCCAGGGGGATTACTCGTTACTGTTGCGGTGTGGATGACCCCTCTAGCCATTTATGGATTACAGCGATGGACAGGGTTTTGGGGTCAGGGCGATCCAGGGCATTATCAGGACTTTCATAGTTGGATTAAGGGCAGTTGGTTTTTAATGGAAGTGGGAACCATTCTGGCTAGTTTGCTGGCCTTGCGATGGATCAAATTTCCCTTTTTAACCTTTCCCCTCGCGTTTTGTTTGTGGTACTTGTCCATGGACATTGTTCCTCTTCTGTATGGTAAAAATGTTGATTTTCATACCCAGGCAGTCGTTTCCCTTTGGTATGGCATTATTTGTTTAGCGATCGCCTATGTCGTTGATTTACGGTGTCGTCGTAGTGAGGGAGATTTTGCCTTTTGGCTATATTTATTTGGGCTGATTACCTTTTGGTTTAGCCTCCCTTTTTCAGGACAGGATTCAGAATGGAGCCGTTTTATCTACGGGCTAATTAATCTCGGTTTAATGGCTCTTTCTCTGTTGCTAAAACGTCGCCTTTTTATGATTTTTGGCAGCTTGGGTATATTTGGCTATATTAGTTACCTCGCTTTTCGGGTTTTTGAAAATTCTCTATTATTTCCCTTGGCTCTATCCGCTTTGGGCATTGCGATTATTTACCTCGGTGTTGTTTATCAGCGTCACTACCGGCAGTTAGAACATTATTTTGATAGCATTTTACCCCTTGCCTGGCGATCGCTATTACCGAAGGAACGTTAATAATCCCAAAATGATTTAGAATAACCAAAGCATTAGACTAGATTCGATGCTTAAAAGATGGCCAAAAATGATTAATTTATATGATCACTGTTATTCGAGATCTCGCTCAAGAACTACAACAAAAACCCCATTTAGATAAACCCCAGGTTATTTTCTTTGATGCGATGGGAACTCTCTTTGGTTTACGGGCAACTGTGGGCGAAATTTATGCGGCGATCGCGGTTTCTTTTGGGGTAACAGTGGATATCTCAGCCCTTAATGCTGCTTTTTTGGATACTTTTCGAGCCTCTCCTGCCTTAGCCTTTGGGGAATCTGATCTGAGTAAATTGCAACCGTTAGAATTTGACTGGTGGCAAGCGATCGCTTCTCAAAGTTTCCAGAAAATTGGAGCCTTAGAACAATTTGAAGATTTTACAGCCTATTTTCAACTTTTGTATGATCATTTTGCCACGGCCCAACCTTGGTTTATCTATGAAGATGTTATTCCTTGTTTAAATTATTGGCAAAATCAAAACGTTGAGTTAGGGATTATTTCTAACTTTGACAGTCGTTTACATCACCTATTAGTCGCCCTAGAGCTAGAGAATTATTTTCAATCGGTGACGCTCTCCTCCGCCAGCCAAACCGCTAAACCAGAAACCCCTATTTTTCAGCAAGCTCTAGCCAAACATCAATCCCAACCCCATCAAGCTTGGCACATTGGTGATAGTTTCCGCGAAGACTATCAGGGAGCAGAAAGGGCTGGACTAAAAGCTTTTCTGATTGAGCGTCCTGGTTAATAAAAGCGATCGCCCATGAGTGAATAGGGAAGTGGGCTTAATTAATTGTTATACCAAATCTGCTTGTAAAACACTGTTAATATTTTGTAGGGGTTTGGTTCCCAAATCCATAGAGTGTAAGGCTTATGTTAGTTAGAAATAGGCAAAAAGAGTGTGTTTTCAATCTCAGCCCGAACTCCTCGATCGATGACGGCTTCCCGACCCAGACATTCCATTAATAAAATGTTGGCAATGAAATATTGATCTAACAAATCTTTTTGTAGTTTATTAAATTGCCAGTCATGGCCAATATTGCGATGGGTGATCATAAGCTGGCGTAATTTCTTCCTCCAGGCTTTATCATTTTCTTGCCACCATTGTTTAAATTGTTCTGTGTTTTGGGGATCGGGACGTTCAGCGAATAGGGCTTGTAGTTCTTCTTTGAATAAAATCTGGGGGAGTTTATTGAGTAGCTTGGTAAATCTTTGGTCGAGGTAGAAGTAGAGGGAGAGGTCGAGGTAGAAGTAGAGGGAGAGGTAGAGGTAGAGGTAGAGGTAGAGGTCGAGGGAGAGGTCGAGGTCGAGGTCGAGGGAGAGGTCGAGGTCGAGGTCGAGGCCGAGGTCGAGGGAGAGGTAGAGGTAGAGTATTTTGGGCTGATCTGATTTAATATAAGCTAAATAAGGAAATTTTCTAGTGATCTGTTCAATATCCTCGGTTGTATATTCTCCTTCTAAAGAATCGGCTTTAGCTTTTAACCATTGCAAATATTCTTGTAGCCGTTCATCTTCTGCCAAGAGTTGATCCACTGTTTGCTTCATTAACTGCATTAATTCGGTTGCATCTTCTAACATTTCCACTGCCAACAAAATCACCTCTCGCCAGCGTTTTTCGGTGAGATGACTGACTAATTCCCTGAGCGTTTCTGTTGTTGGATTTAAGGTTAATTTTCTCGTTGCAAAATATTCCTGAAAGGTTAAATGGGAAAAGGAATAAATGCCCTTAGCTCTAGTCACTAATAGCCCATGATTCGCTTCAATAGACCGCAAAACATCTTCACTATCCAAGCGCAAAGCTTCGGGATCACTTTTGGCATCAGGTAAATTTTCAATAAACTGAGCAATATAGGTTTCTGCTGTTTTTTGTTTAAAGAAATAATTTCCCTGCCAAAAGGTTTCTAGGGCAATTAAACTTAAGAGATCTTCCTTACGTTTAGCCGACAAATTTTTATAAAGTTGATCCCGTTCAATCCCTCGCTTACCGTCCCATCTTTTTAATAAAATATCAACTCCCTCTTCATATAACTCCGCTCGATTGTGGGGAAAATTCGTCAATTCTCCAAAGACTAAACATAACAATGTTAATAAAAGCGGACTGCTTGCTAATTCTTGAATGGGTTCATTGTCAGCCAACTTTTCAATAAATTTTTCTGCCTTGCTAGGATTTTTGGATTGGAACCATTTCGTCACAAAAACCTGTATTTGCTCTCGATCAAAATCTGCTACTTCCACTTCCCGAAAACCTTGAAATAGATATTCCTTAGCGGCAATACGACAGGTAATCAGAAATTGATTTTTGCCGTAGTGTAAACGATTTGCTAATTTCTGAATTTGGGAAATCACGCGACGGCTATCTTTATCTAAAACTTCATCCAAACCATCTAATAAAATTAAAGCTTTCCCGTGATTTAAAAGCTTTTCTATGACTTCAATTTTAACGCCCGTATCTACAAATTTATACTTAATATAGTGAAGCAATTCAGGTTGATCTGGCTTTTCTGCAAATTCCTTTAAAGACAGAAAAATCGGAAAACAATCTGTTCCCAATCGTTCCGCCAAACATTCCATTGCAATATATTTTAAAAAAGTGGTTTTTCCTGCTCCAGGCTTTCCCCAAATCATTAACTTGCGATGACCTTGAACCGCCTCTAATCCCGATACTCTTTTTTGAGCTTTACCCCATCCCAACCGCTCAAAGTCTTCTAACTCACTATGGAACAAACAATGTAACTCTTCTAAACCCAAACGTTGCTTGGCGGTAAGATTTTCCAGAATATTAACATCTGTATAAATTTCCCCTAAGGCGATGTCCTGCTCCATATCCAAAACCCGCATCTTTCCACATTCTTTTCTAACCATTGGTTCAATGCATTGACGAATATCCGCGATTAAATCCTGAATTTCTAGGTCATCTTCACATGATTCGGCCTCTTGAACAATCATTTCTTGCCAATTCAAACCTAATTCCTGACAGATTGCCAGAAAATAATCTTCATCAATGGGATCGCCTTTGTATAAATGCTGTCCTATCGTTTGTCGCACACAACCGACTCGACCGGCTAGAAGATCCTGTGACCACTTTTTACGTTTTATCGCTTTTTTAATTGTCTCAATCCCTACCGAAGAAGCCTGTAATGTGCGCCGTCCCATCTTGTTTACCATCCTTAAAAAATAGAGAAATAAAAATTATCTACAGGCAAGATGCCTGTTCTACCATCATGGGCATTGTCTTTTCTGTGGGGCGGGCTTCTAGCCTGCCTTCTCTTTTATGAAAATTGTTTTTTGCACTGAACTTTAACAAGTTTAACAACTTTAACCGCAACTCAAACATTTACTCTAACGACGTTTCAGGATTTTTGCCTCAAGCTAGAAATATCAACTTATTCAAGGAGAAAAAGATGGTTACACAAACCAGCCAACCGACCCAACCCGCTCAAATTCCTGCCACGCCTCCTCGCTTTGATGGTAATGATCCTTTCTGGATTATTATTGCGATCGCAGTTCTCGTCAAAGTCTTAGTCGGTAATCAAACAACCCGTTCTCATAAACCCTAAAATTCAAAGGCGATCGCTGAGTAAACACAATGAAAAGCGATCGCTCTAATGGTTAAGCAGGAAAAATCCGCTTGGCGTAAGGCTTACAAAGACATCAAAATCTTTCCCTAACAATAAAGATATTTAAGTACTTTGAGAGAGACGTTTAACGCTTTCTCCGCCCAATAGTTGATCCGTTTCCTGCAATAGTTGGGGAATGATTTCTCGATGGGGACTATGTTGTAAGCAGAGGGAAAAATCTAGAGCTTGAACATTTTTGGCTTGTTGACCAGGGAACCAATGTCCGCCATTGCCCAGCAAGTTATAGCGCATTTTGCCGTAATCTGTTAAATCGTAGGCCATGGCCAAATTTCTTAACCAAAGTATGGTACGAATGCTGATGTTGTTGGGAACGACCTCTGGAGAAGGCAAGCCCAGTTGCCAGGTATCAACCCATTCTTTGCCAAAAGTATCGATCAAGGCCTGTTCCAATTTTTCTAGAATAGGAGCTAATACTGCTTCTGCCTGATCCAGATAATCTAAGGTTTTTAAATGTTCGGCAAAATCAGTGGGGCGAGATGCACCAATACTCAGGGTATGAATTTGGGGATGGGATAAGCAAAAAAGGTTATTAAAAACTATCGGACTGAGCGGTTGACAAAGATCAACTAATTTTTGCGGGGGATTATAGAGTTGTCCACCTTTATCAGACGGACTAATAATAAATACGCCCATATCTTTGGCTGTGACGGCGGCGATCGCGGGCCAGTTATCTTGAAAAATATAGTACCAATGCAGATTCAGATAATCGAATTGATTGGTTTCAATCGCTTGAATAATGATCTCCGTCGGGGCATGGGTTGAAAAACCAATAAAACGAACTTTCCCTTCGGCCTGTAACTGTTGGGCTACTTCCAGACAACCGCCAGGACGCAAACAATAATCTAAAACTTCTGCATTATTAATGCCATGTAATCCCAAAAGATCCACATAATCTAACTTTAAATAGTTCAAGGACTGTTCAAAATCAGCACGAAAAGCCTGGGCATTTTCCTTGGGTGAAACTTTGGTCTGAATAATTAACTTTTCCCTCGGTAATTTAGGTAGGATTTGCCCCAACTGCATTTCCGATGTACCGTAACCCCTGGCTGTTTCGATATGGTTAATCCCTAAAGCTAGGGACTGCTCAATAATAGCTGCCAAATTTTGCTGACCGGCGGCGGGAATTTGAGCGAGATCGCAATCCTGCCATTGGTGCTGATAACGCATCCCACCACAGGAAAAAACAGGCATGGCCAATTCTGTTCGTCCAAAACGTCGATATTGCATAGCACAGGGATAGTTACAAAACTGGATCAATAACACATTTTCCGATTTTAATTCTATTTAAGCTTTTTACACTTTGGCACTATTGAAGAGGCTTACCAACTCGCCGTCTAGTCCCAAGTAGTGACCCTTAACGGTAAACTGATGGTGATAAACCTTGATGTTCAGCCCAAACTCCCTCTAGACGATGCAAAAACAGCGTTGGTTAATTTTCCTGATTATTTTACTGGCGATCGCCTCCGGTGTTGTACTCGCAAGCCTGCCGCTCCAATTGGGTTTAGACCTACGGGGTGGGGCCCAATTAACGATGGAAGTACAACAACCGAAAGAATCCAGAGCTATTAAGTCGGACGATTTAGTGGCAGTGAAAACGGTTATTGAAAATCGGGTCAATGCTCTAGGCGTGTCCGAGGCCTTAGTGCAGACCGTTGGCCAAAACAAGATCCTAGTACAACTTCCAGGTGTCACCGATCCAACCCAGGCAGAGCGGATTTTAGGGGGGACGGCCCAGTTAGAATTTCGTCAACAGAAACCAGGAACAGAAGGGGAATTTCAAGCGGAATATAGTATTAAACGACAACTAGACACCCAATTAGAATTTTTGCGTAAACAAGGGAGTTCCCCAGAAGTCATCCAAAAAAATGAAGAATTACGGAAAAGCTTAGATAAATCCAATCAAGCTCTCTTAAATTTGTTTGAATCGGTGGGATTAACCGGCAAAAACCTAGAAGATGCTCGTCCTGCTCCCACCCAAGCGGGCAATGCCTGGGAAGTAGCGATTCGTTTCAATGCTGAGGGCGGTAAAAAGTTTGCAGAATTAACCAAAAACCTAGCGGGAACGGGTCGCAGTTTAGGCATTTTCCTCGATAACAATTTAATTAGTGCACCCTCGGTGGGAGTGGAATTTGCGAATACGGGGATTACGGGTGGTGCAGCAGTGATTACGGGTAACTTTACGATTGAAACGGCCAATGATCTGGCCGTGCAATTGCGGGGAGGTTCCTTACCCTTTCCCGTTAAGGTGGTTGAAAATCGCACCGTGGGTGCAACTTTAGGACAGGATAGTATTCGGCGCAGTATTGTGGCTGGGGTCGTCGGTTTAATCCTGGTTCTGATTTTTATGGGCATCTATTACCGTTTGCCTGGCTTAATTGCCGATGTTTCGCTTTTGATTTACACACTCTTAAGTTTGGCCGCCTTTGCCCTGGTCGGAGTGACCTTAAGTTTGCCAGGGATTGCCGGATTTATTCTCAGTATTGGCATGGCGGTAGATGCTAACGTTCTAATCTTTGAGCGCACTAGGGAAGAAATTCGGGCCGGTAATACCCTCTATCGCTCAGTGGAATCAGGATTTTATCGCGCTTTTTCCAGTATTTTAGACAGTAATGTTACTACGCTAATTGCCTGTGGTGCTTTGTTTTGGTTGGGATCGGGTTTGGTGAAAGGTTTTGCTTTGACCTTGGCGCTCGGTGTGATGGTTAGTATGTTTACCGCCCTTACCTGTAGTCGTACTCTTTTGTTATTGGTCGTTTTGGGTGTGCCAGGGGTTCGTCAAAAACCCCAACTGTTTTGCCCTAATCCACCGGCGATCGCCAAATCCTAAAAGATCTTAGAAATCCTAGAAATTTAGAAAATACTGTTAGTGAGGAAAGAATTTGCCATGAAATTAAATGTTATTAAATGGGAGCGTTTTTGGTGGAGTTTTTCAGCCATCCTAACCGTGCTAGGCATTATCGCCATGATCATTTCCTGGAATGTTTACGGTTCTCCCTTAAAACCAGGATTAGATTTTATTGGGGGAACGCGAATTCAATTACAGTTGCAATGTGCAACTCAGAAAAACTGTCCTAAACCAATTGAGATTGCTGAGGTTAGAGATGCTTTGGATAGCGAAGGATTAGGTAATAGCAACCTTCAGGTCATTGAAAACTACACCCTCTCCATTCGCAGTAAAACCCTAGATGGAGACGAACGGAATCAGGTTCAGAATGTCTTGAATGAAAAGATCGGTAAATTTAATCCAGAAACCATTCAGATCGACACCGTAGGCCCAACGGTGGGAAAAGAGCTTTTTACCTCTGGTTTGTTAGCGGTGATTCTTTCTTTTGTCGGAATTATTGTTTATCTCACTTTTCGTTTTAAATTAGACTATGCTTTTTGGGCGATCGTGGCCCTCTTCCATGATGTTTTTATCACGGTAGGGGTGTTTGCCTTTTTAGGATTAGTCGCAGGAGTTGAAGTTGATAGCCTCTTTCTCGTTGCTTTATTAACCATTATTGGATTTTCCGTCAATGACACTGTGGTTATTTATGACCGTATTCGGGAAAACACAGAAAAGCATCCCGATTTGTCCGTTGACGAAATTGTTGAGAGTTCTGTTGATCAAACGTTAACTCGTTCAATTAACACAACTTTGACAGTTCTATTACCCCTCGTTTCTATTTTTCTGTTTGGGGGAGAAACCCTGAAATTTTTTGCCCTCGCTTTAATTGTGGGTTTTGTCTCTGGAGCCTATTCCAGTATTTTTATTGCTAGTACTTCTTTGGCCTGGTGGCGCGATCGCACTGCTCATAAAAAGGTGACAGTTTGACACAAAGCCTAATCTTCTAGACGGAGGAAAAAATCAATGGTTTGGGTTAGAGACTGAATGAATTTATCAATCTCTGCCTGGGTATTGTAAAAATATAAACTTGCCCTGGCACTGCCCGATGCTCCAAATAGACGGTGTAAAGGTTGGGTGCAATGATGGCCGGAACGAATGGCAATGCCATCTTGATCCAATAACGTTGCTAAATCACTCGCATGAATGCCTTCCAGATTAAAAGATGCTAAGGCTGCCCGACCTTGCCCTTTATAATTCGGCCGGGGGCCGTAGATTCTCAGATTAGGAATTTGTTCCAATTTCTTAAATAAATAAGCCGTTAATTCTTCCTCGTAAGCATGGATTTTGTCCATTCCTAAGGCCGTTAAATAATCAATCGCGGCTCCTAAGGCGATCGCCTCTCCAATGGCTGGGGTTCCGGCTTCAAATTTATGGGGTAACTCGCCACAGGTAAAATGATCAAAGAACACCTCACTAATCATTTCTCCACCACCAAAGAAAGGCGGCATTGCTTCTAAAACTGCCTCTTTCCCATAAAGAAAACCAATACCCGTAGGAGCGCACATTTTATGGCCACTGGCCACTAGCCAATCACAATTGATTGCCTGTACATCCATCGGACAATGGGGCAGACTCTGACAGGCATCAATTAATACTTTGGCTCCGACTTGATGGGCTAGATAGGTAATTTCCTGAACAGGATTAATACAACCTAAAGTATTAGAGATATGGACAATGGTAACTAATTTGGTTTTTTCCGATAGCAAACTTTGAAATTGTTGTAAATCAAATTCTTCATTATCTGTTAATCCCACAAATTTAATCACGGCTCCCGTTTTTCGCGCCACCATTTGCCAAGGCACTAAATTACTGTGGTGTTCCATCACCGAGGTAATAATTTCATCCCCTGGTTTTAGGGTATTTAAGCCCCAACTATAGGCCACTAAATTAATCGCTTCCGTAGCATTGCGAGTATAGACAATTTCCTGACGAGATTGGGCATGAATAAATTGCGCCACCTTATCTCGAACTGCCTCATAGGCCTCGGTTGCCCTGACACTCAGAGTATGCGCTCCCCGATGGACATTAGCATTATCGTGTTCGTAATAGTGGCGCAAACAGTTCAATACGGCCAAAGGCTTTTGGGACGTAGCCGCATTATCTAGATAAACTAAGGGATGGCCATTGACTTCCTGATTCAGAATCGGAAAATCGCTACGGACTCTGGTGGCTAGGGCTTTTTCTTGGAGGACAGTCATGGCTTAGGTGATTAACGGAGATAAAAACTGGATAGAAATATAGTTATTGTAGCAATATTAGGCAGGCACAAAAGAGTTCTCTAAATAGTGCGACAAGCAATGCACTGTCCTAGACGCTGTTGCAAGGAAGGCAAGGGAATTTGATCAAGAATTTCTCCGGCAAAGGCATCAATCAACAAATGGCGAGCATCATAATCATTTAAGCCCCGACTACGGAGATAAAAAATTTCATCCGCTTCTAGTTGGCTAACGGTCGCGCCGTGGGAACATTTGACATTATCAGCCGTAATTTGCAGTTCGGGCTTCGTATTGACTCGTCCTTTCGGTGATAGAACTAGATTGCGATTTAATTGGTTAGCATTGGTCATTTGAGCCGCTTTAGGGACAAAAACTTTACCACTAAAAATAGCCTGGGCGTAGTCATCAACAATACATTTATGCAATTGATTCGTGACACCCTGGGGATAGCGCAATTGAATCAGGCTATGGGTATCAGAAACCTGTCGTCCGGCAATAATGGTTAAGCCAAAAAGATCGGTTTGGGTGTGTTCGCCCTGTTGAACAACATTGAGATGATGGCGGTATAGTTTTGCTCCCAGATTAATTTCAAATAAGCGATAAGCACTATCTCTTTCCTGAGCGATCGCTGTTTTGGCAATATGAAAACTATCGGCGGATTCCCGTTGATTGCGAATATGAGTGAGGCGACTATTTTGACCGAGAAAAATTTCCGTAACAGTATTAGTAAAGTAGGGACGATGTTGGGGGCGATCGGAGCAAGTATCGGTGACAGTGCCATAGGATTCTGCCAGAGTTAAGACAGAATGAGGTTCTGTGATCACTAAAATTCGCGGTTGAATTAGGGAAGGATGAGGAGAAACCACCGACAAAAAAAGCAAATGAATGGGAGTGGTTACTACCGTATTCGCTTCAACCCAAACGATCGCCGCATCCTCCAGACCACTGGTATTGAGGGCCGTAAAAACTTCATCGCTCCCTTCCTGTTGTCCTAAATAATGCTGAAGTTTATCTTTTTGTTCCGCCGCTAAATGCCCTAAGTTACCCACAAAGATACCCTGGGGCAAGGCACTCAGATCGGAAAGTTCAGAAGTATAAATACCATTAACAAAAACTAAGCGGGTTTGAGTCGCTTCTTCCAAGATAAATTGGTTTAAAACATCTTGATTTAACGTCATCGGCTGGGCTGGCCGAAAATCTACTTTGACCAGATCAGATAAATCCGTAAACAACCATTCCTCATCCCGTTTATGGGGAAGGCGAGATTGCTTGACTTGATTGCTGCCCTGTTGCCGGAGTTTTACCAGAAAGTCATTTTTTTCTGCTGCTGCTCGTCGGCGATCGCCTTGATGCAATAGGCTTTGTAGATAGGTATCCCTAGTTAACCCATCGGCATCATTTTTTAACATCACCACACTGTTCATTGTTTCCCCTCATTCTGAAAATAACGATACAATTAAGATTTAAACTGAAAAATTTAAACTAAAGGTTTAAACTCTGGTTGACCAAAAAGGCCGAAGTATTTAAGCAGGGATAAGTGCTGCTTCATCTAAAAAATCATAGCCCTTGGCTTCTAGTTCAAACGCCAATTCTTTACCGCCACTCATCACAATTTTGCCATCGTACATAACATGAACGTAATCCGGCTCGATATAGTCTAATAGGCGTTGGTAGTGGGTAATGACAATTGTGGCATTGTCAGGCCTTTTGAGTTGATTAACTCCCCCTGAAACGATACGCAAAGCATCAATATCTAACCCCGAATCAATTTCATCCAAGATAGATAAAGTTGGCTCTAAAATAGCCATTTGTAGGATTTCATTCCGTTTCTTTTCTCCGCCCGAAAAACCCTCGTTTAAACTGCGATCAAGAAAACTCGGATTCATCTGCACAATATCCAGCTTTTCATTAACCAAATCTTCAAAGTCAAAGGCATCAATTTCTTCCAGTCCTAAATGTTTTTGTTTAGCATTATAGGCAATGCGTAAAAAATCAAGATTGCTAACCCCAGGAATTTCGAGAGGATACTGAAAGGCAAGAAAAATTCCCGCTAAAGCCCTAGCTTCCGGCTCCTTCTCTAATAAATTTTCGCCTTTATAGAGAATTTCTCCTCCTGTTACTTCATAGTCAGGATGACCGGTTAAGACTTTAGAGAAAGTGCTTTTACCTGAACCATTACGCCCCATAATAGCATGAACTTCTCCCGCTTTAACGTCTAAATTAAGTCCTTTAAGAATAGGATTGCCATCAACGGTAGCCGTGAGGTTTTTAACAGAGAGGATAGTGTTGGTCATGGAATCTTTGATAATGGATGGTTAATAATTGATAGTTGATAGTTGATAGTTGATAGTTGATAGTTGATAGTTGATAGTTGATAATTGATAATTGACAGTTGACAAAAGAAATTTAAACAGTCAACTTACTCATTTCCCTCTTTTGAAAGCTGTTCTTTCAGCAAATCTCCCAATCTAAAAACTCAAAGCCATGCACAGTAAGTCTTTTGGGCGTTGCCCCCCTTTTTAAGGGGGGTTGGGGGGATCGAGACTCAGCCAGGATTTCAGAGGCTTCTGCGTAATGGATAGCTTTTGAAAGGGGGCTAAGAGGGCACTCTCTCTTCGGAGAGCGAGGCAAGTCTATCAGGTTTAGTTAGCCAAATCTTAGCCCACTGTACCTTCTAGCTTAAGACTGAGTAACTTATCAGCTTCTGCCGCAAACTCTAAAGGTAATTCATTAAGTACGTCCTTACAAAAACCACTGACGAGCAAGGAAACCGCATTTTCTTCAGAAATCCCTCGTTGGGCAAAGTAGAAAAGCTGGTCTTCCCCAATTTTAGAGGTAGAAGCCTCATGCTCGACCTTCGCTGTATTATTATCTACCTGAATATAGGGAAAAGTATTGGCCTCCGCATTATCACCAATCAGCATAGAATCACACTGGGAATAGTTGCGGGAACCCTGGGACTTTGGCCCCATTTTTACCAAACCTCGATAACTATTTTGAGAATGACCGGCAGAAATTCCCTTAGAAATAATCGTGCTGCGAGTATTTTTACCAATATGGATCATTTTCGTCCCCGTATCGGCCTGCTGATAGTTATTTGTTAAGGCAATGGAATAAAATTCTCCTACGGAATGATCGCCCACTAAAACACAACTAGGATATTTCCAGGTAATTGCAGAACCTGTTTCTACCTGTGTCCAGGAAATCTTAGAATTCACACCTTTACAAAGGCCTCGCTTGGTCACAAAGTTGTAGATTCCACCTTTACCGTTGGTATCCCCCGCATACCAATTTTGCACCGTTGAATATTTAATCTCAGCATTATCTAATGCTACTAATTCAACCACAGCCGCGTGAAGTTGGTTACTATCGTACATCGGGGCAGTACAGTTGTGAACAGCAAAGCCTCGAACCAGATAACTATGGGTTTGATCAACATCAATGTTAAAGACTAAATCATCATAGTCTTCACGATCAACCTCACGAATCGGAATAATAAAGTGCGTATCTGTTTCTCGTACCATATCCCATTTTTTCTGGTCGGTATAACCTACCTGATAAAGAGGTTGACGGTTAATCATTCGCTCTGATTGTTTGGAAAATTGAACTTCACCCCCTGGTCGAGTCTGAATCCAAGCGTAAATATTCAATTTATTGAGCAGCATTTGAACCTGTTGAGCGAGGGTTTCTGAAGCTGTACAATAACGAACTAAACAAGAATTATCACGTTGATGAACATTACCATCCCCTGCTAAATAAGCATCTAAGAAGACTTTTGTTTGCTGAGGAGAAAGTTCCATTAAAGCGGGACTAAGTTGCTTTGTCGTTGCTCCCTTACCACAGTGTTCAGTAAACCATTCAGAGTATTGTTGGGAATAAAAACTAATGCCGGCACCGTTGCGATCGGTTTGTTCTGTGACATAGGCAGGACGACCTGTAATTTCTGTCACTAAGTGATGAGCACGATTCACTAATTCTTTTTCATGTAAACCAAAAGATAATTGATTAGTATATTGTCGGTTTGCTTGGTTAAAGTAGGTGCTCCCTTCTGCCAGATAATAACCAAGCAGTTCCAATTCAGCATCGCTAAAAGCCGATGAATCAGCGCGAGTTAATTTGGGTACTAAGATAAAGTCTCCTTTTTGAAGTTCCCCTGCTTTAACCCACTCAGGTTCAGTTTTTAATAATTTTTTAGTATTAACTTCAGGCAACCAGCCCTCTTTTCTGATATTCCTTTTAACCGTCACATTTTCCCGTTTAATCGCATAAACTGGATGTTCAGGTGTTAGACGAAATTCATTGTATCGAGAAACTGGACGGATGGTAATCATCTCCCCTTGATGATGACGTACCATTGCGGCTCGAACTTTTTGCAGTTGACCATTGTGATCATAAACTTTATCGCCAGCTTTGAGGCTTTCAATATTGCTCCAGCCTTGGGCGGTAAGCACTTGTTCTCCGGCGGGATGACAGCCCTCCAAATAGCTGACGGAGGCTCCATCTTCAGCAATAATTAATGTCCGTTCAAACTGTCCTGTATCACCATTATTAATGCGAAAATAGGTAGATAAATCCATTGGGCATTTTACGCCTTTGGGAATAAAGACAAAAGAGCCATCACTAAAAACGGCGGCATTCAGGGCCGCAAAAAAATTATCTCCGACGGGAACAACGGAGCCTAAATATTGTTTAACTAATTCGGGATGCTCTTGCAAAGCTTCGGAAATGGAGCAAAAAATGACACCATGTTCGGCTAATTTTTCTTTAAAGGTAGTGCCAATCGAAACACTGTCAAAAATAGCATCTACGGCGACATTACTGAGGCGTTTTTGCTCAGAGAGGGGAATTCCTAATTTTTCAAAGGTTTCTAGGATGGCTGGATCCACTTCATCTAGGCTATTTAATTTTTCGGTTTTCTGTTTGGGAGCAGAGTAGTAGATAATGTCTTGGTAATCGATCGCCGGATAGGAAACGTGGGGCCAGGTGGGTTCCGTCATCGTCAGCCAGTGGCGATAGGCTTTGAGGCGAAACTCTAGCATAAATTCGGGTTCGTTTTTCTTGGCTGAAATTAGCCGAATGACATCCTCACTTAGCCCTCGTGCAATGGTATCTGTTTCAATGTCAGTAACAAAACCATATTTGTAGGGTTGGTTGACGAGGGTTTTAACGGTAGTCGCACTCATCGGATTTAGGGTTCTCTGGTGGGGGATAAAATCTCAGAACTTCATCGCCGAGGAGATAGAAGCGTGAGAGGACGGAAAAAGGTATTCTCAAGGACTGGATACTTAAACAACAAAACAGTTGCTTAACTCTTCTCCATCATAGATTAACAACACACAAGTTGTCAAAGTCGTTAAGATAGATTTAGTCTGATCTGTTGGTAAGGCAACCCCAAGGTTTCTGGCCACGGCTTGGACGGCTGGACTTCATCGAGATTTTTTGGATTTTTTTTGGCGATCGCTTGCTATGACTATTACACCACAGCTCTCCACTAAAGAGGATATTCTCAATTATCTGCTGAAACAGGGTCAAGCAACGGCCCAGGAGTTAGCCGATCTTTTAGAAATTAGTCCGCAAGCCATCCGACGGCATCTTAAGGATCTAGAAGCAGAGGAGCTAATTCTTCATCAAGCGGTACAGATGGGCATGGGACGGCCTCAGCATTACTATCAACTCAGCAAACAAGGGCGCGATCGCTTTCCCAGTCGTTATGGAGAATTTGCAGTTTCCTTTTTGGATACCTTAACGGAGACGGTAGGCGAACAACAGGTGGGCGAAGTCCTGAAAAGACAGTGGGAAAGAAAAGCCGAGGAATATAGTCAACGCATTGGGGCAGGATCTTTAGAAATGCGGGTGAAACAGTTAGTCTCTCTCCGCAGAGAAGAGGGTTACATGGCCGAATTGCATTTACCCGAAACCCCCAATCAATTTATTTTGGCCGAACACCATTGTGCCATTGCCGAAGTCGCTGAATCATATCCAACGATCTGTGGTCATGAGCTAGAAATGTTTAGCGCAGTTCTATCCGATTGCATCATTGAGCGGATTCATTGGCTCAATAGTGGTGAACATAGTTGTGGATATTTAATTCAGCCGAAATCGTGATTACTAAGCAGGTAGAAAATTAAGCAGCCACTAAAACGGGATTAAGATTCACTGTTTGAGAACCGGGGTAGTCTAATAAAGCTTGAGTCACTCGCAGGTTTAATGCAGATTGTTTATATAAGGGATTAACGGAACGAGCATAAAAATCTAGAGCTTCAACTGGAATCATTCTTGCGATTTCTATCTGTAAATCTGGTGTAAAGATCACGATCACAAAAAAATCAAACTGTCTTTCCAAGGGAAATTGAAGATTAGGGGATTTTTTAGCTTCTGGTTCAAGGATAACCACTTTAACGACAATTCGTTGACCATTAGATAGCTCCAGATCCCAAGGTAAATTGGGATTTTCATTCAGAGATGCACTTAAAGCTCTTGCGAGTGCCACTTCAGTTAACTGATTTAATGATTGAAAAAGAGCCTGTTTGCGAGTTTGCGAGGGAAGTATTTGCCAAAGGCATTGAATCGCTGAAAATCCTTCCTGAAATTTGTCTATAGCAGCGTAACTACCGTTAGATCGAAGCTGAATTCCTTGAACAAATTGGGGATTAGATTGTGCAAAGTTTTTAGTCGTTAATTCATCGCAATAGTGCCGAGTTCTCACCACAAGATAATGAGATTTTTCCGAAGAATTGGGTATCGCTAAATGGGCCGCTTCTTCGCTATCATAAACACCTTTTATGCTGATATAATCTGCCAATTCAATAGACATTTCATCTATTCTTAGAATGGCCCAGGCATCTTTTTTTTTCATTAGGCTTTCTCCTTTGCACCTCCAGTAGTGAGGCTTCCTAAAAATTCATCGGTAAGACTATTATAGACACCACCTGAAAAGTCAAAGACAACATTATCTGCACCTCCAAGACCATGAATTTTTTTGAGCAAGTGAAGACGTTTACTTGCAAGTTCTTCACTGATACCACAGAATTTATTGAGATGACTAGCAATAGTTTCAAATTTTATAGTAGTGCGGAATTTAAAGGTTGACATACCCAAAATTTTCGACACCTAGGCTCAAAATCTACATCAACAATCCTGGTACAAGCTAAAATTAAGGCAATAGGCTAGTCTATTTTTTTACAATAGCACATTCCTGATTAGGAAATGGGAAACTGAAACGCTTTCATTTCTAGTTGCCAAGGGGTTAAATGAGTCGTTCTTTGCCAAGGTTGACCGACAGCGATCGCGGCCTGATAATTTGATAGTAATGCACAGGAAAATAAACCCCAGTCTTTGAGATCTTCAGTGTTTCCTGGGAGAGATTGAAACTTTAAGGGTGATAGGGATAATTGTACCTGATCGAGACCACCCGCTAATCCAGCCCCTGTTGCTTTGAGATAGGCCTCTTTGGCTGTCCAGAGTTGAAAGAAGATTTTCTGTTGTTCCTGGGAATTTGCCTGTTGAAAATAGTGATACTCTTCAGCACAGAAAAAACGCTTGATCAGGGAGTCTAAATTGTCCATGTCTCGCACATATTCCACATCCACTCCAATCAAGCGATCGCGACTAATTCCCACAATCCCTAAGTCTTCAGAATGGGATAAATTAAACTGTAAACCCTGGGGCTGACAATGGTCGGCGATCGCCGGTTTACCCCGTTCACTGTAGTCAAAAGCAATGGATGCGGGGGAACAATGGAGATGATTAGCCAATAAAATTCTGAGCGCACCATGAGCAATTTGATAACGACGACGATGATGATCAAACCGAAAGCGATCGGCCCTTGCCATTTCAGTGGGGGATAGGAGAGCAATCAGAGAAGCTAGAGTATGCTCATCAACAGAGAGAGAAAACCACCACAATTCAACCTGAGAAACGGCCAGCATTTAACTCATCCCAAAAACATGATGAAAATTCAGAGAAACAAGTCAGCTAAAATCAAGAACATAATCCTGTGACTGAGACAATACCTTGAATCCCCAACAGTCCCTCAAAAACCAACTCCTCGCTATTATTGAACCCCTACAGGCCCAAAAGCAAGGTTCACCCCTCACCAACTTAAGGCTAGATCCCAAAGCGATCGCCGAAATTGAACAATTAACGGTTGCCCTAGAAGCTGTCAATCCTAAGCTTTATCCCCTTTTGTATGCTCCCCAACTGCTCAATGGGATTTGGCTACTCCATTATTCCACTGCCCGCGAAATTCGTTCCCTTGATAAACTCCCCCTTGGTTTACAGTTAGGAAAAGTCTATCAGGCGATCGATGTGGCTAACCAAGCATTTTTTAATCAAGCTTTTGTCAAACATCCCCTCGGTTTAGTCTCCGGCTATGTGAAAGTAACAGCCACCTTTGAGATCGCCAAAGAATCGGGTTCTCCCTTGCCAGATAAACGCTTAAACGTCCAATTTTTAGAAAGAATTATTGCAATTCAAACTGTAACTGGTTTTAAAACACCTCGACTTGATCCCTGCAAAGTTGTACAGGCTCGTGGCCCCCAGGGACGGATTCCCACCTTAGATATTACCTATTTGGATGAAACAATGCGGATTGGTCGGGGGGGAGATGGCAGTTTATTTGTCCTGTCAAAAGTAGAACAAATGAGAGCTTAGGGCAACGATAATAATTAATGATTAAATATTAAATTAATTTCCTTCTAAGCCTGTTGAAACAACGCAGAGTCGAGCAAAAATGAAAGACGATTTATTGCCTTTTCTGATAGGGATGATGATTTTAGTTCTCTATTTGGTTTTCTCTGCCATGACTGAGATGGGGACTCGCTGGCCTCGTAAAAAGCTCACTCTTCCTCAGAAAAAGCCTTAAACAAAGCCGTTAAAACCGTATTAGAAAATAACAGACCTTCTGGATCGGTTAACGCAACCAAAGGTGAGCATTCTGTCGGTTGTCGAACCCAACCATTAGCACGATAGGGCGCGAGGGTTTTCAACACTTTTTCTAGTGGATCTTGGCCAAATTTCCTTAGACGTTCTAGGGGAATTCCCTCTGCCAAGCGCAAACCTAACATCAGGGTTTCTAATAATTGCTCTGTTAAATCTAAGGGAGAGTCAAAAAGCTGACCGCCCTGCTGTTGATATTTTTGCAGCCAATGGTAATAGGATTGACGGGTACGAGGTCGAGTAAAGCGAATGCCGTTGGTGTAACTGGCTGCTCCCATGCCAAAACCGTAGTAACTTTGATTTTCCCAATAGACTCGGTTATGACGACATTGATGATCTTTTTGAGCATAGTTAGAAATCTCGTAGTGTTCGTAACCCGCTTTTTGCAGCAAAATAGAAGCTTGACGATACATTTGAGCGGCATTTTCATCAGTTGGTAACGGGGTTTCGCCTGGCTGAAAGCGTTTGCCAAAGGCCGTAACTGGTTCTAACACCAGGTCATAACAGGAAATATGATGGGGGGCAAGGGCGATCGCGGTTTCGAGGGAATATTGCCATTGAGCTAGGGTTTGGTGAGGCAGACCAGAGATCAGATCTAAACTCCAATTTTGCCAACCCCTAACCTGTAGCCAGTTAACAGCCAAATAAATATCCGCCAGGCAATGGGAACGTCCACAGGATTGCAAAAGTTCATCTTGAAAAGCTTGTACCCCTAAACTGAGACGGTTGACCCCCAAACGGTGATAGTCAGACAACTGTTCACGAGTAAAAGTCCCCGGATCAATTTCTAGGGAAATTTCTGCATTGGAATCAATCCCAAATTTTTGATCGAGTTGGTGGAGAATGGTTTCCAAAGCAGCGATCGGCAAAAGAGAAGGAGTTCCCCCGCCAAAAAAGAGAGTTTTTAACGATTGACCTTGAGACGGTGTGATTTGAATTTCCTGGCAAAGAGCTTCAACATAGTGTTGAACCCCAGCTAGATCCCTTAAGTTGGCGTGATTCCCCACCACCACCACCGGAAAATCGCAGTAAAAACAGCGACGACGACAAAAGGGAAGATGAATATAAGCAGCTTGGACTAAGGGAAAAGACATAATCACCGCCAAATTGATCTCAAAATAAACTGAACAAAGTCTAATGTACCTATTCTAGTCCCAACACCCCATTCCCTTCCATTACCTCTAGAACTTTCAACCGTCATTAATCACAATTTAAGAAAATTACCGCTATCATGATTGGTTAATTTATGGAAAAATCGGGTTTTAAACCTCTTCCGTCTTGAATAGCTTGGCCTTAGATTAGGCTATATACCCTGGGACACAGGGAAATTTACGCTTGTGGGAGTAGTCCATTAAGAGGCTGACGTGAAAGCGTATAGTCGGACTAGACATGAACCAGTAAAACTAAAACTCATTTTTTTTAGTAAAGCCGTGTTCAGCCCAAGAATCCACCCTCTGGAGTGAGTGGAGTGTCAAGTTAAGAGAATGTTCCATTTCTTTGCGAGGCTTACGGTCAATTGTCTAAACGTTATTTATTTACCTCGGAATCCGTCACTGAAGGTCATCCTGATAAAGTATGTGACCAGATTTCCGACACCATTCTAGATACTCTGCTTGCCCATGATCCGGCCAGTCGGGTGGCAGCCGAAACGGTCGTTAATACCGGACTCGTTTTAATTACGGGAGAAGTTACCACCAAAGCCCATATTAATTTTGTGGATCTTGCCCGCAAAAAAATTGCAGAAATTGGCTATACCGATGCGGATAATGGTTTCTCTGCCAATAGCTGTGCGGTGTTAGTGGCCCTGGATGAACAATCCCCTGATATTTCCCAAGGGGTAACGGCGGCCCAGGAACAACGTCATCAACTGAGCGAAGACGAACTGGATAGTATTGGTGCCGGTGATCAGGGTTTAATGTTTGGTTTTGCCTGTAATGAAACCCCTGAATTAATGCCTTTACCCATTAGTTTGGCCCATCGGGTGGCGTTAGGTCTAGCCAACGTCCGTAAATCGGGAGAATTAGATTATCTTCGTCCAGACGGGAAAACCCAGGTCTCCATTGTCTATGAAGATGGCGTACCCGTTGCCATTGATACTATTCTGGTTTCGACTCAACATGATGCCACCATTGGCAGCATGACCGACAACGAAAGTGTACAGGCTAAAATCAAGGCAGATCTTTGGGAAACTGTGATTCAATCAGTTTTTGCCGATATTGCCCTGAAGCCTAACGATAGCACCCGTTTTCTCGTGAATCCTACAGGTAAGTTTGTCATTGGTGGCCCCCAAGGTGATGCTGGTTTAACGGGACGTAAAATCATTGTCGATACCTACGGTGGCTATTCTCGTCATGGCGGTGGTGCATTTTCAGGGAAAGATCCCACGAAGGTTGATCGTTCTGCTGCCTATGCCGCCCGTTATGTGGCCAAAAATATTGTCGCTGCTGGTTTAGCGGATAAATGTGAAGTTCAGGTTAGTTACGCGATTGGGGTAGCTCGTCCAGTTAGTGTCATGCTGGAAACCTTCGGTACTGGCAAGGTGGATGAAGAAGCATTATTAACCGTTGTTAATCAATTATTTGAGCTTCGTCCCGCCGGTATTATCCAAGCCTTTAATCTGCGGGGTTTACCCTCGGAACGGGGAGGCCGTTTCTTCCAGGATGTAGCTGCCTATGGTCACTTTGGCCGCAATGATTTGGACTTACCCTGGGAGAAAACTGACAAGGCGATCGCCTTAAAAGAAGCCTTTAATCTTTAGGGCATGGGGGCATTTAATTTGTCCGTTAAGCAAGAATGCTAGAGAAAATCGATGAAAAAGGGCGTGTTATCGAGATTGAGAGCGACTCTTTCCTCATTAAGTTTCTTCTAGCTTTTCTGTGAGACTTGTCCTGAGAGATCACAACTCAAGCTAAACTACTATGAAGATATTAGATTTCCGTTGATATCATGAGCGTAGTTAGTCAAGTTATTCTGAAAGCAGACGACGAACTCAGATATCCCAGTAGTGGCGAACTACAGGGTATCCAAGAGTTTTTAAAAACCGGCCAACAGCGCATTCGTATCGCTGAGACCTTGGCTGAAAATGAAAAGAAAATTGTTGACCAAGCCCAAAAGCAATTATTTAGAAAGCGACCCGACTTTCGGGCCCCTGGCGGTAATGCTTATGGTCAACGCCAGTACAATCAGTGTCTTCGAGATTATGGATGGTATCTCCGTCTCATAACCTACGGGATTCTCTCTGGCAATCAAGAACCCATTGAAAAAATCGGTTTAGTCGGTGTTAAGGAAATGTATAACTCCCTCAATGTTCCAGTTCCGGGCATGGTGGAAGCGATTCGTTGCCTAAAAGACGCTGCTCTCGGTTTACTGAGTATTGAAGAGGCCCAAGAAGCCGCTCCCTACTTTGATTATATTATTCAAGCAATGTCTTAATTTTAGGACTAGGCTAGGATGGGGGGAGGAAAAGCGATCGCGGTTGGCTAACTATCAGTAATTAATCGCGGTATTTTCCTTTTCTTCCATTCCCTTTTGGTTTTCTTCTGCGTTGTCAAGGATTATTCATGGCCTGGTTGAATTTAATTCCCCTACTTTCCACTGGCTTATTGATCATTACTTATGCTGTTTTTGGCTGGGATATTGCGGCCAAAAGCCTGGGTTGGAGTCAAATTCTCTTGGAACAATTCCAGCATTGGCATATCGGATTAGAGCAGGAAATCTTTATTGCCGTTATTCATGCCCTAGCGTTAATGGCCATCATTCTGACTTCTTTAGCTTTAACCGCCCCTGTCACCTTGATGACTTTTTTTGTCGGTAGTTGGATGCAGTCGGAAGTTCGATCTATTGTTTCGATTCTAATCTGGTCTTTTTTGTTCGTTTTGGTTTTACGCTGGTTTAATCTCTTTATTGAATTTTTAGTTTTATTGGCCGCAGCCATTTTGGGACGTATCGAATTTCGCTCTGCGGGTTTTAACAGTCTCCAAACCCTCGGTATTTTAACGTTAATTTGTCTGCTGAGTTTTGGTGGAGGAGTCTATAGCTATTTTCACTTTAATCAATATGTTTAGTTTTATGGTTTAACCTCTGTTTAACCACACTATATTTCTCCTGTGAGGAGAGCAAGCAATTTTAATCTCTCATCCTAGCTCAGGGGCATGCATTATAAGAACGTTAAGTAATCAATAAGTAGTTTGCCTAGAGCTATCAATCTACACTAGAGATGAGCTGTTCTAGATTCTAAACCTGATTTTAAATGATTCCATAAAATTTCAACTCATTTTAATAAAGATTGCGAGAATAATGTCAGAGAATTCTTCCAAAAACAATTTACAAAAGTTTTTAATCATCATCTCCAGCCTGGCTTTCTTAGGGACGATGACAATTCCGATGTTTAGTATGTTCAATCAGGCTCCTCCTTCTAGTCCTACAACTTCTCCCCAATCAGCGAAAAATAATCTCCAGCAGGTGGCCCAGGGTTACGAAAAAGTTTTAGCACGAGAACCCGAAAACCCAACGGCGTTACAAGGTTTAGCAGAAGTGCGATTAAAAATGGGGGATTTACCTGGAGCGATCGCGCCGATGGAAAAACTGGTTAAACTTTATCCAGAAGAAAAGCAATTAAAACAATTGCTAGATGCTATTAAATATCAGGTCAAAACCGGTAAAAAACCGCCTCTGCCGGGCCAGAATGATTCGGCGACTCCTCCCCAAAAGTAATATCTGGCCCCTTCTCCATGAGTCAATTTCAGCAAGCTTTTACCATTTTTCTGAGTTTATTAGTAGAAGCTATCCCCTTTTTAACTTTGGGGGTTTTACTTTCTAGTGCTTTGCTGTTATTTAGTGATGAGCAGAAATTAATTCGCTATTTACCGCGTCAGCCGATTTTAGGGGCCTTGGCGGGAAGTTTTATGGGGTTTTTGTTTCCTGTTTGTGAGTGTGGCAATGTACCCGTGGCTCGACGCTTTTTGATGAAGGGTTTGCCTACTTCGGTGGCGATCGGTTTTTTGTTAGCGGCCCCAACGGTGAATCCCATTGTCATTTGGTCAACCTGGGTGGCATTTCGAGATCAGCCGGAAATTGTTTGGTTTCGCATTATTTTTTCCTTGAGTATTGCGATCGCCATTAGCTGCGTGTTCAGTGTCCAGAAGGATGCGTCTCCTTTATTACAACCTCTCTTAGCTCAACGTTTACAACGAAGTAATTTAAGTCTTCAAACCCCGACAGAGCTAGTTTCACCTTTGTTGCAATCAGGAACTTATTTACTGGGAACCCCAGGCCAACCCTTACGCTTAGATGAAAACTTATCTAGCAAGCTGAATCCGGCTCTTTCTCCCTTGGCTCCTCAGCGATGGCAATTGTTTGTGGAAAACGTTAGCCAGGAATTACGGGAATTGGGAGGAATGCTAATCCTGGGAAGTGCGATCGCCGCCGCCATTCAAACCTTTGTTCCCAGAGAATTGATTTTGACATTAGGTCAGGGAACCATTAGCTCGATTCTAGCCATGATGCTGTTAGCAGGGATTGTCTCTGTCTGTTCTACTGTTGATTCCTTTTTTGCCCTTTCCTTTGCCTCAACCTTTACCAGTAGCTCTCTATTGGCCTTTTTAATCTTTGGCCCCATGATTGATATTAAGAGTATCGGGCTAATGCTCTCGATCTTTCGGGCTAAAATTATTGTCTATCTTTTGGTTTTAGCGGCCCAATTAACCTTTATTTTGGCCTTAATCCATAGTTATCTGTTTTAGCAATCAGCCTATCTTGTCTTTTTTTCGGCCATCGTTATGAAATCTTTGCTGCCCCTTAAGTCCTTCACTACCCAATTTCTGCTGCCAACGGTGGATATTTTGGCTATTTTGGCCTGGGGACTTTTGATGTTGCGATATTCCTTCAGTGGCGAATTAAGATTACTGGTTCATCCCAATTATTTTGGCTTAGTGACCATGACTGGCGTAGTGCTAGTTGGCTTAAGTGTGATTCGGGGAGGACAATGGCTAAAACGGTTATTTCGCAAAAATCGCTCATCGTCTGTCAAGGATACCGTTGCTCATATTACCCTGCTGCCCGTCGGTCTAGGCAGTGCTTTACTGTTAATCACGGCGATCTTGGCATTTTTGATTCCCCCCACTGCTTTTAATAGTCAGGTTGCTCTCCAGAGAGGGATTAGTAATACTTTACCGGCTACCCAAATTCAAGCTGAAAGTTTTGCTGCCAATATTAAACCCGAAGAGCGATCGCTGATTGATTGGATTCGGACGATCAATGCTTACCCTGAACCCGATGCCTACGCGGGCCAAAAGGCTAAAATTCGAGGTTTTGTCGTCTATTCCCCTAATTTACCCGATAACTATTTACTGCTCAGTCGCTTTATTTTGACCTGTTGTGCGGTGGATGCCTATCCGGTCGGTTTGCCCGTGAAATTAACCGGCAGTCGTCAACAGTATCCCCAGGATGGTTGGCTTGAAATCCAAGGCGAAATGATTACAGAAACTCTACCCAATAAGAGTAGTAATTCCGCTCAGGGAGTTACCAATAAACGGCAAGTTGTGCTAAAAGCTCAATCGATTAAGGCCATTCCCACCCCAGCCGATCCCTACAGTTACTAAGGCTACTAATCAAGAAACAGATAAGTAAACTTCCCCATCTAAGATATGCTTGATTTTTGATCTAAATATGCTTGATTTTTGGGACAGAGATATTGATAATTGAGGCAAGAATCAGTTTTAGTAACCTTGTTCAAGTATGTTCAATACTTCATTTCGACATTCTCTAGCCTTCTTGGTCAGTATTCTATTTCTGCACATGTCTCTTGCTGTCCAAGCTGCTCCTCGCCGTAAGAAAAATCCAACGTCTGTTCCCCCGGCAGTTGCGCCAGCCCCTCAACCCATTGATCCCTATGCAATGGCCAAAAAAGATTTGTCTGAAGATTGGTATGTTCTCTATCGCATTATTGATCGTCTAGCAAGAGCAAATCAGTTAGATGAACATCCTTGGCGCATTACCATTTCTCCTGAATACGAAGTTAACGCTTTTGCAACCGATGGTAATTTGATCGCGGTTTATAACGGTATTCTTGATCAACTGGGATCCGATTCATCGGCGATCGCCTGTGTCGTTGCTCACGAAATGGGACACCACTCCAAACGTCATATTGCCCTTGGTAAAGCAGAGCAAGTCGCCTTACAGAAAAAACTTCAGCAAGAAGCCCAGGAAGAGGCTGTTGCAGAAATAGAACGTGCCCAACAACCGACAGGAGGCGACGTGATTCTTGGCATTTTGGGGGCTGTAAGTGCTGGTTTATCTAACAATTCTTCAACGGCCTATACAACAGCTGCTCAAATAGAAAAGGCTAAAGCTCAACGTGTTCAGGAGGCCCAAGTCCGGGCCCAGGAAATTTTTGTCGAAAAAGAGCAAAAATTTAAGCAGGAAAGTGCGGCCAATGTGCGTAAACAGGAATTTGAAGCAGATGAAGTGGGCTATCAATACATGGCCAAAGCCGGCTTTGATGCCCAAGGTTGCATTCGAGCCATGGAAGTCTTAGCCAGAACAGAAGGGGCTGAATTTGACACGGATCATCCTGCTGTCCCCAAACGGATTGAACGCTTTAAACAATTAATGGCAGAAAATCCCCCCCAAGCATTAGCCGAACGAGGAAAATTTTATCTACAGTCATCACGAATTCCTTTAAGTTATGAATTGTCGAAAGATGGTGAATCTTTGCGGATCAATTCTAATCACGGTTCCTCGGCTGCCGATGATCTTGACCGTCAATTCGGCAAATAAAATCCTATAAAATCATCAGATTTGACGAGTTTTATTTTACCAGACACGTCCAGGATTACGGCCATTGTTTGATGGGGGCACATAGGGGGATGGAGATTTTACCCGCGATCGCCCCCATCCTCCTGAAGAACGAGCAAAATGGGGTATCAATAATTTCGTCCAACTTTCTAATTTCTTTGGATATTCTTGTTCACACATACTACCTCGACGCTGAAGTTGTTCTGGTTCAGCATTCTCATTTGCTAAGATATGTTTAAAAACCGTCGCAATAATAGGCCGATATTTGTCAGGATTACTGCCATAAATCAGACAGAGTAAATTAAAAAAACGCTTATCCCCAGCAGGATGTTCATCCCAAAAAGGCCCTTGAGGTTGAATACCAAACCAGATTGCACCATTAAGAACAATTTGTGTTTGAAAATCTTCGGATTCGTTGCCGGAATGATTAGAAGCCTTATTATTTGTATTGAGCAAAATAATTGCAGCAAACTCGTCAACGACTCCTTCTTCTTCTCCCACAGTCGGTAGTTTCAAAATATCAATCAACGCATGACCTAATTCGTGGTAAAAAGCAAATATAGTTGCATAAACAGCGCTTTCACCGGTTTCTTCTCTCTCATCTTTAGCAATTTTTTCAAAATCTTTGTTCGCTCCTAAAATAAACTCGTAGCACATAGTAATATTTTTTTCCACAGGATCATAAAAAGCATTAACTTGATCACATTCTCGTAAAATGACTGGCAAGTTAACTGGTAGAATCAAGCCCGAAGTGTTTAGTTGATGAATAATTATTTCAAAGAGATTATATTTGCGGAGAGCTTTTTCCAGTTCTGGATAAGAAGTCGTCGGTTGATAGATCAGTTGGAACTGACCAGCTTGTCGATAAGCCATATTTTTGCGGCTATCAAACTGAGTACTGATTTGACTATTAACTTTTGTTTTTATTAGATGATTAAGTTTAGTCAGCCGAGATGAAATTTGACTAGATATTGCTTCTGGAGTATAGGCTAAAGAGGATTGACTCCAAAAAAGATCTATTACCAAAATTAGTTTTAAAATCTTCAGGAAAGATTTATGAAAATACGCGAATGAGATCTCTTTTTTTTGCATTTTAAAACCTTTTCAAAATAACAAAAATAGGTTTAATTACCAAATTTTTCCCCGTCCAGGCAAAGGAAAATGTTGCGGACTAGGTTTAGGTGCAGTTTTTCCACCATCAATTTTCTCTCCTAACCATAGCACAGCATAACCATTATATATACCGATTCCCATTGCTCTCCACTGATAAGTTTGCCATAATCCTTGATTAATAATTAGATCATTATTGAGAGAATTATTTTGCCAACAACGCAAAGCCTCTTCTGCTGTAATTTCACCATCGCCACCACAAATAATTTCATAGGCGATCGCTGAATAAGTCGTTTTCAGTCGTTGGGGGGCTGACCACAAACAGGAAAACGTTACAGATTGCTCGCTATTGTAGGGACAATTACTCCAGCCAAATCGCCAATCTTTGCCATTTTGATTATATAGAGCTAAGTTTTCTTGTAAATCTCGAACATGACGGTTGGCCACTTGATTTAGTGAGACTGATTGAGCAATAGGAGATAATTGTCTTTGGATACGGTATTGATTAATCAGATGGTAGAGTTTTGCTTCTTCAGAATTTAGATCATCCCCTGTACAAGTAGCTTGGGTTAACCACTGTTGCCCTTGGCAATTAATGCCATTTAAAGAACTTGAATTAATAGGAGCCGTACCAGAATTATTACTTATTTTAGTTCCAAAAAGAGCCACCCAATAATGTTGATATTTGCTGTTCGGTTGATAAACATAACCAAAACCGACTTCAGTATATTTTGTATTTAAAAGATTGGCTCGATAGAGAGGATTTTTTAACCAACCATCAATAGTTTCCTGGGCTGTTATTCTGCCACCTGTGATATTTTCACCAACATAATCGGACAGGTAGCCAAAGTTTTTAGCCCGATCGCTAGGATTGGAATGATCAGAACCTTGATGACTAATCAGATTTTGACTAGCCATATCTAAAGCATGATTTTGGGCAGCTTGACTAAGATTAATTGATAGACGAAGCGATGACAAACCAGCTTTTTTTCGGGCTAGATTGGTTAAATCTAGAAGTTTTTGACTACGTTCTTGACTATGATTATCATCTGTCACTAATTCAGCAGTTTGAGGTGATGGTAGAAAACGATTTTTGGGATAAGGTGGTGGAGAACCAAAAGCAGAAAATTTGCTGTTTATAGTAGGAGTAGAAGTGTTATTTTGAAAAGCGTTGATGCCAATACCAAAGGACAACTTAAATGGATTATTTCTTTGGTCAAGCAAGGGTTGATTCCCACAATTTAGTCCGACTAATTTCCCTTCACTATCAAATAAAGGACTGCCTTCTAGACCGGCATAACTAATGTTAGTGTGAGTAAAATTGTAAACATTCTGTCGAGGCGGATTTGGCATACTGGAAATAATCCCCTCAGTGAATTGAAAGCCACTAATGCTATTATTTTGATTTCCTGCTTGTTCATCTCCCTTGACAAAACCGGCCAGATAAAGGCGATCGCCGATCGACAAGGATTGAGAATTTCCTAATTTTGCAGTGGGATAGACTTTCTGACTTGTAAAAGTCAATAAGATAAGAGGATTATTCGAGTTAACATTGCGAAGAGATTGAACATTATAAACTTGATTATTATCTAAAATTACCTGATAATCAGATGGATTAGACGAATAAAAATTGCCACAACTTAAGGCCGAATAGATCTCTCCTTGCTTATTTACTAACACCCCCGTATAAAAATCTTTATTTCCTGTGATTTTGACGGTGAGTGGATAAATTTGTTTAGCAATCTGGCGGGGCGAATCAGAAATAGCCCTTGAAACAAAGCTAGTGTATAGCCATAAACTGAGACCTATTGTAAGAATAGAATTTATTTTGATCATTTCAAAACAGAGAGCACATAAAATTAGAATAGAGGTACGTTTTTAACTAAAAAATACCAGCAATCTCAAGAGGCGATCGCTTACAATTAGTAGGCCAAGCAAGTGAGTTACCAACTTCTATCTGGTAAAGGTGGATTAGATAGGGGAACTATCTTTTTTTGCGTAACTTTTTCTGTTCTTCTTTGCGTGTTTTTTTCGAGATACTGGGGAGCTATTTCTAAAAAAGTTTGGATAGGTATAGCCCAACTAAATTGACTCATTTTCTGTTTTTCAGATGGGGAAGCAGTATCGCCATCGTTAAAAACGTAAGGATTGCCCCAAAGAGGATATTTATGTACACCATTAATACCGATAACCTGACCTTGAAGGTTGATTAATGGCCCCCCGCTCATTCCTTTTTTAACTAAATTACTGTAACCAATCTGATATCCCCCACCGAAAGAACGAGTATTCAGAATTTCGATTTGACCCCAATTAACTAAAAAACCTTGGGAACCCTTAAAACGACTATCAAAAGGAAAACCTGCTGCCAATACTTTTTCGCTTTGAATCGGTTTTACCTTAGAAGAAAGGATTGCAATAGTATATTTTTTTTGGCTCTTAAACTGCAACAGTCCCAAATCTTGATGAGATAGGCCCTTGATAGTCACTAATTTAGCAGGATAGGTTTTACCGTCCGATGTAACAATACGATAACTCTTCCCCTCTCCAAAGATCAGAACATGTTGATTAGTCAAGACATTATAAATATTGTCTTTCTGACGAATTAAAATTCCCGAACCCCAATTTTCTCCTGATAAAACTTTGACCGTAATTGAGCGGGCATATTGCTCTAAAACGTCTGGTGTTTTAGAAGAGCTTGGGGCATAGGATGGCGATAAAACCTCACTTTTAGGGGCATAGCTCGATTCGACTATGTTGGGGCTACAATTTCCCCTGGGCAAGCCCTGAAGGAAGAATCCTAACCCAAAACTGATCAAACTAGTGACGAGGATTAGTAAACGACCATTCATAAACTGCCTGAAAAAAAGGAGAAGAAGTTAGGCACAATCAGCCGCAGTTGTGCATCATTCAGAACGCACAGCGACAAAAAGCTTAAGTCTTTTTTGAGAAGATTTTCGGCAAAGTTGCCATGCAATCTAAAAATGAGATAGTTTACCATTTGCGGCCAGAGGAACTCCCTGAAGGTGAGGGAGTAGAGGGGGAATTGTTGTTAAAAATAGGTGATGTGGAAGAATTGTTGGGAGTTGATTTAAAGGGACTTTTAGAAGCAGCCCCTAAATATTTTTTAACGTTGAGACTGATGGTTCCATCACTATTTTGTTTGATAAAGCTGGAACTAGATGAACTGCTGCCACCACTTAATTGTCGAGAGGGGCCGGCCGCACCTGCCCGATTAGCATTAATTTCCTGTAAAACTTGGTTCGGATTTTGATCTCGTCTTAAGGTTAACAAAACGTTACTACCACTGCGATCGCAGGCTGAACCCGCGCAGAGAACTGGCTGATTATTAACACGGCCAGTGGTGATGTAGTCCAACATTCCCTGAGCCGCAAAACTATTCATACGTTCAGTAACTTCCTGACAGCGTTGCATGGGGGTATAGGGAGGACGAAAATAGGTGGATTGCCATTTAAAAACGTCCACAGGGCCGTCACCTGTCTGGGCAAAGGTTGTCGGAACATTATCGTTAGTGACAGCACAAACGAAACCGGTGTCCTGGGCTTGACTAGGTTGCATTCCCGTCAAATAAAGGATGACTGAGCCAACACCAAGAGTTTTAACCCAAAAAAATTGTTTAATCATGAAGAACAGATTCTGAAGGGATAGAAGTTTAGAAACATTGTATCATTTTTAAAAATAAGCAGAAGGGGATCGAACAATTTTTTACAAAAAATTAAGTTTTCTTTTGAGGTAAATGGATCGTCAGACAGGCTCCTCCCGTTACAGGGGAGTTGTGAGCAGTGAGAGTTCCTCCATGGGCTTCGACAATTTCCTTGGCGATCGCCAATCCCAAACCACTGCCCTGTCGCTCTCGCACTAAACCTTGACGAGTACGGGAAACTTCTCCACGATACAGCCGCTCAAAAATATAGGGTAAATCGGCCGCTGAAAACCCCTCACCTTGATCAATGATTTGAATCTCCCAAACAGCTTTTGTCTCTAGATACTGGACTTTAACCTCAATTAAACCGTCGGGAGGACTATGTTTCAGGCTGTTATCCAAAAGATTCAAAAAAACCTGCATAAGGCGATCAGGATCAGCTTCTAGCCTCACTTCATCCGGCCCTTGATATTGCCATCGTACCGGCTTATGCTGTACAAAGGGTTGAAGACTCTGCCAACGGTCAAAAATTAACTCTCGCAATTCCAACGGTTGATATTGCAAAAACTGTTGCGGATTTTCCTGAATAGCCGTCAAGTTTAGCCAATTTTCTACCAAATACTGTAATCGCTTCGTTTCGCCCAGCATTTGCTCTACCCATTGGCGTTCTGGATTTTGTAACCGTTTTTCCAGAGTTTCCGCCACCAGAGAAATAGCCGTGAGTGGAGTACGGAGTTCATGGGTTAAATCAGAAAAGGCGCGATCGCGGCTACGGGTTAATTCAGCCAAAGGTTGCAAATTCTCTAGCATCACCACTACCTGTTTTTGGGGCAACGCGTAACTATAACCCCTTAACAAACGAGAAGAGAGCGCAAAACTTTGTTGGCCATTTTCTACCGATTCTGGAGCCGGATAAAAAAACCATTCCTCCACCCGATTTTGTTGGCTTTGACGGGTTTTTTCAATAAGCTGGTCTAACTCATAGGAGCGCACTAATTCTAGGACTAGCCGTAATTGGTCTGGCTGCCAGCGATCAATTTTCAAAAGCTGTTGAGCTTGCGGATTACACCAGCGCAAATAATTATCAGCATCAATGCGGAGATAACCGAGGGGAGACTGATCCATCAAATATTGCCAAAGTTCCAGTTCCTCCTGATAAGCCTGACATTTTTCCGAAAGATAGGTGATCTCCCGACGCACTAAAGAGGTGAGAGAAAGGGATTGGGCCACCTCAGCCGTATCAGGGAGAGAGGTGAGCAGGGGTCGAAGGCGGCTTTTGAGGCGATATCGTTCCCACGTTCCTAAGCCAAACCCAACCATAACCCCTAGGAGTAAGGTGAAAAAGTCCATAATCGAGCCATGAAGGGGCAAGGGAAGTGAACATCCTATTTAACCAAAACGATAACCAAAACCCCGTACCGTAATAATATACTCTGGCTGGCTGGGATCAACTTCTAGCTTTTCCCTGAGCCAACGGATATGAACATCAACAGTTTTCGTATCTCCCATAAAATCCATACCCCAAACCTGCTCAATCAATTGTTCCCGTGACCAGACGCGCCGAGGATAACTCATAAATAATTCTAAAAGGCGATATTCTTTAGGCGCTAGAGCAATTTCTTCGCCACGCAAGATAACACGGCATTCCTGGGGATAGAGAGATAAATCTCGAAATTTGCGACAGGGTGAGGGAGAAACCACACTAAAATTCTGACGACGAATCAAAGCACGACAGCGAGCAATTAGCTCTCGCATACTGAAGGGTTTGGTGAGATAATCATCGGCTCCCACTTCTAAACCCAGAACCCGGTCTGTTTCGCTGGCTTTAGCACTCAAAATGAGAATCGGAATAGTATTACCGTGATAGCGTAATAAACGACAAATATCTAAGCCATTCACCTGGGGTAACATCAAATCCAACAAGACTAAATCAACTGAGGGTTTTCCCGTTGCTTCCCCAAGTTCCTGTAGGAGAGATAGGGCAGAACGGCCATCACTGGCAGTAATCACTTCATAACCTTCTTCCTCTAGGGCAATGACAATCATTTGCCGAATAACTTCTTCATCTTCAACAATCAGAATGCGATGAGTTTGGACTAACTCTGGTTTTTTTGAGAAGGTTGGTGCGTCAAGGGATAGCATAAAAAGTGGGATGAGGTGAGCTTCCATGCCAAGATATACCATAGAAAAGAGCCTCTCAGCACTTCAGGTGGGAGCCGTTAGAAATTTTAGGGGAGTTTTTTAACACCAATGTTACTTCAGCTTTGCACTTGGCCAGAAGTGGAAGAATATCTTAAGTCTTCTACGGGTATTATTCTCCCCATTGGTTCCACCGAGCAACATGGCCCGACGGGATTAATTGGAACGGATGCGATCTGTGCAGAGGCGATCGCCAAGGGAGTGGGAGAAGAAACGGGAGCCATGATTGGCCCGACCATTGCAGTGGGCATGGCCCTACACCATTTAGCCTTTCCAGGCAGTATGAGTTTGCGGCCCAGTACCCTCATTCAAGTAGTATTAGATTCTGTCACCAGTTTAGCTAGGGCTGGCTTTACTCATTTTTATTTTCTCAATGGTCATGGCGGCAATATTGCGACCCTGAAAGCGGCTTTTTCGGAAGTGTATTACCATCTAGAATTATTGCGTCTTGATAACGCGGCCCAGGTACGCTGTCAAGTCGGAAATTGGTTTATGGCCCGTTCCGTTTATCAATTAGCCAAGCAACTCTACGGTAATGAAGAAGGTTCCCATGCCACTCCCAGTGAAGTTGCCCTGACTCAATTTGTCTATCCAGAAGCTATTAAAAATGTCCCCCTCAGTAGTCCCGTTGCCTCTGGCCATAGCATTTATGGTGCCAATGCTTTTCGACAACATTATCCCGATGGTCGTATGGGGTCAAATCCGGCTCTTGCCACCCCAGAACAGGGTAAACAATTTTACGAAGTGGCCGTTAAGGAAATGGGGGAAAGTTATCAGGCTTTTCTCAAGGAAAGTTAATTTTTTTAAGAGAAATTATTCCTGTTTGCCTAACAACATCGGTTTGCGTCCAGGGGCATTCTCGATCGCCGCTAGGGCAGCCCGTGATCCAGCAATAATATCTCTTTCCTCACCCCCTAAATAGAGTCGTCCAAAACTCCCGATCGCACTCACCTGTAAAATATTAATCAAGGCCGCTTTTTCGGCCTCATTAGCTGCTAAAGAAGCATAGGCGGCGGGTTGAACTTCTAATACAAATAACGTTTGACCCGCTAACAACAATTGCCCTCGTCGATTGCGATTAATTAACTGGGCCTGGTAAGCATCAATATTGCGAATAATTTGACTAGAAACCACCTGGGGCTTTAGGCATTCGTGGGTTTTGACCCCTAAATAACCCAAAATCGCTTGACCAGCAGCCCGCAATTCTCCCTGATTTGAGGAATGAATTTCCAATAAACCATAGAGTCGTTCTACAAATAATACCCCTGGCTGAACAACGGCGGATTTAAGCGCGATATCGGTAATGCGATTAATTTCAATCCCCGGAGAGACTTCTACCCAAAGAGAGGAATCTCCTGGTAATGGCAAAAAGCCCACTGCCACTGTACCAATATAAGCTGCATGTTGAGGTTGTAAACTATCTAAATAAACATAACTTCGCAGTTCAACAGTCATTCATTGTCCCCAATAATATTCAGTAAAAAATGCTTAAAATGAATAGAGATTATCATTAAGCATCCGGCGGATTAACGGGGAAGAAAAATTCCAAACCTTGATCAATTAAGGCTTGATTATTGGCTAAAATTTCTCGTTTAAAATTCCAGGCTAAAACATAGTAAATATCGGGCAAGGCAGTTAACTCTCTCTCGATTTTTAAGGGAATGTGCATTCCGGGGGAATATAAACCACGACGCAATTCATTTTTTTCCACTAAGTAATCTAAATACTGAGTACCAATGCCAAAATAGTTGAGCAAAGTATTGCCTTTAACGGGTGCGCCAAATCCCCAGATGCTTTTCCCCGCTTGTTTAGCCTGCTCTAGATAGGCAAGATTTTCCACTTTCATCTGTTCAATCCGTTGAGCAAATTCCAGATAGGTTTGAAATTCATTACTCTTGGCTTCTTTTTCTGCCTGTCTCATGGCCTGTAGGCGATCGCTGACTGGCCGACTACCCTGATGACCCACAAAAGCAACAATAGAACCGCCATGAATGGGAGCTAAATAGGCATCAAACATCGCTAAACCATGCCGATTTAATAGTACTTCAATGGTCTGAAGATTATAATAAAGCAGGTGTTCATGGTAAATCTGATCAAAAGCAAGGTTTTCGACAATGCGTTTCATATAAAGAAACTGCACTACAAATACGCCATCTTTGGCTAAGGCTTCCCGAATACCTGCCGTTACTGAATGTAACTCTTCGAGATGGAAAAAGACTCCTGCCGCATTAATGGCATCAAATTTACGATCTAGCTTTTTAACGACTTCTAAATTAAAGAAATCATTCAGGGTTGGCACACCCGCATCATTGGCAATTTTAGCCGTTGTTTTTGAAGATTCTACCCCTAAAACTTCGTATCCCAAAGCTTGAAAATGCTTTAATTGTGTCCCGTCATTGGAACCAATATCTAACACTGATTTCTGAGTTTTATCTTTAAAAAATCGTTCGTCTATTTCCAGCGCGACCTGACGAAAATGCTCACTTAGCGATTTGGTCACACCTGATAAATAGGTATGATCGCCAAACATAATCTCTTTTTTGACAGTGTAATCCAACTGTACCGTTCCACAATCATGGCAGTACAAAACTCGCAATGGATAGTAGGGTTCCTGTCCCACTTCTTCGGGTTTCAGAAAATGGTTACACCAGGGCTGGGAACCAAGATCAACGGCCAATTCTAGCTGGGTGGAATCACAGACACGACATTGCATAGGGGATTGGTGAAAATAGAGGACTAAATACAGGGGAGAAAAGCACAATCCTTCCTATCTTCCCATGTTTGTCCAATTGCCTCAAGGGGCGATCGTCTTTCAACCTTGATCAGCGAGACGTTCCATCTTGAGGTTCACCTCAACAACTTAACCCATTAAAATAACATTATCAATTACATGGATAACGCCATTATCTGCCTCAATATCCGCCGCAACAACAGTGGCATTTTTGACTTCAAAAGCTTCAGTGAAATCTAGAGAAATGGGTGAACCTTCCACAGATGTTACCGATGATAATTTTTCCAAATCAGCTTTCATTAATTTGCCTGGGGCAACGTGAAAACATAAAATACGAGTTAATTGGGGGATATTTTGTACTAGTGTGGTAATTGTTCCAGGGGGAAGTTTGGCAAAAGCATCATCGGTCGGAGCAAAAACGGTAAAGGGGCCAGGACTTTTTAAGGTTTCGACTAAGTTGGCAGCTTTAACGGCGGTCACTAGGGTAGAAAATCCTTCGTTACTAACAGCAATATCAACAATATCAGGCATAATTTTTTCTCTTACTTAAGGTTTACTAACGATTCCCCCCTTTTTAAGGGGGGCTAGGGGGGATCAACTTACATTAAGGCTTTCACCAATTTTGTGTGATGGATGGCCTTTTAAAGGGGGCTAAGAAGGATAAAATTGAAGTTGTAAAGACAGGAGTTTTCATTGTTTTCAAGAAAAAGTCGATTTTAATTCTTAATAATAGAACTCAATGAACTCAATAGATTTAAGATTGATCCCCCTAAATCCCCCTTAAAAAGGGGGACTTCTCTAACGATAATTCGGACTTTGAATATCCCGTAAACGGGCTTCGGGACGGAGGAAACGATCTATTTGCGCTTCAAAAAATTGACGATTTTTCTCTAAATGTCGGGGGTTAGGATCATCTAAGGGATATAACAAAGCCGTTCGTAAGGCTTGAATTACTGCCGAAGTAACATTGTACATCGATCGCTGAAAGGTAATCCCTAATTGAATCAGCACATCTTCCTCTCCACGACAATGTTCTTGATAATATTTAACCAAATAATCGGGCAGAAAATGATACATATCATCCATCAATAAAGTGGGTGGAATGCCTGCCGTTCCTACTGGAAAAACATCGGCGTATAAAATGCCATAGTGAAAATCTTTTTGGTTTTCAGGAACCTGTTTAGCCTGGGCATTATAGGATTTTGTGCCTCGGAAAGGTGAAGTGCGATAAAAGACCGCTTCCACATAGGGTAATGCCGCTTCATAGAGCCAGGTAAACCCCTTAGATTTGGGAATAATATCAAACCATTCACCGCGAATATTCACACGATGATAAATGGGACGACCCGCGATCGCAAAGATACCATTAACTAAGAAATTCATCGCATCAGGAACGCCCTTAAAACCGCCTTCATCGTAAATATCCGACATTTCAAAAAAGACAGGAGCCATTACTTCCCAAAATAATCCTAAATTGGAATAATAGGACATCATTCGCACTTGCTCTAAAAACATTTCTGGAAAAAGTTTATAGAGGGCTAACATGGGCGGATTGTATTTAAAATAAGCCTTAATCGCCCGATCCGCATTGGCTTTATATTCATCACTATCTAAATAGCCATCAAATAATCCCCAGCCCATATCCCGACCATGCCATAACATCGCTTGCATACAGGCTTCGGCAAATTCCATATTGATGCGATCGTGCCATAAATGATGGAATAATTTGGGCATTTTTCGGGTTTTCCCCTTTTCCATAAATTCTAATAATTCGGGATGGGCTGTACCCCGACCTCGCCAAATTCTGAGATCGGCATTATCCCCGGCATAGTGATTTTCTAAGTCTAGATATTCCTGGGGTAAAAAGTATTTGAAAAAGGGTAAAGGCTCCAGAAAAACCTGCTCGGCAATATACAATAAATCTCGCCAATAAAAGTCCATCGGCACCGCGTAGGCTTTATAGATACCGATAATTTGCATCAAGTTTTCAGGGGTATCAGGCAGCATTGATCCACCTGCTTCGAGACGATGAATCACATCGGCGTGGGGATGCTTAGATGGCGCAATTTTAGGAGCGATTAAGGTGGCGGTCATAGGTTTTATGTTTAAAATAAATGTACATTGTGAGGGCGTTTTGATCCCCCCTAGCCCCCCTTAAAAAGGGGGGAATAGATTTTTTTTGAGCTTGCCTTAAAGAGAGGCGAATTTTTTTAAGGTTTTTCGGCAATTTGTTGGGAATATTCAACAATGGGAGTTTGAGCAATTAAATGATCCGTTGTAGGTTGAATCCATTTAACTAAAAAGTTGGGTTGAATGCCAAGAAAGAAAATAATAGCGGTTAAGACTAAAGCGGGGATATTTTCTGAAGGTAAAACTTTAGGATAGTAGGCCAATTTATTATCCAGTTTGCCAAAGCAAGTACGGTTTAGCAAGATAACAAAATAAACGGCTGTTAAACCTGAAGCCAAAATACACAATAAAGTCGGGATAGGAAAAGCGGTAAAACTTCCCTGAAAAACAATAAATTCAGAAACAAATCCGACTAAGCCTGGAATACCTGCGCTGGCCATACCTGCGGTAATTAATAAAGCACTGGTTAAGGGTAATCCTCGAATGGGATTCATTAGCCCATTTAAAACATCTAAATCGCGGGTTCCAGCCTTACGTTCAACGATGCCAACGAGGTGAAATAGGAGGGCTAAAATTAAGCCGTGACTAATCATTTGAGCAACGGCTCCTAGTACGCTTAATTCTGTGCCGGCTGCCGCCGCTACTAAGATATAACCCATGTGACCGATGGAACTGTAGGCAACCATGCGTTTAATATCTCGTTGAGCGATCGCCGCTAAAGCTCCATACATAACCGTAATAGTACCAATAATGGCCAGAATGGGAGAGAGGCTTGCCCATGTTTCAGGAAACAGTTGTAACCCAAAACGAATCACACCATAGGTTCCTAATTTGGCTAAAATTCCCCCCAATAAAATGGCAGTGGCAGGAGACGCTTCAGTATAGGCATCAGGGAGCCAAGTATGCAAAGGAACGAGGGGAATCTTAATTCCAAAACCCACTAAAATCAGAATTAATAATAGATATTTAGTTTGCTCAGAGAAAACTCCTGTGGAGATAGAACCGTAGTCAAATAAACCTTGATTACCGAGCAGACCAATGCCTAGAAAGGCAGCTAATACTAGCAATCCAGAAATGGCGGTATAAAGTAAAAACTTAATGGAAGCATAACCTCGTTTTTCGCCGCCCCAAATAGCAATCATCAGGTAAAAAGGGATGAGTTCTAGTTCATAGAAAATAATGAACAGTAATAAATTTTCTGCCATTAAAGCCCCTGAAATACCCGCATTGATAAATAAAATTAAGGCATAATAAAGCCGCGATCGATCTAAGTTAGGGCCAATACTGTAAATCGCCACCCCTGTTAACAGACCATTGAGAATAATTAACGGTAAGGAAAGACCATCTACTCCCAGGCTATAGGTTAAACCTAGTTGGGGAATCCAGGGGAAATATTCTTGGAATTGAAACTGAGGATTACTTAAATCAAATCGAGAGAGTAAATATAGTGACCAAAAAAGGGTGATAACGGCAAAAACTTCAGTAATTTGACGTAATTTCTTAGCTTCTAAATTGCCTGGGAAAAAACCGACAATTAAGGCTCCGATCAGGGGAATGATTAATAAGGTTGTTAGCATAGTTATTTTAGATGAGGGAGACGGGGAGGCGGGAGACCATAAATTAAAAGTTTATGGTAGGGGCGCAAGGCTTGCGCCCAGTTTTTTTGCTTGTCTTTTACTAACTTAGGATAGCAACCTTGCCCGTATCTAAGTCATAGTAAGCTCCGACAATTTTCAGTTTATCTTTAGCAATTAAATCACTCAGAATAGGTGATTTTTTTAAGGTTTCAACCTGATGATTAACATTAGCTTGAGCAGCTTTATCTACATCGCCAGGCACCTCACTTTTTGGAGCGACACTACCAATATCAATACTCTTAATGAGACTACCAATGGAGCCTGGTAATTCTCCCCCTTGAATCGCAGCTTTAACGGCTCCACAACTGGTGTGACCCATAACCACTAGAACTTTCGCGCCTAACACTAAGGTTCCAAATTCTAGGCTGCCAACGTCTTCAGGGGTGGCGATATTACCCGCCACACGACAGACGAACAAATCACCCAAACCTTGATCAAAAACAATCTCACCTGGTACGCGAGAATCGGCACAACCTAAAATGGCGGCAAAGGGTTCTTGTCCCTTGGCGACTTCGACTAAACGTTCTTTCGTTTGATTGCGATTGGTGCGTTTTTGGTTTACAAAGCGATCATTCCCTTCCACTAACTTTTTAAGGGCTTCATCGGGCGTAATGTCTTTATTTTGAGCATTAGCAACGGGAGCATTAATGAGATTAGAGCCTAAGACTGTTGCCATTAAGCTGGTTCCGATAAAACCACCTCCGTATTGGAGCAGATGACGGCGATTGATAGGGTTAAATTTCGACATTGGTTCTTTTGGGAATAGTTGAGGTTAATAATGAGCTAGAACTGATGATACCGTATTTGATCCCCCCAGCCCCCCTTAAAAATTATCCCCCCCCAGGGCGAACGCATCTAAATTCTAGCCCCTTTATTTGACAAGCCTTTTAGCGTTTCATAAAAAATCAATCATGATCACTGAAACCTTTACCTAGCCTATCGTTCAAAAATAAGATGCGTTTGCCCTGTTATCCCCCCCAGCCCCCCTTAAAAAGGGGGGAGAATATAATAATTAGAAAAATTGATGAAGGAAAGGATAGCTTAATAAGGCTCCAATGAGGGTTAATCCTAAGACAATGGAAAGGACATAAAATTGGGTTTGCCCTGTAACATTGTATTTCAGACTTTGACCACTAAAAAGAGTTACTACGCCAACTAAATTAACGAATCCATCCACAATAAATTTGTCAAACCAATTAACAATGTAGGAAATTCCTCCGACGATCGCCACGATAGTGACTTTGTAGATTTGGGCGGTATAAAGATCGTAGGCAAAGAAATCTTGTAGAGGTTTAATGGGTAACTGAATCGGTTTAGCAATGGCGGGATTAAGATAGATAAAAGCGGAACTACTAATACCAATTAAACTAGAGGCAATTAAAATGCTAGTAAAAGTCAAGTTAATATCGGCAAAATCGGGTAATAAATGCCATTGTTTTAAAATTAAGGGGCTATGTAAAGAAAAGCCTACGGTAATCACCATCGGCACAACTAAGGGCCATAATGCTTCAGGCGATCGCACAGTCATCGGTTTCGGTTTACCGCCAAATATCAAACAAAATTCACGGGTGACACTAAAGGCTGTGAGGGTATTAACAAATAATAAAACACCTAATAAAATGGGGTTTTGTTCATTCCATGTTTCCGCTAATTTCAACCAAGCCCAAAAGTTGCCAAAGGGAGGTAAAGCAATTAAGGAAACAATGCCCGCTAGATAACTTAAGGCAGAGATCGGACGACGCGACCAAAGCCCACCATATTGGGTTAAATCCTGGGTTACGTTATTCCAAACAATGCCACCTACACACATGACTAAGATGGCCATGGCGAGGGTATAGGTTAAGATTAATTGCAAGGCTGTATTAGTTTCGCCCGTTGCCACCGCAATAAATATTAATCCCATGAACGCACTAACGGTATAGGACAAGGAGCGTTTAATATCTATCTGGGCGATCGCAATTAAGGAAGCCCCGATCGCCGTAGTTGCCCCAATGGCCATCATTACCGTTAACGCTAGGGGAGAAAGAGTTAAAATCGGTTGAATTTTAACTAATACCCAAGCACCTGTGGCCACAACTAAGGTATTACGCAAAACGGTAGCAGGTAGGGGGCCTTCCATTGCCTCATCTAACCAAAGATGCAAGGGAAACTGAGCGCATTTACCGAGGGGGCCAGCAATCAAAGCTAGACAGAGTAAGGTCGCCAAGGTCGGGTCAAGATTAGCGGTGGCCGCCCAAGCTGCTAAACCGTGATAGTTCCAAGTTCCCGCCAACGGCAGCAAGGCCACGACCCCCATCAGTAGGATTAAATCTCCCACCCGTTTAGTCAAAAAGGCATCCCTCGCGCCCGTCACTACCAGGGATTGGTTGAACCAATAGCCAATCAGCATATAGGTTCCCAAAGTCAATATTTCTAGTACGACATAGCTAAAGAAAAGGGAGTCACACAGTACTAGGGTGCAAAGTCCCGCCTCAAAGAGAGCCATGAGGGAGAAAAATCTGGCCCAGCCCCAATCCATCTCCAGATAGCCCACCGCATAGATTTGCGCGGCGAGGTTTAAGCCTGTAATTAAGACCAGAGCGGCCACATTGACGGCGGATACTTCAAAGTCGAGGCTAATATCTAAGTTTGCGGCGTGTAACCAGGGAAAGGATAGGTCAATGGCGGGTTTATCCCAGATAAATTTCAATGCTAATAAACTATGCACTAGGGCGATCGCGGTCATGGCAATGCTAATATAACCAGCAGGTCTCGGCCCCGTTTGGCGAATGATGCCTGGCGACCAGGGTATGGCTAAAACTGCCCCTAATAGGGCATAACAAGGTACTAGCCAGACGACCTGGCTGAGGCTCTCTAACATGGATTTTCTCTCAGTCGGAAATAGATGGAATGCTTACGGTGAGTGAGTTTCCCTTATCACCATAGACTTTTAGTTATCTTGTGAGACTTATCATAGAGCAAGGTGAATCATTTGGCAATACCATTTATTCGGATTCGCGATAAGAATCTCTAATTAGGGGGAAAAGTCTGGCTTGGGGGGATGAGGATAAGGGGCGATCGCTAGATAAGCTACCAATTAAAACAAAAGTGATCGCTAATCTTCAACGTTCAATAGTGGAACTTGTAGCGTTTTTATCCCTAGTTTAAATTGGCAAATGACGTAAGCGATAACGGCTATCTTCAATAATCAAAATAGCTCCTTGAATTAAGTTTTCTTTGTACAATGGCAACGATTCTAATAGGCGATCGGCAACAAAATGGGGGATTGTTTTTTGAAGACGAAAGATAACAACGCCGGGTAAATTTTCCCGATTAATAGCCAAAAGTTCACTAAAATCCAGGTCAAATGTCAGAATAATTCGGTTTTCCTGTTTTGCTTTAATCAAAATTGTAGGATCGGGGAGTCGCTGAAGTCCTTGTTCTCGAAGATGAATTGCATCATAATTTTGCTCTCTCAATGCCTGAACTACGGTCATTGACACTCCCATATCTGCCACAAATTTCATGCAGCAGCCTCGTTGATGACGGGATGAATCTCTTCATTAGCTAAAAAGGCGACATATTGCAGCGCAGCTTGAATATCTTCTAATTCTAAATCAGGATATTCCTGAATAATTTCGGTTGAGGTTAATCCATTGGCGACAAGACTTACTACCAACGATACGGTGATTCTCATACCACGAATACAAGCTCGTCCTCCCATGATCTGAGGATTAAAGGTAATTCGATCAAACATAATTGTCAATCTCCTAACGTTTGTTTATCTATTCATCGCTTTTTGATTTTAGCATTATTGGCTAGAAATCCATAATTAAACATCTTGCATAAATCGTTTTCTCCTATCTTTTTAAGGGGATGGCTCAAATGGTACTGTTGCCAAGGATAAAGCAAGCTGTTTCATTAATACTCATTTACCAGATTCGCGAGAGGAATCTCTAATCATGGAGAAAAGTCTGGCTTGGGGAGCGGCGATCGCTAACGACTTCGCTGATAGACCTTACCCATTTAAGAATTGTGATTTATTAACACACAGTTAATTTCAAGATAAAATAGCGTATAATGACTATCGAAGTGATAACAAAAGTTAAATAAATATGGTCAGTACTTTTAACAATCTTAAAAACGATGTACGTTCCAGCACAAGACAGTCGGTCTCAATTTATTTGGGAAAGGGTAAGCCTAGTATCCCCCAAAATGTTACCTTTGCTACTCATTTGGCAGAACTAAATTTGAATTGGACAGAAAGTGATCTACCTGAAAAAGAAAGAACTAAGCACGTCCATCGCTTGCATCCTTATCTAGGTAAGTTTATCCCACAAATAGTTGAAATTTTTTTAAGAAAGTTTTTCCGTCCAGGTCAAACAATTTTAGACCCATTTTCTGGTTCTGGCACGACATTAGTTCAGGCGAATGAACTTGGTATAAATTCTATCGGCTACGATGTTTCTGCTTTTAATATTTTGTTGACAAAAGTAAAAACTAATTACTATAATCTAAAAAATGTTCGTCAAGAAATTTTTGATATTTTGAATAAGACAGAGCAAATCACTCAGTCAGGAAGTCATCAGCTATCTCTTTGGAATAACGATTATACCGTCTTTAATCATCATGCGGCTGGTGATTATTTAATGAATTGGTTTGCTCCCAATTCTAGACATGAATTATTAACCTATCGAGAATTAATTAAGGAGTACAAGAATCAAGACCTTCTTAAAATCATTCTTTCTAGAGCGGCAAGATCCGCACGTCTAACAACCCATTTTGATCTTGATTTTCCTAAAGAACCACAAATAAAACCTTATTGGTGCTACAAACACAACAGAATTTGCTCTCCTACGGAAACAGCTTATCAATTCTTAAAAAGATACAGTATTGACACAATTCAGCGAATTGAAAAATTTGACTCACTACGTACTGATGCCAGCACCTGCGCTTTTCACACTGATAGCCGTGTTGAACAAATCCCATTAATTGATGGAGTGATTACAAGCCCTCCTTATGTTGGTTTAATTGATTACCATCAACAACACAAATATGCTTACGAACTTCTGAACCTTGAAGATTATAAAGAACTTGAAATTGGGTCTGCTCAAAAAGGTTCTAGTAAAAAAGCGCAATTAGAGTATCAAGAATCTATAGCAAAAGTCTTAAATAACGCTACTAAATCTATGAAAGCTGGTGGTTATTTAATTATTATTGCAGCAGATAAATATAATTTATATTCTGAGATAGCAAAAAGGTGTAATCTTGAAGAAGAAGCTATTTTACAACGCCAAGTAAATCGTAGGACAGGTCGTCGTTCTAGTGAATTCTATGAATCGGTATTTATTTGGAAAAAAAAGTAATCTTCCAGCAAAATTATCACTATTGTAGGTAAAACAATGAAAACAGAAATTCAATCAGTAATAAAAGTGATGATGGATAGTGTTCTTTATCGGGTTTTAGAAAAAGATCCATTTTTAAAAGATAAACACAGAGCAGAAAAACCCTTATATGCTGCTTTAGTGCCAGATGAGATATTTAAGTCTTCTCATTTTGAAAGACGTTTTGTTACGACTTTTGGAAAAATTTGGGAAACGCTTGCTGTAGTAGCGGCAAATCAAGGTTTAGGATATGGAGAAAGACAATATCCAATTATGGGAAATATCAGTGAAGAAAAACTTAGACGCATCACGGAAATTTTGAATCATTTAGAACATCGTCAGGTAAACGAAAAAAAAGTTAAACCTGATTGGAATACCGAATTATCTTATATTTTGGAGGATAAATCTCAGGCTACTATACCAGTTAAGATTATTTGTGATGTTTATGCAAAGAACACAACAACTGGCGAGGCTTATTCTTTTGAGTTAAAGGCCCCATTACCAAATAGTGATCAAACAAAGGTTAGTAAGGAAAAATTATTAAAATTATATTGTATGGAACCACGTCAAGTTATGGGAGCTTACTACGCACTGCCGTATAACCCCTATGGAACAAAAGCAAATTATTCATGGAGTTTCCCAGCCAGATGGTTTAATATGAATACAGATGAAGTTGTGCTAATCGGTGATGAATTTTGGGAAAAGATAGGGGGCAGCGGAACTTACCAAATATTTATTGATGCGCTAAACGAAATTGGATTTGAATATAAACAACGAATTTATACAGAATACCTTGGGATAAATCCTCCAGAAGATAACCAATGGTTTTTGTAGTGTAATCGCCGCGATCGCTGGGTGCATTAATGAAATAAAATGCGCCTTTTTGCTGTTATTTATATTTTTTAATTTTATTACCTATGCCAAGCTAACATCCCCCACTCCAAACACAAACAAAACCGATTACAGAAACTTCACCAATTTTTGATCAACTTCCCTTTAAAAATAATCCGTGCGCTCCTTAAATCTCTCTTAATCCCTGTTCTAACCCTCTCCTGATAAGATGAGCAATGGTGCGATCGCTTTTTGTTGACTATTTGCTACTATAGAAAAAACATTAATCATTTCAACGCTATGTATTCCACCAGTCCGCGCCAAGAACTTCTAGAAGCTATCTCCCAACTCAGCGATCGTCAAATTCAAACAGTATTACAATTTATCCAAACTGTTCAAACAAAAACCTCTGTAACCCAAGAAACAAGCGATCCCTTAATTGATTTTGTTGGAGCTAACACTCATGGAAATCTAGCCCAGAATATAGATAACAGCCTTTATGAATAATCGTATTTTTATAGATACTTGGGGTTGGCTAACGCTAAATGATGCGGGAGAACGTCAACATGAACAGGTTGCAGAATTATATCACAATCTAATTGCAGAGAAAACGCTAATTTATACCACAACTTTTGTTCTTGATGAAACATTTACCTTATTTTTTAAACGCTTAAATTCTTATCAAGCCAAACAAGCAATGTTGCAACTTTCTAATGCCTTCAAAACAGAGCAGTTCCATCTAATTCAAATTAATGAAACTCGCTTTAATCAAACCCAAATATTAAGATTAAAATATATTGATAAACCTAAAATTTCTTTTGCAGATTTATCCTCAATGGTTGTTATGCAGGAATTCAATATCCAACATATTTTGACGGAAGATTCTCATTTTATTCAAGTTGGCTTAGGATTCGAGTGTAAACCTTAAGCTTACTCTAAATGTATGACACAAACTTCACCAATTTTTGATTAACTTCCCTTTAAAAATACTTCGTGCGTTCCTTAAATCCCTCTTAATCCCTGTTCTAAACCTCTGCCAATAAGATGAGCAATGGTGCGATACAATTAAAAAATGATTGAAATCCGTCAAACCGAAACCTACTCTCAGTGGTTTAAAAATCTACGCGATTCTCAAGCCAGAGCCAGAATTGACATTCGGATTCGTCGTTTATCGGCACTAGTATCGTCTGATCAAAGTTGGAAAAAGTTATGGTGTAAGGCTTTGAGAAAATAGAAAAATAGTTTAAGACTAGACATCGGCCCGTTTTTATTATACTATTATTATTGTCATTATATCAAAGAAGAAGGAAACAGAAAACAATGTCAATATTAAAGAAAAGCTCTATGGAAATCCTGAATGATGTTGGCTTGTGCCAAGAGAAAGAGGATGCCTTATTCAAGAAAAACTGTCCTCATTGCTATAGTGAAAACGTAAAAATACATTCTCATTATCAAACGAAAGGTAACGGGGAACGTAAAATGTTCATTTGTCAAGAATGTAGTTCTTGTTTTGCTGAGACTTATGGTAGCGTAATCGCTGGCTTAGAAACCCCATTGTAAAAGTATTAAAAGCTAGAATGGAAGGAATAGGATTAAATGCCGCAGTCCGAGTATTCGGCTACGCGAAAACAACAATATTGAATTGGGAAAAGAAATTATCAGGATTACAAGAGACATTATTTTTATACGCCTTAGTGAATGAATTTGTTAAATTAGTAATAGAAGGGGATGAACTATACACAAAAGTTGGAAAAAATAAAGAAGCAAGTGCCTCTGAGGGGTGGACAATCGTGCTCATAGAAAGGGCTAGCCGCTTTATTTGGCATTTAAAATGTGGTCGAAAAGAGCAGAAATTATTTCTAGAGGCAATGATGACAATAGCGGAATTATTTGAAAAAAGTACAGAATCTCTCCAGTTATTTACAGATGGAGAAAAGCGATATAGTCAACTGCTATTTGATATTTGTCACGAAGTATTGAAGACTGGAAAACGTGGTCGTCCCACCAAAGTATTACCGAAGGGTCTTGTGGTAAGATTAAAAAATAAGAGTAGTAAACGTCGAGATTCTGCGGGTAAACTAGAGAAAGTAGAAACTCCGAAACCAGAACATCCTGAGACAACAGAAAAACCAGAAGAAAAGGATGTTCATGCCAATCACGTTGAGGCATTTAATAGTGCTATCCGACGCTATTTATCTGCCTTTCGTCGTCGTACAAATACTTATGCTAAATCTGTTGTGGGATTACAGCGAGTCCTAGATATTTTCTGGATGGTTCATAACTTTATTCGCAGCCATTTTACTACTAGAGAAGTTCCTGCTGTAGCTCTCGGTATAATTCAAAAAGGGTTAACTTGGGAGGCAGTAATTCTAAATTTAGGGTTTCATGACATAAAAAGCCTTATAACAAGAGGGTTGTACAATTCTTAACAATTACAGTGATCGCTGAAACGACGCAAAACCGTTCCAAATTTATTTTTGCTGCTTGGGAGGACTTACTCCAAATTCGCCTGATTTCTTGAACCTCTCGTATTGCAACGTTTGTAGCTTCTGGCTAGACGATACCAGTGCCAGATAAACGGGGGCATCAAGCATAAAATCTAAAAGATGATGCCAGCTTTCAAAGAGCAGATATTTGGTCAAAGAGAGCATGGACAGTTTACTTTTTCCGAACTGTGATAATTTGTCCCATCCATCGCCACTAGCAGATTTCCCCCCAATATTTCATAGACTTTCAAGAATCCCATGCTCCTCAATGCTTGGTAAATCAAACCAAACAAAGGGAATAGACTACTTGCGGCTACCCCGTCCATCGGCTCTACTGTTGGTATTTTTTCCACTCCAAACGGGTGTGACCTTTAGTTGATGAAGGAAAAGAAAAGTGTTAACATGGGATGAAAAGTGACAAAGAGGAAACAATGATGACAGCAAAACTAATTAATGTAGAGGGTTCAAAGATAAAAATAGAACTAACATTAGAACTCAGTCGTTCAATGTTGGATACAGAAATAAATATTCAAAAAGGCTTAAACGAAGTAGGTTGCATCGCCAGCAAAGAAGCCTTGAAATATTTAGATACAGATGGTTCACCCTTAAAAATCGGTGAAGAAATCTGGAAGAGTAAGGGAGAGCAACCGAAAGAATATCAAACACCTTATGGTGAGGTTATAGTGAATCGTCATGTATATCAGCGTTCACCTTTGAGGAAAAACGTATTGCCCCTTAGAAAGAGAAGCAAGGATAATCATAACATCAACGCCATTATTGGCAAAACAGGTATCCTCAAAAATGTCAGGGATGGCAGGCAAAGAGGTGAAAAATGATTTATTAGAAAATCATGGTAGAAAAGTAGCGCTATCCTATATCCAAAGATTGAGTGAAGCAGTAGGAAGTGTGGTACAGGCAAAAGAAGAAGCGTGGAGTTATGCCCCGCCCAAGGAGGATAGCCAAATTGCAACAGTGGGAATAGGATTAGATGGAACCTGTATGCTGATGTGTGAGGATGGCTACCGTGAAGCAATGGTGGGAACCGTTTCCCTATACGATAGTGAGGGAGAACGTCAACCTACAATCTATCTAGGTGCGGCACCAGAGTATGGAAAAAAGAGTTTTCTAGAAAGATTGGAAAGAGAAATTGAGCGAGCGAAAAACCGTTATCCAGAGGCAACATTGGTCGGGATAGCAGACGGGGCAGAATCAAATTGGAAGTTTTTAGAAAAGCAAACGGAAGAACAGATATTAGATTTCTATCATGCCTCTGGTTACTTAGGTGCCTTGGCAGAAGCGTTGCATCCGAATACCGTGTCAAAACAAAAAGAATGGTTGACTGAAAATTGTCGAGAACTCAAGCATGAAAAAGGAAAAGCAGGAGAACTGCTAAATCTGATGAAAGAAGTCAAAGAAGAAAAAAGTCATTCTAAGAATCTTACCGAGAAACTACAAGCGGCGATTACTTATTACGAGAATCATCAGCATCAAATGGATTATGCTGAATACTTAGAGAAAAAGTATCCGATTGGTTCAGGTGTTACGGAAGCAGCTTGTAAGACGTTGGTCAAACAACGATTATGTTGTTCAGGAATGCGATGGAAGGAAAAAGGAGCAGGAATTATTTTGAGCCTACGAGCTTTGGTATTGACCAAGGAACGATGGAGTCAATTTTGGGCAAAACTTGATCAATATGGGTTCCCTGTAGAACCCTGATTACAACAGCTTTTATCAACTAAAGGTCGCACCCCTCCAAACAAGCTCTGAGCATTATCTCGCCCACAACGACTGTGGAGTTGACGTTGATACTCTAAAAATGACTCATTTTGCATAAAAAAGGCAGCAAATGCTCCCCGTATCGCCTCCCTTAGACTATATTTCGTAGCATTACTAGCCGAACGGGGGTCATTTATCTTCGCAATGACCTCGTTTAAACACTCCATGATGCCATCAAAACTTAGGTCGTTTACTTTCATTTCACCCTCTACAAAACAGGCAGAAGTTTCCTTTCTTGTTCATAGGCTCCTAAATCGGGATATTCTTCTGTATTTATTTATACCATTTGAATTTGGAATTGCTGGCGTTTAATTAAGCTATTTTCAATCCCACCATTGGCGATTAAGATTGTTTATTTGAGTCTTTGATTTTTCGGATCAGTCGTTAACTTTCATTTTATGTTAGAAATTACAACCCAATCTATTGCTATTGCCAATGGAGATTTGGCGATCGCGGCCCATTTAGCGATTCCAGTTGAGCCAGGAACCTATCCGGCCATTATTGTTATTCAAGAAATTTTCGGGGTGAATGCCCATATTCGGGATGTAACGGAACGGATTGCTAAACAAGGTTATGTGGCGATCGCTCCAGCCATTTACCAACGCCAAGCCCCTGGCTTTGAAACGGGTTACACAATGGCAGGTATTGAAGAGGGAAAACGTTATAAGACCGAAACTAAAACTGAGGAATTACTCAGCGATTTGCAAGCCACGATTGACTATCTCTATCGTTTGCCCCAGGTAAAACCGATGGGAGTTGGCACGATTGGTTTTTGTTTTGGTGGTTTGGTGGTTTATTTAGGCGCGACCTTGCCAGAGGTGAAAGCAACATCCTCTTTTTACGGGGCCGGTATTGTTACGGGTCGTCCGGGCAGTTCTCAACCGGCCTTGGATTGCACCTCTGATATTAAAGGGACGCTCTACGCCTTTTTTGGAGAAGAAGATCCCAGTATTCCTTTAAGCGAAGTGGATCAAATTGAAGAGGCTTTAACCAATCATCAAATTCCCCATCATGTTTTTCGTTATGCGGGGGCTGATCATGGCTTTTTCTGTGATCAACGGACTTCCTATGATCCCACCTCGGCTCAGGATGCCTGGGAAAAGGTTTTGGAACTGTACAAAACAACTTTGGGTTAGTCAGTTTTGACCATAACAAATTAGCTGTCCTTGGCTTCGTCATCATCTATCTCTCTGCCATCATTTCTTCATGCTTTCCGAACAAACACTAGTTATTAAAATTGGTACATCGAGTTTGACCCAGGGAGAAACGAGCCAATTAGCTCTCTCCACGATCGCCGCTTTAGTGGAAACCCTTTGTCAATTAAGAAAAGCGGGTTATAACATCGTCTTGGTTTCTTCCGGTGCAGTGGGAGTCGGTTGTCTGCGCTTGGAAATGAACGAACGTCCTAAAAAGATGGCCACTAAACAGGCGATCGCGGCGGTGGGTCAGGGTCGTTTGATCCGAATTTATGACGATTTATTTAGTAATTTGGGTCAGGTCATTGCCCAGGTTTTATTAACGCGACGAGAACTGATTGATCGTAATTGTTATGTCAATGCTTACAACACTTTTCAAGCTCTCTTTGAATTAGGCGTGATTCCCATTGTCAATGAAAATGATACGGTGGCGATCGAGGAATTAAAATTTGGCGATAATGATACTCTTTCGGCTCTGGTGGCCAGTTTAGTCGAAGCGGATTGGTTGTTTATCTTAACTGATGTGGATCAAGTTTACTCTGCCGATCCGCGTTTGGATAGTCAGGCCCAACCGATTCATTTTGTCTCCGCCAGTGAATTGGCCCAATTACAGGTAAATGCTGGTAGCCCAGGTTCTCAGTGGGGAACGGGTGGCATGATGACGAAAATCACGGCGGCTCGAATTGCCACTGGTTCAGGGGTCAGAACGGTGATTACTCACGGTCGTCAACCTCAGAATATTAGTAAAATTTTGGCAGGAGAGGCGATCGGAACTCAATTTGAACCCCAAACTCGTACAGAAAATGCTCGCAAACGTTGGATTGCTTTTGGGTTGTTGCCGATGGGTAAGCTTTATATCGATGCCGGGGCGGTGAAGGCTCTTTGTGAAAGTAGTAAATCTCTTTTAGCTGCCGGAATTACCCAGGTGGAAGGAGAATTTATGGCAGATGATGCGATACAAATCTGCAATCTGGAAGGCAAAGAAATTGCGCGGGGTTTAGCTAATTATAGTCGTCAGGAAATCGAAAAAATTAAGGGCCATCATTCCGAAGAAATTGCGGCTATTTTGGGTTATGCTGGGCCAGAAACGATTGTTCATCGTGATAATTTAGTACTTCAAGATTAAGAATAAATCCATCCACGTGGAGCCGTTCCGTTTTTCGCTCCTAGCCCCAAACTTTTGGGAAAAATCACAAATTAAACTGTATTTTCGTTTAAATTCAGACAAAGTTTACTCGTAAAATTTTTGCCTAATTCAATACTGATAGTAATCACTTGCTGCTCTAATAATTGTGCTTCTGCTAAAGCTTTTCCTGTACCCGCGTTAACATTATAGGCCGGAAAGCAAGCACCACTAAGACTCAATCGTAAGCGATCGCCTTTGGGAATTTTAATACAAGTTGCCTGAAGAGAGAGATTGACAACTGCTTGAGACTGATCAATGCGACGATAGCCCTGGCTAATATTATAAACGTTGCCATCGGCAGTCATTCTAGACAAAATGGCACAGAGATCAAAACTTTCGCTATCTGCCTGGACTTGAATCTCGACCATCGGAGAACCTAAAAGGTGTAAATCTGTCGTTAGTGGCTCTGAAGTATAGGTGACAATATCGGTGCGACAATCTAACAGCGATCGCTCAAAAACTCCTCCTGGAAAACTCGCATGACCGCCTAAAGAAGGTACGGGTCGCCAGGGATCATGGACAAAATCATCTGTTACAGGGGTTTCAGTCTCAGGGAGAGTCGTGACTAATTTTCCCGCCTGATTGTTGATAGCGGCTAATCCATTACTATGAAAATAATGAATCTGTTGTTTGCCTGAAGTAAAATTATCGTAATATCGCCATTGATTGCTACCCATTTCAAATAACTTAACGGGCAGATTAGTCATCAAAGCTGAATTTTTCCTTGCTGTAAAATTTTCGTTGATTACATCTGACGCCAGATCGAAAGCCCTATCGTACCGTTTCACAGGATAATCTATCAACGAATTATTTACAGGTACAATTACTCTCTCCTTGGACGGAAAAAGAAGATTTAGGGCAAACCTTGCGGGAAATCAATCAACCGCCTAATAAATGGACGGTCTATGAACAGACAGCAATTCTAAATTTAGGGTTTCATGACATAAAAAGCCTTATAACAAGAGCGTTGTACAATTCTTAACAATTGGAGTGATCGCTGAAACGGCGCAAAATCTTTCCAAATTTATTTTTGCTGTCAAAAAGAGGTTCTCCTTGCCTGAGATTGGCCTATTTAAGATAGTCCAGTCCTATGCTGATATTGGTCTAAAAATAGCAAAAGCAGAAGTATAACCATGCAGAAAAGTTCGATTACCAACGGGGCCAATTTCTCCATTACAGAAAAAGCCACCGAGGGGAACTTGCGTTAAATAACGTTGAAATAATTCCGAGTCAAAATTCGGTTTGCCATAGAGAGATTCGCCACGACCGAGACAGGAAAACAACAAAGCTCCGATCGCCTGGGGACTATTGACCTTCGCACGGTGATAATTTTCTAACAGAAATAATAAATCTTCCCCTGAGGTTTGGGCATCCCGCAGATGCAACTGAATCCGTTGACCTGGACGAACGCGATCGCCGATAGCAATGGCTCCATGACGCGGATCAACCCCCAATAAATTACGAATCAGAAAATCCCCTGATTGCAACGCTAACTTAAACTCATCACGGGCAATGCCAATAAACAGCGAATGTTGGGCCAACTCTCGATCCTTTTCACTCAGCGTTTCCACCAATTCCCGGATAACATCCAAAGGCAATCTGGCCTTTAATTGATTAGTCTTCTCGTCTGGCACTAAAACTTCCGTGATAATATTGCGCTCTCCCTGACTAACTTGGATCGGCTCACCAATGGGACGACAGCCCTGGGCCACAATCGTTTCCACCTGAATATTGCCACTCAGGGCTACCCCAATTGTCCCGAAATGGTTAAATCGAGAACGGGGCAGGGAGAAACAATCAAAAAACAAATTACTCTGATTACTAGCCCCCCCACTGGCCAGACCGCCGATCTTGATTGATTGAGGATAGGCATAATCCAAGCCCTCCAATAGGTCGGTGATGTTCGGAGTAAAGGCATCGGCCAGCAAAATAAAATGGGGATTTTTTTCGGGACTCACCCCTAGCAATTCACTCCAACGTTGGGGAGAACTATCCAGGTCTGGCAAACTATCGGCATCCAGGCGAAAAGGATGAACTTCTACCCCTGGCAAGCAAGCCACTGTCAAGCTCAAAGCCGGACTATTCTCTATTTCTACTACCTGTTTACCGGACTTCATACCAACGATGCCGCCCCCTCCACAACCAATCAACACAGGAAGAGGCATTTTTTCCTGAAGCAAGGGAATAAGGCGAGGATAGTCACTGGCAAAGGCGGAAGACAAAAAGACAATCCCTAAGTCTGGAGACGCGGTTAAGGATCGCTGGACAATCGACACTACCTCGTTCACTGCCGCTTCTAGGGAAGGACGAGTTGATAAAGCATTAGCCCACTGCATAGAAATACTCATGGTTTTAACAATAGGCTACAGTGTTCCCCCCAAGAATTCTTCGATTTCGCGATCGCCGACATGACAAATTTTTTCCCTTTTAACAGCAAAACTTTCTGAACAGGATTGATAAAAATTACTAGAAAAAGTCTCTAATTCCCGTTGACGGGAGGTTTCCAGTTTTTCCATTTGTTCTTCCAAGGCTTCAATACGGTCTAGGAGCAGACGAATAACCGTCGCTTCCGAATCCGGTAAATTGCCATGTTCAAGGGGATTAACCTTCACGCCAGAGCGATGGACGATCCGGCCTGGAATCCCGACCACCGTACAATCCGAAGGGACATCCCTTAATACTACCGAGCCAGCCCCAATCCGAACATTATTTCCTACCGAAATATTCCCTAACACCTTCGCTCCAGCCCCCACTACCACATTTTCACCCAGGGTTGGATGACGTTTGCCGCTTTGTTTGCCCGTACCGCCCAGGGTGACACCTTGATAGATTAGCGCGTAATCACCAATAATCGCTGTTTCGCCAATCACAACGCCCATGCCATGATCAATAAAAACCCCTTCCCCAATTTGGGCCCCAGGATGGATTTCAACTCCCGTTAAAAAGCGAGCGACATGGGACAGTAAACGGGGAATAAAAGGCAGACCCAGGCGATAGAGTTGATGGGAAAAACGGTGAAACAGGAGTGCCTGAAAACCTGGATAGCAAAATAATACCTCCAGCCAGTTACGGGCAGCAGGGTCACGCTCAAAGATGATGCGAAAATCAGCAACGAGGGAAAGTAGCACCAAAAATTATCCTATTGTCTCAAATTGTCTTAGATCTATTTTCCCTATTTTATCTTGCTCGGTTTCATTCTGAACGATCAGCTAGGGTTGATCTATTCCTTCGGGAGATCTTTTAACCTGCACTTCCCAGAATAAAGAGGCTAATTAACGTACCACTATTCCACAAACTATGTAAGAGCATGGAGGCCAACAGGTTGCGACTACGGGCATAAACGGTTCCTAAAACCATCCCTAATATCGCCAGAGGTAAAACTTCCGACAGATTCAAATGGGCGATCGCAAAAACAAAACTGCTCAGAATAATCGCACCGCTCACCGGCAGATAACGGGTTAGGGAAGGTAAGAGAAAACCACGAAAAATAATCTCTTCAAAAAACGGAGCGGCGATCGAAGCGGTAAAGAAAAAGATGATCAAAACCACTTTATCCTGAGCTTCTAGAGCCAGAAATAACAAGGGATTACTGCCCCCTTGACCTTGCCAAAATTGCTGATTAATCAGGGAAACTAGCACAACCAGGGGTAACGCCGTTAAATAACCCCCCAATCCCCACAACCACCACCGACTTTGCCAACGAAAGCTAAACCAATCGGCAGCCAGGGGAAAGAATGGTTTGAGGGAAAAGTACAATACTGATAGCCCGCCCAGGGTCATGGCCAGATAGCTACAGAGAACATAAATGGCTTTTCCGCGTAGGCTCAAACTACTAGCATCCAGGTGAATCAAGCTTAAAATTAAGGGCAAACCAATCTGGCCGAGGAAAAAAAAGCCAATCCCCAAAACTTGCCAAATGATTTCCCAATCCCAGGGCGTTTGCCAGGCGGTTAACGTATTTAATGCTAGAATTGCCTGATCTTTTTTGAGGAACCATTGCAGCAATAAAACTAATAATAAGCCAATCCCCAGACTGCCTCCTAAAACAGGTAGCACACTCAACAGAATTAGTTTAAGGAAAGCTTGCTTGGCCCTTTCTTGTTCCGCTTGCTGTAATTGTTGAAGTTGCGATCGCTCTTGTCTGACTTGATAGAATTGGGTCAAGGCGCGATCGCGGAACCAACCCGATAAATTCTTCTCTAGGATAGCCTGATCATCGGGACTGACTTGAGGCGATTGCTCCCACAGTTGGAGCAGAATTTCAGCCGTTTTTTGAATCGGTAATAGTTGAGAATTGGTTACTTCTAGGGCAATAATATCCTGCCATTGTTGACGCGCTAGTGAATCCTTACCTTGCTGTTGTGCCAATAATCCCAGATTCAAAGCGGCTTTTTGACGATTTAAAGTGACAGTTTGTAAAGAGGCTTGTAGTGCTTTAACCTGGGCCGGATTCGGTTCAGCTATTGAGACAATGTCCTGAGACTCTTTAGCACCACTCACCTCTTGTAACGCCGATAAACTAGCTTGTATTTTTTGCTGATTTTTATCAATTTCGGCGATCGCCACCTGATACTGCTCTGTCGCCACCTGATAGGGATCCTTGCCCAAGAGTAGCAACGCTAAACTGGCTTGATTACTATTTCCCTCCGATTGAAGGATAGTCGCCTCAAGCATTAAATTCGTCTGGGATAATTGCAGGTTAGTTTGTACCTGAGCTTCCGTGAGACTATTAACTAGGGAAAGACAAAACGGAATTAAAGAAATAACGGTAATGAGAATTAATAGTAATCGTTTAATCGTTATTTTAGATTTCATGAAATTTTAATAAAACTAGTAAAAATTGCACCTTAAGGATGGGTTTTAATCAAGATAAATTCCCCTGATTGTCCCAAGTTCTGATAATGTTGGGTACTTATTTTGGCGAGGCTAGTGGCATCAAGGAGGAGATAGCCCGATTTGCGGCTTAAATCCTGGATCGCTTTTTCATCCACGGCTAAAACTTGGCGATCACTGTAAAAATCCAAACTGGTGCGACTATAGGGCATAGAACTATAAATAATTGTATCAGCAGGAGTCTGACTTTTGATCAGTTGGGCAACAGGTTTAACCGCAAAGGCTTCATTGAGTTCCCAATTCCAGAGGGGAGAGAGCATCAGCAGACAAAAAGTACCATACAATCCTAGGATGAGCAGCAAAATAGAACGATATTGATGTTGAAAAAAGTAAAAAGTTGAGCTACCAAAGGTCAAGGCCAAAGCACCAGCAATGAGGATTAAACTGATTTGTTGAGTGACAAAGGTAAAATAAATCCAGCCACCGAGGGCAATTACGGTGCAAAGCAATAACAAATAGCTTAATAGAGAGGGATATTTTAAGTGTGAATTTTTTAAGTGATTGAGATAATTTCCGGTGATTAAGGCAAAGAAAATATAAAAAGGCATGATATACCAGGGTAATTTAGTGGTCATCAGGGAAATAATACCGAGATAGCCAATACTACCCACTAATGCCAATTTTGCCCAGGTTTGAGAGCGCGATGTCGCAGACACACTTAGTGACCGCACTGCCAAAATGCAACCAGGAATAAAGAAAAATAACCAAGGAATAGCATATTTTAATAACTCAATCAGGTAAAACCAGAATGGCCCCGTATTGCCTTCAACGGCAGTGGAAAGACGATCAAAACTTTGGGAGAAAAAGTGAATTTTAACAAAATCCTGACCATAGTGATGAATTTGTAAAAAATACCAAATCAAGGCGGGTAAAAAGCCGATTAATAATCCCAACCATAAATAAGGATTAAGTAGTAATTTAAATCGTTTTTCCCATAAAATAAAACTTAAAAGAATTGCTCCTAAAGCTATCACTAAAACCCCTTTACTGAGGGAAATTAATCCCAATCCAACTCCGACCCCAACTAACCAGCGCGACGATTTAAAGCCTTTTAATAGACAGAAGATTGCAATTAATAGAAAGGTGTTGATCATCCCATCTAGCATCGCTAATCTACCTAAACGGACAACGGGTAAAAGGGTTAGGTAAACTGAGGCAGAGAAAATGGCCCGATAACGCTCAGTCGCAGGCTCTAAAGAGTCTAGTTGTCGTCCAATTAGATAGAGTAAGGGTACGCCTAAAGCCGTAATTATGGCACTGGGTAAACGCGAAGACCATTCATTGACACCACCCCATTGATAGCTGAGATGGATTAACCAAAATAAAAGAGGCGGTTTTAGCCAAAAGGGATGGCCTTGATAGGTGGGATACAACCATTGATGATGGTTAAACATATCTTGAGAAACGGTGGCATAATAGCCTTCATCCCAATCCCGTAGCGGTAATTCACCTAGGGCAAGTAACCAGAGAAAAATGGCTGCTAAGGTAAAAAATATTAGCCAAAATAAATCTGAATTTAATTGAGTTCTATGAGTTTTAAACAAATTTGATAGTCCTGGATAAGTAGCTGTTCTTAATTAAATTAAAGATAGATTTTGCGCTCGATCCCCCTCTGCTCTCTTGATAAGGCTACTGTGTAAACACATCTTGAAAAAGGCAGGCTTTGAGGTTTGATCCCCCTAAATTCTCCAATACTGGTTGACTTAATCCGTTTTATACTCTTTTCCTCCAAAGTTGGGGACAGGGGGCTAAAAATTTAACTTCTTAAAGTGAATGCGGTCTAGTTCACAAACCATGACTTTTCCCGATCATCCAATTACGACGAAAAAAACGAGCCAGAGCAGTTTCCGTTAAGGCCAAATAGATGGGCCTGCCATGAGGACAGGTACGGGGCTGACGGGTCTGTTGCCACTGTTCCAATAGGCTTTGCATTTCTCCTAGCGTTAAGGGGGTACCATTCTTGATCGCTGTTCGACAGGCGATCGCCGCTTGAGCCGTAGCTAAATCTCCCCCTAAACTTAATTCCTGTAAGGCTTCAAGACAATCTTCCCGTTGCACTAAAGGAGCCGGAACTGACCGAACGGCCCAGACTGACTCGCCAAAGAGTTCAATATCAATGCCTAAATGCACCAATTTTTCGACCTGGGCTGAGGTTAAATAATTGAGTAAAAGCGGAGTGGTAATAGGAACACATTGCCAATTTGCCTGTAATTGTTCGTAAAGTACTCGCTCGTGGGCAATATGCTGTTCGATTAGCCAAATTCCCTCACTTACTTCGGCAATAATATAGGTCTGGTTTACCTGGCCGATCGCCTTGAGAGAGATGAGATTAGTTTCTGGCGTTGCTTGGCCGAGTTGACTTTCCAGACTTTGTTCGAGGGGATTAATGCGATAAATCCCGTTAGCTTCGGCGGTTTTCAGTAATTGGGTAACACGCTGTTGTTGTTGGGCAGAAGAGGGATGCAGTTGCAAGCAGGTGTGAACGGCGGTTGTAATTTGCTCTTGCCAAAAGCTCAAGGATTGTAAATAAATTTCTGTTTTAGCGGGGTGACGATTCCAGTCAATTTGATCAGGTTCTATTTGCAAATGTAAAAAACAAACGGGAAAGCGATCGCGAGGTAAGGTGCGATGGAAGGCATTAATTAAAGTTTGTTCCAGTTCAAGACAATGAATCGGGCGTTGATTGAGGGCCACTTTCACCCAGTCAGGACGATGACGATGACAGCGATCGCTTAAGCCAGACCAAAGGGTCAGAGTCCCTGGCCGATTGGGATGATCGGGAATCTCTACCGTACTAGAAAAATGCTGTAGATCCGATGTTTTGACCCCCTTCAAAATTTGCGGCAAAATCTGTCCGGCGGATTGGCCTGGACTCAGGCTAAAACAAAGACGCTCCTTCAGCCAAATTTGCCAGGTGATCTGGGGATGACAGAGGGCCATTTCCTGCACGTATTGTTGAATCGCTTTTATTTGCGGCGATCGCCCCGATAAAGCCTGACGACGCTGGGGGAGATTAGCAAACAAGTTTTTCACGTTTACTAAGGTTCCCACCGCCAGGGCCAAGGATTCCATCCTCTGAACTTCTCCCTGCTGATTGTAGCTGGCTTGCCAACCCACATTTTCTCCCTGGGCTGAACGAGTGGCGATCTCTAACTCTGCTACCTGGCTGAGACTATGGAGAGCTTGGCCCCGAAAACCAAGACTATTAATCTTAAAAAAATCATCTAGGGATTGAATTTTACTGGTGGTATGGGGAAGAGCGCAGATTTGCAAATCCTCTAAGGTCATTCCCTGGCCATTATCAATTACCTGTACTTGCCACTGTTCGGGATTAAGATAAATTCTAAGACGAGTTGCCCCCGCATCGATCGCATTTTCCACCAATTCTCGTACCACTGCGACAAAGGAATCAATCACTTCTCCCGCCGCAATCAAATTAACGAGATCATTCGGTAAAGACTGAATCATGGCTTCCCATTATAAAGAAAAAGTAGCCCCTGAATCTACTTGTTTTGTAATGACACGAATTGCAAACTGCTGTCCCAAGCCACCATGATTCTAAATTTATTTTTGCGGCCCAAGCCATTGACTGATTTAAGTCTGTTTTGAGTACACAATTGGTGCGGCTCTGCGATACAGGTCAAAACAAGTATAGTAATTGAACAATACAAACAAAGAGAGTGATCGCTGTTTAACTTTTCCAGATTGAGTCAGAGGGAATTTAGTTAACTATTATCATCCCACTTTGACAATACAACAGTCTTGTACAAATACAGCGACTAATCTTTTTAGTGAATTTTAGTTTGATTTTTCTACATTATGATAATCTTGAATTTTGTCACGAACTACTTTATCACCTTCGATTTTATCCTGGGCAATATTGTCTCCTCTTTCAGTAGCTTGAACTGTGACAGTCGAGTTTTGAATAAGAACTGAGGCTTTGTGACTTTTGATTGTTTCATCCTCAGATACTTCAGCAATATAAGCTGCAAGAAGATAGAGTTCCTCTTTTAGTTGGTCCAGTTCTTTGCCAGATAAACTATCTTTATCATCAATTTTCTCGACGATCTCTATGATTTGATCTGATATTTCTTCTTTAATGCTTAAAATTTCATCTTCAAGTATATCTCCAATTTGCTGTTGGAAGCTTTCAGATAATTGTTGAACTTTTTTAGAGCGTTTCTGTTTTAGGCGTGTTAATTTATCTTGGATTTTACTCATTTTTAAGCTACTCTCCAAGTTTGGCCAGCCCTTTGCTTATACGCTCTTTTAAATTTTCCCGTTTACGGAGCAGTTTTGGGTCTCTTTGATAAATAGTAAATGGTTCAATACCATTCATTAATAGTTGAACGTCAATTGGCGTTGTCATGCCATCAGGAATAATTTCGCGTATTCCTTCCCTTTCGCAAGCCAAGAGCGTTTGATAGTCAACGGAAAAGTTCGGATGATTTGGAATCGGCACACGTTCTGAGACTTGAAGATTAGCAAAAGTCTCATTAATACTATCCAATTCATAGCGAATGGCAGCGAGGGCATCACGTCTAGTATTGAGTAAGCCAGTTACAAAAATGTTAATTGTTTTTTCTTCAAAATCAGCAACAATTTGAGCGATATTCTCCTTGAATTTTAAAACAACACCACTACGCCAAACAAAATTGTGATCGATAAATTGATTTTGACGTACAATGAAACGAAACACTATACTTTCTGGTAAGAAATCGTAACGATATTGAAATTGCAGAGAGTCATTCCAATCCTGTAGTTCAACTTCTAGAGGAATTTCCTTAGAAAGTAAATTTGGAATAAGAAAACTCTCATTTTTCAGTTCATAACACCACTGAAAAGACTGCATGATGTCGAGAATAAAGCGATGTTTATTCACGGGGTAACGATTACAGTCTAAGATTTTTTTTAGCGAATCGAAAGATACAACACCTTTATCCTCTCTAATTAAACTAGAATCGAAAATCGAATAAATTGCGTCTGTTAACCATTTAAAATTGACAATAATCGTATCACCGAGCCGAGAATTATCAAAATAAATAACAGAGCCGAGGTCATGGAGAAAATTAATTAGCAGAGATTGATCTGTTGATTTAATTAGACCATGTTCGGCACAGATTACTTGATAGTCTTCATAGGCAATATAATCTTTATCTAAATCGCCTAAAGCGGCCTTAATTTCAAACCGGGTTTTTGGCATCAGATCAAAAGTATGAGGAAGAGACGGAATGATTTGTTTGATAAAATTACGTAAACTATCAATTCCTTCACCCGTTAAACAGGAAACTTCAAAAATGCCTTTAATGGTAGGGTATTTAGAGATTAAAGCCTTTCGATTTATATCAAGTGGCTGTTGATCAGATTTGTTTCCTACAATTAAAATAGGGGAATTGCCACCAAATGTTTCTATTATCTTAAGCCAATATTCAACGCGATTTTCTTCTTCTTCAACACGACTGTTCAATACGAGGATATATAAAGTATGTCTAGTTAAAAAAAGCTGATGGGTTGCATAATAAATTTCTTGAACACTAAAATCCAATAAATCAAGCTTAATTGATTGATCGTTTATATTTAACCACCATGATTTAATATCCAGTCGGTCAGTGATGTTTTCGTATGTCTTATTAAAAGTATCGTGTGTTAGTCGTTGAATCAGAGATGTTTTACCAACTGAACCTTGTCCTACAAAAATAACCTTAGCTTCATTCAGAGGTAAAGCTTCATCATCAACAACTTCTGGATTTGATAGTGCAGAATGGTTTGCTACCGCTTGCAATAATTGTTTTTCACTCATTGACTTTTCCGCGAATTTTTTACAAAATTATTATTAAAGACTATTCATCCTAAGTTGTAAATTTAACTTTCAATTACAATAAATAATTTTTAAACACCATCTAAGCATCAATAAAACCTTTTAGAGTAGCAATTGTAATTTTGGCAACAGGATGATTAATCGCTTCTTCTAAAGCCGTCGCACCACCTTCTTTGATGGCATTAAAAGTTCGTTGTTTCAGAGTAGGATTAGCCTCAATACCTTCAATGATTTTAGTACTCATTTGTATTTGTCCCAATGGCGTGCTGCTATCATAATCTTGAGAAAGTTGAGCAATCAAATTTTGAATGTCCTGAGCCGCTTGAACTAAGTTTTGGGAATAGTAATAAACGATTTTGTCACGACCAATCTTGTCTCCTGCGATTTTGTCACCTGCGATATTATCACCGCCCCCGTCATTTCGTTGGTAAATGTTAGACATTTTTCGCTTTTTACAAAGTAAATTTGATTCCCCCCAATTTCCTCCTAGACAAAACTGGCGAGTTTGGCTCCTATTCTAGCAACAAAAGTCAGCCGCGATCGCCGCCTTCCCAAATTAAGATCACTTAATGGTACGAGGAACTTAACATAACATTACAATTGCGGGGATCAATAACGATGTTTGAGACAATGAACACAACAAGTCGTCATCATCCGATAAATCTATGTCAGACCCCACCATCGAGTCCGTTCTCCACGAAGAACGATTATTTAATCCACCATCGGAATTTAGTGACCAAGCCTATGTTCGCAGTGTGCGCGAGTATGAGCAACTCTATAGTAAGGCCGCCGCCAATCCTGAACGATTTTGGGCTGAATTAGCAGAACAGGAATTGCATTGGTTTAAAAAATGGGATACCGTTCTCGACTGGCAACCTCCCTTTGCTAAATGGTTTGTAGGGGGCCAACTCAATATTTCCTATAACTGTTTAGATCGTCATCTCACCACCTGGCGACGCAATAAGGCCGCCATTATTTGGGAAGGGGAACCAGGCGATTCTCGCACCCTGACCTACGGGGAACTACATCGAGAAGTCTGTCTTTTTGCCAATGTCATGAAACACTTGGGGGTTAAAAAAGGCGATCGCGTTGGTATTTATATGCCCATGATTCCCGAAGCAGCCATTGCCATGTTAGCCTGTGCCAGGATTGGGGCAGCCCATAGTGTGGTTTTTGGGGGTTTTAGTGCTGAAGCAGTTCGCGATCGCCTGGTGGATGCCAAAGCTAAATTAGTGGTAACAGCCGATGGTGGTTTCCGCAAAGATAAAGTCATTGCCCTTAAGGAACAGGTTGATCTGGCTCTAGAACATGGTGCGCCTAGCGTGGAAAATGTATTAGTCGTTCAACGCACCAAAGAAGCGATCGCGATGGTGGATGGTCGGGATCATTGGTGGCACGATCTCAAATCCCAAATGTCGGCTGATTGTCCTGCCGAGCCGATGGACAGTGAAGATATGCTCTTTATTCTCTACACGTCGGGAAGTACGGGCAAGCCCAAAGGGGTTGTGCATACAACGGGGGGCTATAACCTCTATACCCACATGACGACCAAATGGATTTTTGATCTCAAAGATACCGATGTCTATTGGTGTACGGCTGATGTGGGTTGGATTACGGGCCACAGCTATATCGTCTATGGGCCTTTATCTAACGGAGCCACAACGGTTATGTATGAAGGGGTTCCCCGTCCTTCTAATCCAGGTTGCTTTTGGGATGTGATTGAAAAATATGGTGTGAATATTTTCTACACTGCCCCGACTGCAATTCGTGCCTTTATCCGTGCTGGAGATGACATTCCTAATGCCCGTAACCTCTCCTCTCTGCGTTTACTGGGAACTGTCGGCGAACCGATTAATCCTGAAGCTTGGATGTGGTATCACAAAGTCATTGGCGGCGAAAAATGTCCGATTGTGGATACCTGGTGGCAAACGGAAACGGGGGGAATTATGATCACGCCCTTGCCTGGTGCAATTCCGACTAAGCCTGGTTCCTGTACTCGTCCTTTCCCTGGTATTGTTGCTGATATTGTGGATCTAGATGGTAATGCTGTCACCGATGAGCAGGGTGGCTATCTAATTATCAAACATCCCTGGCCCAGTATGATTCGTGATGTCTATGGCGACAGCGATCGCTTCCGTCGTACCTATTGGGAGCATATTCCGCCCAAGGAGGGTAACTATGTTTATTTTGCCGGAGATGGCGCACGACGGGATCAAGATGGTTACTATTGGGTAATGGGTCGAGTCGATGATGTGATTAGTGTTGCCGGTCATCGCCTGGGCACAATGGAAGTGGAATCAGCTTTAGTTTCCCATCGCACAGTAGCAGAAGCCGCAGTTGTCGGTAAACCCGATGATTTAACCGGAGAAGCCATTTTTGCCTTTGTGGTCTTAGAAGGCAGTCAAACCCCTAGTGAGGCTCTGGCGAAAGAACTCAAACAGCACGTTGTGGGCGAAATTGGGGCGATCGCCCGTCCCAGTGAAATTCGTTTTACGGATGTGCTTCCCAAAACGCGATCAGGTAAAATCATGCGACGTTTATTGAGGAGTTTAGCCTCTGGTCAAGAAATTTCGGGGGATACTTCTACCCTAGAAGATCGTTCTGTTCTCGATAAATTACGCGGAGGAGCCTAGTCATTTTGCCCCCTTTTTTAGGTTTATTTTTAATCCAAATAGGGGGGCGATCGCTGATTAATCATCTCCAAAACCGTTTCCATTAAAAAACTAACCAATTTTAGCCAAATGTGTGATACTGAAAAAAGTTAGTTCAATCTTGCATATCTTGATTCTTTATGCAATTTGAGTGGGATGAAGCGAAAAATATTGAAAACATTCGTAAACATGAGATTGATTTTGCTGATGTTCCCACGATGTTTGATGGAAAAATGCTGATTGAGCTAGATGATCGTTTTGACTATGGCGAAGATCGCTGGTTTGGGATCGGTTTTCTCGGTTCTGGAATAGCAGTAGTAGTCTGGACAGAACGTCGACAGAATGTCTTCCGAATCATTTCAGCACGAAGAGCCAACCGTCATGAGCAGAAACGATTTGAACAGTACCTCTCGTACTAATTGGGCCGCATTGGAGTCAAGGTCAGAAGAGAATATTGACTACTCGGATATTCCACCTCTGACAGATGATTTTTTTGAACGAGCTACTTTATGTATCCCAGCAGAGCAAGCGCACGACTTGGTTCAGCTTGATCCCGATGTGAAGCAATGGTTTCAGGCTCAAGGAGAACAGTATAAAACTTTAATAAACAGCGTTCTACGCCAATATATAGAAAGCACCCAAACTCAGCGACGAGCATAATTTGCCTTTATACCGACGGTGATCGCTCTTTGTTATCTGTAAAACGGCGATAAAACGGCGATCGCAAACCTCATTTTAACTATATTCTAGGGTTAACTGTGGCGTGAGTATTGACAGAGACCCCATTTTTAGCCTAGAATAGACGACTAGCATTTAGCCTAATTCATTTATTTTTCCTAATAGTAAACAAAATAAAAATTACTTTATTAATTATGCAAGATATACGCTGGAAACAACGTTTAGATAACTATCAAAAGGCAGTTCGTCAACTCACGAAATTTATTGAAAAAGGAGAATTAAATGAGTTAGAAGAGCAAGGGATGATTAAAGCTTTTGAATATACCTATGAACTTGCCTGGAAAATGATTAAAGACTACTATGAAGAACAGGGCGAAGTTAACATTCAGGGCAGTCGAGATGCTCTAAGATTGGCATTTCAAAGGGGGATTATTAAGGATGGCGATAATTTGGATGAAAATGATTAAAAGTAGAATAGCAACGGTACATACCTATAATGAGGAAGTTGCTAGGCAAGTTATTCAAGATATTCGTAACCTTTATTTTCAGCTATTTATAGAACTTCAAACAAAAATGCAAAATATATGAGCCAATTTGGACTTAAACAAGATACAATTAATCAGATTAATCAAGTATTTTCTGCCTATCCTGAAATTAGTAAAGCGATTATTTATGGTTCTCGTGCAAAGGGAAACTATAAACCAGGTTCTGATATTGACTTAACTCTTGTTGGCGACAATATCAACTATCATCAACTGCTGGAAATTTTGAACAAGATTGATGATTTACTTCTTCCCTATTTTTTTGATTTATCAATTTTCAATAGTTTGAATAATCCTAACTTGATTGAACATATTGAGCGAGTCGGCATCACTTTTTATAAGCGTGAAGTTTATTAATTATAGGAAAAGGCTAAAGCTGCGTAGGTTGGCTTGAGAAGTGGCGATCTCCTATCACTATTTCTCAAATGCGATCGCCTCTTACCTCTCAGGTCAAAAACTTGATCGCAGACCTCATTTTAGTTCTGTTCTCAAGGGTGATCGCCGATCAGTATGTCTCTGTCTCAAATGCGATCGCTTTCACCGTACTAGGCTAAAATTGACTTGAAGGTTGAAATTGCCAATAGATAGTGGATAAAAAAGACAAGCTACTCAAAAAAGCCAAAAATAATCCTCAAGGTTTGCGTTTCAGCGAGTTTGAGACACTATTAGGTCTTTGTGATTGGATTTTTGATCATCAAACAGGTAGTCATCGTATTTGGTATTCGCCAACTAAAGTCCGTTTATCTATTCAGCCGACTAAAAATGGGGAAGCGAAAGCCTATCAAGTTAGACAATTTTTATCTTTACAAGACTAATTATATGACTCAAACAAATATTTTCGATGGTTTTACGATTAATCTGTTCCAAGATGAAGATGGAGATTGGTTGGCTCATTTGGTAGAAATGCCAACGGTTTCTGCTTTTTCGGATACTCCCCAAGGGGCTATTGATGAATTGGAATTAGCTTGGCAAGGGGTTAAGGAGAGTTATCGTAAACACGGAGAAACTATTCCTCTTAAACCGATATTAATTAAGGCATAAACAAATAAGGCGATCGCTGCTCAAGATGTCTCTGTCTCAAACGCGATCGCTTTTTATCATCTACAAAACCGCGATCGCCGATCAGTATGTCTCTGTCTCAAATGCGATCGCTTTTTATCATCTACAAAACCGCGATCGCTGCTCAATATGTCTCAGTCTCAAACGCGATCGCTCTTTATCATCTACAAAACTGCGATCGCCGATCAATATGTCTCTGTCTCAAATGAGATCGCTCTTGATCATCTGCAAAACCGCGATCGCGCTATCAATATCTCTCAGTCTCAAACGCGATCACGTTTACTCCCTTAGTAAAATTTGGTTAGTGTCTTTATTTATTTGCACTCTAGATTTAGGCTTTCTGAAACCATTATGCAGTAAGGATCGAAAGCTGATTATCGTGATTTCAGGGGTTTGCCATCGTGGGTTGTTACACTTGGCAAGCAAAACAGCCTTAACAATTACTGAACTGAGCAAGTAGGTGGTTTGAACTAAACGCAAAATAGATTACCTTGAAAACCTTGCTGTGACTTGATTTTCTAGAAAATTAATTATGATTATTTACTTATGCAAATAAAATCTAGCAGATAGTGTTATATTAGGATAATAAATTTTTGTGCCTCTGATTTAGGGTGCTACAGCCCAAACAACGCAGTATAATCGATGTTTCCCTAACATACTCATTTACATCTACTCTAAGTTATCGAGAATATGGATTATGAAGCCAAACGCTTTATTACAACCCACCATCACTAAGTTAATGCTCAAACCTTACCCAAATAATAAGCCTTTACGTTCTGGTTATGGGGCTTGTTCCTCTAGTGGTTGTAATTGTAAATCCTATGAAGGTCGTGGTGATACTTGCGAAAATTGTGGTCATAATTATGATCGCCATTGGTAAAAATTCAATAGCTATTTATGAATAGAGGCTTTTATTTATGTCAGAGTCCAGCCAAAATAATATCGAATCAAGTATCGCGCAATTAAGTGGTACGGGTATTTTGCCAATAGAGCAGACAAGCAAGGATATGTTACAAAAAGCATCGGCTGGACTGGCTTTACAAGGGATGCTTATCACTAAAAACGAAGAAGAAATTTTACAAGAACGATTTAATCTCATTACAGTTCAAGAGAACATCTCTTTGATCCAGCCATCACGTCAAGCGTTTGACCAAACGGAGGAATTCAAATCAGAAAGTAAGGAAAATATTTTTAAAAAAGGGATAGAAAAGTTAGGGGCTAGTGTTGAAGCATCAGCACAAGGTAATAGTTTATTCCAAGGTTTACTGGATTTAAGTGCTAATGTTTCATTGCGTCAAGAGAGAGAAAATGTTGCTGAAAGTAGTCAGAGAGTTGAGCGTTGTTACTACTCTAAAGTTCAATATGTAGTTATCCCTACTGCCGCTTGTATTCTCAATCCCAACCAGATTCGCTTTGATTCTAATGCCTTACAAGAGTTAAAAAGAATAGATGATATTTTACGCAATCCCGAATCAGAATCTATAGCGATTAGGGCTTGTCACGATTTTCTGAAGCATTATGGCTCTCACGCACTGTTGGGAACTGTTACGTTTGGTAGAATCTTCTTGATTTCTGCTTCTTATAATGATTTTTTAGCTTCTGATGAGCAGACAATTCAAAATCTTGTTAATAACAAAATTACCACTCAGTTTAAAGTTGACTTTGTTGGAATGGGAGGAGGAGGATTAGAGACAAGCCACAGTTCAAATACTGAAAATCAATATACTTATAAACAGGAAAGTATCGAATCTAAGATCAAAATAGAAAAAGTACAAATTGGTGGTTTAAATCCTGAGCAATCTGCTGTTATTGACAGAGATTACAGAAAAACTATTGCTGTATGGGAAATTATTTGCCGTCATCATCTAAATGAATTTGTAAATTCTCAGAGACTTGCTGAGATGCTTCATGCCGAATGGATGAATCTCAGTGGTTTAACCACTAGCTTCCGATATTTTGTTGATGAAATAGCTAAAGTTAATGAAAAAATCAATACTCTATTAAATGAACAAATTCCTTTATGGATTCAGCAACGAGAGCTTACTGCTGAGAATCTAAGCTATTTAGTTAACTGGAGAAAAGAGGTTGAAACAAAAACCAAGAATAATTACTATTGGGTGCAAGAAATATTGTCAGCCAAAATAGTTCAACAGTATTTACTTGATGTTAGGTATAACAGTGCTGATAGTAAAGAAACAAAGGATTTAATACGTCAGATTTTGAATCCAGAAGATACAATGGTAATGTCCAGAGAAGATTATGCTACATATAAAAATATATTCAAATGGCTCAATGAAAAATCAGAAAATATTGAGTTGATCATATCAGATGATATTAAGGATGTTAATGAACTTATTAAGAAGATTTCTAAGCTTATTCAGCTTATTTCAGAAGATAATGGGCGTACAGAAAATTTAAGGAAAAAATCATATCAATATATAATATTGGCTATCAATAGCTTACGAACAGCACTGATAAAAAAAGATAAACTGAGTGAACTTAGTTTTTTGTGCTTGCTTTTCCCCTTGGGTTATGTGCCAGAATTTAGCTTTTTTAATAAAGTTTGGGAAGTTGAAGACTATCAAACGTTGGAAAGGTTATTGCGAGAAGATCAAGAGTATCCTTTTGGTATAGAAGCAAAAAATTGTCAGGCAGAAAAAAAAGAAGTCTATTTAATACTCAAGCTGTTAGGCTCTGATGTTTTGTTTTTAGAAAAAGAGAGAACAATAGATTTTGTTCAGCAAGTGTTACTACCGAATCTACAATCAGAATCCATTATTAGCATTCTCAAGAGATATAATTTAGGTTTGTCTTATGAATGTGTAGAAGCAGTTAAAGAACTGCAAGATATTATTGATGATCAACCACAGAATGAAAATTTAGGAAGTGGGTTACAAGATATTATGAAAAAAACTGACAATAATTCACTAAAAAAATCTCTCGTTACATCATCCGATGAACAACCTTCTTCTGAGTTACAAGATATACTAGAACGCTTAGAACTAACTCAATATTATCCTGGAAAATTAGGAAGAGAAGAAGTTTACTCCATTACAGAATATTCACTAGAGCCAAATATTCCAGCAACTACAGAACAACTTGCAACACATTTTTTAAGTAACTTAATATCGTTTAATTATGAAGGGCGTAAACTGAAAATTGCATCAGAAAATAAATCGGAACCATCAAGTAGTCGCTTTGGGAGACGCAAGAAACAAGAAGTAGAAACGGCTAATGTGTATCCGTTAGATGTGGTTGCGGCCACATTTTTATGCTGTAATCCCATTATTCAACAAGATTTAGTTCAGAGATTATGGGGTTGTAAATTAGCCATTCCCTTAGTTATTCAGGAAGATGGCCAGAAAGATCCAAAATTCTTTTTATGGGCAATGCGCTCTTTAGTAATGAAGTGGAAGGCTCTACAAGGAACAGTTATTAAAAGTGAAGAACGGGGAATTGCTAATTATTCTATAGAAACAGTTAGCTTTATTAGATTTGATAAGTCTGATTTTTCTAAATCATCGCTTTTAAATTGGGTGATTAGTGAAAATGAGCCTGATAAATCTCATCCTGTATTTTTTCACAGAAATTCGGAAGGTTCTACTAAAAATCGGCAGTTAGCGGATGGTATGGTAGAAATTAGTTGGTATTTACCTAAAGGCGTAAAAGAAGATATTTTCCAAGATATAGTTTCATTTACCAATTTGCGTGGTGATGTTAGAAATTATCCTGTTCAATTAGAATTAATTAAACAAATTTCAGCTAAAGTTGTAATCTTAGTTTCAGCGAAGGAACTAAAAGAAAAAGAAACTGAAATTGTGCAAAGTTTTCTATCCGTAGGGAAAAATGTAATTATTCTACTAACTGATAAAACCATTACTGATGATGATGAAGAAACAGTTAACAATTTCCTAGAGTATTTTTCTAGCTATGATGATGAACAACTGGTAATTATAGATATTGAAAACAAAAATTCCCCAGTCATCAGAGATGAAATTCGAGAAATTTTAACAAAGATAAAAGCCAAGGATAATTCTAAAATTAGCCTAGAAAATCTGGCTCAAACAATGCAAGAACAGGGAGTGGATGTAGATGAGTTAGAAGAAAATTGTCAGCAAGGAATTAAAAAAGCTCAACAAATTTTACAAATTGTTCAAAAGTATGATAGGGACAAACGTAAAGCTGAAACATTACCTTTACAGGGTAAAGATTGGGCAAACTGGGCTGAAGCTGATAAGGAAGTTTATCGCCAAGAGAATAAGGGAGAAGAAACGTCAATAACATACGTTGAGAAACAAGAAGAGCGCAAAATAGCAAGTCGAAAACGGCAATTTAGCATAGTTAAAAATGGTCTTCCAGAAGTTATGAAATTGTTCATCGAAACATTTTTGAATGAGCATTCTTCAACTTTAGAATATTTTGTCAGGTGTTTAAAGCTAGGATTAGATGAACTTTCCAGAGAGGAACTACCACGTTTATATAGTTCCTATAGTGAACAGATGCAAGAAATTCATAATAAAACGCCAGAAGAAAAAGCTGCTATTAACAATATACTTAACGAACTAGATCAGAAAATTTCATCTCAATCATTTGGTTTGGAACATTTGCTACGAGAAATGGGGCAAATTTATTCAGCAGTGATGGAACGTCCTGAATCCGAAAGAGCGGACTTCAAAGACTTAGAACGATTACCACAAATTGCTGCTGATTTACTCTTGAGTGGGTATCCAGTAGAAATTATGGATGGAGATGTTGGTTCTGTTCCCTTTGTTTGGGTTGAAACTGTTTTAAAAGAATTAAATAAAACGCTTAAAAAACGGGAAGGAAAAGAAAATCTGCAAGTTTTTGTGTTATCAGCAATGGGTATTCAAAGTTCTGGTAAATCAACTTTATTGAATACTATGTTTGGTTTGCAATTTGCTGTTAGCGCAGGTCGTTGCACAAAAGGTGTTTATTTACAACCAGTAAAATTAGAACAGAAATTACGAGAAAAATATAATGTTGACTATATTTTTGTAGTGGATACAGAAGGTTTAAAATCTCCAGAGCTTTCTTCTAATTCAACTCAGAAACATGATAATGAACTTTCAACTTTTGTAATTGGCTTAAGTAATCTGACTTTAATTAAAGTCCCTTCAGCAGAAGAGATTTCTTACTTACAGGAAATTTTGCCTATTTCTGTTCATGCTTTTTTAAGAATGAAAAAGGTTAATTTGCGTCCTAAAACTAAAATTGTTTACCGCTCTAACATAGCAGATCCGAGCAGATTAATTACTCAAAAGCGTGTTTTGAGCGAAACTCTTGACAATTCTACAGAAATGATCTGTAAGCATGAAGAGAAACCAATTAAACTATTCAAAGATGTAATTAATTTTAATCTGACGGAAGATGTAGAATATTTGTCTTCTCTTCATGAAGGTGATGATGAAAGAAATGCCGTTATTCCTAACTATAGTAAACAGGTAAATGGACTTAAAAGCAGAATTATTCAAGGGTTAAATTCAAGGAATCAATTATCAATCGCTGACTTTTATCAACATTTGAATAATCTTTGGAATGCCATTAAAAACGAGCATTTTGTTTATCAGTTTAAAAATATTATTGAAACTCAAGCTAGAGGAGAACTAGATAAATTTTGGAGTCAGATAGAAACAGAATTTCAGATTCCAGTAACGGATTTTATGGCGAAATCACATACTGAAATTATGAATTGCGCTAATGAGGCGGAATTATCTCAAGTATTTGAAAAATTAAAGCCTGAATTATCAGATAAAATAGAGGAAATATTCTTGAAGCAAGAAGAAAGTTTAAAACAGTTCTTCACAAAATCAAAAGAAATGTATGACGGCTCAATGAAGCAATGGCAAACAAGTACCTTTGCTAGACTAAAAGACTTGAAGAATAGTTTGATAAGAGAAAAAAATGAGCAGATTCAAAATTATCATGATAATAGACTAGCTGAAATTAAGATTTGTATCGCAGGGGAGGGATATGAAGAAAAAATTACTGGGATGATACGAAAATTTGTGCAGGAACAGAAGAAAAGTCAAAATGAGCAAGAAAAAATGCTTAGTTTTTCTGAAGAAGAACTAAGAGAACTGTTTGACCCTCAATGGGAAGTTTGGATAGCTGAGTTAAGGAGAGAATACGACAAAAATCGTCTAAAACCAGCAAAGGTAGAAAAGCATAATGAAAGAAGTTTAGAAATTGTTTATCCCTCTAACTCTAAACAAATTATCAACAAAATACAAAAACGTGAAACACTTAATTATAGTGATCTTTCTGTGAAGAAAAGTCACTATAAAAAAACAGACTTGAATGATAACATCATTGATAACATCATTGATAACATCGCAGATTTTTTCTCTAAGGAAAAAGAGAATCAAGTTATCAACGAGATCGAAGAAATAAAAAATAAGTTATTTGAGTATGTAATTAAGCTTCTGCGAGACAAAGAGGATAATTCCCGTCCATACAATGACACTGATATTGGCAATATTATCCAAAAAATTAAGAGTACCATAGAAAAAAAATCTAAGGAATTATCTAAAAACTTTGCTTTTAGTTTAACTTCAGAGTTAAAGATTGACTTAACAATCATTATCTGTGGTTATGCCATCGAACGTTTGAAAAAAATAGATCAAAAATACAGAGACAATCATGATCCAATTAAAAATCTCGACAAAGAATATTATTTTGGGATTTTTAAAGCTGGTTTTAACAAAGAAAATTTGGTTAGTACTATGGTATCGGTATTCTGTGAGATTATCAGGCAAGGAATGGCTGAGAAGATAGAAGCGAGTTTACAATCTGAAATAGGCAATAAGATGTTGAGTGAGAATTTCACAATCCTTACTGATAAGCAATCGTTAATAGCGAGTATTCTGGTTTCTCTTGCACAGAAGGGGGACATAAATTCTTATTATACTTATATCAAAAAGCCTGAACAGAGTATTAAAAGCTGGATATCTAATTATTTTGACGAATTTAATACTACAGATAAGGGTATTAAAGGTCTCATAGAAGCCAAAATCAAAATATTATTAGATTTGGCTACAAATTTTGTAGAATCAACAAATCGATACATTAAAAGTCAAGATGAAAATTCCCATTTTATTGCCAATTGGACTAAGAAATTTCGTGAATTGACAAGAGAACATCTTATTCTCAAAAATATTGAAAGGATTGAGATTTTGGGTTCTAGTTTTGAGGGGAATTTTGATTTCTCATATTTTCAAGCTGAAATTAGTAAGGAATTGAATACTACAAAATCAGAACTAGCTAGCAAATTAAGTGATTTTTCTAATTCACAAACTAAGAAATATATTAATTTGAGAAGCGATGTTGTGAATGACATAATTCGTCTGCGGATTGGTTGTCTAAAGAGTTGTCCCTTCTGTGGGGAGATTTGTATTGCTGGGGGGGTGGATAAAGATCATAATCATGAGGGAAATCATGGAACTCCTTATCATCGTCCACAAGGTATAACTGGCTATCGTCCTGTTTATGGAAAACCAAAACTGGCTATAGAAACTTGCCAACAAGATGTAGCAGGAGAGGGATCATTTATAAACTACGATACTAATGGGGAATACCGTCTTTACAAAGATTATCGGAAAGTTAATGATTACTATGCTTCGTGGAAAATTAATGGTGATCTTAGCCTAGAAGTTGGAAGCTACTGGAAGTGGTTTATGGCAGCTTATTCTTCTGAGCTTGCTATACTATATAATGCTGACGAACCAGATATTCCTGAATCTTGGAAGTCACTCAGTAAAGAGAAAGAAATTGAAAAGTTGCGGAAGATAATTGAGGGTTAGAGGTTTTATCATTTTTTTGTATAAACTCTCAACAAGAAGGATTAAGAAGAATGAAGTTTTGCATTATGACCTTCAAATTCTTATCTGTATAGGACTAATTCTTGAGATCTTGTTATACGTTATGCTTTGCTGACGCGCTTTACAGGATCGGCGATCGCGTTTTATCCCTTAGTAAAATTTTCTATTTTTGCCTAGCCCTTTTCCTAAACTCAGAAGGCTTTACTGAATTAGGATTCTTCCAAACTCCAACCCGCGATCGCTGCGTAGTAGATTTCTATTCGATCACTCGTGATTCTCTTCAGAAGGCGACTATATTTCCACACCCCAACCCGCGATCGCCCCTGACTCTCTTCAGCCCAATGTCCAATTGAATTAGAAGGTATAATTTAGGGAAAGTAGCTCTGAAAGGTCACTATCTATGAAACACACCTTCGCGCCCTATCTCAAACATCTGGGTAAAACCCCTGAAGAACAACTAGAGAAAAATAAGCCATTAATGACCTGGTTACAGCAAAAAATGGAAGAAAAGGTCACGGAAGAAGAAGCAGAAGAAAACTCTAAAAATTGGGAAATAGTCAAAGAAATTATTGACAGTAATCGTCCTTCTGGTCAAAAGCTTTTTACTAGAGGATGATCGTTTTTATTGATGCTCAGGAATGGCAAGAAATCACCTTTTAGAAATTGGTTAGATTTGTGTTTTACTAAGGGAAATTTAGCGGTTCGCTTTTCAGTATTTCCAAAATTTAATCTACTGTATTTCCACACTCCGATATGCGATCGCCTAGAGGATTAAACTTATCTGTATTTTTGTCAATAATGAGCTTGGTGGCGGTACTGCTCAGTTGGGAATCGTTGAGTGTGTACCAAAGAGGGTGTGGGAATCTAACAAGTATTTCAAGGCAGATACTCCGCAAACTCTTGCAGGTGTTCCTCATCATCAACCACGATGGTTATCATTCCTTTGCATAGCCCTGGGCCTGGACGCTGGGATGGCGTTGAGGATTGCCCAACTAATTTGGCGAGTAGGCGATCATTATCAGTAATTAACAACTCTTCCCCTAATTTAAGGTTATGAATAAGATCGGGTAGTTGGGCTTGGGCTTCTTTGAGAGAGATAGTGATCATGGGATGATTCTCTATGAAAATCGTTTTATCTATCCTATCGAGGAAATAATCAAAGATCGCCCCTAATTTTCTTAAACTTAATACCCAAGTCAATTGACAGTATAATAAAGTCAAATGAAGGTTATGAGGACTTTATCCCATGCCGCAAACCCTACTCCAATACAAAACCGTTAAAGATATTTCTCGGCGTTTTCAGGTTCATAAAGGCACAATGCGCGAAATTTCTACCTGTAAAATGAACTTGTTAATCCCGTTGAATTTTACCCCGTATTACGCGAACTAAAACCTGAAACCCTTGCTACAGCGCGAATCTAGAATCTCTGTTCTATATTATTAAAATCTAGCGTTAATCAAAGGTTATTTATTAATGCCCATTGACAATGCCAAATGAAAGAATTTCCTAACTTTATTGTTGTCGATACAGAAGGCAAAGAGAGTTTGCGAGAAATTGCCGTTATTGACGCTCAAGGGCAACTAATTTATGAAGCCTTTGCTAAGGAAAACCCTGAAAATGATGGCAAGCCTCTGAAGGTTAAACCACTCAAACAAATTTTACAGGAATTCTTTTTATTGGCTAATCATCAATTAGTTATCTTTCATTCTGCGAGGCATGACCTCAATGTTTTGCGACAAAGCTGCTATAAAACAGGTATTCCCTATTTTACCCTCTCAACGGATTGCACTTTTGAACTGTCTCAGCAATATCTGCAAGGTTTATCTAATTATTCTTTAGAATATCTCAGTCAAAAACTAGGATTAAAGGTCAATAATCAATATTTTGATCCTGAACAGGCCCACACGGCTCGCTATGATGCGTTATTTACCTATCAACTTTATTGTAAAATCCGCCAGCAAAAAAGTATGAATCAGTCCCCAATTTCTATTAATCCCTTTTCTTCCAGTCGCGTTGATAATCCTTTTCAAGATCATTTAGATTTAAAAAGTATTTATCAGGCGGAATTTGAACGATTAAAATGGATCATTAATGATATTAAACAGGATAAAAATCATCAGTCCAAGGGAGCCGTTGTTATTGGAGAACCTGGTAGTGGCAAAACTCATTTAATGATGCGATTGGCGAAGGAATTACTTCAAGTTAATCGTCTGCTTTTTATTCGTCATCCCAATAATCCTAAAGCGGTACTTTATCATATTTATAGCCGTATTTTAGAGTCTTTTGTCTATAAAATTTCTGAAATAGGTTACACTCAGTTAGAATTTTTATTGGCCCATAGTTTTGTTAAATTAATTAGCCACACCAGTCTGATTTCTCTGAACCAGAAAGATCAGGATATTATGAATGCGGTTAGAAGTAATCCGTTAAATCTCTATGAACATCTGAGAACAGAAACGAGTCAAAAGAAAAAAAGTTACTGGGAACATATTGAAAAACGCACCAATGAATGGTGGATGAGTGAATATGGAATTGCGGGCTACGCGCCTAAGATTATTAAGGGCATTATTAAATTTTGTCGATACAGCGATCGCCGTTATAAGGAATTAGTAACTCGTTGGTTAGCGGCGGAGGAATTAACGGAGGGAGAATTAGAACTGATTGGTTTGGATAACTGGAGTGAGGAACTCAGTAAAGAAGCTTTTTCTCTAGAAGCCATTGCCGTTTTTAGTAAATTATCTCTGTTGGATGAACCCTTAATTATTATTTTTGATCAGTTGGAATTATTAGGATTAGAACAAAATGAAACCTTATTGCTTAATTTTGGTGAAGCCGTCAAAGAGATTTTTACCCATGTACCCAATAGTTTAATTATCCTCAATCTTTTTCCAGATCGTTGGCAACAATTCCAAGGCAAGCTTGATAATTCAATTATTGATCGTGTTTCCCAAAATCAAGTCCTGCTTAACCGGCCAACGGATGAGAAATTAAAGGAAATCCTGATCATTAAAGCCCAAGCCGTTGGTTTGGAATTAGAAAAATTATTTACTGCATCAGAAATTACTAGGATTTTGAATCATGGTTCCATTCGCAGTATTTTGAATAGTGCAGCCGAACATTATCTCCACAAAATTCGGGGTATTCCCCTATCACCGCCGCTAACGTCTTCTCAAACTCATTTATCTTCCATAGAGAAAGAGAATGTCTCTCTGAATAAGCGGCTAACCCAATTAGAAAAAGAGTTTCAGTCTTTTAAACACCTCTTTCAAACCCTCAGTCAAGCTTTATTAGAATTTCCTTCATCCTGTTCTGAATCTACGCCCTCTTTACCGACATCGATTGGCCCTAATTTGGTGCAAGAGTTCCTGATAAAAAATCGTCTAATATTAGAGCAGGATTACGACAAACTACAGATTATTACTGACACCGATGATGTGGGTAAATTTAAGGTCATTACCGAAGCGTTTCAGTTAGCAGGTAATTTTACCATTGATTATCTTCGCTTTGGCAAAAAAAAATTGCCCGAACATTTAGTCATTCAACATCAGAACCATCGTCAAGCGATCGCCTTTCTCAATTTAGATGGCACTTTCTTTACTAATCGCATTAAAAATTTCAACGAATTGGTCATTCTGCACAAGGATATTCAGTTTAGCATCTGGCGCGATCGCCGTAAAGATAAGATTATAGGTAAAGTAGGCCAAGAAGAAATTGAGAAACTGAAGAATGCGGCTAATGGTCGTTTCTGTATGATGGAAAAAGAAGATCGACTTGACTTTGAACTACTTTATAAGCTGGTCACGGATATCTATAATCGGGATTTAGAAATAGATCTCGAAAAAGCCCTCTCTATTGTTAAAATAGAACTCCAAAATAGTTGGTTAATGGAAATCTTACTTGACCCCTCTTAGGATGACCTAATTATCTCAAGCTGAATACTTAATGAATGCTTAAACAAAGTATAATTTGCGAGACTATAAAACTTTTATGAATTTTTATGAATTTTTATGAATTTTTATCGAGAAACTATACTATCTTGACAATATTGTGAGCGAAAATCCCCAATCGAATTCGGCTATGAGGCGATCGCCTAAAGTGATTGTGATCTGTGGAGCCACAGCCTCTGGTAAATCGGGACTGGCACTACAACTGGCCCAACGTTTGCAGGGTGCTATTTTAAGTGCTGACTCTCGACAAATCTATCGAGAATTTGATATTGGCACAGCCAAACCTAGTTTAGCAGAACAGCAATTAGTGCCTCACTATTTATTAGATATCTGTGAACCTACTCAGACTTTAACCCTAGCAGAATATCAAGAACAAGCACAAAAATTAATTCAAACTTTGCCCTCACCCATACTGTTAGTCGGTGGCACTGGGCTTTATATTAAGGCGATTACCCAGGGTTTAAAAATTCCAAGAGTAGCTTCCCAACCTCTGCTGCGCCAACAATTACAAACATTAGGCCAGCCCCAATGTTATCAATTACTAGAACAAGTTGATCCCCTCTCTCTTCAAAAAATTCATGCTCAGGATCAAGTCCGTACCCTCCGCGCCCTAGAGGTTTTTTATGTTACCGGCCAACCCATTTCCCAACAACAGGGAACCAATCCGCCCAATTATCCGATTTTACAAATTGGTTTAGATTGTAGTCCAGAGCAACTTCAGCCCCGCATTGAACAGCGAACTCAAACCATGATTGAGCAAGGATTGATTACTGAAGTCAGCCAATTAGCGGCTAAATATGGTTGGGATCTTCCTCTTTTAAAGACCCTCGGTTATGCCGAAATCACACAGTATCTTCTCGGTCAAATTAATTTACCAACGGCGATCGCTGAGATTATTCTTCATACCAGACAATTTGCCAAACGACAACGCACCTGGTTTCGGGGTGATCCCACTATTCAATGGTTTACCGCGATCGCGCCTGATTTACTAGAACAGGTTTTGTCGTCCGTCCTGGCCTACCTTGAAGCTGATACAAAAAAATCTGATCAATAAAGTCTGATTAATAAAATGATCAAAGTCTTACAAAATTGAAAAACCTTAGCCCAAGATCAGCATTACAGGTTAAAATCCAAACATTGCAAAGGAATAATCCCCCTGTCAACCCCTGTTATCCTGAATGGATCGCCAAAATTGCTAAAACGAGCCTATCCTCACACCTTATAATTCATTTTTAGAGGGAAATGTGGACTTCTGCCTCTTTAATTCTAAACTTGTGTACTTATCAAACCTTAACGCCAAGACAGTCCCCCCCCCTGCCATTCAGATCCGTTTTGCTAAGACTGAGGATATTAAAGGTTTAGCCGATGTTTTGATGCAAAGTTTCCACCCAACGACCAATCAGACTGCCTGGTTATCTCCCTTGTTACGCCTAGGGATTCATGAAGATTTACGCACCCGTTTGCGAGGAAATTCTCCTGATTATCAATGCTTAGTGGCCCTATCTTCTGAAAATCAACACATTTTAGGGACGGTTGAAATCGCGCTACGAGGTTGGTTTTATACGCCGACTAAAATCTGCTACATTTCTAATTTGGCTGTCAGTCCTGCCTATCGCAGACAAGGAATTGGCCAGCAACTTTTGTTAAAATGCGAACAAGTAGCCCAGGACTGGAATTGTCTCAATCTGTCTTTGCACGTTCTTGACAATAATCTGGCGGCTAAGACACTTTACGAAAATATGGGTTATCAATGGCAACACAATCGCCTAAATTGGCCAGATTGGTTATTTTGGCAACCGAGGAGATTGCTACTGAGTAAAACCCTTTAAATCTAGACGGTTATAGTAGAGTAATTATAAATTTTTAGGAGAAACTTAATGGAGGATTTGCCAGAAATTCTCACACAACTGCGGCAAAATGGTTGCTTACTAGTTAACCCTCGTCGTCGAAATGGCATTATTTTAATTAAACCTTATCACGCTGAATTTGCTGGACCAGGTTCAGTGATTGGCAATGATTTTGATCGAGATGTTAGTAATATTTTAGCAGTGGGCAATCTCTCTCTCTTACAACCGCAAAATTCAGAGGAAAAACGTAAAGGCTATTTAATCCGTCGTCAATGGGTTTTATTAATGAAGCAAATTGTTGATAATCCCATTCCAAGAGAACGCGCTCAGGTAATTTTAAATCAATTTGAACATTGGTTTGATGCCACCACTGCCACCTTGCTTTCTGATGAGATTTTTGCTTTATTGGTAGGGGTTTTACCGACAACGATCGCCGAAGTTCGCCGAGAGAATGAAAGATTATAAACCAGATTATAGATATTAGTATAGGTTTAAGTTAAGATGCCAAGAAAATCAGAAAAATTTAAGAACTGGTGGATCTTAGTTTTGCTCATGATGGGAGTCATGACTTTGACTGTTTTTGCCAGTAGTGTTTTCAGAAGTCAACGTCCTAGCCCCTTACCTCAAGATCCTGATATTCAAGTTTATTTTAATTATAATTTAGCTCAAGGAGCTGATTATCAAGATCCCTATCGTCACATTAATCGCCCTGGTGACAATTTGGAGAAAATCATTATTGACACGATTAATCAAGCCCAATCTAATGTTGATGTGGCAGTGCAAGAATTGCGTTTGCCGTTAATTGCTCAGGCTTTAGTTAAAAAACAGGAATCAGGCGTAAAAGTACGAGTCATTTTAGAAAATACTTATAATTTCACTGTTGCTGAATTAGTAGAAAAGATACAAGCAAAAGCTAAAACTTCTGATCAAGATGGCGATCGCGCCGAGGATTATATTGCTTTTATTGATCAGAATCAGGATGGTATTACTCCAGCCGAAAGTGATCAGCGAGATGCGGTACAAATTCTTCGCAATGGGAACATTCCGGTTATTGATGATACGGAAGATGGATCTAAAGGAACGGGATTAATGCACCATAAATTTGTGATTGTGGATGGCAAAACACTCATTGTCACCTCAGCTAATTTTACCCTCAGTGATCAGCATGGGGATTATACTAAACCCGAAACCAGGGGGAATACTAACAATTTGTTGGTCATTCAATCTCCTGAACTGGCTCAAATCTTTACCGAAGAATTTAACCTCATGTGGGGGGATGGAGTCGGTGGTCAAAAGGATAGTTTGTTTGGCACTAAGAAGCCGCAAAGATTAGCAAAAACCCTGACCATTGGTAATAGCCAAATCACAGTTAAATTTTCTCCCGATAAAAAGATAATTCCTTGGGAACAAACCAGTAACGGACTGATTGCCCAAACCCTGCAAAGATCCCAGCAGCAAATTCATCTACTACTTTTCGTATTTAGTGAGCAATCCATCAGTAATATCTTAGAAGAACGTCATCAAAAGGGAACAGAGATTAAGGTTTTAATTGATCCAGGCTTTGCTTTTAGAAACTATAGTGAGGGGCTAGATTTATTAGGCGTTAACTTAAAAACAAATTGTCAGGAAGAAGCCCATAATCGTCCTTGGTCTAATCCGATTGAGACGGTGGGCATTCCCACTTTACCGAAGGGAGATAAGTTACACGACAAACTGGGACTTGTGGACGATCGCTGGGTCATTACGGGTTCCCATAATTGGTCAAACGGAGCTAATTATCTTAATGATGAAACGCTGTTAGTGTTAGAAAATCCTCAGATTAATGCCCATTATCAACGGGAATTTAGCAATCTCTATCAAGCTGCCCAATTGGGTTTACCCAGTCGTATTAAAAAGGCGATCACCAAACAGGAAAAAGAATGCTTAGGCTCTGCCCAAATTCCCAATATTTCATTAACACCAGACCCCGTATCCCACGCCTCAACCGGTTTAATTAATCTCAATACGGCCAGTCAACCTGAACTGGAAAGTTTGCCCGGCATTGGAGCTAAGTTAGCCAGTCGTATTATTCTGGCTCGGCAACAACAACCCTTTACGGCCTTAGCCGATTTAAAGCGAGTGGAGGGCATCAAAGAAAGCACACTCCACAAACTGGAGGGCAAAGTTACTTGGTAACTGAAATAGAACACCGGCTAGAGCGGCGATCGCGCTTTTTAAGGTTCGGTTCTACGGCTAGAGAAAGCCAGCATTTCGGTTTAGTATCTTAGGGCAGAGCCTGGGGTATTAAGGGATAACGACAATGGTTCAGAGCAAGGGAGCACATCTCCGCTTAAGGGATATTTTTACAACGGCCAGTCCAGACAGTGCTAAGTTTCATTGTCTGACCGAAGGCCAAATGGTGACTGAGAGTGATTACCAAAAAGCTCAACGACGAGCCCAACGGGATTGGTTTGCCGCGATCGCCGCCTTAGAGCAATTATTATTGACCCATCAAGATTCATCTTCCCAGACCTGGCAAGGGGTGATGTTAGCTGGCCCGACTCCGATCCTGAGTCATCCCGATTTACTGACCGGATTATATAGCGGTGTTTTTACCCTGAATGCCTGGACACATTTTATTCCCTTACCTAGCCAGAAAATTCAGGAATCAAACGCTTATCCGTCTCTTTCTCCTCAGACCCAGGAATTTCCACTTTTTCCCCAGGATCCGCTCACCACAGAGCAATTTTGTCTAATACTCACGAAAAGCTTTAGCTTATTGCTGTTGTTAGGGGAAGAGCAAACCGGTTTACCTTTTTTTGACTTTTCCTTTGATATCCAAGCCATCGAACAAGCCTGGTCAACCCTGCGATCGCGTTTAAGTTTGGTTTATGTGCCGCAATTAGGAGAATTAGATCGCCTTGTCCAAGAATTTACGCCCCTAGAACCCAATTACCGTTTAGTGAGTGATTTTAGCCGTCAACTATTGAAATTTCTCCCCAATTTGCCCGCCATTGAACCATCTCCCCGTTCGATCAATGGGTTAGAACCAGCAGAACCACCCCATTATCCTTGCCAAGCTGCACAGTCAGTGGATGTGGAATTGTTGCAAGCCTTAACCCACGAGATTCGCACTCCTTTAACCAGTATTCGTACCATGACCCGCCTCCTGCTGAGGAAAAAAGACTTGCCTGCCGATGTCTTAAAACGGCTTCAGTCCATTGATCAAGAATGCACTGAACAAATTAACCGCATGGAATTAATTTTCCGCGCTACCGAATTAGAAACGACATTGAAACAAACTGAGAAACAAACCGATCATCTTCCTCTCGTTTCCATGTCCTTAGAGCAGGTCTTTCAAAGTGGCATTCCCCGTTGGCAAAAACAGGCCCAACGTCACAATGTCGCTCTAGAGGTGGATTTGCCTTCTACCCTACCCCAGGTGGTTAGTAATCCAGGGATGTTAGATCAAGTGTTGACCGGATTAATCGAAAAATTTGTGCGTAGTTTAGCCCAGGGCGGCGCAATTCATCTGCAAGTCAGTACCGCAGGTCATCAACTCAAAGTTCAATTTCATACCCAATCCAGTTATCAGATTAACCCGCTCAAAGCATTAGGAGAACTGTTGATGTTTCAGCCGGAAACGGGTTGTTTAAGTCTGAATTTGGAGGTGACAAAAAATCTTTTCCAAGCCCTGGGAGGCAAACTAACTGTTCGTCAGCGATCTCGCAGAGATCCGCTTCGCGGTGCGCAGCAGGAAGAGGTTTTAACCATTTTCCTACCGTTAGGGGTGGCCGCTTAGAACTAAACAATTACTTTTTGAAAACAGAAAGCAAGTCTATGAAAAGAGGAGGAACTAACTTTTTAATAAAAGTTTTAGCCCCTTTTGACCAAGATATCGACTCTTTCAAATTTTCATTAGGACGTTCTCTAAATATTGTCGTGTGAGGACTTCCTACTTCTTTGGGCGGACGACCATTACTATAGTAGTAGAGAGCCAAAGATTTTCTGCTTCGATCATCAGGACAGGTTAGTGGATTAGGATGACCATGATAGGAAAAATCGGTCGTACTAAAAATAACGCAACGATTAAAGATCGGTAAAATCTTTTGCTGACAGGCTTTCATCTTCACATCCCACAGTTCTAAATGCCCCCCATAGCCTTCAGACCAATCTTTATTCAGATAAAGTAACAAATTCAAACGCCTATCTAATTTCAGACGAGTATTTTTATTAAAATCTGCATGAATTTTTAAATAGCCACCAGGTTTAATTTGATGTAATCCCCCTCCAACAAAATGAGGATCGGGAATAATACCATCAATACCCGTTAGTTTTTCCAGAAAAGTAATAAAAGTTGAAGAATTCAGTTGATATAAAAGAAATCTCGTTGCATGACCCATTTGTTGTTCAGAGACAGAAGCCAACTTTTTCTCTGATTTATTATCAAACTCTTTCCACTGAATCTCATCAGGATTAGGAAATTCATTTAGGACTTCATTCAAAATAGAATCTGGTAAAAAATTGTCAATAACAATATGTGCAAAAGGATCAGCACTCATATATTGCTGATGATATCGTTCAGCTAGACTACCTAAGTAAATTGGATCCAGCACATTTTTAATAATTTGGGCTTGCATATTTAGAGTTACCTCTAGTTAGATTAGTATTTTCAGGAACATTATACGCCTGATGTGAGTTGGAGCATGGAATGGCGTAAACTCGTTTAATTGATGCTTTCTCTAATTAAAGGGGGGGCTAAAACCCTTGCTGACTACTAGGTTATTTTAACTCACATCAGACGTATTATTTAGGGATTGCTGAATAAGGATGAAATCCTTGCTAGACAATACTTTCAGGCATTTTACAAACGATCAGATGCAAGGTTATGGCATTTGGAGGCTCAAAATCCATGCACTTTGCTGGAAAAATGTGAGGTAAAACTGGAAACTGATCTCTGAAGTCACCATTTTTCGCGCCCTGTGGCATCTAGGTTCGTTTTGTGGACTTTTTCAGCAAGCCCTATTTATTTACTAGTAGTCATTGATCTGCTAGATTTTGCCTAGATTAGTTTAGCTATCTATCACAAGAGATTCTTAAGAACTACCAGCGAATAGTCAATAACAGACAAAGAAGAATTTGGCCAGCAGTTACAGCAACGACAAGTACAAAAGAGCTTTCAGGTGAAGTAAACCAGGTAATGATAGCACAGAGAGCTACTAATGTCAATCCAGTATAGAGAATACGTTGGGTGGGCCAAACTCTAACAAGAGAGCGACCCCAAGATTCAACCTGATCAGCGCAAATAAAACTGATATAGCTAATTAATAAAACTATAGCAATAAAAATAAGAGGGTTTAAATTATTGAATCCAACAACACTCAAAATCGAGATTAATCCATAATGAATCGGAACAATAGCAAGAGAGCTAACTCCTCTAAGTCCAATATAATTTTCTAGGAGATTGCTAAAAGAATAGATTTTTATAAAATATAAAACAACTATTACGATACTCAAAACTAAAATACTAGCAACATAAAAAGCAACAGCTACCGTTCCCCATCGATGAAAAGAGAAATTTTTTGCCCATAAAAAATAAGTGACCAAACTTGAAGGAACGATAAAAAGCATAAACTTTAAAATATCTTTTATTATTATTTCTTCTATCTTTTCATAATTGCGTTTAAGAAAAATTCCAAAAATGTAGCCAAAACAAGGGTAGGTAATCCAAGGAGAGAATGGGTAGGAAATATTGCTTAACCCCTTTGTTCCCAACAACCAAATTATTAAACCGGAGGCATCAAGTTTATTCTCTAAATAGCTTCCAAGAATATAACGTAAAAGAAGAGAAGAAAAAATCAAGATTAAGGCATATATTAGTGGATGTTTTGATACTCGAATAAGACCCATAATCATTATAGAGAATCCAATAAAACCTAAGAAATTAAGACCGATTAATTGTCCTTCTCGCCAAAATAAAAATTGATCTGCTAAACAAAGAATAGAAGTCTTATAAATAATATTTAACCAATAATTTTTCTTTTTCTTTTGTCCATCCTGTAATCCATAACCAATCCCAGTAATTAAAAAAAATAAAACAGGAGCAAAACTACCGATAAACGTTATTGTGCCGAATATCCCTTCTGTTGTTAGCTTAGAAGGTAATAGCTTATAACTAGCATGATTAATAATCATAAATAGAGCAGCTATTCCTCGCAGAATATTTAACTCTGATAGATTAGAAATCTTAACTAAGTTTTTATCTTTCATAGTCTTAGGATTAGAAGAAGAGATAGTTAAACAGTTCCCTGCTATTGCTGCTTAAGTCGGAAAATCTGAGATTATTTTTGATCTGAATTAACGTCGTTTCCACCAAGTAAAAATGCCTAGTCCAATTCCTAGAAGCGGAAAAATGACGAGAGATAACCAATTAATGGCACTGGCTTGAAGCGGTGTTAGGGTCAAACGACGGTTTTTGGCTTCCTTGGGTCGAATCGCAAGAGGTTGTTCTTCTCGATTGGCTAACCATTGCACACTATTGAGAAAAATATCACCATTTAATTGTTCGTTAAACCATTGATTGGTCATAAACAGGGCATTACCGATAACGACCATTTTTGAGGTGACTTTTTCAGTAATTGCTTTGGAAGAGGTTGTTGGAGTAGGGGATGGGGAGACTAGGGGACTGGGAGATGGGGAGATGGGGAGACTAGGAGATGGGGAGACTAGGGGAATGGGTGTGGCGAGGCTAGGGGTTGCGGTTTGAGCCAGGGTATAGGAGACCAGTTTGATATTAGAAGAATTTTGAGAGGTTTTGGAGGATTGAGGATTAGGTGAGGGACTGGGAGATGGGGAAGTTGTGGGGGATGGGGAGGTTGTGGGGGATGGGGGGATGGGGAGACTGGGAGAGATGGAGGGGATTGAGGACGGGGAGGCCTGGGGATTGGGAGAGAGGTTGGGGTTAGGACTACTGCTTGGAGAGGGGGATGGGGTGATTTGAGGGGGGATGGCGGTACGTTCTAGGGCAACACCGAGATCAAAGGGGCCACGCAGATCTTGTTTTTCGTCAAATTGTAGATCGGCGGTTAGCTCTTTTTTGGCTAACATTTTTGGAGAGGCTTCTAACAGGGTGACGGCTTGAACATTGGGCATTTTAACGGTGGCAATCGGGCGAGAGAGGGGAAAAATAGAGATGCCGTTGTTAAATTCTTTGGTAATCGGATGTTCTCCGTACTGGGTAATAATGGGGGCTGCCGGGCCTAAACCTAAGAGATTTCCGGCTCCTGATAAATCAACGACGGTTCTGGGATCAAGTTTTATACCCCAGGTCTGAAAAAGGGGATCTAAGCCTGGATTAACCTCTGGATCTACCATGACCATTAAGTTACCACCGCGATCGCTGTAGGTTTTCAGAGCTTGGACTTCGGGCTTAAGAATTTCCCGTTTGGGGCCAGCAATGACAATGGCATTCGCATTTTCTGGAATACCTGCATTTTGTACTAAATTGAGCGGATTTACTTTAAAGCCTTTATTTTCTAGGCTGGTGACTGCATAAGAAACGCCTTCTTTGCTGTTATTTAACGGATGTTCACCGTGACCCTGTAGGAAATAAACATTGAGAAGGCGATCGCGTTGAATTTTTTCAATAGTATTGGTGAGTTTAATCTCTGAAAGGGGTTCGGGTTGATTAAAATTAATCAGTGTTTGAGCCAGTTGCTTTTTCGCACCATACTGAACAAACACATCTCCCTGGGACTTAACATTAAATTCTTTGACTAAGCCTGGTTGCTGATCGGGGTTGACAAACTCAAAGGAAAAATTATTATTGATTCGTTGATAGTTTTTGAGTAAATCTTTATCACTGGCCATCGGATTACTACTAAAAATCCACACCTTAACAGGCTGCTTTAATTGAGTAATCACCGTTTCTGTTTGAGGCGAGAGGGTAAAAAGTTGATTTTCCGTGAGATCAATCTTGCCCGAATAGCGAAAAGCTAATAAATTAATCGCTCCGACAATGACCAATAGGGCGATCGTGGTGACAAGAGCATTAGTTCCAGCCTGGGTAGAACGACGAGAGAATAAACCAGGATAGTTGCTCAATAGCCAGCCCAACCAAGCCACCAGAATCATGCCACCGATCGCTATTAACCCTAAATAAAGCGGCGACCAACTACCGGCGGTTATTCCCGCGACCACACCAGCCACCGTCAGAATCACACCAGGGACGTATAGATATTTCAAATAGGGTTTAAGGGCTTGCATAGGGAAGCATTTTAATCAATTAACGAGTCAATATACTCCGCTAAACCCCGTCCATTTTGGAAACTGTAGTTTTCTTAGATATATTCCAGGCATAAGTCCCCCTTTTTAATGGGGATTTAGGGGGATCACCTTGGGGATTCAAAAAACTATGGGTTGCGAGTTAGACCGGGTTTAGGGGCGAGGTTATACTTGGCACGGTCATGGATTGAGATTTTCGCCCCCTGAATCCCCCAATGCTGGGGGACTTTGAAACCGATAAATAGAGAATGGTTCCCCCAAAACTTGGGGGGCTAGGGGGGCTGAACTAAAAAACGCAAATTATCACCGTGCGAGGTATAAGATAAAAAGAGAGAACTCTTGAGAAGGCTTGATACCGTCTCAAACTTTTACTGGAGGTAAGCTTTAGGGTCAACCCATTTGCCTAATCGTTGATTCTACCGCACTAGAGCCAATCCTCAAGCCTTAAATTTGGCAAACAATAGTACTCAGCCAACTCCAAGAGATAATGTTTCGGTACTGAGAAACTATGGCAAAATAATGAGTGGTTTTACGCCAATCTTCCTCTAATTGCCGTTTTAATCTCAGTCTTTTCCTGCATAATGACAAGGAAATTACCCACAAAATAATCAAAATCATGCCCCTGATTAAAGTTCAAACCTCTGCACCGATCGCCGCTTCTGATGCCCAAGTCAACGACTTACTCAAAAGTCTATCCGCTAAATTGGCTAAACACGTCAATAAACCTGAATCCTATGTCATGACTAGCTTTGAACCCCAGGCAAAAATGACCTTTGGCGGTACTTTTGAGCCAGTTTGCTATCTTGAAATCAAAAATATTGGTACAATGTCCCCTACCCAAACCAAGGCCATGAGTAAAGATTTCTGTGAGCTTATTCAGATGACGCTAGGAGTTCCTCAAAATCGTATTTATATTGAATTCAACGATGCTAAGGGATCAATGTGGGGCTGGAATGGCAGCACTTTTTAAGTCAACGCTTCTAACGGCACTGGTATCGTCTAGCTAGAAGCTATAAACGTTGCAATACAAGAGGTTCAACAAATCAGGCGAATTTGGAGTAAGTCCTCCCAAGTTAACCCTTTTTGAATTATACCGAGAGCTACCGCAGGAACTTTTTTCGTCGTAAAATGGCTGCGAACAAAGTTATGAACCATCCAGAAAATATCTAGCACTCGCTGTAATCCCACAACAGATTTAGCATAAGTATTTGTTCGACGACGAAAGGCGGCTAAATAGCGTCGTAGAGAACTATTAAATGCCTCAACGTGGTTGGCATGAACATCCTTGTCTTCTGGTTTTTCTGTTGTCTCAGGATGTTCAGTTTTCGGAGTTTCTACTTTCTCTAGTTTACCCTCAGAATCTCGACGTTTACTACTCTTATTTTTTAATCTTACCACCATACCCTTCGGTAATACTTTGGTGGGACGACCTCGCTTCCCAGTCCTTAATACTTCGTGACAAATATTAAATAGCAGTTGACTATATCGCTTTTCTCCATCTGTAAATAACTGGAGAGATTCTGCACTCCTTTCAAATAATTCCGCTACCGTCATCATTGCTTCTAGAAATAATTTCTGCTCTTTTTTACCACATTTTAAATGCCAAATAAAGCGGCTAGCCCTGTCCATGAGCACGATTGTCCACCCCTCAGAGGCACTTGCTTCTTTATTTTTTCCAACTTTTGTGTATAGTTCATCCCCTTCTATTACTAATTTAACAAATTCATTCACTAAGGCGTATAAAAATAATGTCTCTTGTAATCCTGATAATTTCTTTTCCCAATTCAATATTGTTGTTTTTGCGTAGCCGAATACTCGGGCTGCTGCATTTAATCCTATTCCTTCCATTCTGGCTTTTAATACTTTTACAATTTCACTTAATGGGGTTTCTAAGCCAGCGATTACGCTACCATAAGTCTCAGCAAAACAAGAACCACATTCTTGACAGATGAACATTTTACGTTCCCCGTTACCTTTCGTTTGGTAATGAGAATGTATTTTTACTTTTTCACTATAGCAATGAGGGCAGTTTTTCTGAAATAAGGCTTCCTCTTTCTCTTGAGGTAAGCCAATATCACTTAGGAGGTCAATTGAGCTTTTATTCAATGTTGACATTGCTTTCCGTTTTCCCTTTCTTTAATATAATGACAATAATAATAGTATAACAAAAACGGGAATATGTCCAGTCGTAAGTTATTTTCTATTTTCTCAAACTCTTACACCATAACTTTTTCTAGCTTTGATCACACGATACCAGTACCCTTCTAACCGGGCGCAGTAATCCCCAAAAAACCATTACTATAAATGAATAGAAAATCATTATTGCTAAACATGACCGATTCTTTCCCCTCTTCGATGCTAGACTCCACTCTCGATCTCTCGCAGTTAGCGAGTCAACTGTCTAACGAATCTGAGAAAAATCAGCTTCAGTCTATTGGCAAACTAGCCACATTGGGAGAAGCAGGATGGCAGGTTTTGCTAGACTATCTAGCGAGCCATTCCCCCCCCGTTCCTAATCTCGTTATGGGGAAAATCTATCAAAGTCTTTATGCTCTGGATGACACTAAGGTTCAGAGCTTTTTAGCAGAGCATTATCCCGATGGAGTCGTTCCCCTCGAATCTTCCGCCCAGATTGATTATCGTCTCCTACAGATTGCCCTCGCTCGTCAGGAATTTGAATTGGCAGATAATCTGACCCGTGAAAAGCTCTGTGAATTAGCTGGTTCGGGAGCGATTCAACGCAAATGGTTATACTTTACGGAAGTTGAACAGTTTTCGGCTGTGGATTTACACACCATTAATTCGCTCTGGTGGGTTCATTCGGAAGGACGATTTGGCTTTTCGGTACAACGTAAACTCTGGCTATCCCTGGGTAAGGATTTTGTGAAACTTTGGCCCAAGATCGGCTGGAAAAACGGCAATAGTTGGACAAAATATCCTCATGGCTTTATCTGGGCTTTAACGGCTCCGGTGGGACATTTACCGTTATTGAATCAACTGCGGGGGGTACGAGTCGCAGCTTCTTTATTTTCCCATCCGGTTTGGGCCGAACGTAATTGGTAAAAGGTGAATTAATAGTTGAGTACAATGAATACTGAGTTGGAAGTAGTTAATCCTGCCTATACGGCCAGCCAAGCGATCGCCAATTTGCAACAAAAAGAAGATCCCAGTGCGCGTTACTATGCGGCTTGGTGGATTGGACGGTTTCAGGTGAAAGAACCGATTGTGATCACGGCTCTGCTGGAAGCTTTGCAGGATGAAACGGATCGATCGCCGGATGGGGGCTATCCCTTGCGACGCAATGCTGCCAAGGCTCTCGGTAAACTGGGCAATCTCACGGTAGTGCCTGACCTGATTCAGACCTTGAACTGTGAGGATTACTATGTGCGGGAATCGGCAGCCTATGCCCTGGCCCAACTGAAGGATTCTAGGGCGATCGCCCCCCTAGCTGAGTTACTCCAAGGTGGATTAGAAGCGGCCCAAAAAGTTGCCGATAAACCCCATTTAGCCCAACCCTACGAAGCCATTTTAGAAGCCTTGGGAGAACTACAGGCCCAAGAGGCTCGTTCCCTAATCGAACCCTTTCTAGAGCATTTTTCCCCAAAGGTACAATATGCAGCCGCCCGTTCTCTCTATCAGTTAACCCAAAACACTGTTTATGCTGAACGTCTAATCTCAGCTTTACAGGGTAAGGATTTACAATTACGACGCTCGGCCATGATGGATCTGGGAGCAACGGGTTATCTGCCTGGGGCAACGGCGATCGCGGCTACATTAGCGGAAAATAGTTTGAAATTAATTGCCATTAAAAACCTCTGGGAACGCTATCGAGACCAACATTCTGAAGAATCTTTATTATCACCAGCGACGGTACAAGTTATGACCCTGATGGACGAATTGCTCTAGCTAGTTTCGTCTAATACACTCCCTTTATTCAACCTCAATACCGTGTTTACAGGCATTATTCAAGGTTTGGGCCAACTGCGTTCCCTGCCACAAAATCGCTTACAAATTGTTCTCTCTTCAGCCATTTCAACCTATATTCTCTCAGATTTGGCGATCGGGGATAGTGTGGCAGTGGATGGGGTTTGTCTGACCACAGAAACCATTACCAGCGACGGATTTATTGCCGATGTTTCCCCAGAAACCCTGCATCGCAGTACTTTGGGCCAAGCCAGTCAGAAGGCCAGCTATGTCAATATTGAAACATCCTTACGAGTGGGAGGAAAAATTGGTGGCCATTTTGTAACCGGTCATGTGGATGGGATTGGTGCTTTAAGCCAGGCGAGCGCCACTGAGAATGCTTGGGAATTAACCTTTACGGCTCCGACTGAACTCCAAGCCCAATGGCAAAGTTATTTGGCCCGTTATCTCGTCTCTAAGGGTAGTATTAGTATTAATGGCATCAGTTTAACCATTGCTAACGGCGATCGCCAGGGAAACTGGTTCACCGTTGCGGTCATTCCCCATACCTATCACGAAACTAATTTACAGTATTTAAAACCTGGGGATTGGGTCAATTTAGAAGGCGATATTTTAGGTAAATATGTCGAAAAATTATTGGGTTATCATCAATCCGCCCACCGAGAAACAGAGATTAGTCTAGACTTTTTGGCAGAACATGGTTATGCCTAAGATAGTCAGAAAAAAAGATTGAAAGGTGATTATCATGGCAATTTAGCCTTGATAGATTGGAGGAAAAAGAGAGTATCTGCATAGGTTTTGCCTGGGAAAGATGGGCCTGTATAAAAATCCCGAATATATCTCTTCGCTCCCCCCTGAAAGTGTAAGGCATGGGCGCGATCTAGAGCTTCTGTTTGATTAATGGGAACAAGGAAAGGATGACCATTGACAAAATGTACTTTCTTAATACCAGACTCGGTGATATACTGGGGATTTTCATAATTAGAAGCGATATTCATATTATGATCAAAAACGTTTGATTGCTTGCTTTTAGCCATGTTTATAATCCGATTTTGATTGGCCTCCCAAAAGAGGTAAAGAGTAGTCATATCGCATATCCCGCCAGGCTTATTCTGAGATAAATGCCAATCCCACTTTTTTTGATATTTTTCTAAATATTCACGCTCACTAAAACTAGCGATCGTCAGGTTACAGAAATCTTCTAAAGCCGTAATAGTCCAATAACTAATATGCCCTGAAGCACTCCAGGTAAAAGAATTTGAGTCCTGCTTGGGAATAGATAAACCACATTCCCAGTTTAGATGACCATAACAGTTGCTTATCTCTTCAATTGAGCTATAAAGAAGGACATCCGAGTCAAGATGTAGGACAGAAGAAACCTTATTTTGATACATATACTCTAGCAAATAAAACCATCGTAGCCAACAGAATAATTCAAAACTTTCTTTATTAGTTGACCGATGAGAGTAGCATTGCTTAAATTTTTGTATTTTCTCACTTTGAATTTTATCTAAGGGTTCAATTTGAATCCCCTTAAAGTTTGAGTTATCGCCAATCAGGACAACCTCAGAATTTGGGCTAGCGAAATTGGCTTGATAGAGAGCATAGGGAAGGTACCATCGATATCCTCTATGGATAAAAACGATTTTTGTATCTTGATTCATCGGTTGATTTTTATGATTATGAGTGATTTTTTATGATTATAACACATATAACGTAACACTTTAGATACTTGTATTGTCGAATTTTAATTTTTTGTGCAAGCTTTCTATCTCAACCAAATAATTTTCTAATTTGACGAAGATAAATTAAATTTTGCTGAACCCTAAAAGGAATCAATAGAGCTTTGGTTAACATCCAGAAAGTTGGATGAATAGGACGGTATAATAAGCAGCTAAAATAGGCAGCAATACCATAGGAGATGACAGTGGCGATCGCGGCTCCGATGCCTTGGTAAGTAGGAATCAAGAATAGATTCAGCAGAATATTAGAAATAGCGCCTAGGGCAGTAGTCCAGAAACTAAAATGGGTCAAATTTTCAGCTACAAGTAATTGATTACGACCTACACCTAAAAACACAAAAGGTAAAGCCCAAATATGCAAAATCAAAATAGTGGCGGATTGATGATAGGCTTGACCAAGCAGAAAATTTACCGCAGGATAGGCAGATAAACAAACACATAAACCAATGATTAAAGAAATCCATGTCAACAGATCATAGAGTTGCTGTAATCGCTGAGAATAAAGAGACTGACTTTGTATTTTTGCTTTAAGAATAGCTGGAAATACAGATGAGCAAATAATTACTGGAATAAAGTACCAAATTTCAGAAAACCGAATTGCTGCGGCATAAATTCCCACTGCCTTTTGATCAGCCATTATCCCTAACATTACCTGATCAATTCTGACATAAATTGTTACCATTACAGAGGATAAAATGAGAGGCCAAGAATCACTTAACAGTTTTTTTGCAAGAGGTAAACTAAACCGCCATTGGCTTAATGAATATTTTTGTTGACGATAAGCAATGATCATCCCGACTGTTTTGATAAGTCCGTCAATAATAAATAAAAATGCAAAGGCAAATACAGACAATTTTAAATAAATAAAAATAAGCTTGAGAATTGAATTAATGGTTATCTGTATCGTCCTGACAATTACCATTGATTGAGACAATAATTTAGCTTGAAACCAAAAGTCAATTACGTCAAAAGCATTAAAAATTAAACTGCATACAATAATAACTGCTAGCCACTTAGTTTCTTGGTTATCACTAAAGCTTAAAAGAGAAAGAATACTTATGAGTCCAATTGTAGCAATTGATATTATTTTTAAAACCCAAGATGTTCCTAGTAATTGATTGGTTAAACTATCTTCTCTTACTAAATTTCTAACCACAATTGAATCTAGACCTAATCTGGCAATGACATCAAAAATTCCTACAAAGCTAATGACATAACTGAGCAAGCCAAAATCCCTAACGCCTAAATATCTAATCGAATAAATGCCAATGGTTAAGGCGATCATCATGGTTAATAGCCTTTCAGCCAACAACCAACTAAAATTCTTAAAAATTTTATATAATCCAGGACTGACTTTCTTACCAACCAGATACAAATAATTTTTCATATTTATTGATCTTCCCTAACTTCTTCCTTCTTTTTTTAAGATGGGCAATTATCAGACAAATCGTCTTTTCTTTGATAGAGATAATCATGAAAAGTTAATTGATCGATTTGGACATAATAATTTTCCAGATAATCATCAATACTTTGTTTCTGATTAGTTTCAATTAAAAAATACTTAGGACGATATCTACTTAAGTCTAAACCTTTTAAAACCTCTAATTCAAATTGCTCTACATCCAAGGAGAAAAAATCTATATTTTCTGCCCCAACTTGCTCCAAAATTGACGTTAAAGTCCGTGCAGGCACTTCAATTTCGTAAGTGGAGAGTTTGCCTTGAATCTTCACTCCCACCTCAACGTGTACTTTTTCTTTCTCTTTGTCTTGAAAAAGACCACTAACCATTGACATTAAGCCTATGTATTTCATTTTTAAGGTCGGTTGATCGTAGTCTTGAGAAACCAAAGCACAATTAAAAACCCGGGACTGAGTACGTTCAGCAACACATTGTTCATACAATTCTGGAATTGGCTCAATGAGAACTCCTTGCCAATTTTTAAATTTTTCCAGATAGTAAGTATTGCTTTGATCAAAGCCATTATTTGCACCGGCTTCGATGAAAAAACCATTAGAATAGGACAAATATTTTTGAAGTTTATTGTCCATGTCAAATATGGCTGGCTTAGACCAATAATCTATACCCATCGGCTCAAATATTTTTCGCGCAAATTTCTCACATTGCTTTTGTAAAACAAAGCTCTGGTACCGAAAGGCTTCGTAATCTGCTCCAAACAATGCAAACAACTTGCGAGCAATAATTGCAATTGGCCGCGATTGTAAGTGGCTCATAGGTGGGACTTTTTTTATTTCAATATCCTTAATATTACCTGTAAAGATGATATTTTTAAAATTTATCTAAAGTTTTAAAATTTATCTAAAGTCTAAGGCACGAGCGATTGTCATTGTCCTGTTTGTAATTGAGAGTGGCAGCAAAACCCTAAAGCCCCTGTCTTTAATCATGAGCTTCAATAAAAGCGATCGCCTCTTCACACCAGGCAACCCAATCGGACTCAAAACGAATGCCGCGTCGCAGAGTTAGATAATGAAATTTGGCTTCAATGGTAAGGGATGGGAGGTCAGGGAACTCTTGCTGTTCAATGGTTTTTAGTACTTCTAAATTGGTTAAATGAATGCCGTGACGACGCTTTAACTCCTCAATAATGGCAGGACGCGGTACCAGAAAGCCAACCTGGGTTTTAATCATCAAATCTTCACGAATCGTCGTTGGTTCACTGGGAGTCAGCACCCAATGGGCTAATTGTTCCGTTCCGTCCCTCGTGATGCTGTAGATATTTTTGTTGGGGCGACGGGTTTGGGTAATGGTTTCTGAACTGACCCAGCCCTGGGACTCTAATTCACGCAACGCCTTGTAAACCTGTTGGTGGGAAGCCATCCAATAACAACTAATTTTTTCATCAAATCGTTTCACCATATCGTAGCCACTACAGGGGCCATCTACTAAAAGACTTGCCAGTAGTGCGTGGGATAGAGCCATTAAAATTTCTCCTTGACATATACATTTTGTTTAATATACATTATTGTTATCCTAATTTTATATTCATTTTTTTGCATAAGCATTATCCGACATTATTACTCTTCTTGCCCTCGTGATTAGGTACTAACCCTATGCAATCCATCGAACCGTCCAAAAATCCTTTAACCAAAATACTGCCTAAATTTCTAGGGCAGGGAGTCATTACCCTTGGTGTAATAGGTGCGATCGCGGCCACTGGCTTGATTGTCTTTAACCTGAACCAAACCAAAGAAAGTGAATCGAAGTCTGTGGCCAGTTCTCCGGCTCAAATGATGGTGGCGAAAACGGTTGTCGCCTTAGGCCGATTGGAACCAAAGGGAGAAGTAATTAAAATCGCAGCCTCCAGTAGTGGTAATCGCATTGCCCAATTACAGGTTAAACAGGGAGATACCGTCAAAAAAGGTCAAATTATCGCTATTCTCGATAGCCGCGATCGCCTACAAGCTGAATTAGAACAGGCTCAGGAACAGGTACGAGTTAATCAAGCTAAGTTAGCCCAGGTGAAAGCAGGAGCCAAAACAGGAGAAATTGGAGCACAACAGTCCACGATTGAACGCCTACAAGCTCAATGGCGAGGCGATAAAGCGACTCAGCAGGCTACCTTAAATCGTTTAGAGGAACAGTTAGCGGGAGATGTGGCGGCGCAAAAAGCTGCTATTCGTAAGTTAGAGGCAGAATTAGCCAATGCCCAGGCAGAATATCAGCGTTATCGGCAATTAAACGAGGAGGGAGCGGTTTCAGCTTCCATCTATGACAATAAAGGTTTAGTCCTAGAAACCAGTCGTCAGCAATTAGCAGAAGCCAAAGCTAATTTGGTTCGTACTCAAGCCACCGGTCAGCAACAAATAAACGAAGCCAAGGCCGCTTTGGAACGAATTGAACGCACGGGTCAACAGCAAATTAATGAAGCTCGTTCTACTCTGGATAAGGTGGCAGAAGTCCGTCCCGTTGATGTACAAACGGCTCTGGCAGAAGTCAATGCGGCTCAGGCTGCGGTTAAAAAGGCTCAAGCCGATTTAGATTTAGCCTATGTGCGATCGCCCCGTCATGGCCAAATTCTGAAGATCCATAGCTGGGACGGAGAAATTGTCGGCAATGATGGCATTGTGGATCTGGGTCAAACGGCTCAAATGGTGGCAGTGGCTGAAGTCTATGAAACAGATGTTAAACGCCTAAAAATCGGACAAAAGGCTGTGATTACCAGTGATGCTTTCACCGAAGAGGCGATCGGTCAAGTCGAGGAAATTGGCTTACAAATTTATAAAAATAAGGTCTTAAATACCGATCCCACTGCGGCCACCGATGCACGAATTGTTGAGGTTAAAGTATTACTAGATCCGATTAGTAGTCGTAAAGTCAAAGCTTTTACTAATCTTGAAGTTACTGTTGCGATTAAGATTCAATAATTTCTTGATTTTCTCCTCTTTTTAAAGAGATTAGGGGGATCAAACCTCAAAAATTAGATAAAGAAGCGAATGAAAACTCAACCCATTTTTCGGAATATTCCCCTGGCTTGGCTCCAACTTAAACGAGAAAAAAGTCGTCTTATGGTTGCGATGGCAGGAATTGCCTTTGCCGATATGTTGATGTTTATTCAATTGGGGTTTCAGACTGCGCTGTATGACAGCAATACCCAACTGCACCAAACCATTAATGCGGATTTAGTTTTCATTAGTCCTCAAGGTAGAAATATTGTTAGTCTAGATACTTTTCCCCGACGACGATTATATCAAGCCTTAAGTTTTGAAGGAGTCACCAGTGCTGAACCGCTTTATACGGATTTTGTTGACTGGAAAAATCCTCAAACCAATCTCAAGACTTCTATTTTATTACTGGGCTTTAATCCGAAAAAAACAGCTTTTTTAATTCCTGAAGTGGAAAAAAATCTAGAGAAATTGAAAATGCCTGATATTCTCCTGTTTGATCGAGGTTCACGGGGAAATTATACAACCGCGATCGCCGATTTAGAACAGGGGAAAACTGTTTCCACCGAAGCCAGGGAACGTAAATTAAATATTAAGGGGCTATTTCTCTCTGGTGCTTCCTTTGCTGCTGATGGCAATGTGATTACGAGTGACCTTAATTTTCATCGCATTATGACCAGTCGTGATCCGTCCCAGGTCAGTGCAGGTTTAATTCAACTTAAACCAGGAGTCGATCCTCAAGTCATGGCCCAAGTATTACAAAAAAATTTACCTAATGATGTCAGGGTTTTAACCAAGGCAGAATTTATCAATTTTGAAAAACAATATTGGTCTGAAAATACCTCCATTGGTTTTATTTTTACGATGGGAACGGCGATCGGTTTTGTGGTTGGGGTTGTTATCGTCTATCAAATTCTATCGGGTGATGTGGCTGAACATACGGCTGAATATGCCACTCTCAAAGCAATGGGTTATCAAGATTCCTATTTATTGACCGTTGTTTTTCAAGAAGCTCTGATTCTGGCTTTTCTCGGTTTTTTGCCCGGATCGGCGATCGCAGTCAGTCTCTATGCTTTAACCCGAAATGCAACCAATTTACCGCTATTTATGACCATGAGCCGAGCCATTACTGTCCTGATTTTAACTATTATGATGTGTTTAATTTCAGGTGGCATTGCTACCCGTAAACTTCGTGCTGCTGACCCCGCCGATATTTTCTGATCGCCAATTCAAGAATGAAGTGCATGGAAAGCTTTTTTTTGAGCTATATTAAGAAATGAGTATATGCCATTTAAAAAATTTTATTTTAGGGTAAGCTGACCAATGGCTGTAATTCCAGATTGAGCTAATTGTCGATATTGGGGACTATTAGATAATATATGGTTTCCTTTAGAAGCAACCCAATGAAAACTTTTTGGTTCTTTATTCAATTCAGGAGCTTTTTCAGATAGAAATACTTTTAGCCATCCAAGCTTTTTTAAGATTGTTTTAACTTCACTGGTATCAGCAGGATGAATTTCGATAAAATAGGTCTTCCCATCATAGCCAACAGCGTAATCCCAACGATTATCACTAGAAAATTCTTGTTTTACGGCATTATCAATGTCCACACTACCTTCACATTTTCGTGAATCATTTGGCTTTATGTTGTTACTGTTTGAACCCAGAGCTTATAATCCGTCTCTAAGATGATTTCTAAGTAAAGGGGTTTGATCAATTGCAGTCTTAAAACTCATGCTTTCTCCTGAGCCGCTTGGGATACAACTTCGGAAGCTCGACTACTAAAACTTGTCAGTCCTCCGTGATCGCGTCATCTAAGTCACCTGGATCTAAGGATGAAATATCTTTCACATAAACACCGTCTTTTTGTTGATCAAAGTAATAAGTTGAAAATGTTTTATTTTTGAGAATATTTTCAAATAATTCTGTCATTGATTCAGAAGATTCTAAATTAAAAAGTTGATAAAGATATTTAACATCAGAATTTTCTTGTTGCAGAAAACGAATTGCCCAAACTGCTTCTAGAAGAACAGGAGAATGAGTAGAAATTATTAATTTGTAACCTTGATTTAAAAGTTCTAAACACATTAGAATTACACATAAAATTGCTTGGGGATGGAGACCCATTTCTGGCTCTTCAATTACTACCCATTCTAAATCATCATTTGGTGTAGAGTTTAACCAATAAAAACTTAACAGTAGAGGCATAAACTCACGTTGTCCTGCTGACCAAGTCATAAAAGGGAATGAATTGCCATCAATATTAAGATGAATTCTTTTACGCATTCCAGTAACTATTACCTCTATCAATGCTCCATGAAAAATACTGTTTTCTATTGCTTTCTTTATCTCTTCATGTGTATCGTAATTAATGTAACTTTTTTGAATTGTTAATCTTAGTGATTCACTGAAATAACGAACTACATAGGGATCGCCAATGTCGAAGCTTGTAAACGGACGAGGCCATCCATTTTCAAGAGCAATTACACGTTGAGCAGGTACTAAAAAAAGTTGTTGCCCATAATAAAAGTCTGAATCTGAAGCTAAATCTCCCGAATCAAACTTTGTTTCATCTAAATATATTTCTGTTTTATTATTCCAAATATTATTCATTCCTTCCCCAAAGTAAAGCTCATAAAATTCATCGGTATTTTCTTCCCAGTCATAACCGTTATTGTTAAGATTATTCACAATATCTTGACTATCAAGCAATAATTTTATTAATTGCAATAAAATACTTTTTCCCGTAGCTTGAGGGCCAACAAATAAAGTTAAATCACCGAAATTTATATCGGCTTCTTTGATTTGACCGAGGTTAGTAAATCTAATATTTTTCATGTTTTCAGATAATTAATTGAGAAAGTAAATTTCTTTTTTAGGACTTCTTTTTTATTTAAGGTAAAGGCTTGTTATCCAAGTCCTATACTCTATGGATTTGGGAACTATTGAAGATCATCACCAGGCAACCAATCTCCCATAACCTGTTCAATGAGATAGGGACATAATTCAGGAAAAAGATTGATTTCCAAATGAGTTTGTCGGGCCGCTTCTCGACGCGCTCTTGTGTATTCTTTTTCTAAAACTTGTAGGGGATAACTTCGTAAACTAGGGCTATCTTCCAACTTACGACGGATTTGCGATCGCCCATCATTCATAGAATCAAGCCAACTATCCGATCGCCGTTGGGGTTGATATTGCCACTTCAGAAGATGCACCATAATCCGTTCCATTTGAGAGGCGATCGCACTGCGCTCACTTTTCCCCAAATCCTCAACCTCCTCAATTAAATGTTCCCAATCAATAGCATCCCAACAACGTTCCCGCAAAAGTTGAGCCGTATCTTTTGCCCAGATTGTTAAATCTTTATCATAGGTAATTGACATAGACCCCTCCTGATCAAATTTTGTTTATCTCAATATTAATGTTAAATAAATACTAAGGGCGATCGCCAAAGCATCTATCAGTTTCTTTAATGTTAAAAATTTCACCATGTTTGCTTAAACTTGTGTCCTTCTTGCTAATAGGCGATCGCGTATGCCAACAGGATTAAATTGTTTTTCGGCTTCTTGTTGAATAAAGTTAGCAAGATTTTGACGCTCTAAAAGATAAGCATTAACTTCTGTTTGATGCTGTAGATAATAACTAAGAACCGCATAAATATCAGCAAGTTCCAGCGATGAATATTGCTCCCGAATTTCTTCGGCAGTCGCTTCTTCCAGAAAAGCAGTAACGACAGTATCTAACGTAATACGAGTTTGATTGACGCGAATAACACCATTAGCATCAGTCTTTAGAGGAACAGAGAAAGTAGTAGGAACAAGTAACATTTTCTTCATTTACTTTTTAGGTAATTTATATTGAGCGATAATTTTTTTTGCAAACTCTGGCACATGGGCCGCTAATTTTTCGGGATAATTACGACGCACATAAAGATAATTCCGAGTGAAATGGGAATCAATACTAAAACGGGCATACTCCAAACCCTTCGGCCCAATTTTTTCGATCACGACTCCCATTAATTTGGCTGCCCACATGGGTAATGTCACCGCTTTATCGTAGGCCGGAATACTTTGTTGCACCGCATTTTTACGATCGCCTTCCGAACTCACTGCTTGGACATCTAACTGATCTTTAATTAGCTCTAACATCTCACGCCCCGTCTCATTGCGAACCACAATCCACTGCCAACCAAAAGGCGCGCCCATATAACCCACCACTAAATCTGCCAAAGAATTCACATAGTCAAAACAACTCATACAGGAAGGCGCGAACACATCCTTTAATTGGTTAGTTTTTAAGCCAAAAAAGGGGACTAATTCCATCGAGCCATCTTCGTGTTTAAAATGCACCCGAAAATCCTGCATAAATTCATAATGCACCACTGTTTCCGGCGATCGACTAGTGGTTTCTAAAAACTTTTTCAACCCTTCCCGTGAAACATTATCCACACAGGGCGTTCCCAAAATATAGAGCTTTTCCAATCCCAAGGATTTCTCTACCGCTCGCAAGGCTTGAATTTGGCAACCGACCCCAATCACCAACAATCGTTTTATTCCCGATTTTTCCACTTCTTCTAATACGGAAAGATTAGGAGATAAAGTCGGTTTATTCACCTTGGCAGCTAAAACCTCGTCCGGCGATCGCGCTATAACGATTTGAGGCTGAAAACGATCTTCCTTGGTATTTTGAACACAAATAACCCCTTCTACTAAACCTCGATTTAACATTTCACAGGCCAAAGTACTCACAATTCCCGTCCATTGGGCCCCAGGGATGGGTTGCTGTTTCTTAGCCGCCATCATTTCCTGATGTACACCGAAATACAGATCATTCTCATTTTCTAAATCCCGACTACGGCCATGGGCTTGGGTTTCCAGGCTGGCAATCTGCTGATTTAAAAAAGCGCAGGCTTCTTTGACATAGTGGATGTAGTAGGTATCACATAGACCACACTCACTACAGAGAGCTTTGGCAGGACGGGGGCTATTCGGCTTTAAGGCTTTGGCTTTTTGGTGAGGAGCGATCGCGGTCATGGTGATTTAGCAGGGTTACAGAAAGGCTTTTAAGAATAGACAATCTTCTCTTACGGTATCCTAGAACGGAATTCTTGGGGAGAACCCCAGGCTGCAAGTAAGAAGAATTTGCTTTTCTGTTTACTAGTATCTAACGTTTTTTGGCAACATGAAAGGCGGATAGATAGGAGAGCGGCAGACTATTTCCTAGGTTTTGCTCAATTTTTTCTCTCAGAGCCTCAAATAAAATGGCCCTTTGTTCCGCTTCTAACTTCAGATAAGGAGAATAGGTATTTAAAAGCATCAAATATTCATCAATGGTATAAACAACCTCAGACCAGAAAGTTCCCTGAACAACTTTTTGAAATTGCCCAGAATCAGTAATAATTTGCCCTAATCCTTGCACGATTTTTTCCTGAGTTTCCTGATCTTCATAGCGATCAAGAAAGGGGGCATGAACTTGATACACCTCTGATAAAAGTAGAGATACATCGTAGGATGGTTGTAATTCTTTATTCCACAATAAAATGAGATGACCCTTTGCTCGTAACGATTGGGCTGCTTTGGGATAACCAATTTCAGCCGGAATCCAATGAAAAGAACTAGCCGCTAAAACAGCATCGAAGCAGTCTGATTCTAACGGCCATTCTTCAAAGGAAAGATTTTTGATGCTAACCTGGGGGTAGGCTTGGCAATTAGTTTGAGCTAATCGACAAAAGTGAGGATTGGGTTCTAGGCAAAGCATTTTGGCCCCTAGGGGCGCGAAGGCGACTGTGGCAGTGGCAGGGCCACAACCTACCTCAAGAATTTTTGAATCAGCTGTGAGGGGCGTGATCGCCAATACTCGCGAGATAAAGGGCTGAGGATAAGACGGTCTAACTTGGTTATAGGCATCGGCGGCGGGAGAATACCAATCTTTGCGATCTTCTAAACTGGTGCTGGCATAACTAACAATGGCGAGACTCAGGTCATTATAATTCATGAAAAAGTCGCTCTCTTGCAATAAACTGATGGGGATAGTTTAACGAATTTTGCTATTGAGGCGATTTTAACCTGATCCTGTTGCAAAGATTAAGACAGTATGAGTTTGTTACAACAGAAAAAGAAAAGCATTAGTTTGTTAAGTCTATTGGCGATCGCGGGTTTAGCATTACACGCCTTAGCTTTACTCATTTTAATTATTCAAGGCATCAGAATTCGTCAATTGAGTTTGAGACAACCGGCCAATTTTGTTCAACTTGTCGCCGGACAACGCCCCCTGCTTGCAGATCCTTTATTCAGAGAACCAGAAGCGATTCGACACTTTGTCAATCAAACCATGACGCTGATGTTTAACTGGTCGGGAATGCTACCGGCTCAAAGCCTAGAAGAGGTCAGTAAACCCCAACGGGATCAGGGGCTTTTTATTCCCACTCCCCAGGGCGGCAATCAAAAAATTTCGACCAATAGTTGGGTGGCCAGTTTCGCCCTCTCGGAAGATTTTCGCAAAGGGTTTTTAAGGGAAATTGCGGGCATGACTCCACCCGAAGTTTTTGCCAGTTCTCCCACTCAAAAAATATCAGCCCAGTTACAAATTAAACGCCTTGATCCGCCTCAATCCATTGGTACCGGAAAATGGCGAGTCGGCATGGTTGCCGATTTAATTCAAACCAGACAGAGTAATGGACAGAAACTCATTGTTCCTTTCAATAAAGATCTGCTAGTTAGAGCCATTGATTATTTTCCCTATAGTTCTCCTAGTAATCTTACCGATTTACAAAAAGCAATTTACAATATGCGGATAGATCAATTAGAAATTTATGAAATTCGTAATCTCTGTTTACTGGATAATAATAGCCGCCAATCAGGAGAATTAGGAAGTTGCCAAAGTCCATCGGAGGGATTTTTACGCTAACCTTTTAAGGCTTTGGAGACAAGATTTATTCCCCATTAAACTGGTTATCGTTTTGCTATTGTCTGCTTGAGTCATATTAATTGTTATACTAGGTTTAGAGGCTTGAGCCATGAGAAAATCATTATCAGTTGCCTATGAACCTGAAACAATTCCTGAAGTAGGGGAATTCAATAGACTTCTGGCACAATAGCGTTTGATCTCCCTAAATCCACCGTTCGGCTGACTCAAGGCCGAAGCCTTAAAAAGGGGGACTTTCTTGAATTGGCAAGAGGTCTATTCTTGTTTGAGTAATATCCAAAAAGTAAAATTTGGAAAATTTTGTGGAATTAAAAAGATAAAAGAATCCAACTTTAGCAGCGATCGCAGATTAATTGATAGTTAATAGTGAAAAGTTGATAATTGATAGTGAAGAGTTGATAATTATCCATTGTCAATTGTCCATTATCCATTGAAAACGCGATCGCTCATTTATACAGCAATTCCTTCCATTGTGAGGTGATTAAGGTCGGCTCTTTGACTAGCGTGTTCCATTGTAATTGCACAGATCTCACCCTGTTCATTGAACTCTAGCAAAGTATTTTCATCAAGGTCTTGGGTATCAACAATATCCACATTTTTGAACTCAATGTATAGGGTATCAGTATCTTTAAAATATTGAAGTTTCATGGCTTAAATCTCCTATCAAAAAATGCGTTGTGAACGGTTTCACGATCTGGGAGAAGAATAACACGAAGATATTTTCCCTCGGCTTCTATAATTCTTGCCCATATCCGAATTCTACCATCTATCTGAATCTGAATTCGTTCGGGATTTTCTATAACAAAAGTAATCCATTCGTCTTTTATGAACAAACGATCTGGGCGGTTTCTCGTGGAGTCAAAATAGGAGGTTGTTTTCAAGGTTTGACACTGAACATTATAAATAATTGATCATTGTCCATTATCTATTGAAAATGCGATCGCCGATTAGTGAATAATTGATCGTTGATAATGAATAGTTGATAGTTATCCATTTAAAACGAGATCGCAACTCCATTCCGTAGGGATTTAACACTGTTAAATCCTTAATTTCTGTGACAAAAGTAAGAGGACTTAATAGTATTAAGTTCCTACAGATCGCGGATTAATTGATAGTGAATAATTGTCCATTGAAAACGCGATCATCAGATAGTTGATAATAAATGGTTAACAACTATTTATTGAAAACTGCAACCACGGCTTAATTTTTAAATCCATTTATGAGTTAATTTAACTTGATTAACACCTTGTAAACCTTCAAACGCTCTACCAACAGCAATAAGTTGAGTATTTTTCATATCGGGCTGTTTGAGTAAATCAATAAAAGGCTCTAGAATGAAATTTTCGTGATTTTTGAGTTCTTCTTTGTCAGAATCATCTGCAAAACTTGCAGGAAACTCTAAAATGCTTAAACCTGGATAATGATATTGCATCTCATTAGAAAGTGATAATAATGCGTAATTATAGGCTGGCAAAAAATACAGGATTGTCGTGTCACCGATACTACTTTGTTTTTTTACTCCTGCGATAGTTTTTTTAGTTGCTGTGATAAAACTAAAATTTTTATCTGTTAAACGCAGGCTTACTTTCCCTTGATCCCACGAATTGTTATTAGATTGATTCAGCAATTCTAAATACTGATTGATATTTTCAATAAAAAAGGAACTAGACTCTTTAAAGTCAATGTCATCTAGTAACTTATTTACTTCAGTTTCTAATTCGATCACTTCGCTATCAATTTGAGCAATTTGCTCTGACAAATTTGTTTGTAATTCAATAGCTCCTTTGATTCTTTCAAGGTGTTTTTTCGATTCTTGAATTCGTCCTAGCTCCATATCAATCTCAGATATTTCAGGTGGTAAGATCACAGATGCTGCAACTTGTAAAGGTTTCATTTGATCTTGAATACTAGCAAGCTCCTCATCGATGAAACGTTGAGCGGAAATTAAGCTTGTCAGTTCATCCTCAATTAGCGTTACTAATTCCTTTGCCTCCTCATTTTCAGAACAAAGTTGCTCAATTTCAAAGTCAAGCCTTTGTTCACTTCCTTTATTTTCATCAAGGTCAATTTCTATTGTCTGTCCACATAAATAACAGGAATTAGATGGCTTGTTGTTAGGGCGAATACTCTGTTCACAAACGGGACAATTCGTTACCCGTAAATTTCTAAAAATCTCACCTGCACTTTTAGTACGCTCGATTCGAGATAATTCATCCTCTATCTTTACACTATATTCTTCCATTTCTCGCAAACGAGATTGAGTGTTTTTAATTTGAGATGAAATTTCAATTCTGTTAGTTTGAAGCCGTGCCCATTTATTACTTAATTGCTCAAAAATAATTGTCCTTTCTGGAGAAAATTCCTCTAGAACATTATTTTGTAATGAAGTGAGAACTTGATCACGCTGGTTAAGCAAACTGATCATTCTGGCATCAAGACTGTCAATAGCAGAGTTAATTGAATCTTCCGTTATAGGAATGTGAGAGTTAATATTTTGCTCGCTCAAAAGTTCTCTTGATATTTGATTTAGCATATTGCTAAATTCTTCTTTTCCCGCTTGTAATTTATAGAGTTTTTTCTGTTTATCTGATAATTTTTGATATTGTGAAGAAAATTGATTTTCAGCAATGCCAAGAAACAACAATAAGCAGGCGTGTTGCTGAACATCGGGCTGCTTGCTAACTAATTCTCCCCATGATTTTTGCTGACGATAGATATGACGAAACAAGCTGCGCCAACTAAGTTCTGGCCATGTACGAGGTGACAGGGGATTACCCTCTGGATAATGTAAGGTAGGAATATTAAGAAGAGATAACAGATGCGATGAAAAATTATCAACTATTATTGGCATTTTGTTAACAAAGACCTTTCCTTTATTTCCAGATTGTTTCCAATGTCGCTCTAGGATCAATTCTTCATCGCCAACCATGAAAACTCCTTTAATAGAATCATATTTCTCGACCAATACTTCGTCAAAGGCTTTTTCTACTGGTTCTCGATCACCCATTAAAAAATCAAGCATTCGGAGCCACTGAGTTTTCCCAGTATTTTTTTCTCCTACTAAAATATTAACTCCATATTCAAAATTTAATTCATCAAAGTCACCTGTTTTCGGAAAACGACTTAATTGTTTTATTACTAAAGTTTTTGTAGTCATCACTCAATAACCTCTCCTAAAGATTTTTGTTCAACTTCTTGTTTGAAAATTTCATAAATTTTGTTTTTTATGTATGAACCACTTTTTGAGCCAAAGGCTTTTTTAACACGGCGCATTTGTTCACATAAACTGCGAAAAGAGGATTGCTCACTTAATTGCTTGGCTCTCTCCTTTCCAATGGAAGTTAACTGATAATTATAGGTATTTTTTTCTTTTTTAATTTTAATTAAACCTCGACTTCTTAGATAGGCAAGAATCTCATAATATCTATGATCCCAAGGCCCATAATGATGCCTTACCATACTGGATTCGATAGAAGTTGAGAAGGAACGAACCCCTTCACCAGTCACCGCACAAGCTTTATCAAAAAGGTGAGGATATCTTACGAAAAAATCTAGTTTTGCTAATTTTGTTAAGCCCTCGATTTTGGTTACACCATGAGCGCGATCTGTTTTGCCACACAATTCTATCAACAAAAGAATCCTTGCTGCATGAAATTCTACAATGTCATCGGCCAATAGTGATACGCCTGCGGGGACTTCAGCAAGTTCATGTATAGATTTCATAACATCTCCCTCGTAAAGCGATGCAAGCACCGCTCCGTTAAGTTATACATATATCCTTGCAAAATGGAAAGAGGTACATTTTCTGTGTTAGCTTGAATTTGCTTTAAGCTCTCTAGACAGCGACTATGAAACTCAACCCCTGTATCCTTTAACGCCCCAGCATCTAATTGAGCTTTTAAACATTGTAGGTGAGCTTGAGTCTCCATTTCAAGTTCCTCACGTTTTGATAAATCCATATAGCTTGGATTTAGAGTACGGCTTCGGTAAAATCTTCTTTGTTCTTGGGCTGTTTCAATTAAACCCGACGAAATCCTCGCTATCTCCATTTTTTCACGAAGTTTATTCCCCTTACCGCCAATTCCTGGATGCTGGGACTGGCCAGACCATTGTTTAATCAATTCTCGGAAATCATTTTGTTTTATCTTTTTGGCTTCTGGATCAAATTGCCATTCTGCTTTACCCGCATCTTGAATTTTTCGGAGAATTTTTTGATATAACTCAGCTAATTGGTCTGCAACCAAATAAAAATTCATGTTTTCGCAAACTGTCTGTAATTTCCGAATATTTGCGTCTTCTACTGTTTTAGACGAGTAACGAATTTCCCAGACAGTCCGAGATAACCAAAAGTCAGTACCATTGCCATTTGGAGATGTATAATTCGGTATTTTTTCAGCAATACTCTGGCACAATCCTGTTAAAGCATCGCCTGCTCGTTTTGGTGAATTTAATGGAAATGTCAATATTTCTAACTCCTTGTTAACTCCCAAACAAGTGACTATACGGAAACAAACCGCTTCTTTTGCACGCTCATTAGCCAAGGATTTCTCAAGAATCGAACTACCTACATTTGATTTTTTTCTTTTACATAGCTCAGAAACACTCCATAAGTGATTAAGTTGATTGCTTTTTGCTTGAACGAATTCAAATTCTTCAATGTCTCCATTTCGACGGATAAGTGTAATATCATCCAAACTTTCACACCATACTTCTACCAGATGTGGATTTTGAAGCATTTCGATACAGTAACCAGATGCAACATGATCCTGAAACTCCAGCCCAATACGACTAATCTCACCGCCACGCTCAATCGGTTCTAAATCACGGTATGAGGGCATAGAATCAGAAAACTCCAGCAAAATGCACAATAACAGGATCAACTATACAACAATCGAGAGAAATATAATCAATTTTTTTTCTTACGAATATCCACAGCTTGTCTCTTTTTAAAGGATCGCAGGATTCAACAATCTTGAATTCCCAGAAAACGGAAAGGCGATCGCTGTTTTAATAACGACCTATTAAGCAGCGATCGCTCTTTAGAATGGGGAAGAATGGAGAGGCGATCGCTTTTTAGAATGGGAAAGGAAGGCGATCGCTTTTTAGAATGGGAAAGGAAGGCGATCGCTTTTAAACACGGGGAGAATGGAAAGGCGATCGCTTTTGGGAATGAGAAGGGAAGGGGCGATTCGCTTTTTAATATTAGAGATGAGAGAGGGCGATCGCGTTTTCAATGGACAATTATCAACTATCAATTAACAGGCGTTTTGAATAGACAATGGATAGGCGATCGCTGAGCATTAATAACAGATAACTCGGTGATTTGCTCAGGAGAAATGCCTAATTCTCGCTGCAAGATCTGAGGAATAAGGGTTTCGGGCTGTTGTTCGGGCAGCAATCTTCCCCCTGGAAAATCGAGGGTTGTTATGCCAAGACCTGGGCGATAGAAAGACCTTGGTAATAAAAAACGATCCTGGCTTGATGGCGAGAGATCGACATTGGCCTTCTGAATCGGCAGAATAATCAAAGAGTCAGCTTTTTCTACTCGCCAATACTCTAAAGTAGCCTGTTGATCATCCTGACTTTTCCCGTTAAGTGCGGATTGCAAGCTGCCAGCCTTGGCAAAGGTCATGCAACTTCAACCAACCGCGCCAAAGGACTTGGATACCGAGAGGAGTTTTACGACGATGTTCAAGATAACCACCAAGAAAAGCAACAGACTCGACAGCCCAAGCAACAGTCAAAATAGGGGGAAGTTTTTGAGAGGCGGCTGCTTTTAACACCTGAAGTTGAAGAGGATTAAGAATTTCAATCGCGAGAGCATCGGGCTGGGTACGATGAAGATAAGTAACGTGTAAAAGTTCAACAGCAATGACACTTAAAAAACCCAAAAGAGTTTTCATTCCATCAGAGGCAAGTCGATAACGCTCACTCTGACAACCAGACTTAAGGACTTTATGAAATTCTTCAACCCGCCATCGGTAGGTGTACCAACGAAGAATAGTGACAGCCATCTCAATAGTCTCAACAACTTCTGTAGTCAGAAGCATCCAAGATAAAGGAGTTTCGCCTTCGGGACAATCGATTTCTGTCGCATAAACAGCATAGACATTCAACGGGTCACGATTATCAAAACGATAGGGAGTTCGTAGATTAACTGAGCAAAATCGGACGGCAAGCTTAACCTTCCGTGCTTTTCTTTTTCCTGTACTCGGAATCTCGATTTCTTGATGAAAACGAATCGGTTCTGATTCCAAATGTTGCCAAAGTCGTTCACTATTTTTGTCTAAACTACGATTATGAGACGCTCTGACCAGCACTCCTGTATGCTTGAGTTGACGCACTGAGTCAAAGACTTCTGAAACATCTCCTTCTCTGTCAAATACATGAATTACCCTCGTTGAACTTTCTACCTGTTTCTCACAGGTGTTTAGAGCCTCTACCCATTTGTAGGATTCTTTTTCCTCAAATGGTCTTTGACGAGCTGCTTTTCTTTGTTCTTTCTGTCTTTCTTTTTTCTGCTTCGCCGTTTCATCTGTTGGGGGCTTTTCTTTTACCTCCCTATTCCACAGTTTTTGCCATAATAAACCTAATACTTGTCCTTTTTCTGGCTCAATTGCTAAAGCACTATGCAGTATTAATCCATTCCCTCCTTTTCCAGTCGGCCCATACCCTTCCCTTTTTTCCTTGATATTGCGATAATCTAAGAAGGTCGTATCTCCGACTGATAGCATTATCTTATATTCTTCTACGGCGGCAGTTGTCATTTCACAGTGCGGCTCTATTATCTTGACAAAGTCTGTTTTCGGATTCCCAAAAATTCATAGGCCCTCTTTAACTCGTTTCCTCCCTTAAACACTTCTGATAAGGCTTTTCCAAACCCCTCACTTAACTTTTTCCCAATCGAGAAGGCACGATTGTTTAGCCTCTCGTCTCCCAATTCACAACTGGCAAAGTTTTTTGTCCACCATTCCAACATTTTTTGACCTGCCCTTTAAGATTTTCTCCATTTTACAGTCTCATACTCCCTTCATCCTTTGTTTTTGAAATTTGAACGATAAGCGGGATGATGGCTTCAGAATATTTTTTTCCTGTCAAGAGAATCATTACTCAAACCCTTGCCAGATAAAGCCTCTAGAAGTTTGCATTGCTGGATTTTGGACTTAACGGGAAAAGTCAGGTTGATCATCTTGCCATTTTTCTCCAATCAGTGTTAACCAGGGAGACTTAATTTCAACAAAACGGTTTAAACAAGTCCAATTCATATTCAATTCACTTTGCTTTTCCTAGAATAAAATTGCCTAATTAGGGTCTGCTGAAAAAGTCCACAAAACGAACCTAGATGCCACAGGAGGCGAAAAATGGTGACTTCAGAGAGTAGTTTCCAATTTCAACCCCCAGTTTTCCAACGACGTGCATGGGCTTTGAGCCTCCAAAGGCCATAACCTTGCACCTGATCGTTTTTAAAATGCTTGAAAGCATTATCTGGCAAGGGTTCTATACTTATTCAGCAAGCCCTAATTATCTACCTTATAACGGCGTGGAAGATTACTAATTAACAATCCGATAATTCCCATATTAATCAAAATATCAGCTACATTAAAAATTGGAAAATGAATCCATCGAAAATCTAAAAAATCAACCACCTGTCCCCAGAGAAAACGGTCTATACCATTGCCCAAGGCTCCGGCTAAAATACAACCATAGGCAAACTGTTCGAGTCGAGATATTTTAGGGACTCTGCTAACAAAAATAATTAAGCCAATACTCACCCCTAGAGATAACCATTTTAACCAACCTGATCCACCCCGAAAAGCACTAAAGGCGGCTCCTGAATTTAAGACATAGGTAAGATGAAAGATAGTTGGAATTAGTGGCAAGGTGGTTCCAGGTTGTTGAAGATGACCGACTATCCAGTGTTTAGTTATTTGATCTAAAAATAGACCAGCGATCGCCACTAACCAGAATAGAGATTTTTTTCTCATTATTGATTAAATTAATCTATTATCAACGCTTGCCAAAATCACTCACAATAATACTCTCAATTAAGATTCTCAAAGTTAATAGAAAAGTAATTTACGAATAAAAAAAGCTAAGACTGCGCTCAAACAAACCAGAATAATTTGTCCGGGTAAGGCAACCAGAGAAAAATTAAAAATTGCTGTTGGCAAGTTCTCCCAGGTCAAAATAGGAGGACTGGGAATTTTTGCCAGGGTTAGAAAAATTAAGTAGCAAATACCAATGCCATGAATCACCCCTAGCCCCGCTAAGGAACTAAAGGCCAAACCTTCGATCTTAGCTTTGTCCTGAAAAGCCAAAAAGCCGCACAGCCAAGCCCCTGGCACAAATCCTAAAATAAACCCAAAACTGGGTTCCTGCCAATAATTCCAGCCTCCCCCATGACCAAAAATCGGTAGCCAAGCCAACCCCAACAGAATATAAGCCACCTGGGAAAGAGCACCAGCATTCTTGCCGCCCAGACAGCCTGTTAGAAGAACGGCCCCAATTTGGTAGGTAATCCCTAGAGAATGAGAATAAATGCCCTTATTCATCCACTCCCAGGGCGGATTGGTAATAAAGGCCTCAACAAACGTGCTTAAAATGGTTAAAAGCAGGCCGATCGCCGCCCAAAGCATTTCCAGGGGAAAGGATACCTTCATGGGAGAAGGTGTATCGTTGTCAGACTTGGCAAGATTGGGATCAGGATTGATATTCACCGGGAATGGGCGCGTCTCCCCCAACTAATCCGAGGGACTCTAACATGGCACGATCCTGTTCTGCGGGTTGGCCCAGGGTCGTCAAATAATTTCCTACCAACATAGCATTAATACCAGCCTTTAATCCCAGGTTTTGTAAGCTTCCCATAATGGCTTCCCGTCCTCCGGCATAACGCAGGATTTGCTCCGGTAAGATACAACGAAAAATGGCGATCGCTTTCAGGGCTTCGTAGGGATCCAGATGGGGGCGATCAGCGAGGGGTGTACCTTGACGGGCATTAAGCAAATTTAAGGGTACGGATTCCACTTCAAGCTCCCGTAGAGCCAGGGCCAGATCAATGCGATTTTCCCAACTTTCCCCCATCCCCAAAATTCCCCCCGTACAGGCTTGAATTCCCGCCGCTTTCAGATTTTTAATCGTGCGTACCCGATCTTGCCAGCTATGGGTGGTGACAATTTCAGGATAAAAACTTTCTGACGCTTCTAGATTGTGGTTATAGCGAGTTACGCCTGCTTCCCGTAGAGCCTCGGCCTGTTCTGAACTCACTTCCCCTAGAGCGCAACAGGGTTTAATGTCAGTTTGCTCTACAATTTGACGCACTGTCTCTAAAATCGTGGCAAATTCCTGGGATTTGGGACTGTTGTAAAGTGGGCCACGACCTTGACTCACTAAACAAAAGCGTTTTGCCCCGGCTGCGGCTGCGGCCTTGGCCTGTTCTAAAATTTCGGACTGGCTTTTGAGTCCATAGATGGGGGAATCGGGGTTGGGATGATGGACTGATTGGGAGCAGTAGCCACAATTTTCAGAACAGTTACCAGACTTGACATTGATAATGCTACAGAGATCAACCACGTTGCCACAGCAAGCTTGACGGATCTGATCAGCCGCTTCACAGAGTAACAAAATCGCTGCTTGCCCTTCGATGCGACTAAGAGCCAAAGCCTGTTCCTTATTTAGCCTTTCCCCCCCAATAATCCGTTGCGCCAAGTCTGCTAACCAAGATTTTAAAGCCTCTAACCCTGAAGGTGGCTCGAAAGAAACTGTGACGGTGGGAGAAGGGGGAAATGTTGTAACCACGTTAATATACCGAACCTGTCGTTGACAATTAATCTGTATTTTATCACTGGACTGATCCAGCTTTAAGTTCTTGACCAATCTACTCTATCTGCCTCAATCAGGATCTGAACTCGTCCAGTTATTGATAAAAGTTCATGATTTTAATAATGTTAAATTAATTTACAATCAATACAGTTATTTGTTAATCATGTTATCAACTCGTTCCTGAAGGGCTAATTGAATTAAAGAACGCAGCAGAAATAAACTGAATAATCCGGCTAATCCAAATCCCATTACCGCCCATTTGACATAAATCGTGGAAACTAAAACCGAGGCTGATAGCAGCGTAAAACCGGTTAAACAGGCATAAATTAAACTTTTGATCGCCAGATGAATTCGTTTTAAGAGGCGATCGCTTTCCATGGAGCGAATCCGAAATTGTAGTTCCCCCCGTTCAATTTTTCCCTCTAGCGTTTGCATGAACTGCTCACTTCGGTTGGGACGTTGAAATTGAGCCATCATAAAACCTTGGACTTGTTGAATAATCGTAGCGAATAGAGAGGCTTTCGGACTAGTTGTAGCCACACTTTGAATAAAGGGTTGACTCGCTGCAATCAAATTATAATGGGGATCGAGAGCGCGGGCGATACCGTCTAAAGTGGTCAGAGATTTAAGAATAAAGGTCATCTGAGGTGGCAGACGAAAAGGTTGTTGTTGGAACATCAGATAAACTTCATCCCCAATTTGCTCAAAGGCTCTGACATCAATGGGTTTTTCGCGGAAGTTTTCTAACAGAAAATTAATAATGCGTTTGACCGCACTCATATCACTGACTGGTTCAATCAACCCCATATAGAGCAAGGTTTCTAGGATCTTGTCCCCATCCTTACGTAAAATCGCAAAAAAGGTCTGAATCATTTGATCTTTGGCAATGGTTTTTACTTCTGCCATGGTGCCAAAATCATAGAAAATCAGATCGCCCTGGGGATTGACCGCCATATTACCAGGGTGGGGATCGGATTGGAAAAAACCATCTAATAATAATTGTTTGAGATAGGAACAAATGCCGATCTGAATGACTTGATCGAGATTAATACCTTGGGCATTTAAGGTTTCTCGATCATCCACTTTGATGCCAGGTAAATATTCTAGGGTAAGAACTTTGCGAGTAGTATATTGCCAGTAAATAATCGGAACTTTAACTTGAGGATAATCACTAAAATTAACACGGAAGCGATCAGCATTTTTGCCTTCGTGGATATAGTCAATTTCCTGAAATAATAGCCCAAAAAATTCCTGATAAATGGCTTCGATATCATATTTTTGAGCAAATTTTTTAAAGCCAGGTAGCCATCGTTTAGCTAGTCGTATGCCTTGGTGCAACATTTCAAAATCGGAGTTTAAGAGGGACTCTAGCCCCGGACGCTGCACCTTAATCACGATCGCCTCGCCCGTCGGTAAAATGCCACGATGGACTTGCCCTAAACTAGCAGAGGCCAAGGGAAAAGGCTCAAAAGAGTGGAAAAGCTGATCGATAGGCTGATTCAGTTCGGTTTCAATGACCGCGATCGCCGTTTGGGAATCAAAAGGAGGGACTCGATCTTGTAGTTGACTCAGGGACTGAATATATTCTGGGGGAATTAAATCGGCACGGGTAGAAAGGGACTGCCCAATTTTGATAAAAGTTGGCCCTAATTCGAGTAAACGGTTCACTAACCAATTAGCCCGACGTTGGCGTTGAGCAGAAGAGCGATCGCCTCGCCAGGAATCCCACAACAAAAAAGCGGCAAAGGTAATCGCCACTTTCATCAAGGTTAACTGTCGCTGCCAGGGAGAATCAGAAACCCTTTGCCACAACACAGATTGATCGGGAGGGAACTGAATCACCATAGAACCGGAGGAATTATTTCGCCAAGCTTTTTTGGGGAAGAACCAATACAAAAATAATAGAACAAAAATCAGGGCTATCAGTGGGTTCGCAAATTACATCTATCGTACCATTGAGTTGTTCGACCAGCGTTTTAACGATTGTTAACCCCAAGCCAATGCCTGGAATCGCGTCATCAATTGTCCACTGCTCTCGGTAAAAGGGATCAAAAAGATATTTTAGATGTTTCGGGGGGATATGATGGGAAAAATTACGGCAGTACACTGTCACCTTATTCGAGTCTGTCTCTAAATGGTCTTGAATTTCTAATTGAATCGGAGTGTGGGGCAAAGCGAATTTTTCAGCATTCGTTATTAGCTCTTGCAAAATTTTCTTAAGACAGTTGATATCCACATTCACGAAAACAGTCTCCTCCGGCCATTTGGTTTTGATCTCCCGCCGTCTAGAAGCGATCGCCGCTCCTTCTTCTTGATAACGGGTTAGAAAACTTTCTAGAAAAGCAATCAGGTTAACAGACTGAAAAACCAAACTGTTCTGATCACATTTAAGGGTTCGTAACTGGAGGATTTTTTCATTGATATCGTTTAACTTGCGCCATTGCTGTTCCATCATGTCTAGCCGTTGGGTTAAAACTTCGGGCGAAGGGGGACGTTTCCGCAGCATCTCAATCCCCATCCGAATCGTCGCTAAAGGATTACGAGTCTGATCGCTCATGATGGTGACAATATTATGGATCAGTTGCTGATTCCATTGTCGTTGCTGTTCTAACTGTTGGCGAGTGGCCTCGATCCAAACACGAAAAAGGGGACTTTCCTCCGAGCCTAGACTACGGGTTGGAATCGTCATTTGGGTTTGGATAATGTAATAAGCGATCGCCAAAGCATCCTGGATCTCTTTTAAATCTTGTTCTTCCTCTGACCAATACCTTGCCTTTGAGGAGCCAAGAATAATCATGCCATTCATGCTCCCTTGGAATTCTGTTCGTAAACTGAGCCCAGAAACTAAGGTAATCTCCTGGGGTGCGACCTCTGATTGATAAACTATTGCTGCGTAAGGATTCTGGTTGTTGCTAATTCACAACATGATTTTTGAGTGGATTCGATGAAAGCTTTGCTAGGCAAGAATTTTCCAGAGTCGAGAAGGTATCATATGAAGGTCGCACCCATCTCCTGGGTTAATTTCCACTTCCTAGAGCCAGTCGCCAGGGGATGAGACAATACAGATACGGAACTGAACTTAGTTCGTTCTACCCAGGGTTGATGCCAAAAACGGGCGGTTGTCGATAGAAGGCTTGTCTTTCCCTCTGTCCAAAGGGGTGCGACCTTTAGTTGATAAAAGCTGTTGTAATCAGGGTTCTACAGGGAACCCATATTGATCAAGTTTTGCCCAAAATTGACTCCATCGTTCCTTGGTCAATACCAAAGCTCGTAGGCTCAAAATAATTCCTGCTCCTTTTTCCTTCCATCGCATCCCTGAACAACATAATCGTTGTTTGACCAACGTCTTACAAGCTGCTTCCGTAACACCTGAACCAATCGGATACTTTTTCTCTAAGTATTCAGCATAATCCATTTGATGCTGATGATTCTCGTAATAAGTAATCGCCGCTTGTAGTTTCTCGGTAAGATTCTTAGAATGACTTTTTTCTTCTTTGACTTCTTTCATCAGATTTAGCAGTTCTCCTGCTTTTCCTTTTTCATGCTTGAGTTCTCGACAATTTTCAGTCAACCATTCTTTTTGTTTTGACACTGTATTCGGATGCAACGCTTCTGCCAAGGCACCTAAGTAACCAGAGGCATGATAGAAATCTAATATCTGTTCTTCCGTTTGCTTTTCTAAAAACTTCCAATTTGATTCTGCCCCGTCTGCTATCCCGACCAATGTTGCCTCTGGATAACGTTTTTTCGCTCGCTCAATTTCTCTTTCTAATCTTTCTAGAAAACTCTTTTTTCCATACTCTGGTGCCGCACCTAGATAGATTGTATGTTGACGTTCTCCCTCACTATCGTATAGGGAAACGGTTCCCACCATTGCTTCACGGTAGCCATCCTCACACATCAGCATACAGGTTCCATCTAATCCTATTCCCACTGTTGCAATTTGGCTATCCTCCTTGGGCGGGGCATAACTCCACGCTTCTTCTTTTGCCTGTACCACACTTCCTACTGCTTCACTCAATCTTTGGATATAGGATAGCGCTACTTTTCTACCATGATTTTCTAATAAATCATTTTTCACCTCTTTGCCTGCCATCCCTGACATTTTTGAGGATACCTGTTTTGCCAATAATGGCGTTGATGTTATGATTATCCTTGCTTCTCTTTCTAAGGGGCAATACGTTTTTCCTCCTACTGAACGCTGATATACATGACGATTCACTATAACCTCACCATAAGGTGTTTGATATTCTTTCGGTTGCTCTCCCTTACTCTTCCAGATTTCTTCACCGATTTTTAAGGGTGAACCATCTGTATCTAAATATTTCAAGGCTTCTTTGCTGGCGATGCAACCTACTTCGTTTAAGCCTTTTTGAATATTTATTTCTGTATCCAACATTGAACGACTGAGTTCTAATGTTAGTTCTATTTTTATCTTTGAACCCTCTACATTAATTAGTTTTGCTGTCATCATTGTTTCCTCTTTGTCACTTTTCATCTCATGTTAACACTTTTCTTTTCCTTCATCAACTAAAAGTCGCACCCGTCCAAAGTACTGACTGTAAGGGATTTTGTTCATTACGACCCACGACTAATAAGCAAACCTCCACTCCCAAGGCACGACCGATCATAGCAGCCATTTGGGGGAGTAACTGCTCAATTTCTGAACAATTCTGCGACAAATGGATTAGATCTTGTCCCAATAACATTCTCAATGATGATGATGATGAATAGGCCGTTAAAGCAAGCATAACTTGTTTGGAAATTAACTGGGAAAGGTTACTACCACAAACATGGGGTGATGCTCATACGGATTGTACTCCAGATCATTGACAGCACTAGTGCTTGATCTCTATAAACCCAAATCGACGGCGATGCGATGGGCACAGGCAAACCCAGAAAAAGCCACTGCATTAAGACCCTGACCCGGAAAGGTGCTATCTCCTACACAGTACAAACCTGGTACTGTGGTACGATTAAAGGGCATTCCTAACAGACCCCATAGTTTATGGCGAGGAATCGGACCATATGTTCCATCCTGTCGCCCCAGAAAACGTCGATGGGTGCGGGGAGTACCCACTTCCTGATAATCTAAACCTGCACTTAACCCTGGAAAAATTTTTTCTAAACGCTCTATCAGGCGATCGCCATCGGCTTCCTTTTTTGCTTGATATTGCTGGGGAGACAGGCCTTGCCAAGCCGTCAACCAACTGGGGGTAAAAGCATGAATAATATGATGATCCGCCGGAGCGAGACTGGGATCCAGCAGGGTTGGAATCGAAACAAAGATCGTTCCCTGTTCATCTTCCATCCGTTGCCAATCCTCTAGCAGAATATGGTGACATTCCGTTCCCAACGGCAAAACATTGGCTTGTACCCCTAGGTGTAAACTGAGAAAGCTCGGTGATTTCTGGTAGCGTTTTTGCCAATTGACTTCGGTTTTCGGTATATTCTCGGAGGACAGTAGGGAGCCAAAGGTATCCCAACGGGTCGCATTAGACACAATTCGTTGGGCCTGGTATTGACTGCCATCGGCCAACTTGACTCCTACCGCTCGACCTTTTTCTAGCAAAATTTCTGTGACTCTGGCTTTATATCGAATTTCACTGCCGGCTTTCTCTAGACCTTCCACCAGTTTTTGGGCAATTTTTCCTACCCCTCCCTTGGGATAATTAATACCGCCATAATGGCGATCGCTGAAAACCATCCCCGCATTGATCATAGGAGTGCGATCGGCGGTCACGACCGACCAGCAATAACATTCCATATCAATAAACTTCAGTAATTCTGGATCTTGAATATAGCGACGCGCAATATCACCAACATTCTGGGGTAAATATTTCACTAACCCTAAACAGGCTCCAGGCTGTTGGAAAAAAACGCGCAATAGATAACCCAATTCTTCTAGGGAAAGCAACTCCATCGCATTGAGACAATTAAACACCTGCCAGCATTGATCATAGAATTTTCGTATTCCTTGACTTTCCTTGGGAAAATGGGCTGTTAAGGCTTGCAAAAATTTTTCATAATCCCGATACACCTTCAGATCTAAACCCTGGGGCAAATGATAGTGAATTTGGACAGGATCAGGAATCGTCTCTAGGGTCATACCCACCGCAGCCAAGGCACGGGTTAACAGATTGGTAGTTCCCTGGTCGCCAAAACCGAAGATCATCGAGGCCCCCACATCAAAGCGATAACCTTCCCGTTCAAAATAGCCCGCACTACCCCCAGGAATTAAATATCGTTCCAATACCAATACTTTTGCCCCTTTCGCCGCCAGTTGAGTCGCTGTTACCAACCCACCAATGCCGGAACCGATCACAATCACGTCATACGCCGAGGCGTTCATACCACTACCATCCAAATTGACTCCGATTGTCTAGTTTACGCTAAAAAAAACGGGGGAGAACTCGATTTTTTGGCCGAGTCATCCCACCCCCCGAATCCTTGAGAAGAGAACACTATGTTATTCATCCTAAGATTAATGATAAATAATGTCAATAAACTTGCAAAACTTTCTCAATAATTGATGAGGGACAAGAGCGTTCTTGGTCGTTAACCTGGGTTAAGCGATTAAGCTGTCGCGCATTTACAGTGCATGGTGGTTTTGCTAAAAGTTCTGCAACAAGGGGCTTAAGCCCCTTGCCCATATGCGTTTGAGATGATTAACAGCCTATCCTAAGAGGGGGTTTTTGATTCCAAGGAGTCGCTTTTTCTGTAGATTGATCCCCTTTGAAGTAATCTATAGTTTTAAATCTCATGGCAGCCATTAACCTATGTATTTTTTGATTCCTGCTGCGGGTATGGGGAAACGCATGGGCAGCGATCGCAATAAGCTGTTATTGACCCTCCTCGAAAAACCCCTCTTAGCTTGGACATTATTGGCAGCGGAGGCATCCCGTCAGATTGAATGGATTGGCATTATGGGGCAGCCTTCGGATTTTGCCGCCATTGAGGAGGTATTACAAACGCTAACCCTCACGAAACCCGTTACTCTCATTCAGGGTGGCGATACCCGTCAGGCTTCTGTGTTTAATGGTTTAAAAGCTCTACCGTCAGAGGCAAAATCGGTATTAATTCATGATGGAGCCAGATGTTTAGCAACGCCTGATTTACTTGATCGATGTGCTTTGGCGATCGCCGATTGTCAGGGCTTAATCGCGGCGGTTCCAGTCAAAGATACGATTAAGGTGGTGGATGAACAGGGCTGGATTCAAAGTACACCGGATCGAAATTATCTCTGGGCAGCCCAAACTCCTCAAGGTTTTGATGTCAAATTACTCATGGAATGTCATGAAAAGGGAGCGGACTTGGGATGGGAAGTGACCGATGATGCGGCCCTATTTGAAAAGTGTCAATTACCCGTCAAAATTGTCTTAGGAGAGGAAACAAACCTGAAAATTACCACGCCGGTTGATCTGGCGATCGCTGAATTTATCCTGCGGCAACGTTTAAACTAATCGCTAAATTAACGGTTCTCTGACTTTAATGCCATTACGTTCAATGATATAGGCGGGGATTCCGACCACCACACAATTGGAAGGCACATCTTTCACGACTACCGCATTGGCCCCAATCGTCACATTATCGCCAACCACGATCGCCCCTAACACCTTCGCTCCGGCGGTGACACGCACATTATCCCCCAAACGTGGCCGTCCCGTTCGATCCTGATGACCAATCGTCACTTGCTGATTAACCCAACAATTTTTTCCCAGATCCGCCATAACAATCGTGCTAAAACCGTGCTGAATGAACAGTCCCGCCCCAATATTGCAGGAATAATCGAGAAACAAAGAGGGACAAGGGCGATAGATCACTTTGCAGATCATTATCCCTAACCGGCCAGCAAAATTTCCCTTAAAAAGACGAAAATAATACAAGTTACGAAACTCTGGGGCCGATTGCAACAATACTAATAATTGAAAAAAAATAGTTCGACTGGGTAAATTTAATAGCTGTTGCCAGCGTTGTACATCCAAGCGAATAATCGTTTTTTCGGTGGAGACTAAAAAGGGTAATATTAAGGGCAATACCCAAAAAATTTGTAAACTAAAAATTAATTGTTTTAAAAGTTCTTTGATCATGGTTGATATCAATTCTGAAACAATGTTTACTCCGACGGTATCAGTGATTATTCCCCTATACAATGCGGAAAAGGATTTACCTGACTTATTAACCTGTTTGTGGAACCAAACCTATCCATTATCCCAGGTAGAATATTGTTTAATTAATAATAATAGTCAAGATCGAACAAGTCAACTATTAGCATCGGCTCAAATCGAGGCCAATAAAAAAGGAATTACGATTAAAGTTGAGCAGGAAAATACAATTCAAAGTTCCTACGCAGCCCGCAATCAAGGCATTCGGCAGACAACGGGGGAAATCATTGCCTTTACCGATGGAGATTGTCGTCCGATTGAGGATTGGTTAACCGCTTTAGTCCAACCTTTGCAAAGGCCGACTATTGGCATGGTGGCTGGAGAAATCCAAGCTCTACCAGATCCGAGTGTATTTGCCAAATATGCGGAACATTATGGGGTTTTGTCCCCAAAATTTGCACTAAATCACCCCTTTTATCCCTACGGACAGACGGCTAATTTAGCCCTACGTCGCTCCATTCTTCAGCAAGTCGGATTATTTCGTCCCTATCTTACTACTGGCGGAGATGCCGATCTTTGTTGGCGTATTCAACAAAAGACAGATTGGCAAATAACCTTTGCACCCCAGGCGATCGCCTACCATCGACATCGGGATAATTGGTCAGCTTTCTATCAACAATGGCAACGCTATGGAGAATCAAATCGTTATCTTCAGGAACTGCATGGTATTAATTTGGCGAGAGAATTTAGTTGGTCAGAGGCCATTTATCGACTAGGGCGTTGGCTTGTAAAGGAAATTCCCCAAACTCGTTTAGCTGATCCTATTGAAATTTGGAAAACACCAATTGAATTATTAGGATTTTATGCCAGAACCCAAGGACAAAAACGATCGCGGTTAAGGGATCAGGCCACTATCATTGCCTATGATTAAGCTACGATTAGCAGCGATCGCCTTTCTCTAACGAACCGGCCAAAGATTATGCCACCAGGGTTGGGATTGACCCTCCATAAATTGAATCCGTTTACGAATATCGCTTAAATGCCAGCCGGTTAATTGGGCTAGGGTTTGAGCTTCTTTTTCCTGGCGATCGCGTACCGTTTGGCGATAGGTTCGGGCCGCATCACAGTTCATTTCACCGCGATAGGGACGACGCAATACATAGCGACCTTGAAAAGAATTTTGATTAGCAGTGGTTTGAAATTGCAAATCTTCTGGAAATTTATCGAGAGTATAACGCAAATGCAGACGACTGATAAAAACCGTTGAAACAGGACTCTCTAACCAAAATACCCCTGCTTTTTTCAGTTCTTCAGGAGTGAGAGGATTGGCTGAACAGGGATCACAATTATTCATATTCCAAGCATATTCTAGAAAAACGGCATTTCTACCGGCTCGCTGATAGCTAGTTTTAAACATGGCTTGGTAAAAACCGCTAAATTCCTGCTGCACAAATTCAGGGATATCTTCATCGCTGGGAATTTTGACTGTGCGATAATTAGTCACTTCGGCAGCTCCCTTCGGAGACAAGACATAAACCATTAAATCCTGAGGCCCCTTGGCATTGACCATACCGAGACGAATAGGCAACATAAACTTAGGCGATTCATAGGCCATCATCAAGGGTCGTAGTGATTGAAAACCGTTGCGAGCATATTCTTTTAAATTAACTTTTGCTACAAAAAATTTAAGACCCTGTTTAATATAGGGATGTAAAACCTGACTGGCTCCCTGGGGAATTTTATAATCATTTTGAGTTAACCAGGTTTCCAATCCCTTAGATTCCTTGGCACTCAGAATTAAAATATCGTATTCTCCCACAGAAAATTTTGCCTCAATTTTCACCCCTAATGCCTCATTACTGCGAGCCGCTTTACTAGCCGGAGCATTATTCAAAGCTCCCCTGGTCATCATATCTGACTCCATCATCGGATAGGGTTGACAGGGATTGTTATCAAAATATTCCACCAAACGAGGCGCACTAAACGCATCTAATCGTTCTAAAATTTGGCGATCGCCGACATTAACTTGCTCTTTTTGTAAGACAACAGGAACCGGAACCACGAGGGCAAAATCCTTGGCTTCTCCTTGGTAATCATTCGCCATTGTTAAAATAGTTCGTTGGCCATCTCTGGCAATAATCACCTGGGAAGCCCGATTATAAAGACTGGTATTGGCTTTAGCCACATAGAAGCCGCAAAAGGCTAAAACAGGTTGACTAAAGAGCAGAATTGTTAAACAAAGTACAAAACTAAACAGTAAAGTCTTGAGAAAATTTTTGAGAAAACTATTCATCACATTCAAGGGAATTAAATTAACATTTAACTAACATTTCAATCTTAAAAAGAGCTAAATTGCAGGGTTTTAGCTTGCCAGGTAAAACGGGGAGCTTGCCAATGGTTATCTAACCATAAAGTCAGAGGAGAGCAGCAAAATAACGCCCAAAACATGGCTGTCGGTAAATAGAGAGTATATTGCAAGATAAAGGTTAAAATGGCGATCGCCGTGGCCCAAAGCAGACGACTCAAACGGGCATTGGGAATCGAGCGAGGATCGGTCAACATAAAAAGAGTAAAAACCAGTAAACTGCCACTACTCAAATGATGAAGCACCACCTCTGGATTCCAGCCTAACCAAATATTGCGAGCCATTTCTAGACCCCCATAGATGGCAAAAAAGACCACTGAGGTATCCCAGCGTCCCACTTTACCGAGTACCAGTCCCCCCGCCCCTAAAAAGCAGGCCAATAACCAAATTTCGGTTCCCCATTGGCCCGGCGAAACCCAAGCATCGTTGGTTAAACTCAGGGCGGCAATAATGCCAATATTGGCGGGATTAAAAAAGTGTTTACCCCTTACCTGCAATAGGAACTTACTGGCGATCGCAATACTGGCTGCTAACAAAAGGGTTGAAAAATGATTAGCTCGCAACAGCAAACACAGTCCTAAACCTGTAATCAAGGCACTTTTGAGAGAGGCAATGGTTAAGTTATTTAACCCTATTTTCCAGACTAGGGCTGGATATTGCCGCAGAGGAATTGACGCTTTTCGGGTTGCCATTAACGGTTTTAACAGCAGTAATGCGGCTTGCAGGAGCAAACAACTTAGCAGTAAACCACCCAACCAATCAGGCCTGACCGTCCAATCTCTCAAGCCGATTCCCAACAGCAAAAAGCTACTCAGAAAGCAAATTTGATAGTCCCTAGCATCTTGAAATGGCATGGAGTTCTCCTAAAAGCTGAGAAAATAAGCAAATTCTGACTCCCATCCTAGAATTAGATTCCCATTTTTCTAAGATCAGCGAGAAAATTGCAACATTTATTTAGACTCTGACTTCAGCCAACGGTTCAGCAAAATTTTGAGAAATGCGATAAATTTCGTATTAAGCTTTCGCACCTTTAAAGTGCATGGCGATTTTGTTGAAAGCTCTGTAACAAGGGGCTTAAGCCCCTTGCCTGTATGCGTTTGAGATGATTAATAGCTTAGAGCTTAAGATCTTTGGAAACGAAGGGTTTCAATCGATTGGGCCGTTAAAAAGATACCGAGAAAAATATAGGTTAAAAATAGAACAAAACTTTTGACATCGATCACCCCATTGACGAGGGTATTGTAATGCTCAAATAGTGATAGGTAAGAAAAAATTTCTCCCGCTATTCCACTCACCCGTTGAGCTACTACATCAATAATCCATAGACCTAAGACCAAGATAAAGGTCAAAATATAGGCAATAATCGAGCTTTCTGTTAACGAGGAAATAAACATTCCTAGGGATAAAATTGAGGCCGCCACTAGCACAACGGCTGAATTAGCCAAGAGAATAATGGCGATCGGTAAGGGCGGTGTCGCGGCGCTAAAAATAATACTTTGATAAATCCAGAGCGGGAACATTAAAATACTGAAAAAAGCCAATACTCCAGCCAGTTTACCCAAGGCCACTACCCAATTGGTGACAGGAGAAGTTGCCAACAGTTCTAAGGTTCCCCGTTTGCGTTCCTCGGCGTATAAACCCATCGAAAGGGCGGGTAAAAGCACTAAAATCAGAGAAATAATAACACCTAAATAGCTACTTAAAAAGTCACTGGCAATGTCAACCGGCATGGACATTCCACTTTGACGAGCAAACTCGGCGTTTTGAATAATACCTTCTAAAATTACGCCAAAGAAAATCCCCGCAATCAACCAAAAAACTCCTGCAATGATGTAGGCAAAGGGAGAGGAAAAATAGCCTGAAAACTCCTTGCGGAAAATAGCTAGAAAGTTCGCGAACAGAAGCATCATATTTTGCCAGGTAGCCGTTAAGATTTTATTCATGGTGAGGAGAATTTTCTTCAGAGGTAGGTTCTAATAAATTTTCTGCCGATAAACTAGCGGATTCTGTTTCAGCCGGCGGGAGCAAATCATCTATATCAGTCTGGTGAAGCGTATTTTCTTCCGTTGTAATCAGATTGAGGAAAACATCTTCAAGGGTGGGACGAGTGCGGCGCATTTCATAGAGTTCTAGCCCATTGTGAATTAAAATCTGGGCGATATCCTTGCCTAATTCCTGGGTAGATGCGGTTTTAATTTTAACGCTATAACGGGTTGGATTTAAGGGGGATTCAATGGTTTGAATATCAATTTGACTTAAACCAGAAATCGGTTGTAATAGCGATTCTACCTGCTCAATATTGCCACCAATTTCTAGCAAATAGCCCATATTCCCCGTGAGTTCTGAGAGCAAATTATCGGGAGTATTGGTCGCAATGATTTTACCGCGATTAATAATGGTGACGCGATCGCAGGTCATACTGACTTCCGGCAAAATGTGGGTCGAAAGAATAATCGTATGCTGTTGCGCCAAGCCCTTGATAAGGTTACGAACTTCAATAATTTGTTTCGGATCTAAACCCACCGTCGGTTCATCCAAAATAATAACAGGGGGATCATGGACGATCGCCTGGGCGATACCCACCCGTTGTTTATAACCCTTGGATAATTTGCGAATTAAAACCTTACGTTTATCGGTTAACTGACAGCGTTCAATGGCCGAACTGACTCGACTACGGCGATCGCCGGCTGCTACCCCCTTGATACTAGCCACAAAGGTTAAAAAGCCTTCCACCGTCATATCCAAATAGAGGGGCGGATTTTCGGGCAAATAGCCAATCCGTTGGCGAACCTCTAGAGACTTTTCATGAACATCAAAGCCTGCCACCCTAGCCGTGCCGGTGGTTGCTGGAATATAACCCGCCAGAATCCGCATGGTAGTTGTTTTACCCGCCCCATTCGGCCCCAAAAAGCCCAAAATTTCGCCGCTTGCCACCGAAAAATCCACATCTTGAATGGCGGCGGTTGAACCATAAATTTTGCTCAGATGTTCAACTTCAATCATGGTCAGGGTTCATCTCGAAGGATCTTGTTAGATTATTATCCCTCAACTGTTCTCTTTACAACAGTCGGTGACGTGATAAAACTGTAGATCGATTTTCGGCATAGTCAAATTTAAAAAGGAGCCAAATCAGCAGATACTTGAAAATACTTTGATATCAAGGCTTTCGTTACGTTGCAATTGGTGATGTTGTAAAATTGTAGATCGATTTTCTGAATAGTAGTCAGTTTGACCATTAGAGAGCGATCTATCTACAGATGTAGAAAACTACCAAAAGGTTATGTAGAGCAGCTCTCTGTTTTTTCCTCACAATAGACAGCTTACTTTAATGCAACAATTATAGCGTCCATATCTTGACGATTTGATAGTTTGACATCTTTAAATCCAATCTTTAATAATTCTGCAATAGCCTCATCTTCATAACGAATTCTGTCCGGTTCATCATCAATCATATAATGTAAAATAGTCTTCTCAAGTAAATCCAAACGTTTGGCAGAGACTAAAACTTCAATAAACTTGTTAATTTGCCGTTCTCTCGCTTGGGCGTGCGACTCTCCTCTTTGAGCGATTTTATCTGCATCTAATAATTTACCTCCTGATCGCAGCACACGATAAACTTCTTTAAGGACATCAAATCGACATGGTGCAAGTATATTATGTAATGTAAATCCCGATATAATAAAGTCAAAAGACTCTGAAGAACACATTTTCAAGAAGCTTAAGATGTCTGCTTGGACGATCAAAAGAATTTCATTATCCTGAAACTGATTAAAACGTTGTTTGATTTTTTGAATCATCAAGGGTTCATTATCAACAGCAACAATGCTTGCTTTTCGATAATCTAAAACAAGTTTAGTTAGCTCTCCATCTCCGCATCCTAATTCAAGAATACGAGGGATAGCATTTTGGGATTGTTCAGATTCTCTTAAAAAATCAATAAGTTGTTTGCGTAAACCGTCAACATAAGGTCGTGCAGACTGCCAAAGAGCGTATTCATCACTCAGTTGACCAGAAAATCTATATTCACCTTCATTCAATTGATTATTAAATTTGTTGTTTTTCATTAAATTACATTCTTTTTCAAGTTCGTCAGATGTAGTCATGATCAAATTTTGTAAATCACAACCTAAATCTAGATTTGGTAACAAGTACTCAATCAAATTCATTGATCTAGTTAATAATAGTGTTGCGTTATAAAGTTGTGGATATGAGGGTAAGCCAATAAGTTTATTTGAAACATTAAGTGTTTCACTTAAATCTAAATTTTTTAGACACAAGGTTCGGCATTTTTCAGCTTTTTCAGCCAGACTTAAATGATCATCGGTGTAGATATATTCAAGCTCGTTTTCAATTGCTTTACTTCTGAGCTTTATATATGACTTTGGTGAAGCTACACGTTCAATCTTAAAATATTCATCTTTTGTATATTTATATACGATTTCTAGAGCATGATCAGCATTAACTGCATCACGAATATTTGGCACTTGCATCGCAATCATAATTGCTTCTGGAATTTCAATATTTTTGTCATTAACTTCGTCCCAGAATAACCGGATAATGAAGCTAGAAGCTACTAAAACATTACCAAATTGTTTATCTAATTCAAGCAGTAATGTTCTAGTACTATCATATTCATAATCAGGATCAGAAAGAAATATTCTTAATGCTGCTGAATCTATGAACTTTTCTTCATTATTTGTCCTTGTCTTGTGGTTATTCCGAATCGTTTCTGATATTCCCTTTTCAATTTTTTTTATTTCTTCGATAAATTCATTTAGTAAAAGCTGATTTTTTGAAGAATCATTTAAAATGTAAATTATATGTTGCAAAATTATATGTAGAAAATCAGAAATTAATTTTTTAGCTTCCATTTTATGGCATAAAAATTCTGCAACTAAAACAAAAACTTCTAGCCAGGAAGGATCTGCAATCCGTTCTGATGTAAGATAGTCTGATAATTTTGCCGAATCATCAATTAACTCAATAATAGACAAGGCAGTAAAGTATTCTTGAAAAGTTTGATGGCGAAAAGCGTACTTGCCTAAATCCGAACTGATAAGAATTCCGCATTGCGACTCAATTAACTTTAGAAATTCTAAGGGGTCAAGTTTTGGTTCATATTCTTGATGCTCTTGTAAAATTATTGATTCAATTTCCCATTCCGAAATCACAGGGGCATGTTTGGAATGGGCTTGAATTGCTATTTTAGATAATAGAACTTTTATTTTTTCTGTCGTTAGTCCATCGAGTCTTTCTCTGGATATACCACGTTCAGCATCCCACTCTTTTAACATAATATCTACCGACTTTTTGTATAAGTCTAATCGCCCTCTAGGAATTTCTCCTTCCTGTGCAACTACATGACAAAGCATTGTCAGCAGTAACGGAGTTTTTGTAAGTTCTTTTATTGATCTTAAATCATCAATTCTATGTCTATTAATTTTCAACTCATTAGATACTGATTGAGCTTCTACCTGTCTTGTCAATTTTTCTTTGGCAAGCTTGAGACTTTCTTGATTATACGGGAATAAAGTTTCATCCCCTTTAAACCATTTTTCAACAAATTGCTTAGCTTGATCACCATCAAAATCGGTTATTTGAACTCGGACAAAATCTTCTAACTTAAAGGGTTCAGATGCATTTCTACAAGTTATCACAAATCTATTCTTGCGATATTTTGCTATAAAGTCAATAATTTCTCTGCAAATAGAGTTGTCTTGAGAGATGGGAACTTCATCCAAAGCATCTAGAAGAATAAGGCCTTTTCCTTGATTAAGAATTGTTTGTGTCTCGCTTTCCGTAATATTTTTTTGTTGATCTAAAATATCTTTAATATAAGCATCTAATTGTGGTTTTTCAATATGTCTATAGGCATAGTCTCGAAGTTTGATAAGAATTGGCACTACATCCAGTTCTAGGCTTAATTCGTTATTTTGAGCAATATACTTCAAGAAAGTAGTCTTACCCGCACCAGGTTTACCAAGAATAAGCAACTTACTATTTAAGCGAATTGCGTCAATTCCTTGAATTTTTGAACCATTAACTCTGGCTAGTTCGTCAGAATTATTTTTTTCTTTTCTTCTGTCGTAGTTTAAGTCGTTCCAAACCTTTGTTTCAACGTAAATGTCATTAATGTCTATAGGCTTAGGCATATCTAAAGATCGTATAACCTCAGGAGGCTCACTATTAGAAAATAGCCTGTTCCGAACGTTATTGACAAGAGCTTGTGTGTTTTTCGTGTCGCAATTCAATTCTGTATTGACATCGTCAGTAGTTGTGTTGTCACTAATAATTTCTTCTGGAGGAATATTAAGGACAGAACAAATCGATTCGAGTTTTTCTGATAAAACAGATCTGCCCAAAAACAAGTTGGAAACTGTTGATCGAGCGACTTTCGCTTTATCAGCAAGCTCTTGTTTGCTCATACGTTTATCAGAAAGTGCTTTTTTAAGCCTTTCAAGTCCTTTATGTGAAAGCTTACAACTGACTGACATCTTTTCTCCGTCAACTATCTAGCGACTGAATGCCTGTTTAGGCTAGCACTTTTTTTCTTGATCGGCAAGCAGCAATTCCAAACTCCAAATTTGTTAGCCCTGAAAGTCTTATACAGAGAGGACTTTACGATTTTTGATGATCTGAGCGATCACTGGAACAGCGTAAAGCCTTGACAAGAAATCAACTACCAAATATGATTTGATTATGTTCATCAGACAGTCGTCAGTCAGTCGTCAGTCACAGCAAAATAAGATTATTACATGGAGAGAATGGCTATGTCTGAACTTTATTGTTACGTTAATCAAAGCTCCAGCCATGAAGTGCTGTCAATCACGGATCATCGGTTCCCGTTAGAAAAAGTCGTACTTCCCAATGAGGCTATTATTTTTCAGGCTCTTCCTTCTGTGATGCTAGAAATTTGCTCTATAGAGCGAGTAACCGCGATTTATTGCGAAAGAATCATCTGCGAACGCCTTACTCGAAAAAGATGCACAAGTCATCATACTACTCTCCGTCAACCATCTAGTGACTGAATGCCAGTTTAGCGTTTTTGTTGATCTAAGCTGTTCATGATTTAAACTGCACATTTTAGGCTGAACCTCTTGCCATGCTTAGATCATCTCGGAAATTTAGATATGGAGCAGATTAAGCCTTGCCAAACAACATAAGAATCATGGTAAAATAAATTCATTCAGTCAGTCATCAGTCACTTGCCAGCCAGTCGAGCATTTCATATAAAAAAGGAGCCATAAAATGATGATACGACGTAAACTCAAGCATCATAAGGTTAATGCCGTCAAAATTTTTGCCATCGGAACTTGTTGTTTCGTAAATTTTGCTAAGCCGACTGCCCTCTATACTCCATTAATCACTTTCTTGCTGTTAAGTCTGATTGAAATCTATAACGACAATCGTTCGTCATGAATAATGCTGTCTAAAAATTGTTGGCTCCGCTCAGAATTTTCCGTAAAGAGGTATAGATTTCTGGATAGGCAAAATTAAAACCCGCATTTTGAGTGGCTTTGGGTAAAACCTGTTGACCTTCCAACACCACCTTAGCGGCTTCCCCTAGTAATAATTCCAAGGCAAAATCGGGAACGGGCAACCAGGAAGGACGATGGAGCAATTCCCCCAAAACATGACAGAGTTCAGTCATTCGTACCGGTTGAGGAGCCGTTGCATTAAAGGTTCCTTGCATAGATTCCTGTTCTAAAGCAAACAGAATTAACTCAACTAAATCATCCCGATCAATCCAGGAAAACCATTGTCGTCCCGTTCCCAAGGGGCCACCGGCAAAGAGTTTAAAGGGCGGTATCATCTTAGCCAAAGCTCCCCCATTGCCTAGAACAATCCCGAAGCGCAGAATGACCAATCTAACGCCTAATTCCGCTACTTTTTGGGCCGCAGCTTCCCACTGTTGACAAACGGTTGCTAAAAAGTCTTGACCCGCCGGACTCTGCTCATCAAAGGTGGCGGTTTCACTGGCTCCATAGAAGCCAATGGCTGAGGCATTAATCAAAACCTTCGGTCGAGAGGATGAAGCGGCGATCGCTTCCACCAAACGTTGCGTACCTAATTGTCGAGTTTTTAAAATGATCTGCTTATGCTCAGGAGTCCACCGTTCGGCGATCGGGCTACCGGCTAAATTGATCACGGCCTCACAACCAGTGATTTTTGCTTGCCAATCCCCTGACTCAGTGGCCTGATAAGGCACAATTTCGACTTGAGCAAGCTGTTCTGTTGTTAATAAACTTCTCATTTTGGCAGGATTGCGAACCAATAAAAGTAGGGAATGACCTTGTGCAATCAGTTTTTTGACTAGCTGGCTACCAACAAAACCAGTACTACCTGTAATGGCGATTTTCATAAGGAAAAAATGAGAGTGTGGAAACTCAGCGTCCTCAGACCTGAGAGGAAAAACGACTCAGGGGAATTTATTCCCCATCAAGGAGGAGACTGGAAGAGGTACAGTTCCTATCTCACTTCTCAGCCGAAGTCCGCCTATCCTGTACGACGTAAGGTTCGCTTCGCCAATGTTATCTGAGCTTGTTAGGTCAACCACACTGTCTTACCCCTCGTAAAACTGTTTAATAGTTGACGATAGAGTCAAAAAACTAGCGACGCATTCGTGGGTATCTTGACTTAGATAACGTAGTCCTCGAAGGACTTAGGCTGGTCAGCTAACGACCGTTAGAGGCACGAGAGCCGCCGTCACTTCAGTGCGGGGTGCTGACACTTATTAAGGCTTGAGTAAAGGGTGTAATCAATAGCAAAAGCATATCAGACTTTCGGGCTTCCCAGGTAGCAAAAAGCGACAGGTAACACTTCTTTACAGCGATCGCCCCTTACCGATTGAGAAAAAGCGATCGCACTCCATCACACTGAAGTCGCAATTGTCTTTGATTAGTTTATTCAGTCTCTTCTTCCCGATGCCATACATATACCTTATCCTGCTCCATAGCGGCAATCAGCGTATCTCCATTAGGGTTGAAAGCAACCGATCTCACCCCAATTTCACCCTCATCCCAAAGAGTATGTAGAAGTTCTCCTTTTTCTGTATCCCAAATTTTTACCTGTGCATCACTACTACCGCTTGCGAAAAAATCACTATAGGAACTAAAGCCAATAGAAGATATTTTTCCCCACTCACTAGTAGAAATATCATGAATTTTACCTAAGTACAGGACAAAAAATGTAGGGAGTCGAGAAAAAGAGAAAAATTGGGTAGAGAAGGATTAAGAACAAGATGACGAAGATGGTCAAAACCAAGACGAAAAAGACTCTGCGCGAGGCGACCATGTTTCTTGAGGGGAATGGGATGAAGATGATGAATTGCTAGACCAGTTTTGAGAGACCAAGCCAAAGCTAAAGTCAGTAAAGCCAAAAGCTTACGAAGACGCTTGGGGTCAGTAAAGTGAGTAGATTCCAAGCAAAAGCCACGAGTCTTAAAGATGCCAAAAAGGGTTTCAATGCCCCAACGCAGGGCATAATCGTGAATAAGACCTTGGGAATCGGGATGTCCAATGACGATGAGTAGAGAATTATCAGGCAAGCGAAGAGCCTCTACAGAAACAGGATATCCCCAAACCCGACAACTCCCTTGAAGACGTTGAGATTCACCAATAGCAAGATGGGCAAAAATGACTTTGGCGGCCAAAAGCTTGCCATTGTGCTCAATCTTGTCCGTAGCCCGAATTCTCAGACAGAAAGCCAGTAGCGGTTCGAGCAGAAGATAGCGAAGCCAAGCCTGACCAATAAACTCACGGTCGCCACATAAACAACGAATCAGGGCGGTGGGAAAAATCTTGAGCCTAAGTACAGGACAAAAAATGTAGGGAGTCGAGAAAAAGAGAAAAATTGGGTAGAGAAGGATTAAGAACAAGATGACGAAGATGGTCAAAACCAAGACGAAAAAGACTCTGCGCGAGGCGACCATGTTTCTTGAGGGGAATGGGATGAAGATGATGAATTGCTAGACCAGTTTTGAGAGACCAAGCCAAAGCTAAAGTCAGTAAAGCCAAAAGCTTACGAAGACGCTTGGGGTCAGTAAAGTGAGTAGATTCCAAGCAAAAGCCACGAGTCTTAAAGAGGGTGCGACCTTTAGTTGATAAAAGCTGTTGTAATCAGGGTTCTACAGGGAACCCATATTGATCAAGTTTTGCCCAAAATTGACTCCATCGTTCCTTGGTCAATACCAAAGCTCGTAGGCTCAAAATAATTCCTGCTCCTTTTTCCTTCCATCGCATCCCTGAACAACATAATCGTTGTTTGACCAACGTCTTACAAGCTGCTTCCGTAACACCTGAACCAATCGGATACTTTTTCTCTATGTATTCAGCATAATCCATTTGATGCTGATGATTCTCGTAATAAGTAATCGCCGCTTGTAGTTTCTCGGTAAGATTCTTAGAATGACTTTTTTCTTCTTTGACTTCTTTCATCAGATTTAGCAGTTCTCCTGCTTTTCCTTTTTCATGCTTGAGTTCTCGACAATTTTCAGTCAACCATTCTTTTTGTTTTGACACGGTATTCGGATGCAACGCTTCTGCCAAGGCACCTAAGTAACCAGAGGCATGATAGAAATCTAATATCTGTTCTTCCGTTTGCTTTTCTAAAAACTTCCAATTTGATTCTGCCCCGTCTGCTATCCCGACCAATGTTGCCTCTGGATAACGGTTTTTCGCTCGCTCAATTTCTCTTTCTAATCTTTCTAGAAAACTCTTTTTTCCATACTCTGGTGCCGCACCTAGATAGATTGTAGGTTGACGTTCGCCTTCACTATCGTATAGGGAAACGGTTCCCACCATTGCTTCACGGTAGCCATCCTCACACATCAGCATACAGGTTCCATCTAATCCTATTCCCACTGTTGCAATTTGGCTATCCTCCTTGGGCGGGGCATAACTCCACGCTTCTTCTTTTGCCTGTACCACACTTCCTACTGCTTCACTCAATCTTTGGATATAGGATAGCGCTACTTTTCTACCATGATTTTCTAATAAATCATTTTTCACCTCTTTGCCTGCCATCCCTGACATTTTTGAGGATACCTGTTTTGCCAATAATGGCGTTGATGTTATGATTATCCTTGCTTCTCTTTCTAAGGGGCAATACGTTTTTCCTCAAAGGTGAACGCTGATATACATGACGATTCACTATAACCTCACCATAAGGTGTTTGATATTCTTTCGGTTGCTCTCCCTTACTCTTCCAGATTTCTTCACCGATTTTTAAGGGTGAACCATCTGTATCTAAATATTTCAAGGCTTCTTTGCTGGCGATGCAACCTACTTCGTTTAAGCCTTTTTGAATATTTATTTCTGTATCCAACATTGAACGACTGAGTTCTAATGTTAGTTCTATTTTTATCTTTGAACCCTCTACATTAATTAGTTTTGCTGTCATCATTGTTTCCTCTTTGTCACTTTTCATCCCATGTTAACACTTTTCTTTTCCTTCATCAACTAAAGGTCACACCCATATTATGGGTGCGACCTTTAGTTGATAAAAGCTGTTGTAATCAGGGTTCTACAGGGAACCCATATTGATCAAGTTTTGCCCAAAATTGACTCCATCGTTCCTTGGTCAATACCAAAGCTCGTAGGCTCAAAATAATTCCTGCTCCTTTTTCCTTCCATCGCATCCCTGAACAACATAATCGTTGTTTGACCAACGTCTTACAAGCTGCTTCCGTAACACCTGAACCAATCGGATACTTTTTCTCTAAGTATTCAGCATAATCCATTTGATGCTGATGATTCTCGTAATAAGTAATCGCCGCTTGTAGTTTCTCGGTAAGATTCTTAGAATGACTTTTTTCTTCTTTGACTTCTTTCATCAGATTTAGCAGTTCTCCTGCTTTTCCTTTTTCATGCTTGAGTTCTCGACAATTTTCAGTCAACCATTCTTTTTGTTTTGACACGGTATTCGGATGCAACGCTTCTGCCAAGGCACCTAAGTAACCAGAGGCATGATAGAAATCTAATATCTGTTCTTCCGTTTGCTTTTCTAAAAACTTCCAATTTGATTCTGCCCCGTCTGCTATCCCGACCAATGTTGCCTCTGGATAACGGTTTTTCGCTCGCTCAATTTCTCTTTCTAATCTTTCTAGAAAACTCTTTTTTCCATACTCTGGTGCCGCACCTAGATAGATTGTATGTTGACGTTCGCCTTCACTATCGTATAGGGAAACGGTTCCCACCATTGCTTCACGGTAGCCATCCTCACACATCAGCATACAGGTTCCATCTAATCCTATTCCCACTGTTGCAATTTGGCTATCCTCCTTGGGCGGGGCATAACTCCACGCTTCTTCTTTTGCCTGTACCACACTTCCTACTGCTTCACTCAATCTTTGGATATAGGATAGCGCTACTTTTCTACCATGATTTTCTAATAAATCATTTTTCACCTCTTTGCCTGCCATCCCTGACATTTTTGAGGATACCTGTTTTGCCAATAATGGCGTTGATGTTATGATTATCCTTGCTTCTCTTTCTAAGGGGCAATACGTTTTTCCTCAAAGGTGAACGCTGATATACATGACGATTCACTATAACCTCACCATAAGGTGTTTGATATTCTTTCGGTTGCTCTCCCTTACTCTTCCAGATTTCTTCACCGATTTTTAAGGGTGAACCATCTGTATCTAAATATTTCAAGGCTTCTTTGCTGGCGATGCAACCTACTTCGTTTAAGCCTTTTTGAATATTTATTTCTGTATCCAACATTGAACGACTTAGTTCTAATGTTAGTTCTATTTTTATCTTTGAACCCTCTACATTAATTAGTTTTGCTGTCATCATTGTTTCCTCTTTGTCACTTTTCATCCCATGTTAACACTTTTCTTTTCCTTCATCAACTAAAGGTCACACCCGATATTATAACCATGACTGCCAAACTCCCAGGTTGTGCGGTCAATACTTAATACCCAAGGTTGAGGGATATCCAGCCAACTGACTACAATACGGGCAATGTGATGGTAATCCAGCTCAAATCCTGAGAAAAAGCGTTGTAAGCGTTTGTAATGAGAATCCACCAATGCCCGACCTTCAAAACCCAGGGCCAATTCTTTAAGGTTAACCGTTTTCACTTTGAGGAGGGCGAGTAAGAACAAGGCTAGGAAGGAGAGTCTGGCACCATGCCATCCCAAATGGGGTTTTAGGGCTTGTTTCAATGGGTGCGACTTTTAGTTGATGAAGGAAAAGAAAAGTGTTAACATGAGATGAAAAGTGACAAAGAGGAAACAATGATGACAGCAAAACTAATTAATGTAGAGGGTTCAAAGATAAAAATAGAACTAACATTAGAACTCAGTCGTTCAATGTTGGATACAGAAATAAATATTCAAAAAGGCTTAAACGAAGTAGGTTGCATCGCCAGCAAAGAAGCCTTGAAATATTTAGATACAGATGGTTCACCCTTAAAAATCGGTGAAGAAATCTGGAAGAGTAAGGGAGAGCAACCGAAAGAATATCAAACACCTTATGGTGAGGTTATAGTGAATCGTCATGTATATCAGCGTTCAGTAGGAGGAAAAACGTATTGCCCCTTAGAAAGAGAAGCAAGGATAATCATAACATCAACGCCATTATTGGCAAAACAGGTATCCTCAAAAATGTCAGGGATGGCAGGCAAAGAGGTGAAAAATGATTTATTAGAAAATCATGGTAGAAAAGTAGCGCTATCCTATATCCAAAGATTGAGTGAAGCAGTAGGAAGTGTGGTACAGGCAAAAGAAGAAGCGTGGAGTTATGCCCCGCCCAAGGAGGATAGCCAAATTGCAACAGTGGGAATAGGATTAGATGGAACCTGTATGCTGATGTGTGAGGATGGCTACCGTGAAGCAATGGTGGGAACCGTTTCCCTATACGATAGTGAGGGAGAACGTCAACATACAATCTATCTAGGTGCGGCACCAGAGTATGGAAAAAAGAGTTTTCTAGAAAGATTAGAAAGAGAAATTGAGCGAGCGAAAAAACGTTATCCAGAGGCAACATTGGTCGGGATAGCAGACGGGGCAGAATCAAATTGGAAGTTTTTAGAAAAGCAAACGGAAGAACAGATATTAGATTTCTATCATGCCTCTGGTTACTTAGGTGCCTTGGCAGAAGCGTTGCATCCGAATACAGTGTCAAAACAAAAAGAATGGTTGACTGAAAATTGTCGAGAACTCAAGCATGAAAAAGGAAAAGCAGGAGAACTGCTAAATCTGATGAAAGAAGTCAAAGAAGAAAAAAGTCATTCTAAGAATCTTACCGAGAAACTACAAGCGGCGATTACTTATTACGAGAATCATCAGCATCAAATGGATTATGCTGAATACTTAGAGAAAAAGTATCCGATTGGTTCAGGTGTTACGGAAGCAGCTTGTAAGACGTTGGTCAAACAACGATTATGTTGTTCAGGGATGCGATGGAAGGAAAAAGGAGCAGGAATTATTTTGAGCCTACGAGCTTTGGTATTGACCAAGGAACGATGGAGTCAATTTTGGGCAAAACTTGATCAATATGGGTTCCCTGTAGAACCCTGATTACAACAGCTTTTATCAACTAAAGGTCGCACCCGTTTCAATGCGTTATATTGGTTCATGGGTTTTCTTACATTACGTTCATCTTCCATGAAACCCCTTTCTCGTATACTTTTCAAGCCTTTTGTCCTGTACTTAGGAATTTTACATATGCTTTCACCATTTTTTACGTCATAAATCTTAATCATTCCGCCGCGTTCGCCATAACCACCACCACCAACAAGCCTTTGACCATTGGGACTAAATGAACTTGTTAATCCCGTTGAATTTTACCCCGTATTACGCGAACTAAAACCTGAAACTCTTGCTACAGCGCAAATTTAGAATTGCTGAAGTTTAGTTAAGTTTTCTTTTGAATTCTTCCAATTTCCAGTTGGTGTCATGAATTATTCGCGTAATTTCTACGGTCATGTTTAGCATAGTCGCGTTCGACAACAATCTAAAAGAGGCTTAAGCAACTGGTTTTGTCGGACTTAGTGCAAAATTCTCGAAATCAATGACTGTGACCAGCAATTCTCAGTCTTAGACACAGCAAGTCTTTTAGGGATTTAAAGAACGTTTTAAAGGGAGGTTTTTGGGTGACTTCAGGTGTACTATTTTACTGAAAGCCCGAAAACTCGTGAAATGAAATTGACAATTCCGTTGAACTTGACTACGTTTTGTACGAACTAATTCCCGAAAGTCTTGCCACAGGGAAAATTTAGAATTACTGAAAAGAAATGCCTAAAAAAACTGGATAACCCTGATAATAGTAAGCTAGGTTCGGCAATAACATTGGATATGCTCAAAGATTTACAGGTTCCAGATCCTCTCAACGATAACAAAGAATCCCTTCAGGATCAGTCCTCGGAAATGGTTACGGCGGCTCCCACGGAGGTAGAATTCCCCACAGAGCAAACGCTTCCTCCCTCAGAAACGCTAAATAGTCCAGACATTGCCCCAGAGCAATCACCAGAGAAATCGCCAGAAAAATTAGGACAGAAACCCACAGTCATCCCAGACTTACCGAAGTTTTTACGAGAAAAACATTTTGTTGAGTCATCAGACCCTCTACCGCCAGCAACGGCTGATAATATTTCTCCTTCCGTGGAGCCAGCCAAATCTTTTTTAGCCAAAATCCCTAAATTGTGGCTGATCGGCGGTGGCTTACTGATTACGCTGTTAGGAGGCGGATTGCTGTTATTACCAAAGGCCATGGATGGCTTAGAACAGTGGCAGCAGTCCCAACAAATTAAAAGTTTTGAGCAGGAACAAACCCAGGCATCAGAGGTGTTAAAGCTGGTGGATCAAACCGATACCGCGAGGGATGCCAAACTACAAGCGATCGCCGCCCAACCGAACCAGAGCTTAGAGCGCAGTCGAGCCAGATATTTATTAGCCAATGATCGGTTAAAGCAGTTTGAAGGGGGCCCTGCCGTACAATTATTAGAAAATCTCGAAAATGAATACCCGGTTCTTGCTCCCTATATTCTCCTCAAACGGGGCCGAGGTTATGAACTATCTAACGAAAAAATCAAAGCCAATGAAACCTGGCAAGAAATTCTCCAAAAATATCCCCATTCTCCTGTCACCGTAGAAGCTCTTTATCTGTTGGGCAAATCTGACTCGAAATATTGGGAACAGGCGATCGCAGATTATCCGAACCATCCCCGTACTTTGGATATTCTGCTTCAGAAACTAAAAAAAGAGCCTCAATCCTTAGCTCTCATGAGTCAAATTATGCGATCGGCTCCTGAGAATCCAAAAACAAATCCCGTTCGGGATCAACTACTCAAAGAATATAAAACCGAATTAACGCCAGAAGATTGGCAAGCCATTGGAGCCAGTTTTTGGCAAGAACGTAATTTTGATCAGGCCCTGTTAGCCTACCGTAAAGCCCCAGAAAATGCCCAAAATCTTTATCGTTTAGCGCGATCGCAACAAATCAAAAATAAAAAGGCCGAGGCGATTCAGAATTATCAGTTATTTCTGCAAAAGTATCCTGATCACGAAGATGCACCCAGAGCCTTAAAACGCCTTGCCACCTTAGTTCCAGCCAGGGAAGGGGCGGCCTATTTAGATCAACTGATTCAACGCTTTCCCAATCAAGCTCCCGATGCCCTATTGCAAAAAGCTAATTTATTAGCCTCGATCGATGCGGCGACGGCCAATCAAGCCTTGCAAACTCTGCTCAAACAATATTCCAATTCCGATGCGGCGGCTCAATACCGTTGGCGAATGGCTCGTCAATTGGCGGATGCAGGGGATTTATCCCAAGCTTGGCAGTGGGCGCAGGAATTATCTCAACAAAATCCTGATAGTACAGAGGCTCCGAAAGCCATCTTTTGGATCGGCAAATGGGCCCAGCAATTAAATCGTCCAGAAGATGCCAAGGCTGCCTTTGAAAATGTTTTAGCTCGTTATCCCCAGTCCTACTATGCCTGGCGTTCAGCCGTGTTACTAGGTTGGCAAGTGGGAGATTTTAATACGGTTCGTTTTCTGAATCCTCCTGTTACTGCCACAAAATTACGTCCTCTTCCCCCGGCTGGTTCCGCCACTTTTAAAGAGCTTTATCAACTGGGACAAGATCGAGATGCGATCGCCTTATTTGCGGCCGAGATCAATCAATCCCAGGATTCCCAGGTGAAACGTCCCTTAACCGTAGAAGAGTCCTTTACGGATGCCCTCTTAAAAATTAGTCAAAATCAATATTTGGCCGGTATTAACCAGATTTTAGATCTTCGCAACCCGACCGATCCTGAGCAGGAAAAAATTTGGCGATCGCTGCGACAAACCCCCGAATATTGGCAGACATTATTTCCCTTTCCCTATCAATCTCTAATTTTTAATTGGTCACAAAAACGCCAACTGAATCCCTTTTTAGTCACCGCCCTAATTCGCCAGGAATCTCGCTTTGAAAAGGATATCAAATCTCCCGTCGGAGCCACCGGATTAATGCAGGTCATGCCCTCAACAGCCGCTTGGATTGCGCCCCAAATTAAGCTAAAGAACTATGCCTTAAGCAATCCCATGGACAATGTTAACTTAGGAACTTGGTACTTTGATCATACCCACAAAACCTATAGTAATAATTCTGCCCTCGCCGTTGCTAGTTATAATGCGGGGCCAGGGAGTGTAGCTAAATGGTTACAGCAATATCAAGGCAGTGATCCGGATGGTTTTGTGGAAAAAATCCCCTTTGCTGAAACCAAGGGCTATGTAGAATCGGTATTTAGCAACTATTGGAACTACCTACGGATTTACGATCCAGACATTGCCCAGTTATTGTCTCGCGTTCCCAATCAGTAATGATTTAGTTTTTCTGAATCAAATTTTCTGCTGGGCTAGGAGAATTCAAGTTGGCAGATTCTTTAGCTTGACGATAATAGTTGTAATAATAATAGTCGCGGCGGTTAGCGTGTTTCACTGCATTCGCCACAACCCCAAAAACTTTGATATTAGACATCTTTAATTCAAGAATTGACTCTTTGACTAAATCTCGGCTGGTTTGATCCAGACGGACAACCAGTAAAACTCCATCAGCTTGACTTGCTAACAATTTAGTATCCGATAGTCCTAATAAGGGTGGTGCATCAATGATAATAACATCGTATTGAAGTTTCCAATAGTCGATCATTTGATGAAGACTTCTGCTCGTTACCAATTCAGCCGGATTAAGTGCTTTTTGATCAGAGATTAATACATCAAGATTATAAGCTAGTTTAATGGGAGCAGCACTACTGTTTTGAGTAAAATTGCTTTCATCCGCATCATTCAATAACATTAGTTCAGAGGCTTCATTCTTTTGGGTATTTCCCAGTTTTGCCAATAAAGCCCACTTTTCTTGTTGGGGAAAATAGCGATCACCATCTACCAGTAAGACTCGTTGTCCCATATTGGCTGCGGCTTGGGCAACGTAAAATGCAGTGGTGGACTTGCCCTCATTTGGGACTGAAGAGCTAACTAATAAAGATCGCCAAGGACTTCTTTCCCGAATAAAAAAGAGATTCGTATAGAGAAAAGAATAAGCTTCTAGAAAAGCAGTCCACTGAGGAATCGCTTTTTGTGATATTTCGATTGCTCTGGGTCTTTTTTTGAGACCGAAGAGGCTAGGTTGATAGGGAATCGTTCCTAAAACGTTCAGACCCGTTTCTTCTGTTAGCTCCTCTGGTGTATGGAAAGTACGGTCTAAACTTTCCGCTAATAAACCAGCAGCTCCACCAGCCGTTAATCCGGCCATTAACGATAACAAAATATTTCTGATTAACTGACTTTCTGGTTTCTCTGGCAGATGAATGTCAGAAACTAAACGCCAAGGGGTAAAACTTTTAGCCGTCTCCACTTCAAGCGTTTGTTTTGCGGTTAGAAGCGCGGCCAAACTTTGCTTGGCAATTTCAATTTGCCCCGATAAATCAGCATAGCGTCCCGCACTGTGGGCCAAGTTTTGAACTTGTTGGCGAATACCTTGTGCACTCACGGCCAAAGATTGTTGTCGGGCTTGTAATTGTCGTACTTGATTAGTCGTTGCTAGGAGTTGTTGAGTCAAATTTTGGCGAATTGTATTAGGAGAGACAAATCCATCAATAACTTGTTGGGGGTTGACTGACAAACCGTTGAGGGCGATCGCCGCTTCTTGTTTAATTAAGGGAATTAGATTTTCTCGTTCAGCTTTTAATTGTTGAATAGCAGTATTTTCATCCGTAAAACGGGTCGAAGCAGCGGCCAGTTTTGTATCGACTTCTCTAAGTTTATTTAAAAGACCCATATAACGCGGAGATTCAGTTAAGGCATTGAGAATGATAGCTTGTTGCTCCCCAATGCCTAATTGCTGGCGAAGATTATTATAAAGTGCTATGCTGTCTCTGAGCTGAGCATTAGTTTCCTGTTGAGCCTTATTTACCTCAATTAGGCTTTTAGCAATCACCTCACCTTGGTTTTGAGGATCAATCAAATTATTTTTTAGTCGAAACTGTTCCAATTGCTTTTGTAGTCCTGAAAGCTGTTTCTGAATGATGGGTATTTGTCTTTCTATAAAAAACAGTTTCTGCTCTGACTGTGCGTTTTGATCGGCGATTGTATAGTCTAAATAGGCTGAAGCCAGTTTCTCAAGAACAAATTTAACTAGTTGAGGAGATAAATCTTTATAACTAACTTCTATTATTTGTGTATCCTTAGACTGTTTTATTTGTAAGTTTTTCAAAAATCTATCTAGTGTAAGTTTATCTAGTTTTTCTGAGTTCTTAAAAAATTGCTTTTGCTTTTTAACCTCTGCCAACACTGGAGACAGCAACTTATTACTTTGCATAACTTGAATTTGCGTCTCAAAGTACGACACATCGCGATTAGAAACTCCAAGCCCACTGACTAATTGTGCTGCACCGGCTAAAGGGTTGGTAATGTCGGCGGCGGGCGGCTGAACTAATAGCTGAAAGGATTCCTTATAAACAGGGGGTTGTTTAAAAAACTTGAATCCGACCAAACCACTCACGGTTAGTCCCACGATCGCCATTAACCATCCCCTGCGCCGAATAATCCGAAAGAGATGTCGCAGATCCAACTCTTCCTCATCATCGTCAAACTGTTCCTGTGAACGAATTAACGGATTTTCAAGGAGCGGTGCTTGATCAAGATTGATAGTACTAGGCTTCGGATCTGACATATTTCCCGACTAATTTTTATGTACTTAGTTACTAAAGGCTGCATTATATGAAGGTATAACATGGGACAGGAATTTTCGGTAGATAATTTTTGATTAGACTAGAATTCTAAGAAATAATCACTATTCTGGCCAACCTTGGATTGAAACAAAAAAACTATTTTTGTGGTCGTGACTTCATACTTACGGATTTATCAGTTTCTCTGCCGGATAGGGACAACTTCTGGAATCCTGAAAAGAGTGACCCTATACAGGATAATATGGCTTACTGGAGATGTCTGCTTTATCCCTGATTGGGATCGAGCTGTCAAGCGGGAAACTGAATGAGCAACGAAACTTACCTCAACCATCCCACCTTTGGACTATTGTACCGGGTTTGTCTCTTAGAGGAAAATCAGGAGATTTTTACGACGCTTTATGCCCAACGTCTGTTTTTTTTAGTGGCGACGACGGCAAGTAAAACTATTTTTGAACCCATTACTCGTGCTGATGCCAAACTCATGGTGGAAAATCGCCTACGTTGGCTGCGACGTAATGGTGAGACTCAAGCTTATCAGGTGTTATTTACGCTTCACAAAAACACCTTTTAAAGAAAGGCTGCGTGGGCTTCAGATCTAGAGTTTTCCGCGCGTAGCGAGATCATCCTGAAATCATTGGCTAATCTTAGAATCAACACATGATGACCCTGAGTAACCGTATCGCCCAGTTGCGCCAGTCTTTACCGTCCCAGATTCGACTGATTGCGGTCAGCAAAACTGTTTCAGTTGAGAAGATACGCTTGGCCTACGAGGCAGGCATTCGGGATTTTGCAGAGAGTCGTCTTCAGGAAGCGTTGCCAAAACTTACAATGTTGTCTGATCTGGATGATATTTGTTGGCATTTCATTGGTACTCTCCAAGCCAATAAGGCCCGCAAAATCTTAGAGACTTTTACCTGGATTCACTCGGTTCACAATTTAGCGATCGCCGAACGCCTTGATCGTTTAGCCACAGATTTACCTCAAAAACCGCATATCTGTCTGCAAATAAAAATGCTGCCGGATGCGAACAAACAGGGATGGTCAGTCCCGGAGCTAGAAGCAGATCTAGCCGCGTTAGCTGACTGCCAGCATTTAAACATTCAAGGTTTAATGGCGATTCTTCCCCTAGGTCTAACCCCAGAACAACGATTAACAACCTTTCAGGCAACTCAAGAATTGAGCCAGATCCTCTCCCAGAAAACCTCGCTGTGTTTTACAGAACTCTCTATGGGGATGTCCGATGATTACCTTGAGGCGATCGCGGCTGGAGCCACCATGATCCGCTTGGGACGGATAATATTCGGCGATCGAGAATCTAGTGACTCAATCCCATAGAGTGATCTATAGGGATAACTATCTGAAAAAACAATCTTTACAGGGGGACAAAGATTTTCCGTAGGCAAAATAAAGAATATTAGCCAAAATTTTACAATTTCTTGGGAACTTCTGCGACCATAGTTTCGACTAATGGAAAGAATTTCTTTCTTGCTATATTTAGCTATATTAAGCAGATAGCTGCCTTTCGGCTCATCTTCCCTAGGTTGGCTCAAGCTGAAAAAAACAGACGAACCCCTAGATCACCAGAGCACCTCATCGATTTTGCTGTGTTATTTTGGTCTTTTCTGTGCTAACGTTTGGTGTACTACCTTGTTTTCCTGGCTGACTGCGTACTTTTTTGAGATTTAATTCCCCCTCTATCAGGAAATGGATAACTATGATTTTGAACAAATTAAAAGACTTTGTTGGCATTAGCGAACATGATGAATACGAGGAAGAATACGAGGAGATGAATTGGCAACAGGCCCAAAAGCCGATAACCCCTCCTCCCTTAACCGAAGAAATTCCCAATACTCGTCGCTCTAATCGAGAAGCCTTACAGTTAACTAATGAACCCACCATGGGAACAGGAACGAGAAATAACGTGATTGGAATGCCAGGAATTAGCAATAGCGTCGCCGAGGTAGTGGTGGTAGAACCCCATTCCTTTGAAGAAATGCCCCAGGTCATTCAAACCCTGCGGGAACGTAAGTCTGTTGTGCTGAATCTCAATGTCATGGATCCCGAAGAGGCCCAGAGAGCCGTCGATTTTGTAGCAGGGGGAACCTATGCCATTGATGGTCATCAAGAACGTATTGGTGAAAGTATTTTTCTATTTACGCCAAGTTGTGTGAAAGTTAGCACTCTGGCAGGAACCGTTTACGAGCTGCCGGAAAACTCATCTTCTCCCTCACGTGCGGCTGTACCGACTTCCGCCTGGGGCTTAGATGCAAGTCGTTTAGCTCAGTAAGAAAAATTTGTCGTTAAGATTTTTTGAGTCTCCGATCAGAGGAGAAGATGCGCTTTAAACTAGATTTTAGGGCGTATTCTTTATAGCTTCCACCACAATTAGTTTGGTTTCGTTTGTGTCTATTCAACTGGGTATTATTGGCGGTGGCGTGATGGCAGAGGCCATTTTGTCCCGTTTGTTGCATCAACAAATTTATCCGGCAGAGCGAGTTATGGTAAGTGATCCCCAGACCAGTCGCCGTGAATTTTTACGTCAGACCTATGGTGTACAGGTGACAGCCGATAATCAGGAAGCGGCCAATGCCTCTGAAATTTTACTTCTCGCCATTAAACCCCAGGTATTAGAGCGGGTGGTGGCAGGTTTAGCCGGTAATCAACAGAAACCCCTGGTTATTTCGGTGTTAGCGGGTGTTCCCATTAGTCGGTTAGATTTTGGGTTTCCCGAACATCCGATTATTCGAGCGATGCCTAATACGCCAGCAACGGTGGGGGCCGGTATGACCGCGATCGCCGTTGGCAAATTAGTCGAGGCCTATCATCTTACGATTGCGAAATCAATTTTTGCGGCAGTGGGTCAGGTGGTAGAAGTGCCAGAATCTCTAATGGATGCGGTAACAGGGCTATCAGGATCGGGGCCAGCCTATGTGGCGATGATGATTGAAGGTTTAGCTGATGGGGGAGTTGCGTCCGGTTTACCCAGGGAGATCGCCTATCAATTGGCCATTCAGACGGTATTAGGAACGGCCCAATTGTTACAGAAAACCCATCTCCATCCGGCAGAATTAAAGGATCAAGTCACGAGTCCAGGCGGAACCACCATTGCAGGTGTGACCGTTTTAGAGAAAATGAGTCTGCGATCGGCCATGATTGAAGCCGTTAGAGCCGCTTGTCGTCGTTCCCAGGAGTTGGGGAAGGGTAAGTAGGGCTGGGGAGACTCGGAGACTGGGGGGAGTGGGAAGAATGGGGAGAAAAAAGTCTTTCTGTTCCCTTGGCCCGTTATTGTTAAAACAGAAGACAAATTGAAGTTTAACTCGTTTACGAAAGAATGAGTCTGGGAAAAGGGGTGCTAAAGTCGAGCTTAGAACATCAAACTATTTTAGGAACCCGTATTGATGCTACGAGTTACCAGGATGCCTGCGATCGCTTACAGGGATGGATCAGGGAAAAGCGTTCCTGTTATGTCGTGGCCGCCAATGTTCATGTGGTGATGAAGGGTTACTGGAATCGTCGTTATCAAGCGGTTATTAATCAGGCTGCTTTGGTGACACCAGATGGAATGCCCCTGGTCTGGGGACTGCGATTATTGGGGATTAAACAAGCGACGAGGGTTTATGGCCCTGATTTAATGTTGGCCTGGTGTGAACGGGCGGCTCAATACCAACTACCGCTTTTTCTTTATGGTGGCACGGAAGCCCTTTTGGAAACCCTAATTCCCATTTTACAAAACCGTTATCCTAACCTGGCGATCGCTGGTTACTATGCTCCTCCCTTTCGTGCCTTAACCTCAGCAGAAGAAGAAGAAATTCGAGAAAAAATCCAGTCTTCAGGAGCCTCCCTGGTGTTGGTGGGTCTAGGCTGTCCCAAGCAAGAAGAATGGATGGCACGGCAGCAGGGTAAATTGGCGGTTGTTATGATCGGTGTGGGGGCTGCCTTTAATTTTCATAGTGGCATGGTATCCCAGGCTCCTCGCTGGATGATGAATCGGGGCTTAGAATGGCTCTATCGACTTGGGGCAGAACCGAGACGTTTATGGCGACGCTATCTTTTCCATAATCCTGCTTTTGTCCTGCTCTTTGGTTGGCAATGGCTAACGAGTCAGCTTAAACGCTAACCTTTTTTCCTCACTCAATGACCATGAAAAAACTGGTTAAGCAATTTTCGCCCCTTTTGTCAGATATTCGCGCCCCTCAATCCTTTGGTCGTGTCAATTTGAGTAATCGGCAATGGTTAAGGGTGGGAATTTTGTTGTTAGGAGATTTAGTTGCCCTGGCTCTGGCTTGGCAATTTGCTCGTGATCTTAATCATTTCTATGCTGCTCCACCGCCCCAGTTAATTTGGTGGGTATGGTTAGGATTGCCGAGTTTATTTTGGTGTTTTGCGGCCATGACGATTCTCTTTTTCGCCTATGGAGGAGTTTATAGTCCGACCGCCCGTAGTCATAACTATATTCGTTTATTGCAACTGATTAGTCTAGTTTATTTGACTTCCCTGGTGCTGAATTATTTCTATGATCCCACCGTTGATCCGCCCCGATCGCTGTTTTTTGCTGCTTGGGGAGGCAGTTTACTATTTGTGATCGGTTTTCGTTTATTAACCACTTTAATGGTTGGACAATTACAACGTCATCAGGCTCCTACTCCTGTGTTTATTATTGCTCCAGCGGCTCGTTTAAAGGCGTTAACCTGTATTTTAAAAGACCGTTCTAATTATCTTGTTGTAGGGGTGGCCTTTGCGACCCTGGCCCATAATGAACATACCTGGAAAACCATTGTTGAGTCTGGAGCGGTTGAAGTTTTAGCCGAAGATTTACTGAAAACCAATTTAGCGTCTAGTCTCTATTGGCACTTACGGCGATCGGGAATTGCGTTACGATTATTGCCTTCTAGTCGAGATATTCTCTATCGTCGAGGAATGCCTGAAATTTTTGCAGGTCTGCCTACTTTGCGGGTAGAAATGCCCTTATTAGTGGGCTTGGATTATCGGATTAAGCGAGGCTGTGATTTTATAGCAGCTTTAGTGGGGGTAATTCTTCTTTCTCCTTTGTTTTTAGGCGTGGCGATCGCGATTCGTTGTTCATCTCCAGGGCCAGCCTTTTTTCGACAGGAACGAGTGGGATTACAGGGCAAAGTTTTTATGATGTGGAAGTTTCGCACCATGATTATTGATGCGCCCCAACAACAAGCTGAATTAGAGAGGAATAATGAAAGTTCAGATGGGGTAATGTTTAAACTGAAACGCGATCCTCGTATTATTCCTATTGGCCATTTTTTACGGCATACAAGTTTAGATGAAATTCCTCAGTTGTTTAATGTCTTATTTGGGGAGATGAGTTTGGTTGGCCCCCGACCATTACCGATTCGGGATGTAGAACATTTTGATGCTTGGCACCATATTCGTCATCAGGTAATGCCTGGGATTACGGGACTTTGGCAAATTTCGGGGCGATCGGATATTGGTGATTTTAATGATGTGGCCCGTTTAGATCTTTACTATATTGATAATTGGTCTCTGAATCTTGATCTGGATATTTTAGTGGAAACGGCTCGTTTAATTTTATTTGGCAAAGGGGCTTATTAATAGTGGCTTTCTTTTTGATTGCTTTTACCCCTGATCGCTTTCTATTCACTCATACTTAACGGCGATCGCCGATTTTAAAAACCTATACAATCTGAAAAAAATTAGCTATAGTAAAGAGGTAGATTTTTCTTGATTAAAAAATATAGATAAGGTTAAAATCTCTTATGTTGTCACTCTCTCCCAATAGAACCAACACTATTGTAAAAACTGAAACGTGGACTGATTCAACCACCGTTCCTCCTTACATTCTGATTTTATCAGGAGATACCGAGGGGAATTTTATAATTTATGATCCAAAAGAAAATAATAAAATCGTTTTTGCTAGTTCGGATTATGAAGAGGCTCGACTTTGGCTATTAGAAGATGAGTATGAAAGAGTCAGGGATTCTTGATCTTAATTTATTAGCCAAAAATCAACTCCCAATTCAGTCAAGTTCGGGAGCATCTCACTTATGCAATAAGTATTAATACTTAAGGCTTGCTGAAAAAGTCAAAAAACGAAAGAAATGTGGGTTAGGGAAGTATGGACTGAAAAAGCATAGATAACTTATCCTTATAGAAACAAATCAAAATACAGATTTTGTTTAATCTATTGTTCCTTTCTGTCTAAAAAGGTCAACACAAATCACTCCTCACAAAAGAGAGGAAAATTAACACCATTTTTCACAAGAAAAACGACTCTACAACTTTTTACTTTTTGTCTTCTGAAGTAGAGTAGAAAGATTCATTACCAAAAAGTTCATCGCAATTACCGTTTCCGAGGTCTCAGGTAGTTTGGCCATCACTCGACCAAGACTAAATTTCCTCTTTCCCTGTCCGAATTTACCCTCAATGGCATTACGCACTCTTTCATCTGAGCGTGCCTCTTTCTTTTTTTCTTTGCTCACCTCTTTCGGCGGTCTTCCCAATCGGGGACCACTCATTCTTATATCCCTTTCTTTACAATAAGCTCGATTCGCTTTTGTTCGATAGATTTTATCCACATGAACCGATTCCGGATAACATCCTGTTTCCCTTTTATATTCTTCTATTCGCGCTTGTAAATCTCCCGATTCGTTGTAATTATCCCAACTTAATTTGTCTAAGAAGACAAAGCCATTCACATTACTTGCCGATATTTTAGCTCCAAACTCTACTGCTTTTCCCGCTTTTCCACGCACTATTGGACGCACGTGAGGTTGGCTTACACTCACAATTCTGTTTTCTACTTTATTTGTCTTTTTTTCATACATTTCTAACTGTTGCTCATACACTTTTCCTATCGTTACAAGCTCTTCTTGCTCTTTTTTCGTTAGTTTTTCTAACTTTGCTCCCTCTTCTATCATTTTTTCTATATCAGACAAGTTTCTTTTTATATATCCTAGTTGTTTTTTTGTTCCTTTTCTTCTTTCTTTTTTTGACACACGACGTTTTTTTGCTATGGCTAAGTACTCTTTTCTTGCCACTTCCCTATAAGTCCTCGGCTTTTCTTTCCTTTTCTCTTTTATTTCTTCATACAGCTTATCTATTATTTTTTCTGTTTTTTCTCTTGCATCATTCAATATTCCTATATCCGTTGGATATTTTATATCTGCTGGTGTACAAGTCGCATCTAACAATAACTTTCCTTCATTTTCTTTTTTTTCTGACGCTACACCCGTCGCTTTTTTTCTATTTCTTTATTAATTTTATTTATTAATTCCATTCCTATTTTTTTACGAAAATGAACCATCATTGACGCATTAAATGCTTCTTTGCTACTATAGCTTTCCATTCCTATAAAGTACTGTAAATAAGGGTTCTCTTTTATTTGTTCTACTGTTTCTCTGTCACTTTTTCCTGAAATTTCTTTGATAATTAATGCTCCTAATGCCATTCTAAATGATTTGGCTGGGGCTCCTTTTTTTTCTGTGAAGTTTTTTGCATATTCTTCCTCATATTCTTCCCAAAGAATCATTTTTGACATTTCTATCCAACGATTTTCTTCGTCTAACTGCCCGCCGAACAGATTTTTCAAGTTTTCTGGTGTTTCAATTGAGTACTGTTGCTTTCGGTACATCTGCTTTCTCTCTTCTTAATGCAATAGTTTTGAGGCATTCTACCCTATTTTCGTGCATTCTAGCGGTTCTTAATTCGCCTACTATTTTTCTCCGTAAAGGTTTCAGCTTTTTTCAGCAAGCCCTAAGTATAGTTTAAGATAAATGTGCAACGCTTACATTCTGTATTACGACATCTGTAACGCTTTTTCCCCTCCCCAGAGGGGCCGTGTTTCACAATATCCGTACTTTGACAACTTGGGCAAACAATTGCTTTGAATAGCATGGCACACCAATTTTAAGATTTACATTTATTTATTATTACTCTTTTCCACAGGTTTAGAACACGACCTTCTTCCTCATATTCTTCCCAGGGAATCATTTTTGACATTTCTATCCAACGATTTTCTTCGTCTAACTGCCCGCCGAACAGATTTTTCAAGTTTTCTGGTGTTTCAATTGAGTACTGTTGCTTTCGGTACATCTGCTTTCTCTCTTCTTAATGCAATGGTTTTGAGGCATTCTACCCTATTTTCGTGCATTCTAGCGGTTCTTAATTCGCCTACTATTTTTCTCCGTAAGGGTTTCAGCTTTTTTCAGCAAGCCTTAATTATCCATTGAAAACGTGATCGCCGATTAATTTATAGTTGATAATTATCCATTATTTATCCAGATAAAACCTAACCAGAAATTAAATAATCGGCTCTACAGTCAGCTTAAAGCCCAGGGCATTAACAAATTTTGCTACCATTGCGAAAGTGGGGCTACTATCAGGGATAAATACCTGATACAGTTCATCATTTGTTAGACCCGAATCTTTTTCAATTTGACCTAAGTTTTTAGCACGGGCAATAACATTCAAGGCATGAATTAAGGCATCAGAGTCACCATCAGCTTCATCAAGGCAAGCTTCTAGGTATAGCTGAATATCTTCTTCTGTTTTTAAATGTTCTGCTGAATTCCAGAGAGTTATCGTTGTTGCCATAATTTAATCCTCAAATTGATTAGCGATCGCTTTAGAGTTAATAATGTCAGAACTTTAAGCTAGAATAACGCAGGGCGATCGCCTCAGTAGGAGATAATCTCATTAATTATTTTTGGTGATTTAGGCTAGATTAATTTGATTAATTTCAACAATATTTTCTCCCTGTTTTAATTCCATAAGGGCTTGTGCTAATGTTAAACTTAGCAATTTTTGTAGATTACGATTGGTAACATTTCCACAGGTTAACCATAAAATCTGAGGAGGTGTTCCTAAGCGGCAAGCAAGATCAATAAAATCACTATCTTTTGTCATAATGACTGCGTTAAACTGACGAGCCGCTTCAAAAATTTCGGTATCCTTAGCATCTCGTAAACCCAATTCCTTTAAGGAAATAGCTTCTACTTTAAAGTTTGTGTTTAACCAATTGGCTAAAGTTGGTGGCAATTGAGCATCAATCCAGATTTTCATGCGATTAATCGGGGAAATTCTGTTCGTTTGGCTGCAAAAATTAAGCAGGCTTGTATATCAGCAAATTCTAAGTCTGGAAAGTCTTCTAATATTTCATTTATACTGACATTTTCTGCCAGCATTTCTAATATATCGGAGACACGAATTCGCATTCCTCGGATACAAGGACGGCCACCACATTGTCCAGGGGTTTGGGTGATTCGGGTTAAAAGTGAATTGGTTTTGTTCATTTGTTTAGGGTATTTAATCAAAAAAGGGATTGTTTAAATAGGGCGATCGCCTTCGTAGGATATTTCAGTTTGAGCGATTTTTTTGATGATTAATGATGAATTAGAAAGGAATCCAATCTATAACATTGATCCATTCTTCAGCTTCGCTTGTTTCCCAAATGAGGGTTAATTCCTCTGCTAATTTTCCCATTGTCGTTATAGGATGTACCCACAAAAGTCCCCACATTTTTTGATTGGTTTGCCCATATTCTTTTAAATGTTCAGGCATACTGGTACGATTATCAGTGATTAATAGTCGTTGAGAAGTTCCTAGATAAATTAAAACATCGGGGTCAAGGGTTCCTAACTTAGGTGTATTTTCATCCCCTACACGGAGAATGTCTATATCAGAATTGAGCCTCAAAACAGCAATTTTTAGACGGGGTGATAGATTTTCGTCAAGGAGAAATTTGATTTTCATGCCTTTAATAAATCCTGTCTTTGCTGTTTAATCGCTCTCATTTTTTCCCTTTGAGATGACGGATGTTTAAGAGATTCTTGATAGCGGTTTTCTTTCCAGTTTTTAATTCGGTTTAAATAGGCATCTATCTCTTTTTGATTCTGGAAGTAATAGGTAATAGTTGCATAAATTTTTTCTAGGTTTAGGTCAGGATAGATAGATAAAATTTCTTCAGGACTATAACCTTCCAGAAAGTAAAATAGGATGTTGTCAATGCCAATGCGATGACCTTTTATACGAATGTCATCAGGAGAGAGAAAAATAAAATAGTCTTCAAGTTGCATGGGAAGTCTAGATTTGGAGTTGTTTAATATTGGGCGATCGCCGATTAATTGATAGTTGACAATGAATAGTTGATAATTTTAAAATTAATTAAGGGTTAATTATAGTTAAAACAATATCTTGAAAATGTTGATAGGAGATAATTTCCACTTTCTCAAATGGATTCAATATTAATAGATCATTATCGCCTGTTACTAAATAATTTGCATTACCCGAAACCGCTAAATCTAAAATAAAATTATCTTTTTTATCTCGACAATCATCAAAGTGAAAACTTGTTTCAATTAACTCAACTTTTTCGTTTAGTAGTGCAATTAGGTTTTGAATAGCCGATTCTGAGAACTGGACAGTGGGAAGTTCTCGAGGCGTGTAAGTGGAGAAAAGAAAATCGGACATCCGATACAAAAGAGTGCCGTTATGTCCGAAACTGGCTGATATAAGAAAATCGATAGCCAGTGCTATCTATCAATTATGCAACTATGTCAGCGACTAGAGCAAATCCTCAATAATCTCCGTCCAGCCTTTAGCCGAGAAGCAACGTTCCAATGGTTTATCCTGTTAGTCTGGGGAGTAGTGCTCAACAGCCAACCCAGCGCAATAACTAGCTATGTCAATGCCATTGGCTGAACAGAGAGCTACTACAATCAGGCTCTACATTGGTTTGATTCCAAGGCGTTTAGGGTCGAAGGACTAACTTTACAATGGTCAAAGTGGCTAAGTCAGCATGAAAGTCTATACAGAATTAAAGGGAAACGGGTGTATGTGGGTGATGGCATCAAAGTGGGGAAAGAAGGACGCAAGATGCCAGGTGTAAAACGACTACACCAAGAATCGGAAGATGTGTCCAAGCCAGAGTGGATAAGGGGTCATTACTTCAATGCCTTGAGTATTTTGGTGGGAGTAGGGAAAGCCTGCTTTGCCTTGCCCTTAGTGTTGCGGCTAGACGATGGCATCAAGTCCAAAGCAACCGAGAAGGGGGAGGGAAAAGGCAAAAAAAAGGTGAAGACGAGCCTGGTGACAAAAATGGCTGACCTTTGTGTTACTTACGCAGAGGCAGGGAGTTATGTAATTTTGGATGCTTATTTTGCTTGCGAACCAGTGCTCAAAAGTTTTCGCCAGAACGCCTTGCATCTAATCACAAGAGTGCGTTGCTCCACCGTCGCCTATGCCCCCTTTTGTTCCGTGCCGACGCTGACGGGGAGAGGACGACCACGGATTTGGGGGAGTTCGATAAAACTAGAAAAGCTGTTCGCTCTGGCGGCGGACTTTCCGACAGCTAAAGTCTGGCTCTATGGTCAACAAGTCACGGTTTCTTATCAGTGCTTTGAGTTCCACTGGGATAGTCCCCATCAGCTCGTCAAGTTTGTTCTGACCCAATTGCCTAACGGACGACGACTGATTCTGCTTTCTACTGATCTCTGTTTGACTGGACCTGAGATTATTGCCGCTTACGGTCTCCGATTTAAGATTGAAGTCACTTTTCGTCAATTAGTCCATCTTTTGGGCAGCTTTGCCTATCGTTTTTGGCTTAAGAGTCTTCCTACTTTACCTACCTGGCCCAGCAATCTTATCCTCAGTGACTATCCACAAGCTGTTCAGACTCAGATTTTAAACAAGGTAGAAGCCTTTGAGCGTTTTGTTAACCTTAATGCCATTGCTTTAGGGCTACTTCAAATTCTCGCCTTAGAGTTACCCCAGGGGATTTGGGCTAATTTTCCTCGATGGTTTCGGACATTACCATCCCATGGCTACCCTAGTGAACGGATTGCTCAACTAGCCCTTCAACATCAAGCCCAAATGATTTTTCCTCAAAGTCCACCCAGTCTGCTTTTGCCTAAATTCCTTACCGCTAAACTTGCCTCTTCCCCAAGCCCTGATATGCTTACTTTCGTCGCATAGTCATTACCTTATCTGGCATCCATAAACTTCCCACTGTCCAGCTGAGAAGTATTTTTTGAATTTAGGACGGTTTAAAACTTCCATAAGTTCACAAAATAAATCATCACTAAATAAAATAATTACTCGATCATTGATAATTGCTTGATTCAAGCCCGTGATCGCTTTTCCAATTAAAAAACTGATCCAGATATTCGTGTCAATCACAACGCGAAGAGCATTACTTTCCATGATAGTTTGCCTGTCTTACGGCTTCAACTTCCTGGGTTATATCTTCTAGGGTTAATTCGTCGGTTTTAACGGATTCTAAAAATTTGTTAAATCTTACAGAAAAGGTCTCTTTTTCCAGAATTTGCAATAATTCAAGTTTTTCTTCTAGGTTACATTGGGCAATAATGGTTTTAAGTTGAGGGAAGTCTATTAAGGTGGATGGGTTCATTTTTTTGTCCTCTGGGAAGGCAATTTATAGTCTATGTTATCATGTTTTCAATTATTTTGAATATGCGATCGCCGCTTAGTGAGTAGTTGATAATTTTAAAAAAGCGATCACGTTATGTTAAGAGAAGGAATATAGGTAATAGTTGCATAAATTTTTTCTAGGTTTAGGTCAGGATAGATAGATAAAATTTCTTCAGGACTATAACCTTCGAGAAAGTAAAATAGGATGTTGTCAATACCGATGCGATGACCTTTTAGGCGAATGTCATCAGGGGTGAGAAAAATAAAATAGTCTTCAATTTGCATAATGGGTCTGGGTTTAGGGTTGTTTAATATCGGGCGGGCGGCTTATTAAAAAAAGAGAGGCTATTTTGTAGAAATTAGGGAATAACATCAATGAGTCCTGTTTGAAATTCCTTGTCGTAAGTGATGACGGGAATTTTTTCAAGTTCTGCTTGAGCCATAATCATTCGGTCAAAGGGATCTCGGTGGTCAATGGCTAGGCTTCCCGCTCTGATAGCATGGGCTGAAGTAATCTTTAGTTCAACAAATCGTGCTTGAGTTAATATTTGCGAATATTCTTCGACAATTTGTTTAGCTTCAGGTAATTTTCCGATGCGATATTTTGTGGCAATTTCCCAAGCAGATGCACTGCTGATCAGAATTTGATGATTGGGATTTTTAATAATTTCTCGACAGGAAAAATCTAGTTTTGAATCATCAAAAAACCACCACAATAAAACATGAGTATCAAGCAAGTATTTTATTCCCATTGTTGAAGTTCCTCTTCAGGTAAGGGATCAAAAAAGGTGTCACTTAGTTTTCCTTTCAGAAGTCCTGGAGTGCGAGGCAGACTAGTTTCTTGATTTACGCCTATACGAAAATAGTGGATTAGATCATAAATTTCTGTGAGTTTTTCTTCAGGGATTGCTTGTAATTCTTGGATAATTTTTTTAATTAGCATAGGTTTAATAAGTAGGTTAATCAAAAGGGTTGTTTAATATCGGGCGATCGCCTTAGTAAAACAGGGGGAGACAGTGAAGGAGTTCGATAGTCAAGTGTGGGTATCCAGGAGAATCATTCTGTTAATACCTCCCACAGTTCTGGCATGGGATCATCAAAGTCTTCGCTAATGGTGATGGGTAAACCGCGCAGGGGATAGGTTTTCTCTGGGGTTGTTTTTGGGGCGGTGGTATCTTTTTGGATGGCATTTAGAAGGGTTTGAACGAGTTGCCATTTGTCTTGGGTTGGTAATTTTAAGATTTGGGATTGGATGTCTTGTAGGGTCATAATGATTGTTCTCTAGGTTGAGGGTTTTCTTTTTCAATATACTCGGCGATCGCCTGATGTTAAGAGAGGGAATAACAACAGTTAGATTCATTGCTCAAGAACGTCATGAAAAAACCAACGATGTGGTGACTGAAGTTTTTGGGATTACTAGGGTTTAAATAGGCGATCGCACTTTGAGAGTCAATTCTTTCCAGATTTATTGCTGTTGTTGTTTGGCGTAGGTATCTACCAAGTTACGAATCATGGCTTGATAAGAGGCATTGTGATTTTTGGCTTCACGCTTAAAAAATTCAATACTTTCTTGGGTAAATTCCATTGTTACTCGCACTGTTGTTTTTTTGGGGACTAATTGTTCTGGAGATGGCAAAAAATCTTTGACAATGGTGAGGTCGCCAATGGGTTTTGCGGGATCAAGAGTTATGTTTTTCATATCATCCTAGTCGAAGCTAGAGCACATATTATTCTGCCATATAAATTATACACATTAAGCCAGAATAACGTAGGATAATCGCCTAATGTTGCGTGAGGGAATACCAACAGTTAGATTCACCGCTAAAGAGTGTGAAGAAAAAACTACCGATGTGGTGACTGAGTTTTTGAGCGTGTTGGGGGTGAAATAGGCGATCGCTGAAAATATTTAAGAATTTAGGATAGTTGTTGCAAAGAACTAAGTACGGCTATCCACATCTTGTACGTTTGCATTTTTTTAAAGTTGTGTGCTAATTTTAGATGGGTGGTAAAATAAAAAAACTGAATTCAGTGCGGGTAGCAAAAAAATAGGCTAAAAATAAATATCAGAAGAAAGTAAAGCCACTTTCGTTAATCATGAAAACTAACATAAAATGGAAAAAAAGCATATGAAAATGGAGTTTCTCAATATTAATAAGGAAAATCTAGTTGCGGTCTTGATGACTTTGAAAAAACTTCAACTTGAGAATGATTACATTACCGATGATGAACTATTTAAACAATATATAATAGAACTAGGACAAGGTTTACTGGAAGAAGATAAGTTGGATGCAATTCATAAATTTCGACGATTTTTATGGTGGTCACTAAAGAATCCTGGCTATATCACATTTGAGGTTCAAGATAATTGCGATAATTGCAAATGGGATTTCTTTCGCTATCCAATTACTAATATAAAACTAAAGCAGAAAGGCAAAGAGGTGTTACTGAATATGAATCTGGTTTGATCCCATTCAGCAAGTCACAGCTTTTGTAGTGAAAATCAGGTGACTCCATCGAGTAAATAGAGTCCTGGCTTAACATCTTGCGAAGGAAGGATTTCTTTGCTACTCTTTACACCTCGATTTTCACAAAGACTGGCAAAATCTTGAAGGGTATCTAGTCGAGCTAAAAGTTCGCTAAGGGTGTCTAAATATTCGGCGATCGCCAGTTGTTTGTTAACCCAGGCTTGGTTGTAGCGTTCGGGAGCGTAGGACATATCAAATTCAACATCAATTTCATTCTTGATGCGTCGAACTTGTTCCGAGCTTAGATTAAAATCTTTAGGGTAAATTTGACAAATTCGTTCTACTCTTTCTGGCAAAATAAACTCATTAAATGGTTTGCCAACGAAACGATAGGAAGTATTAAGACTATCATGGCCGTCATCTAGCAATGCTTTTGACCAATTTTCGGAGAGTTGTTTAAATTTAACGACTTCTTCCCCTAAAATGTATTTCGCGTCTTGATAACGACCCATTTCCATTAATAAATTAGCTTCGGTAATGGTAGAAACTGCCCAACCTTGAATGGCAATATCACTGTTTAGCATTAATTCTGCTTCTAGTTCTGGGGTGATTTTTAGTGCTTCATGGCTTAAAAATAGACGAATACGACTTGCTGTTTTTATAGCTACTATGGGGGATTCATCAGGAAAACGGTTTAAATTTTGAAGTTCGGCTTGTAATTCTGATATTTCTCTGATTAAACTGCTTTGGTAAAGGTGAGCAATTGCTTGGGCTAATTTTTCCTGTTTTGCTCGACTATCTTGTACAACTAAGCAAATGTAACCTAGTTGTTGTGACATTTTATCAAGACGACGATTGACATCATCAAATCCTTTTTCCACCGTTTGTTGAAGAACAGTAATAGATTTTTGCATCTGATTAAGTTTATAAGCCATATAAGCAAAACCTACAATACTAACGCCTAAATTTAAAAAGCTTGCGCCTGCGGCAATTTGGCTAAGATTCATTACCTGGGAAAGGGTTTGATTCATACCGATTAGCTTTTTATCAATCCCTAGCAATTTGTGATAAGTCATGGTGTGGCCTATCACATCAATACTTCCTCCAATAGGAGAAAGGGGTAATCCGATTAACTGATTTGCAATGCCTGGCGTTTCAATTAAATTTTTAACAACACTGCCAGGGTGGGGGCCAACCCCTTTAGCCCAACGAATAACGCTACCATAGCGAACCATATCCCCAGAGATTAAACCTTGAATAATTTCGGGGCTATTGACTAACAATTTTGCATCAATTAACATTTGGTTTTCTCCTTTTATCGAGTGTAAATGTTTGTGTTTTCATAGACAGAAACTTTTAACCGACGTGAAATCTGAACAGATAAACCTTCTAATTCTCGAAAAGCGTCAATTCTCGACACTTGATCTGCATTCTGTTCAAAGCCTTCATTAGCTTTTGATAACTCAATTTTAAGCAAATAAACATCATATTCAGACTCAGCCCCTTCTTGAACGACAAAAGCACCACTATTGTTTAAATTTCGATTTAATTTTGGATGTAGTTCATCTCCCATCCATAAAAAGCTAGTAGCACGATAAAGTTTTTCGCAATCTTCAGATTGGATTTGATTACCTTGACTTTCAAGTTTATCTAAGCAATCTTTTTTGAGAGCATTGACTACTAAGATTAATGTTTTAGGTTCAGGAAGAAAATATGAAGGATTATCATCATCTGATAATGATCCCTGATTGCTTGTTGCCGTTTTTTGTTGATTGAGTTGAAAAACTACATAACCAACTGCTGTAATAACAAGACCAAGAAAAACAATAAATTTGATGCTTTTCATTTCTTGACTCCTTAATGGTAATTTGTTAATAAGTTTTTGTATTATGTGATAAAGTGGACTTTTATCATCGGGGAATGGTGCATCAACACTAAATCCTTTAGTATATTTTTCTAATACTTTTGTTGTTTTTGCATTCCATTCTTTATAAAGCTCATAGCCAAAGTCGAATATTTTAATATCATTAAATATCTCTGGATTTATATTTTTTTGAAAATCAATTTTTTTTGTCCATAAAATTATCGCATATTCTAAAAGAAGATTAAAATCTTTAGTATATAAATGTTTTTCTTGAACTTTATCATATATTTCGTTTAATATTTCATTAAAAGAGTTCATTATCAATAACTCCTTCATTTATAGAATTTGAATTAAATATTTTAGCTAATTCTTGACGAATATTATTAGCTTTACTGTGACAAGATTCAAATTTAGCTAATTTTTCTAATTCTAGTTGTTGTTCCTCTAATTTTTTAAATTGTTCATCTAAACATTTTTCTGTTAAATTAAGAATGTTATTTACAGATTCATTAAATAAATTACTGGCATAATTTAACTTATTAGTGATCCAATCAAATAAAATATCCCATAAACCACCTTTGCCATATTCACTATTTTTAATCCCACTTGACCATTGTTTAGCCATTGTTTCAATGTCGGGGATTAGTAATTGTTTATATTGGATATTATCGTGCTGATCAACATACTCGGTATAAGTTTCTGTACGCTTATTTAAACAGCTACCGACTTCCCGACTTCTTTTTTGAGCTTTTGTGCCAGTTTTTTCCCTTTGAGTTAATGTATTTCCCTTAATATCCTCAGAAAAATTAAAAAACTTTTCTGGCAACGTAGTTAAATTTTCATTTAATTTTTTCCTAACATCACTCATTACAGCTTGTTCAATATCTAATGATTCTAAAATTTCTTCAGGAATGAAAAATTTTAAGCGTGTAATTTGATCTTGAATTAAGGAATCTAAAGCAGTAATGAAATCTTTTTGTTTAGCTTGTAATTTGAATTCTGCTCTTGCTGTTAAAGCATCTTTTATGGTATGAAAAAGTAATCTGACATATTTCTCATCATGTTCTAATTCTTTGATTTTTTTACTGTCATCTATCTTAATTTTTTTAACTAAATAACCATCTTTTTCTGATGTAAAGTCACTGATCCTACGACTAACATGGTCATATTCTCTAGCAACATCTTTAGCAAGAGAAGGAGTAATAACTTCCTGTAATTTATCTTCTAACTCATAAGCACCTTTTTTATTTTTAAAAGCATCTCTAACTTGGATAATAATATTAGTGTTTAAATCCGCTTCAATATCATTAACTGCGCCGAAAATTTCTTGAAATCCTTTACGTTTTTTTTCGATTGCCTTTTGGATTGCTTGATTAATTTCTGTTGGATTTTTACTCTTCAAATCTTTAATATAGTCTTTTAATTCTTGCTCAAAGTTTTTATTAACTTTTTCGGCTAAATCAGGAAATTCATTGCGAAATTTAATTAACTGCTCTTGTTTTTCCTTAATCTCTTCAAGATTAGTAATTTTTCTAGTTTGAATTAATAAATTAACTGAATCAGACAAGCTATCATAAGAGTTAAAAACATTTACTAAAATAGGTAAAATTACCAACTCGGCAAAAGACTCTTCAATTCTCTTTTTAATACAATCCCATAAAGTTTGACCCCCACTCCACTGAAGAGCATAATTGACAATCATCCTGACTTTTTCATCTTCAACGTGAAGATTATCATCAAGATCATACTTGATTTCATCAAACCATCTTCTTAAATCACGCTTTCCTGTTACTTGTTCCTCAATTTTACTAGCAGAATCTTTAACCAGTGCCTTGAGAAATTCTCGTCTTGATTCCAATAATATCCCTGATGAATTCTCCAAAGAATTATGCCCCCATGAACACTGAGCATTGTAAAGAAGACGAGCATTAAAAGGAATAATATCTGGTAATTCAGCTAATGATAGAAGCGTTTGAATTTCTTGCTGTAAGGTTTCTACACGCATATCAAGAGGTAAATCATCAGAGCCACGAGAGTCAACCCGATTTAAAATAAAAATAGTTGAATCAAGGCGACCTTGCCAATATTTAACTACATTATTTAACTCCTGTAGTAATACTTGTCTATGCTCTTCATCTACTTGCAAATAGTCAAGCGCAACTAAACTAAATGCTTTACCAACTAAAGATTGAATAATTTCTAAGTTTTTGTGATCTTGTACTGACTTCAAACCAGGCAAATCTACAAACTCAATATTTAAACCTTCAGGTAAACCCGATAAACTTTTATCGCAAGCAGGCAAGATTGGCAGGCTTACCTCAATCTGAGGTGCAAGATAGTCTTTTTTTCGTCGTGCCTCATGGTAATGGTACATAACCGCCCGAATGCGATTATAAATTTCCTCATCACTTAAATCTGTCCATTCCCCCGTCTCCCAAACAGCATCGTCTGTTGCCTCTATTTTCAGACAACAATCCTGAGAATGTCTAATCCGTAAAACGCCACCGCTCATCTCTCCCGCCTCAATGGGAGCAATACGCCGCCCAATCAAAGCATTAACAATCGTGGACTTACCCGATGAAGTTGTCCCAATCATCGCAATACGGAGACTTGGATTGGCTAACCGTTCCGTCGCCTCGTCATAAACCCGCCGAAAATCCTGTAACTTGTCGTTTAACGATTGATCTTCAAATACATCAGGAGCCACATTGACCAAATCCGTTAAGGCATTCCCCAATTCATTGAGCAATGTTCGAGCATTACTAAGTTTTTGTTCAATATCCATATTGCTGATGTGGGATTCGGGCGATTGGTATAGTTCAGGAGGAAATCTTAACCTAATTCTTTAACTGCCAAGTAGGAATAGAGTCTAACATCATTATCTATAACTGTACAGTACAGAGTAAAGCGCGATCGCCGTTCTTTACAAAACTTATCCTGAGATTGCAACAGCCAATTTGATCAAACCCAACTATTTATCGGTTTGCACTTAATCCACGAAGTCACCAGCCCTCGACCTTTGCACTGCTACGCGATCGCGGTATCAATTATTTCCGTGAACTGTGGAAAAACACAATTACCGAGGAACAACGGCAGATTTTAAGCCAATTTATGAGCGCAGGTCATTTAGAAAATGTTTCCAAAATACAGATTAAAACCCTGATTGAAGACAAAGAAATTTTAATCAAAACTAATGAACATTATGCCTTTCAAGTTCCCCTGGCAGAAACCTATTTTCGGCAACAGGTAGAGTAAAAATAAGCGGCGTTTCTAACCTTTCTTTAATCCGCAAAAATATCCAACTGCTCAACCTGATGCCCTGACTTTATACTCGGAACAGATACCTTCTTTTTCTGAATACCCTGCCTTAAACCCATCGCAATTTTACTGTGCTTTTCAATTTGTCCCATCACCTGTTTAGCTCGACGAATCACAGAACTCGGTAAACCCGCTAAACGTCCAGCTTCAATACCATAGGATTTATCGGCTCCCCCTGGTTGTACCTGATGTAAAAAGACAATTTCATTGGGCAACTCTTTCACCGTTACTTGATAGTTAGCCACATTATCTAAAATAGAAGCCAACTCATTTAATTCATGGTAGTGGGTAGCAAAAATAGTGCGAGCTTGTATTTCCATTGCTAAATATTCAGCCACCGCCCAGGCGATCGATAAACCGTCAAAAGTAGCCGTTCCCCGTCCAATTTCATCTAATAAAATTAAAGAACGAGGAGTCGCATGATTCAAAATATTAGCAGTTTCATTCATTTCTACCATAAAGGTCGATTGACCTGTCGCTAAATCATCCACCGCACCGACCCGCGTAAAAATGCGATCGCAGACTGCTAATTGAGCCGATTTTGCGGGTACAAAACTGCCGGTTTGAGCCAATAATTGAATAAGACCCACCTGACGCAAATAACAACTTTTACCACTGGCATTAGGCCCCGTCAAAATAATTAAATCAGGATGACTTTGGCCATTAAGATCCCCCAAATCCGTTGAATTAGGCACAAAGAAACCGGCACTCAAGGATTGTTCTACCACCGGATGTCGGCCTTCTTCTATACGTAGCAAACGCCCTTCCACGATTTCAGGACAACAATAACCTTGATAAACCGCGACCTCGGCTAAACCCGATAAAACATCCAAGGCTGCCACCGCTTTAGCAATATCTCGAATCGCCTGGGCCTTTTCCGCCACCTTACTGCGTACTTCCGTAAAAATTTCATATTCCAATTGATTAAGATCATCCTGCGCCGTTAAAATACGGGTTTCTCGTTCCTTTAATTCAGGGGTAATATAGCGTTCTTCATTGACCAGAGTTTGTTTCCGTAGATAATTTTCAGGGGCTTGTTCAGCTTTACTTCTCGGTAAAGTTAAATAATAGCCAAAGGTTTTGTTATAGCCTACTTTTAAGTTAGGAATACCAGTGCGTTGTCGTTCAGTCACTTCTAAATTAGCTAACCATTGTTTATCCTCTTCTAAACGTTGACGCATTCCGTCCAAATCAGCATTAATTCCACTGCGAATTACACCTCCCTCTTTGAGATGAAGCGGTGGATTTTCGACTAAATGGGCGATCGCATAACGGCCCAGTTCTTCTAATGCCGGTGGTACTAAATGTAAGGCTTTGAGATAGGGAGAATTCCCTTGACTGGCTAGGTAGGACAAATCTGTTAATCGCACTAAGGATTCCGCTAAAGCCAATAAATCTCGCGCATTGGCACTGCCCGCCCCAATCCGTCCCGTTAACCGTTCCAAATCATAAATACTTTTTAATAATTGCCGAATATCTTGACGCAGAGGGGGATTATCCATTAACTCTTGAATGGTTTTTTGTCTGGCGCGAATACCTTTAAAATCTAACAAAGGTTGCAATAACCAACGCCGCAAGGCCCGTCCCCCCATCGCCGTACAGGTGCGATCTAAAGCCCACAGTAAGGAACCATGAAAACTACCATCTCGTACTGTTTGGTTAATTTCTAAATTGCGACGAGTTTGGTGATCAAGGATGAGAAAATCAGTCAAACTGTAGGTTTTTAGAGGTTGAATCGGGACTAAATTTGATTTTTGGGTATCTTCAATATATTCCAACAGTCCGCCCGCCGCTCGAATAGCCAAGGGTAAACCATCACAACCCATGCCTTCTAAAGAACGCACTCGAAATGTGTCTAATAATCGCTGTTTAGCTTCCATTAAACTGAAGGGAGTTTGCGATCGCAAGGAATAGCAAAAAGATTCGGGTAAACAGGTGGGCAAATGTTCAGATTTTTCCCCTGGTCGTAAAATATTTCTCACATCCGGCGCGTTGGTTGGCACTAAAACTTCCGACGGTTGCAATCGTAATAGTTCTAAACCTAGAGCTTCTAAATTCGTGGATTGGGTGGTAAAAAATTCCCCCGTTGAAATATCGGCATGGGCTAATCCCCAATGTTCTCCTGATAAGGCGATCGCGGCCAAAAAATTATTCCGTCTGGCTGGCAGCATACTATCATCGGTTAACGTCCCAGGCGTGAGTAATTTTGTCACCTGTCGCTCTACCATGCGCTTTTCCGCCGCCGCATCTGCCGCATCTTCCACCTGATCACAGATGGCCACCGCATAGCCCTTTTCTACCAATTGCCGACTGTAGCGTTCTAGAGCATGGTGAGGCACGCCGGTCATAGAAACTCGACCGATTTCTTTCCCGCCATCTTTGCTAGTTAAAATGAGTTCTAATTCCCTGGCAATGATGACCGAATCCTGAAAAAAACACTCGAAAAAGTCTCCAACTCGATAGAGTAATAACGCCCCTGGATACTGTTCCTTCACCTCCGTATAGTGCTGAAACATGGGGGTTAATTTACTGCGATCCAAAGGACGATAATCTCGATGGGGAGCCTTGCTCGTGGCAACTTCTACGGTAGGGGGAGAAACTGGATCGGGCGAGAAGGTCATACAGGGTTCAACTCAAATTTAAAATCAAAAAGAATCGCGCAATTGTTAGAAAAATGGTAACTTCCGATCTTATCCCATCCTGAACAGCCCAGGAAGTTTGTCTTTTTCAATCATCGATGGTTTCTAGTTCCTTAAGTTGTAATTCCATACCTTGGATAATTTCGAGGTTGAGACTACCACAGATGCAAACACCAAAGGGTTGTTCAAGGGCCACTTCTGCCCCACATTGACGACAACGGGCTAATCCAGGCCTTTCTAAAATTTCTAAAACTGCCCCTTCTAATAAAGTGCCTCGACAACAAGCATCAAAACAAAATTCAATAGAACGGGGATCAATGGCAGTGAGTTGACCAATTTCTAGGGTGACATGGCTGACGGATTGACCCTGGGCATACTGAAGGGCAATATCAATAATACTTTGGGTAATCCCTAATTCGTGCATTTTAAATTTTCCATCAATTTGCTCAAAATAACTTTTTAATCTTTCTTAGCTTTAATGGCGATTTAACAAATTCTGGGTAAGGGATCGCTTACTAACAGATCAAGAATTCTTTCCGTTCCAAAGGCAGTTTTCAGGAAAACAAACCCTGGCGGTTCAGCGATCGCCTCGCCAATAATTTGACTTTCCTTGCCCATCGGATGGGCCTGCATGGCCGCTAATACTGTCTCAGAATGCGATCGCGGCACGACCACCACTAATTTTCCTTCATTGGCCAAATAAAGCGGATCAAGCCCTAGTAGTTCACATAACCCTTCCACTTCTGGCTGAATAGGCAAGGCCGATTCCTCTAGACGAATACCAACCCCTGCACTCTGGGCAAACTCATTTAAGACCGTTGCTAAACCGCCACGAGTGGCATCTCGCATAGCCCGTACTTGAGGACAAACCGCTAAAATCGCCTCCACTAGACTATTTAAGGGCTGACAATCACTCTCAATGGTGGTCGTTAACGCCAAATCTTCCCTCGCTACCATAATGGCGGCCCCATGATTACCCAAAAAACCGTTTACCAAAATCACATCCCCTGGTTGAATACTTTGGGCTGCTGGTGATACTCCCGTCCGAATCACACCGACTCCAGTGGTATTAATAAAAATTTTATCCACCGATCCCCTGGGTAAGACCTTTGTATCTCCAGTGACAATCTGCACGCCTGCCGCGATCGCCGCCTGTTTCATACTGGCCACCACCTGTTTTAGGGTCGCAATGGGCAGTCCCTCTTCGAGAATAACGCTACAGGTTAAATAAAGCGGAATGGCTCCACTGACCGCCAAATCATTGACCGTGCCGTTAATCGCCAAGGCCCCAATATCACTCCCAGGAAAAAAGAGAGGATCTACCACATAGGAGTCCGTTGTCAAAGCCAGGCGATCGCCCAAAGCAGTTAAACTAGCCAGATCAAAGCGGGCCTGATCTTCAAGGAGAGCTAAAAGGGGATTATCAAAATGGGCCAGAAAAATCTGCTCGATTAAATCCTTCATGGCCTTGCCACCACTACCATGAGCAAGGGTAATAGTCGTATCTCTCAATTTGCGGGGTTTGGATTCCATGCGGTTGGATTGGTTTAAATCAGGTTAAAAATTTTAAGCCGTAACCTTGATGTTACTTAATGTTAATAGTGGCATACCGTTTATTAACCAACCCTCTCTCCCCATCTCCCCATCTCCCCATCTCCCCCATCGAATGAATTATCCTATTCAGTAGTATCTTTGAGAACACCATAAGAATCATGGCTGCCCTGGTTGACTATCGTTCTGTTAAATCTTTGCCGGAAGTTTGGCGTATTGCCGCAGCAACATTCTCTGGAATCTTGGCTCTCCAAGACCCTCACAGTAAACCACCCGTGAGTTTGACTTATGGGGAACTCTATCAAAAACTAGAACAATTTGCCATTGGCTTACAGCAATTAGGGGTTCAACCCCAGGATAAGGTGGCGATTTTTGCCGATAATAGTCCCCGTTGGTTTATTGCCGATCAGGGAAGTATGCTGTCGGGAGCAACCAATGTGGTGCGTTCTTCCCAGGCAGATCGAGAAGAATTGCTTTATATTCTGGCTGACAGTCAAAGTCGTAGCCTAATCGTTGAAGATCGCAAAACCTTGGACAAACTCAGGACTGGCTTAACGGATCTGGCCTTAGATTTTGTCATTTTACTTTCGGACGAAACCCCTGACCCGGATTTTCCGATCAAACAACTCAATTTTTCTCAGGTGCTGGCTCTTAGCAATGATCAAGAACTAAAACCCGTTGATCAAAATGAACAGACTTTAGCCACCTTAATTTATACCTCTGGAACCACTGGCCAACCCAAAGGGGTAATGCTCTCTCATGGTAATTTGTTACACCAGGTTAAGGAGTTAAAAGCGATTCTCCATCCTCAACCCGGCGATCGCGCCTTAAGTATTCTTCCCTCCTGGCATTCCTATGAGCGTAGTGGAGAATATTTTCTCCTATCCCAGGGTTGTACCTTGATTTACACCAGTATTCGGACGTTTAAGGCTGATTTAAAGAAATTTAAACCGGATCACATGGTGGGTGTACCGCGACTGTGGGAATCTCTCTACGAAGGTATTCAAAAACAATTTCGAGATCAATCTGAGAAGGAACAGGAACTGATTCACTCTTTCTTTAAGGTTTCTGGACGCTATATGTTGATGAAACGCATTGCCGAGAATCTTAGTCTCGATCATCTCCATGTTTCTGGCTTCTACCGTTTTTTTGCCCGCCTTCAGTGTCTCTTACTCTCTCCTCTCCATCAACTCGGCGATCGCCTAATTTATCAAAAAGTGCGCGAGGGAACGGGGGGCAATCTCAAGACTCTCGTGAGCGGTGGCGGTTCCTTAGCCAAACATTTGGATGATTTCTATGAAATTGTTGGTATTCCTCTGCTAGTGGGTTACGGATTAACAGAAACGTCCCCGGTCACCAATGCTCGTACTCCTGAACGGAATCTTCGTTATTCTTCCGGCAAACCCATCCCCTACACGGAAATTCGCATTGTGGATCCGGAAACCCGTCAACCCTTACCGCCGGAAGCAAAAGGTCTGGTTTTGATTCGTGGCCCTCAAATCATGCAAGGGTACTATAATAAGCCGGAAGCTACCGCCAAAGTGATCGATTCAGACGGCTGGTTTGATAGTGGCGATCTGGGTTGGGTAACCCAGGCGAATGATCTGGTGCTAACGGGACGGGAAAAAGATACTATTGTATTGAGTAATGGCGAAAACATTGAACCCCAACCCATTGAGGATGCTTGTATTCGCAGTCCCTACATTGATCAGATTATGTTAGTGGGGCAGGATCAAAAATCTTTAGGGGCTTTAATTGTGCCGAATTTGGATGCCTTGAATCAATGGATTCGGAGTCAATCCCTGGGTCTTACTTTGCCGCCCGAAGATACGGCTCTAGCGCAACTCTCCCAAACCGATCTCTATGACAAGACGATACTAGGGCTTTTCCGACAGGAGTTAAATCGAGAAGTTAAAAACCGCCCTGGCTATCGTCCCGATGATCAAATTAAGGTTTTTAGCCTCATCTTGGAACCCTTTTCCCAAAATAATGGCATGATGACCCAAACCCTAAAAATTAAACGTCCTGTCGTGACCGAACATTATCGCGGTATTATTGATGGGATGTTTGCTAAGTCCTGATTATTTGCTTAAAATCCCTGGACTCGCCATTTTTAACGCTTGATTTTTACTACGGAAATTGCCTTTATGGATGACGCAAAAACCAGTCTGCTTCTAAAACGCCCAGTGACGGTTAAGGTGATTGTGACACCTCGCTGGAAAGAAGAGATGCAGCAACAACTCCAAGCCCAAATTAGTCAGCTTGATGGCCAGATTCAACAACTTGAGCTACAGGGTCAACGGGCGATCGCCGAAATTCAGAAACAGAGTATTACGCCCTTACAGCCCCAGGTACTTCAGCAAATTGACAATATCCAAATCCAGGTCAATCAGCAAAAAAGTGAAATGTTGGAGCAGAAAAATCAAATGCTTCAACAAATGCAGCAAGTACAGTTCCTTGATTTAGATCAGGAAGTGGCCCAAGCGCAAATGGAAAGCTTTTTCCGCATTGAAATAGGGGATAACCTCGTACAAAAACTGAATGTAGAAGTTGTACTCAGGGATGGCGTTGTAGAAGAAATTCGCGGCGATATTTAACTAGACAGTGCTAGATCTCCTCTCCTCTGGTGGTCTAGCCCTTATGTTAGAATTGCTCAGATTTGCAGATCGGTAAGCTCAGACCGTTAATGACCTTGAAGATTCCCTTTAAAACACCATCCCCAAAGCCCGTAGAAAGTGTGCCCTGGCTTCAGGCGATCGGTATCGTTCCACTGATTATTTCTCTGATTATTATTGTCTTACTTGCCACAGTGGGGCCATTGTTTGCTTCCAATCAAGAAATTGCCCTAGATGTCGCTCTTTTAGAAAAATTGCATCAGTTCATTCCGGGCTTTGTTGGTCAGATCTTGCGACTGATTTATATGATCACTGGAGTCCATGTCACCTTATTTTTTGTGCTAGGTTCCCTGGGATTATTGCTCTGGAAACGCTATTGGGAAGAAGCAAAATTTTTAGCCTTTGCTACCTTGGGAATACTGTTAATCATTGACCGAGTCCTAAAACCCTTATTTAATCGCATTCGTCCAGGTTCTTTTTCGAGTGATTTGTCTAGTTTAGTGGATGTGGATGGTAAAAGTTTTCCCAGTGGCCATGCGGCGGGTAGTGTGGTTTTTTATTTTTATATGGCTTTTTTGTTGGCAACCCATTTTCCTCAACACCGTTTTTATATTTATCTAGGCGCAACCGGTTGGGTCGGATTGATTGGTCTGAGCAGTATGTATTGCCGTGTTCATTGGGGTAGTGATATTTTTGCGGGCTATGCTGTCGGTTATATTTGGTTGACTTTATCCCTGGCCTTGCTCAAACGAGCAGATCCTCAAACCTATTTTGCAAAAACGACTCAACTATGAGCGAAATATGGGTGTGACCTTTAGTTGATGAAGGAAAAGAAAAGTGTTAACATGGGATGAAAAGTGACAAAGAGGAAACAATGATGACAGCAAAACTAATTAATGTAGAGGGTTCAAAGATAAAAATAGAACTAACATTAGAACTCAGTCGTTCAATGTTGGATACAGAAATAAATATTCAAAAAGGCTTAAACGAAGTAGGTTGCATCGCCAGCAAAGAAGCCTTGAAATATTTAGATACAGATGGTTCACCCTTAAAAATCGGTGAAGAAATCTGGAAGAGTAAGGGAGAGCAACCGAAAGAATATCAAACACCTTATGGTGAGGTTATAGTGAATCGTCATGTATATCAGCGTTCACCTTTGAGGAAAAACGTATTGCCCCTTAGAAAGAGAAGCAAGGATAATCATAACATCAACGCCATTATTGGCAAAACAGGTATCCTCAAAAATGTCAGGGATGGCAGGCAAAGAGGTGAAAAATGATTTATTAGAAAATCATGGTAGAAAAGTAGCGCTATCCTATATCCAAAGATTGAGTGAAGCAGTAGGAAGTGTGGTACAGGCAAAAGAAGAAGCGTGGAGTTATGCCCCGCCCAAGGAGGATAGCCAAATTGCAACAGTGGGAATAGGATTAGATGGAACCTGTATGCTGATGTGTGAGGATGGCTACCGTGAAGCAATGGTGGGAACCGTTTCCCTATACGATAGTGAAGGCGAACGTCAACATACAATCTATCTAGGTGCGGCACCAGAGTATGGAAAAAAGAGTTTTCTAGAAAGATTAGAAAGAGAAATTGAGCGAGCGAAAAACCGTTATCCAGAGGCAACATTGGTCGGGATAGCAGACGGGGCAGAATCAAATTGGAAGTTTTTAGAAAAGCAAACGGAAGAACAGATATTAGATTTCTATCATGCCTCTGGTTACTTAGGTGCCTTGGCAGAAGCGTTGCATCCGAATACCGTGTCAAAACAAAAAGAATGGTTGACTGAAAATTGTCGAGAACTCAAGCATGAAAAAGGAAAAGCAGGAGAACTGCTAAATCTGATGAAAGAAGTCAAAGAAGAAAAAAGTCATTCTAAGAATCTTACCGAGAAACTACAAGCGGCGATTACTTATTACGAGAATCATCAGCATCAAATGGATTATGCTGAATACATAGAGAAAAAGTATCCGATTGGTTCAGGTGTTACGGAAGCAGCTTGTAAGACGTTGGTCAAACAACGATTATGTTGTTCAGGGATGCGATGGAAGGAAAAAGGAGCAGGAATTATTTTGAGCCTACGAGCTTTGGTATTGACCAAGGAACGATGGAGTCAATTTTGGGCAAAACTTGATCAATATGGGTTCCCTGTAGAACCCTGATTACAACAGCTTTTATCAACTAAAGGTCGCACCCGCGAAATATCTTCTGCGGATCTATCACCTCAACAGTCAGAGCAAGTGAATGTCTCTTTGGAGTCGCAAGCGATCACCAATCCCTGGTTGGCTGATCTCACAGAATCCTTAGGTTGCTCCGAGCCTCTGACTTCTCTGTCCTTACTCCGGCAATATCCTGAACCGATCGCGCTCCAGATTTTGGCACTCGTGGAAAAGGAACAGACTCAAAAATATGAATTGCGGCTGAAAATGCTGACCAATGAATCCTTAATTCAACAAAAACAAGCTGGCGATCGCCGTTTAGGGCAGATTTTAGGGTTTAGTTTAGCGGTGGTGGCATTAATTACGGGTTCCTTAATGGCAATTTTAGGCAGGGAAATGATCGCCGCGATCGCTGGGGGAATACTGGGGTTAACCGGCATCATTAGTCTCTATGCCATACAACTAATCCAGCAGCCGTCCTACACCTCGCCGACTAGGGTGAGAAGCAGAGGAAATACGAGTGAATAAAAAGAGCAAGATTTAATCCACGAATACCGACAGAATGCGCTACTATGCGCTAGAATGGAAGCGTCGAATTGAGGGATTTATTATCGCAAAATATGTTAAACCCAAAACCGCAGCAGGAATGCTCGGAGTCCACGTCCGAACCCTGGTTAAATGGGAGCAGGAAGGGAAAATCCAAGCAATTAAAACCCCGTCAGGACAAAGGCGATACGACATTGAATCCTATACAGGAAAATATGTTGAGCCAACTAGAGTTACCGTTATTTACGCTCGTGTCAGCAGTAGGGGACAATCCGAAGACCTCTCAAGACAAGTCGCCGTCCTCCAAGAAAAGTACCCGCAAGCGGAAGTCGTTAGCGAAATCGGTGGAGGACTCAACTTCAAAAGGCAAAAACTTACAACCTTATTGGAACGAGTCATGTCTGGAGATGTCGCAACAATTGTGGTCGCTCACCAAGATAGGCTTGCCCGATTTGGATTTGATTGGCTTGACTGGTTCTGCCGAAAGTTTGGATGCTCAATCGTGGTTCTCAATGAGACAAATCTCTCTCCTGAAGCCGAGATGGTTGAAGACATCCTCGCCATTCTCGATTGTTTCTCAAGCCGATTATACGGACTCGGAAAGTATAAAACTCAGATCAAGAAAGATAAAAGTTTATCCCAGTCTGGAGTTGAAGAAACAGTGGAATAAATGGATGGCGGCTTGTCGTTATTGCTTTAATCAAGCTATCAGGGTAATCGCATCTTATTTGTTACAAAAAATACAGACAAAAAGAGAGAAATATAGTGTAAAAAAGAAGCAGTCATCTAAGAGAAGAAAAGGCTATTATTTAAAAAAAGTAAGTGAGTGAGGTCAAAGATGGCAAAAGGCTTCGGCGCAAGAGTTCTAACCCCACAACAAGAAAAAGAAGTCAAAATTATCAAAAGAAGCATACTGAAACATTTTCAGTGCCTAAAAGAACCGAGAACAGGGAGAAGGCAAGACCATAACTTAACAGCAATTGTCACCATAGGAATATTGGCAGTATTGTCAGGGGCAGATGGCTTCGTAGCAATTGAAGCCTATGGCAAAGCCAAACGAGAATGGCTAGAAATGTTTCTAGAGTTACCAAAGGGAATTCCCTCTCACGATACCTTTGGAAGAGTATTTGGAATGTTGGAAACAGAAGAACTAGAAAAAAGTTTTCTGAGCTGGATAAGCAGTCTAACGGAGAAAATGGACATAGAGCTGATACAGATAGATGGAAAAACGAAAAGAGGTTCTTATGATAGGGAAAAAGGACTAAATGCGTTACACAGCATAAGTGCGTGGAGTAGTGAGCGGGGACTGATGTTAGCGCAAAAGAAAGTAGATAGTAAATCTAATGAAATAAAAGCAGTCCCCTTGTTACTGAAGTTACTTAACATCAAGGGGGCAGTAGTAACCCTAGATGCAATGGGAACGCAGACAGAAATCGCAAAACAAATAAAGCAAGGTGAAGGTGACTATGTATTGGCTCTCAAAGGAAATCAGGGCAAACTTAATAAACAAGTTAGGGATTGGTTTAAACAAGCGGTCGCTCAGAACTGGCAAGGAATTGAATACAGTTATCATGAGAAGACAGAAAAAGGACATTACCGTTTAGAAACTCGTCAAGTCTGGACAGTGTCAATCAATCAGCTTTCCGCATTGCATCGCCAAAATCAGTGGGTCGGTTTAGCAACTGTTGTGATGGTTAAAAGTAAAACTCAATTCGGTCATAAAACAACAGAGACGTTTCGCTATTATATTAGCAGTCTTCCTACGGATGCCGAACGTCATAGCCATGTGATTCGTTCTCACTGGAGTATTGAAAATAGTCTGCATTGGGTTTTAGATGTCACTTTTAATGAGGATGCGAGTCGAGTGCGTCAAGGTAATGCGGCTGATAATTTGGGCTTGCTCCGTCGTTTAAGTATTAATTTGCTTAAACATGAGCCATCTCAAAAAAGCTTGAAGATGAAGCGTTATTTGGCGGCGATGGACAACAATTTTCTTCTACAGGTTTTAGCAGCTAGTTCACGGGAGTGATATTCATGAGTATATTTAGCTTCAAATAGGGCTTGCTGAAAAAGTCCACAAAACGAACCTAGATGCCACAGGGCGCGAAAAATGGTGACTTCAGAGCTCAGTTTCCAGTTTTACCTCACATTTTTCCAGCAAAGTGCATGGATTTTGAGCCTCCAAATGCCATAAACTTGCATCTGATCGTTTGTAAAATGCCTGAAAGTATTGTCTAGCAAGGATTTTATCCTTATTCAGCAAGCCCCAAATAGGAGGATTGGCAAAATATTGACACCAACAATTATGAATTAGCGAAATTACTTAGGGCTTGCTGAATAAGTCTGCAAATCGAACCTAGATGCCACAGGGCGCGAAAAATGGTGACTTCAGAGCTCAGTTTCCAGTTTTACCTCACATTTTTCCAGCAAAGTGCATGGATTTTGAGCCTCCAAATGCCATAAACTTGCATCTGATCGTTTGTAAAATGCCTGAAAGTATTGTCTAGCAAGGATTTCATCCTTATTCAGCAAGCCCTACTTAATCTTTTAGAGTTTAAGTTGATTTTCTTCTCTTTTTAGTTTTTGATATAGTCTATTTTTAAGCTAGATTTCTTTTTTGATTCCACTCTACTAATATGCGATTACCCTGATCAAGCTATTGACTACCAAAAGAAAAATGGCAGGATTGGCAAGGGCAAGTTAAGAAATATTATTATGCAATCCAATCTTCCTGAATGGGTAAAAGACACCCCTTGCCATATCAGGCAGAATGCTATTTTTGATGCTCACCAAGCCTATACTGCCAGTAGGGATTGTAAGTAGGGCTTGCTGAAAAAAGCTGAAACCTTTACGGAGAAAAATAGTAGGCGAATTAAGAACCGCTAGAATGCACGAAAATAGGGTAGAATGCCTCAAAACCATTGCATTAAGAAGAGAGAAAGCAGATGTACCGAAAGCAACAGTACTCAATTGAAACACCAGAAAACTTGAAAAATCTGTTCGGCGGGCAGTTAGACGAAGAAAATCGTTGGATAGAAATGTCAAAAATGATTCCCTGGGAAGAATATGAGGAAGAATATGCAAAAAACTTCACAGAAAAAAAAGGAGCCCCAGCCAAATCATTTAGAATGGCATTAGGAGCATTAATTATCAAAGAAATTTCAGGAAAAAGTGACAGAGAAACAGTAGAACAAATAAAAGAGAACCCTTATTTACAGTACTTTATAGGAATGGAAAGCTATAGTAGCAAAGAAGCATTTAATGCGTCAATGATGGTTCATTTTCGTAAAAAAATAGGAATGGAATTAATAAATAAAATTAATAAAGAAATAGAAAAAAAAGCGACGGGTGTAGCGTCAGAAAAAAAAGAAAATGAAGGAAAGTTATTGTTAGATGCGACTTGTACACCAGCAGATATAAAATATCCAACGGATATAGGAATATTGAATGATGCCAGAGAAAAAACAGAAAAAATAATAGATAAGCTGTATGAAGAAATAAAAGAGAAAAGGAAAGAAAAGCCGAGGACTTATAGGGAAGTGGCAAGAAAAGAGTACTTAGCCATAGCAAAAAAACGTCGTGTGTCAAAAAAAGAAAGAAGAAAAGGAACAAAAAAACAACTAGGATATATAAAAAGAAACTTGTCTGATATAGAAAAAATGATAGAAGAGGGAGCAAAGTTAGAAAAACTAACGAAAAAAGAGCAAGAAGAGCTTGTAACGATAGGAAAAGTGTATGAGCAACAGTTAGAAATGTATGAAAAAAAGACAAATAAAGTAGAAAACAGAATTGTGAGTGTAAGCCAACCTCACGTGCGTCCAATAGTGCGTGGAAAAGCGGGAAAAGCAGTAGAGTTTGGAGCTAAAATATCGGCAAGTAATGTGAATGGCTTTGTCTTCTTAGACAAATTAAGTTGGGATAATTACAACGAATCGGGAGATTTACAAGCGCGAATAGAAGAATATAAAAGGGAAACAGGATGTTATCCGGAATCGGTTCATGTGGATAAAATCTATCGAACAAAAGCGAATCGAGCTTATTGTAAAGAAAGGGATATAAGAATGAGTGGTCCCCGATTGGGAAGACCGCCGAAAGAGGTGAGCAAAGAAAAAAAGAAAGAGGCACGCTCAGATGAAAGAGTGCGTAATGCCATTGAGGGTAAATTCGGACAGGGAAAGAGGAAATTTAGTCTTGGTCGAGTGATGGCCAAACTACCTGAGACCTCGGAAACGGTAATTGCGATGAACTTTTTGGTAATGAATCTTTCTACTCTACTTCAGAAGACAAAAAGTAAAAAGTTGTAGAGTCGTTTTTCTTGTGAAAAATGGTGTTAATTTTCCTCTCTTTTGTGAGGAGTGATTTGTGTTGACCTTTTTAGACAGAAAGGAACAATAGATTAAACAAAATCTGTATTTTGATTTGTTTCCATAAGGATAAGTTATCTATGCTTTTTCAGTCCATACTTCCCTAACCCACATTTCTTTCGTTTTTTGACTTTTTCAGCAAGCCCTAAGTATAGAAGTTGTAAAGCTCCTAGACAAACAATCAAGTTTAACAACTGCAATTTCAGTAAAGGGACATGATATCCATCTCTAACAAAGGGACTTAGTTTTGTTTCTTCAGAAGAAATTCCTAACGTCAGTCTTTATGCAACTCAACTAATCAAAGACAAGTCAGGAGAATGGTTCTGTGTTTTCCTAGAAGAGGTGATACCCGTAGCACAACAAGAAAATCGCATTATTGCTCTTGACTTAGGAGTAAGAACTTTTCTGACAGGATTTGATGGACAAAACTTCCTAGAAGTAGGCTCATCAGACATGGGACGAATCAACAGGCTATGCAAATATCTTGATGCTCTAATGAGTCGAATTAGCCTATCAAAAGTTGCTAAAGAACGACAAAAGATGAGAAAGGCAGCGTCTCGATTACGGGGCAAGATTCGTGACTTAATTGATGACTGCCATAAAAAAACAGCAAGTTACTTAACAAAAAAATATCCAGCTATCTTGCTGCCAAAGTTTGAAACGTCAGAAATGACCAATCGTTCCAAGCGAAAAATCAGAAGTAAAACTGCCCGACAAATGTTGACCTGGGCGCATTATCGGTTCAAACAAGTCCTTAAAAATAAAGCTGAGTTAAGTGGCTGTCAGGTGTTTGACGTGACAGAAGAATTTACCAGCAAAACTTGTACGAAATGCGGACATATCCACACAAAACTAGGTGGTTCTAAGGTTTTTCGATGTCCCGTTTGTGACCACGTTATTCCACGCGATTGGAATGGTGCTTTGGGTATTATGCTCAAGGCTTTGTCGGGTACGACCTTCACTCTCAGTAACGAGGGTGATGCTATTGTTGCAAAATGCGGTAATATACCGCTTTCTGTCGCATAAATGTATCAGTTATTCCATATTAGAACAGCAAAAATAAATTCAGAACGATTTTGCGTCGTTTCAGCGATCAGTGTAATTGTTAAGAATTGTACAACCCTCTTGTTATAAGGCTTTTTATGTCATGAAACCCTAAATTTAGAATTACTGAATTGTTGTCAATACAAAAAGTACTATTTGTGGTTGATTCACTAACTTGAAACATTAAATCCAATAATTGAAAACTGATATTATGCCTTAGATAAACTAGCATTAAGATTATTTGCATTTCGATTAAAAGCTTAGGATTATTGCCACCAGCCGCTCGATTTAGTCTAAAAAAATTTTTTTCTATTTCTTCCTATTTTCTTTAATACAAAACTTTGCCCTGCTCCATCAATAGTGGTAAGTGATTATAGTCAATACCTAACAATCGCTTTGTTTCCTCTGGATGTTTATTGATGTAAGTTAATTTGACACTCCCCCGCATAACTGACGGGTGCTTTTAGGCTCCTATTTTCTACTGGTAAAATTTTCCATTGTTAGTTTTCCATTTTCTAGAATTATACATTAATTTTGTGCTTTTTAAAATATTATGGAGATGTCCAAAACACCAGAACCTGAAATTTCAACTATTCAATGACCATACAGGCAACAATATAATAATTGGTTGGACAATATTAGGATTAATCAATCGTGGGTCGCCATCTGACAGAATGCTTGTAATTTCTGCAAGTAGTTATGAAGACGTTGAGTTTGCTTAGGCGTTTTACCCGATTTCATGGTCATTTGCCAGAAGAGTAGATCTGTCCTCATTAACCGTAACAGCCGGTGGATCTCGGTTTGCATAACTCGCCATTGATGAGCCATCTTCGGTTCTAAGGTATCATCCGTTAGGGTCAATATCTCTTGCAAAAAATAAGACTCTAGTTCTTCAAATTGGGCCGCGATCGCCTCAGGGACAGGATTTTCTGCCCTCCATAAAACGCTCAAGTTATCAACCCTGGCTGCAAACTGATAGTAAACAGATAAATGTGTTGTAGGTAACATTTTTCAGTAAATCATGTTAGAGTGAAAGTAATTTACTCCGAACCAAGCCTGGAGATTTCTCCCATCAGAAAGGCTGTTTTTAAAAAAAGTCTTAAGATAAAGTATCATTTTCCGAACCTTTCCCTTTCCCTATGCTAATAAACAATAAAGCTATATAGGGTAAAGATAGTTTTCCAATTGAACTTATCAGGGATGCCTGTCTGGCTCTTCGTTCGTTGCGGTTTTATCTGACTGCCTATCTCTGCCATTATCCCCCTTCGTTAAGACCTATGAACGCCCTTGCCACTTTAACCACACCGCCTAAATCCTCTGCTCCTATTGCGGTGACAAGTTCATCACCTCTGCTCATCGATTTGCCCCAATGGCTTCAGGATTGTCTAGATCGCGTGGATATGTCCCAATCAGTCGAGAGTGATTGTTTGATTTGTCAGGCCTTTAAATTTGCGTACCAACTTCATGAAGGTCAATATCGCAAATCGGGAGAACCCTATATTGCCCATCCGGTGGCAGTGGCTGGCTTACTACGGGACTTGGGTGGAGATGAGTCCATGATTGCGGCGGGATTTCTGCATGATGTGGTGGAAGATACGGACATTACAGTGGAGGGTATTGCTGGCTTATTTGGTACAGAAGTGGCGCAATTAGTTGAGGGGGTAACGAAGTTATCTAAGTTTAATTTTTCGAGTAAAACAGAACATCAGGCTGAGAATTTCCGCCGTATGTTTTTGGCGATGGCCCAGGATATTCGGGTTATTGTGGTTAAGCTAGCCGATCGCCTGCATAATATGCGAACCTTGGAGGCTTTGAACGAGGAAAAACAAGCTCGCATTGCCAGGGAAACCAGGGAAATTTTCGCGCCCTTGGCTAACCGTTTAGGCATTTGGCGGTTTAAGTGGGAATTGGAAGATCTGTCTTTTAAATATATTGAACCGGATTCCTATCGTGAGATTCAATCCCTAGTAGCCGAGAAAAGGGGCGATCGCGAATCTCGACTGGAGTTAGCTAAAAATACCCTGCGTAAACGATTGCTAGAAATCGGTGTGAAGCTCGTAGAATTACAAGCTAGACCCAAACATCTTTATGGCATCTACTATAAAATGGTGTCCCAAAAGAAAGAATTTGAAGAAATTTTTGATATTGCCGCTCTCCGCATTATTGTTGAGAATAAAGATGAATGTTATCGGGCTTTAGCGATCGTCCACGATGCTTTTAAACCGATTCCAGGACGTTTCAAAGATTACATTGGCTTACCGAAACCAAACCGTTACCAGTCTCTACACACAACGGTTGTTGGCTTAAATGGTCGGCCCTTAGAAGTGCAGATTCGCACCCTTGAAATGCACCATATTGCTGAATATGGGATTGCCGCTCACTGGAAATATAAGGAAACGGGGCACTCTAATCACACTCAGTTAACCTCTTCCGACGAGAAATTTACTTGGTTACGGCAACTACTAGATTGGCAAAGTGATCTTAAGGATGCTCAGGAATACGTCGATCACCTTAAGGAAAATTTATTTGATGATGATGTCTATGTTTTTACGCCCAATGGCGATGTTATTTCCCTAGCCAGGGATTCTACTCCTGTCGATTTTGCCTATCGCATCCATACGGAAGTCGGACATCATATGAAGGGCGTTCGTATTAATGGTCAATGGAGTGGGGTGGGAACGAAGTTAAGAAATGGTGATATTGTCGAAATTGTGACCCAAAAGAATGCCCATCCTAGTTTAGATTGGCTCAATTTTGTGGTGACACCTAGCGCACGGCATCGAATTCGGCAATGGTTTAAGCGATCGCGGCGGGATGAAAATATTTTACGCGGTCGGGAATTACTGGAAAAAGAGTTAGGAAAAAGTGGACTGGAATCCTTGCTCAAATCACCTCCCATGCAAGCCGTAGCTGAACGCTGTAATTATCAGAGTGTCGAAGATCTCTTAGCCGGTATGGGGTATGGAGAAGTGACGCTTAATCAGGTTGTGAATAAACTGCGGGAAACAACAGTTAAAACCCAACAGCCTGAGATTACAATTTCAACTGCTTCCTATGTTTCTAACCCGCCCCCATCTTCAGACAAAGGCAAATCTCCGATCGCCGGAGTAGAGGGTTTGCTCTATCACATTGCCGGTTGTTGTCATCCCTTGCCAGGGGAACCAATCATTGGAGTCGTGGGACGAGGAGCCAAGGGAATTGCCATTCATCGTCAAGGTTGTCCAAATTTAGATAGTGTGACCGGGGAACGGTTAATTCCGGTGAAATGGAATCCCCAAAATGGCAATAATGGTCATACTTATCCGGTGGATATTCTGATTGAAGCTATTGATCGGGTCGGTGTCTTAAAAGATATCCTCTTACGCTTAACGGATTGCAATATTAATGTCCGTAATGCTGGGGTTAAAACGGGCCATGGCAAACCCGCCATGATTAGTTTGCAGATTGATATTCGAGATCATCAGCAATTAGAAAATATTATTGCCAAGATCAAAAATATGAGTGATATTCTCGATTTACGTCGCATTACTTCAGTGGAGGTTGCCTAGATTTATTCTAAAATTAATTGCAGTTCTAGTCCCTTTGTGAAGATCTCATCCAAGGCGACCATTTGACCATCGGTTGTCATAAACTGGTGATCCGCCGTAGCTCGAATTACTGAACCGTCCTCTAATTCATATTCAAAAACTTCCTGTTGTCCACGATTATGCCATTGGGCGATCGCCTGGGTATAAACAAAACCATTAGCATCCACACTATAAACGGTGCATTGAATTTGCTCTTTAACAATTTTACCAATAGACATAGGGCCATATTCTACGGTAAGAACAAGACTATCTTCACTTAAGCAGTATTCCGCAAAATTAACCATCTGATCGAAAAGATGTTCAGCAATGCGTTTTTCCACACCATTTTTAGCAGAGCCATCGATAAAAACTTCACGATGTTTTTGCATTTCGGAAGCTTTCTTTTTCCCCATTGCCCGACGTAATAGATCAGCTTCTCCTAAAGAATAATTAGCTAGATCTTGAGCCATCTTCATGATTTGCTCTTGGTACACTAGCACTCCATAGGTTTCATTCAAAATGGTTTCTAATAAAGGATGTTCATAGGAAATGGCTTCTCGTCCGTGCTTACGATCAATAAAAATGGGAATTAAACCCGCATCTAAAGGGCCGGGTCGATAGAGAGCTAAAATAGAAGAAATGTCCTCAATTCCCGAAGGTTTTAAGTCCTTAACAATTTGTTTCATGCCCTGGGATTCTAGCTGAAATATTCCTTCCAGATCGCCATCTTCTAATAGTTTGTGAGTTTTCCTGATGTCTTCCGGTAGCTTTTTAGCAGTTCCTTTGGCAATAATTTGTAATGCTTTCCGTTCGTCGAGGGGAAGTTGATCTAGATCTAACTCAATCCCTTGATTCTGTTTAATGAGTTCCGTTGCTCTTTGTAAAGTAGTTAGGTTTTTTAAGCCTAAAAAGTCCATTTTTAATAGGCCGAGAGACTCCAAATCCTCCATAAAATATTGGGTAATCACGGCTCCATCATTATTCTTTTGCAGAGGCACAATTTGATCCAAAGGTTCGGAGGAAATGACCACTCCCGCCGCATGAACTCCAAAGGTTTTATTGGTTCCTTCAATGCAAATAGCCATATCCAACCAATGTTTTACACTGGGATCATTATCGTAACGAGCTTTAAAGGCTGGTTCAGGTGTCTGATCAGAAATCATGACCTTTAATTTAGTTGGTTTTCCCCGCGAAACTGGAATCATTTTGGCCATTTTATCTGACTCAGCATAGGGAATATCTAATACCCTGGCCACGTCTTTTAAGACGGCTTTAGAGGTCATACGATTAAAGGTAATAATCTGGGCAACGTTGGCTTCTCCATACTTTTCAGTGACATATTGAATCATTTCATCGCGGCGATCAATGCAAAAATCCGTATCTACGTCTGGCATGGATTTGCGTTCGGGATTTAAAAATCGCTCAAAAAGTAAACCATGATGAACTGGATCAATGTTAGTGATTTTCATGGAATAGGCAACCAGAGAACCGGCGGCTGATCCGCGTCCTGGCCCGACTGGAATACCGTGATCCCTTGCGTATTTAATGTAATCCCATACCACTAGAAAATAGGTACAAAAACCCATTTGTTGCAACATTTTTAATTCGTATTCCAGGCGATCACGATAGACTTGACTCACTTCTTCCCGCGATCGATATTTTAAGCGTTCTAATAAACCTTGCCAGGCAATTTCTTCAACGTAAGTATCGGGGGTATGACCAGGGGGAACAGCATAATTGGGAATACGCGGTTCGCCCATAATTTTATAGGGTTCCACTTTTTCCGCCACTTCTAGCGTATTTTGAATCGCTTCTTCAATTACCTCCTCACTAAGATGATCCCGAAAGAGAAGACGCATTTCTTCAGCCGATTTGAGATATTCCGTGCCACTATAACGGAGACGTTTTTGTTCCGTAATTAATTTTCCCGTTTGAATACAGAGTAGAGCATCATGGGCCTCCACATCATTGCAGGAAATAAAATGGGAATCATTGGTCGCAACAATTTTAATCTTTAGCTGCTGGGCAATTTTAACCAGATTAACGTTAACAATGCGATCTTCGATAGAGCCATGATCTTGAATTTCTAGATAATAATCCTCTCCAAATAAATCTTGATACCATTTCGCAACTTCCTTCGCTCTTTTGAGATCGCCTGCTAAAATTGCCTGGGGAACTTCTCCACCGAGACAGGCACTGGTGACGATTAAACCTTCGCGATACTGGGTTAATAGCTCTTTATTAATGCAAGGACGAGCAAAAATTCCTTTCCCCTGAATACCTTTTAAATTAGAAATCGTGGTTAATTTGACTAAATTTTTATAGCCCTGGGTATTTTTGGCTAAAACGACTTGATGGAAACGGCGATTTTTCTTATTTTCCTCAATATTGCCATTAATTACATACATTTCATTGCCAATAATGGGCTTAATATTTTTATTGCGACAGACTTTGAGTAATTCGATCGCGCCATACATAACCCCATGATCCGTTAAGGCGATCGCTGGCATTTCCAACTCAATAGCCCGATCAATTAAAGCCGGTAACTGAGAAGCCCCGTCCAATAAACTGTAATCACTGTGAATATGTAAACCGACAAAGGACATAAGTATAAAGTCTAAATAGAGTCTGTGTGTTTCTCGTTTAAGTTTTTATTCAATTTTTAAATATTGCCTTTAATATTGTCTGCATCCCCCATTTTTAGGGGGATTACTCAGAGATCAACTAACGGGGATCAGTACGGACAAGGTAGGGGAATTTACTCTTATCAACGCTAAACCATTCTTCTTGAAGGTCATGGTTTTCAGGACTGGCAACGACGGAATCGACAAAACCTTTCCAAGCTGAGTCATTTTTAGGAAGAATACAGCCATAGAGTTCTGTGGTAATGGGTTGTTTGGGAGTAAGGGCAAATGCTTTAGGATTGTTGCCATCTTTTACCAATTCACCAATCAGCAGAATTCCATCACTAACCACCGCTTTAACTTCCCCTTTTTTTAATTTAGCAATACCTTGCTGGCGATCCTTGACCGCAACCCATTTAGCAGAAGGATAGATTTGGGGGATAATATCGTAGGTTGTCGTTCCCGCCAGATAAGCGATCGGAATCCCCTCAAGCATACCGTTAATATTGAAATTCTTTTCGTCAGCTTTTTTGATTAAAAATTGCGCACCAGACATAAAATATGGGATCGAGAAGTTGACTATTTCTAGGCGTTCTTCGGTAATAGTCGCTGCTCCACAAACAACATCAGAGCTACCATTTTGAACCACTTTAAACCGATCAGCCAGTGTAACCGGCTTAAGATTTAATTTGATCGGCTTGCCCAATTGCTTTGCTAATTTCTGTTGAATCAAGGTAGTCAGATCCACCGCGTAGCCATCCAGTTTTCCCTTTTCATCTAGATAACCGAAGGGAACTGCATCGGTTCGAGTGGCGGCATTAAGTTCCCCAGTTCTGGCAACTTTTTCAAGAACCGTTTCTGCCCAAGCACGACTAGCCATTCCGGTCAGTAACAAGAACGTTAATAGAGGCAACATTTGTTTTTTTAGCATTGTTTTCAACTCCTCAAACCCATGAATTTTACTGGTTAATTTAAGAGAAAAAGAGAATAAAAGAGAATATTTGATAATCTATTTCTCTATTCATTTCAATGTTTGACATAAACAAAGATTATTTACGTCATTGAACCGCTTTTGACATCCTTTTGGACAGCGATCGCCGTTATCTCCCTCAATTGATGGTTAAAGATCATAACAGTTTTTGCTAAAGAGTAGTCGCTTGACAGGCTTTCTGCGTATCCTAGAGAGATAGCCCTATTATTGTAATCTGACTGCTATGCGTGATCTAGTCCAAAAAGCCCTCTATCTTGGCGTGGGGATTGCCGCCTATGCGGCGGAAAAAGCGGGAGCCAATCTCCAAGAACTGAGAACCCAAGCCCAAAAACTGGCTGATGAACTGGTCGTACGGGGAGAAATGACCACGGAGGAGGCCAAACGCTACGTTGAAGAGTTAATCCAAGATGCCCAGGTTGGCCCTGAGCAAAAATCAACGGATAAAACGCCCCGTGAACCCCGCCGCATTGAAATTGTTTTTGATGATCAAGACAAGGCTTCGACCGAATCCCCGCCCCCAGCTTCCTCCAGTCCTAAATCCTCAGACAGTTCAGGGGTCGATGAATTACGTCAACAGGTAGCCGCCCTCCAAGAAGAGTTACGACGGATGCGTCAGCAGTAATTTTTCAGCTTATCCTCTGAATTATCTAAGAGACAAGGTATTGGCCGCGATCGCTCACCATGAGAACTTTAACTATAGGAACTTTTTTTGATAAAACCAGCATAGAAAAAGGAACACAGTTAGCAATGGAAGATTGGCAAACAGATTTTTTACGCTTTGTAGAAACCGTGACCACCACTGTTGAAGACTTTTTAGGGGAAGTCGAACAGACGTTAGAACAAGTTGGGGAATCGGTACTCGAAGATGTGACGACTCCTTTAGAATCCCTCTGGCGAGAATGGATCGAACCTTTTGTGGATTCTAATCATGACATCGCTGTCGAATTTGCGGTTACGCCCCCGACCTCCGAAGAAGAACCTAACCTGTGGCTCAATCCCAAAATTGCCGCTACCACAAACGTCCATCCTGCCTGTATCGGCTGTTGTCACTATCACGGCAGGGTTTATAACAACACCATTTTCGTTTGTGCCATGCACCCCTACGGCTCTGAATCCAACCGCTGTCCTGATTGGCAAAGCATGATTAAAACCTCCTAGAGTGTGATGAAATTCTTTATGTCATCATGTCATCTCTGGCTAACTCTCAACACCTTGCTCTTCTAAGATTTTAAAAATTAATCAAAATCTCACCAAAACAAAAATATGGATACAAATGACTGGCTACGGCAACTTCTCCTGATGGGAATTGGCACAACGACCCTAGTGGCTGACAAACTGGGAGAAGTCGGTGATCAATGGGTCAAAGATGGTAAGATCAACCCGGATCAAGCCAAAGCCTTTGTTGATGATTTGCTCAATCAGGTTAAAACAGAACAAAGCAACTGGGAAACTAACCTAGAACGTCAAATGCGAAATATGTTGCAGGATTTAGGCGTTCCCCGTCAATCGGAAATGGACGAACTGCGCGGTCGCATCGATCGCCTGGAACGACAACTTCGAGAACTAGAAAATCAGCGTTGGCGATGAACTTTAACCGCGAAGGCTTTTTCCTTGCCATTGCAACAATTGCTTTGAAGTTTCCCTTTCATTTAATCCTTTAAATTCTTACCTAATGTTCAATAAAACGAAGTCAATGAAAGAAGTTTTAATTAGCTTAAGTTTTGTCCTTTTTTTTGCTGTTATCTTAATTTTTTCCAACCTGTTTAATGGTGGCTCTTCTCAGACAGATGTTCTAGCCGCTAACCTTAAAACTGTTAATCCCACTGTCTCGACAGATGACAACTCGACCGCTACACTGGCTGCAAAGATAGATCAGGAAATTGCACAAATGTCCTCTCAAAAAACAGTTACAACGGACTCTGGACTCCAGTACATTGATATAGTAGAAGGGGAAGGGGCTTCTCCTACCCAGGGCCAAACCGTTGTTGTTCATTACACAGGCACTCTCACCAATGGCAAGGTTTTTGATAGTTCAGTCGAGCGGAATCAACCTTTTTCCTTCAAGATTGGTGTCGGCCAGGTGATTAAAGGTTGGGATGAAGGCGTTATGTCGATGAAAGTGGGTGGTAAACGTCAGTTAATTATTCCTCCCGATTTGGGGTATGGAGCCAGAGGGGCTGGCGGCGTAATTCCCCCCAATGCAACGCTTATTTTTGATGTTGAACTTTTAAAGGTTAATTAACAGCTCGAAGCACGAGTAATCTGACGGATTAAGACCTATGACAAAGTTTGTGTTTGTAACTGGGGGTGTGGTTTCCAGTATTGGCAAAGGAATTGTGGCGGCCAGTTTGGGTCGTCTCTTTAAATCACGGGATTACTCGGTTTCAATCCTCAAGCTTGACCCCTATATTAATGTTGACCCTGGTACCATGAGTCCTTTTCAGCATGGGGAAGTATTTGTCACCGAGGATGGGGCAGAAACGGATTTAGATTTGGGACATTACGAACGTTTTACCGACACTTCCATGTCCCGTTTAAATAGTGTCACCACTGGCTCTATTTATCAGGCGGTTATTAATAAAGAGCGTCGCGGAGCTTATATGGGGGGAACAGTTCAGGTTATTCCCCACATTACCAATGAAATTAAGGAACGGATTTTGCGGGTCGCTCACAATACTAATCCTGATTTAGTGATTACGGAAATTGGTGGAACGGTGGGAGATATCGAATCTTTGCCTTTTTTAGAGGCTATTCGTCAGTTTCGCAAGGAAGTGGGACGCAATAATGTGGTTTATATGCACGTTACCCTGATTCCCTGGATTCCGGCGGCTAAGGAGATGAAAACCAAGCCGACTCAACATTCGGTCAAAGAGTTACGCTCGATTGGTATTCAACCTGATGTGCTGGTCTGTCGCTGCGATCGCCCTTTACATCCAGGCATGAAGGAGAAGTTATCGGAATTTTGTGATGTACCGGTCGAATCAGTGATTACCTGTCAGGATGCCAGCAGTATTTATGAAGTGCCTTTAATCCTAGAACAGGAAGGGTTAGCCCAACAAACTATCGAACTATTAAAGTTAGAAGCCCGCCATCCCCATTTGACCCAGTGGCAATCCTTGGTGGAAAAAATGCGATCGCCCCAGCATGAGATTGAAGTGGCCTTAGTAGGTAAATATATTCAACTTAGTGATGCCTATCTCTCCGTTATTGAAGCTTTAGGCCATGCCGCGATCGCCGTTAACAGTAAATTAAATGTGCGCTGGATTAGTGCAGAAGAAATAGAAGAAAATGGAGCCGATCATCATCTAAAAGGGGTTAGTGCCATTCTAGTACCAGGGGGGTTTGGAGTGCGTGGTGTGGATGGCAAGGTAAAGGCAATTGAATATGCTCGCCAACAAAAAATACCCTTTTTAGGACTCTGTTTGGGAATGCAATGTGCCGTAATTGAATGGGCTAGAAATGTGGCCAATTTACCTCAGTCCAACAGTGCTGAATTTGAACCAACAACCCCCAATCCGGTCATTAATCTGTTACCTGAACAACAGGATGTGGTGGATTTAGGAGGAACTATGCGATTAGGACTTTGTCCCTGTCGTTTAGCCACCAATACCCTCGCCTTTTCCTTGTATCAACAGGAAGTCGTTTATGAACGTCATCGCCATCGGTATGAGTTTAATAATGCCTATCGTAGTCTTTTTCTAGAGACGGGTTTTGTGGTGAGTGGAACTTCCCCCGATGGTCGTTTAGTAGAAATTGTGGAATATCCCCATCATCCCTTTTTTATAGCCTCTCAATTTCATCCCGAATTTCGTTCCCGTCCTAATCAGGCTCATCCTTTATTTTTAGGATTAATGCAGGCTGCTCTTACTTATCAAGCCTCAAATTTAGTGGAACCCATTTCCGCAAACAATCATTTGGAATTAGTCCCTTTAGAAATTTAACCGGAGTCAAAAACACCATGCCTAAATATGTTTTATGGGGGAGTTACTGTGAAGATGTGCTGGAAAAACGCGCTCCCTATCGTCAAGCTCACCTAGAGGGTCTGCAAGTTCAAAAGGAGCAAGGGGTTTTAATAACCCTAGGCCCAACTCAAGATTTAACGAAGGTTTTTGGCATTTATGACGCAGAGGATGAGGCTACCGTTAGGCAATTAGTGGAAGCCGATCCCTATTGGCAAAATGGTGTTTGGACAGAATATGAGGTGAAGGAATGGATTCAAGCTTTTTAAATTTGATTTGATGGCGATCGCCGGTTATCTCTAGGGTAGTGTTCTGAATCTGTGGATAAGACCAATCGTAATGAGTGAACTGACTACGTTCTGGAAATGCGATCCACCGGTCTAGAACATTACCGTTTTTCTGAACTCAATTTTTTATCTCATCCTATTAAAAGCGGTCTTTATGTTTAATTAATCCCGCAATACCCAAAACGAGTAAACCTACCGTAGTAGTTGGTTCAGGTACAGATTGAACGCCAAAAGCTAGAAATTGGGTAAACTGAGTGGAACTAAAATTATTATCACTGACTAAAATCAGCGATCGCTCTCCATTCGGCAGAGTTGAACCAAAGGTAATTCCTTCAACATTGTCAATAGGAATGCCCAAACTTGTCAAGTCTAGTAACAAAGTTTTTTTGGCGGGAATAATTCCGGCTGTTCCACTGGCAATCAGAGAATTATTATTGATAATATTGGAAGATCCAGCTAGAGAAAGTTGATAAATCTGTAATTAGGGCTTGCTGAAAAAGTCAAAAAACGAAAGAAATGTGGGTTAGGGAAGTATGGACTGAAAAAGCATAGATAACTTATCCTTATGGAAACAAATCAAAATACAGATTTTGTTTAATCTATTGTTCCTTTCTGTCTAAAAAGGTCAACACAAATCACTCCTCACAAAAGAGAGGAAAATTAACACCATTTTTCACAAGAAAAACGACTCTACAACTTTTTACTTTTTGTCTTCTGAAGTAGAGTAGAAAGATTCATTACCAAAAAGTTCATCGCAATTACCGTTTCCGAGGTCTCAGGTAGTTTGGCCATCACTCGACCAAGACTAAATTTCCTCTTTCCCTGTCCGAATTTACCCTCAATGGCATTACGCACTCTTTCATCTGAGCGTGCCTCTTTCTTTTTTTCTTTGCTCACCTCTTTCGGCGGTCTTCCCAATCGGGGACCACTCATTCTTATATCCCTTTCTTTACAATAAGCTCGATTCGCTTTTGTTCGATAGATTTTATCCACATGAACCGATTCCGGATAACATCCTGTTTCCCTTTTATATTCTTCTATTCGCGCTTGTAACCCATATCCCGTACTAATTTTGAAAAAATAAAAATAGATTCAAAAATAGCAACAGAATAGTTAAAATAAAAAAGCTAACAAACCGAGGAGAAAATGACCCAATTAAACGTTAAAAATCTCGACCATTTAGGAATAATCGCGGCCGTAGTTGATGAACTAGGTCTAGTGGATTATATCAATGAACAGTTACAAGAAAATGACCGTGCGAAAATCAGTGCGGGTCTGGTGGTTAAAGCCATGATTCTCAATGGCTTAGGATTTATTAATTCTCCCTTGTATTTATTCAGGGAGCATCTCACCTCTGCAATAAGTAGAAATACTTAACGAGGTAAATGAAAGAGTCAAAAAAGGTAATCATTTAAATAGGAACAGCGATGACGAAGGACTTGTGGTACATTGTCAGAATTCCAACTCGCACCAGTAATTTTAAGACGATGACCAATTTGTTTAACTTGAGATTCGACAGAGCCAGAGCCAATGGAAATGCCCTCTGCCTGCAAATAACCATAATTGACAATCCGATGTTTATGCTTGTTTAAATAAATGATAAAATTCTCAGCTTGAGGCTCTGACCATCCCTCAAAACAGGAGATAGCGGCATCCACTTCACCCGTCCAAAGAAAAGACTTGACCTCCTCAATTCGCTGGAATGACCCCCCAACTTTATAGAGGTTTTCAATTAAGTGATACCAGTCCAAAATTTCAATTCGCTCATGTTTCTGTCCTATCTCACGAAATAAGTTCCAGATACCATCATGTCCATCTCCCAAACAAATTAAAGGCTTAGCCAAAATTTGAGAATTAACCAAATCTAATAAAGCCGAGTTATCTTGAAAAAAGGCAGCTACCCCCAATTGATGAAAACTGACTCCTTTATAATCACGCCAAATTAAGGGTTCTCCCTTGGGAGTTCTGAGTCGTACCTTCCCACCATCTATGCTAATTTCTTCGACTTCTGTGTTAGAGCCCGTATTCCGTACTAGTCTTGAAAAAATAAAAATAGATTCAAAAATGGCTACAGAATAGTTAAAATAAAAAAGCTAATAAACCCAAGAGAAAATGACCCAATTAAACGTTAAAAATCTCGACCATTTAGGAATAATCGCGGCGATAGTTGATGAACTAGGTCTAGTGGATTATATCAATGAACAACTAGGAGAAAATGACCGTGCTAAAATCAGTGCGGGTCTGGTAGTGAAAGCGATGATTCTCAATGGCTTAGGCTTTATCAACTCTCCTTTATATTTGTTCAGTCGTTTTTTTGAAGATAAACCAGTAGAACATCTTTTAGGAAAAGGAATAAAAGCCAGCGACCTGAATGATGACCGTTTAGGGAGAGTCTTAGATTTAATCTTTATGGCCGGCATCAGCCGTTTGTTTCTCGGAATTTGTCTAAAAGCCGTAGAAATCTTCAAAATAGTGATGAAAAGTTCCCATTTAGACTCCAGTTCATTATCGGTACAAGGGGAATATAAATTATCGGTGGAGAGAGAAGACAAAGAAAGCCAAATAATCCATATCACTCATGGCTATTCAAAGGATAAGCGACCAGACTTGAAACAATTTGTCTTGAATCTAGTCTGTTGGGGGGATGGCGACATTCCCGCTTTTCTCGAATTAGGAGATGGCAATCAAAGTGATAAAAAAGAGTTTGCTAAACTCTTGAAAAAGTTCAATGAGCAGTGGCAATTCGATGGTTTGTATATAGCAGATTCAGCCTTATACAGTGCCGATAACTTGCAAAAGTTAACCGGCATATACTGGTTATGTTCTGTGCCGAAAACGATTAGAGAAGTGCAGGATGCGGTCAGTCAATTAGCCTCGGAGCAATTCATCACAACTGATTTAGAGGGCTATCGTCTTACCTCCTTAGAAAGTGAATATGGGGGAGTCAAACAACGTTGGATAGTGGTAGATAGCGAGCAAAAAAAAGCTTTAGACCTCAAACAACTGACGAAGAAGACAGAGAAAGCAACGGCTCAAGCTCAAAGACAATTAGAACAATTACAGCGTCAGGAATTTGCTTGTCGGGAGGATGCTTTAACCGCCCTGAGCCGATGGGAGAAGAGTTTAGAATGGCATCTTCTTCAAGACCTAACTGTCGTCGAAAAATGTCATTACGGTCATCGAGGTAAACCCCGTCCCCATGAACAGCCCATTCGTCGTAGCTATCATGCCCAAGCCACTTTCAGCCTCAATAGTGCGAAAGTTCAAGCTTCAGAGCGGGCAGCAGGACGTTTTGTCTTGGCGACGAATCAGCTAGATGGAGACTCTTTGAGCGATGAGCAACTGCTTGTCCACTACAAGCAACAGCAAGGGGTAGAGCGAGGTTTTCGCTTCCTTAAAGACCCTCTGTTTTTGGCGTCCAGTGTTTTTCTCAAAACCCCTGAGCGGATTATGGCATTGAGTTTCATCATGGTGTTGTGTTTACTGGTGTACAGCTTGGGACAACGTAAACTGAGACTGGCTCTGGCAGAGCAGGAGGAGACTGTGCCTAATCAGTTGGGAAAGCCGACTCAGCGTCCGACACTGCGTTGGATTTTTCAGATGTTGAGAGGAGTTCATTGGGTTGTACTGGATAATTGTCCCCAAATAATCAATCTAACGCTTGAGCGAGAGAGGATTTTGCGCTTTTTTGGGGCTACTACTTGTCAGTATTATCTTTTGTCATAATGACTTTTCTTATTTTCTTTGTTCTTTTTTTATGTACGGAATGTGGGTTGTAAATCTCCCGATTCGTTGTAATTATCCCAACTTAATTTGTCTAAGAAGACAAAGCCATTCACATTACTTGCCGATATTTTAGCTCCAAACTCTACTGCTTTTCCCGCTTTTCCACGCACTATTGGACGCACGTGAGGTTGGCTTACACTCACAATTCTGTTTTCTACTTTATTTGTCTTTTTTTCATACATTTCTAACTGTTGCTCATACACTTTTCCTATCGTTACAAGCTCTTCTTGCTCTTTTTTCGTTAGTTTTTCTAACTTTGCTCCCTCTTCTATCATTTTTTCTATATGAGACAAGTTTCTTTTTATATATCCTAGTTGTTTTTTTGTTCCTTTTCTTCTTTCTTTTTTTGACACACGACGTTTTTTTGCTATGGCTAAGTACTCTTTTCTTGCCACTTCCCTATAAGTCCTCGGCTTTTCTTTCCTTTTCTCTTTTATTTCTTCATACAGCTTATCTATTATTTTTTCTGTTTTTTCTCTGGCATCATTCAATATTCCTATATCCGTTGGATATTTTATATCTGCTGGTGTACAAGTCGCATCTAACAATAACTTTCCTGGTTCTTCTGGCTTTGCGGTAAAAGATGTATAATAAGATACAGTATATGAGGATGACATCAATGTTATTTTTTCTGGAAAATCTCCTGAATTTGCCAAAGGTAAGCATAAGAAATGTTATTCAAGAAGGGAAACAGGCATTTTTAATACTGAGTTGTCAAGAGGAAGAAGTCAAATGTAATTATTGTGGTAGCTTAACAGATGAATTACATCAGACGAACAATGTACTGGTAAGGGATTTGTCTATATCTGGTCAAATGGTATACCTGAAAGTGCCTCGTCGTAAATTTTACTGTAAAAATTGTCAAAGGTTTTTTACAGAAAATCTGGAATTCATGGAAGCCCGTAGGAAATATACGGTGCGGTATGAAGAATATATTTATGGACGAGTAAATGTGAGCAGTGTGGAACAAGTAAGCAGAGAGGAATCTCTATCATGGGATCAAGTAAATGGAATTTATCAACGTCAATGTGAAGTAAAAAAAAAGGATTGGCAAGGGGTAAAATACGTCTTCTTAGACAAATTAAGTTGGGATAATTACAACGAATCGGGAGATTTACAAGCGCGAATAGAAGAATATAAAAGGGAAACAGGATGTTATCCGGAATCGGTTCATGTGGATAAAATCTATCGAACAAAAGCGAATCGAGCTTATTGTAAAGAAAGGGATATAAGAATGAGTGGTCCCCGATTGGGAAGACCGCCGAAAGAGGTGAGCAAAGAAAAAAAGAAAGAGGCACGCTCAGATGAAAGAGTGCGTAATGCCATTGAGGGTAAATTCGGACAGGGAAAGAGGAAATTTAGTCTTGGTCGAGTGATGGCCAAACTACCTGAGACCTCGGAAACGGTAATTGCGATGAACTTTTTGGTAATGAATCTTTCTACTCTCTAAGTACAGGACAAAAGGCTTGAAAAGTATACGAGAAAGGGGTTTCATGGAAGATGAACGTAATGTAAGAAAACCCATGAACCAATATAACGCATTGAAACAAGCCCTAAAACCCCATTTGGGATGGCATGGTGCCAGACTCTCCTTCCTAGCCTTGTTCTTACTCGCCCTCCTCAAAGTGAAAACGGTTAACCTTAAAGAATTGGCTCTGGGTTTTGAAGGTCGGGCATTGGTGGATTCTCATTACAAACGCTTACAACGCTTTTTCTCAGGATTTGAGCTGGATTACCATCACATTGCCCGTATTGTAGTCAGTTGGCTGGATATCCCTCAACCTTGGGTATTAAGTATTGACCGCACAACCTGGGAGTTTGGCAGTCATGGTTATAATATCCTCACTGTCGGCATTGTCCATGAAGGAGTAGCCATTCCCATCTTGTGGTGGATGCTTAGCAAGAAAAAGGGCAATTCTAACAGTGATGAACGAATGCGTTTTATCGAGGAGATGCTCAAGATTTTTCCCACCGCCCTGATTCGTTGTTTATGTGGCGACCGTGAGTTTATTGGTCAGGCTTGGCTTCGCTATCTTCTGCTCGAACCGCTACTGGCTTTCTGTCTGAGAATTCGGGCTACGGACAAGATTGAGCACAATGGCAAGCTTTTGGCCGCCAAAGTCATTTTTGCCCATCTTGCAAAAGAGTGAATCTCAACGTCTTCAAGGGAGTTGTCGGGTTTGGGGATATCCTGTTTCTGTAGAGGCTCTTCGCTTGCCTGATAATTCTCTACTCATCGTCATTGGACATCCCGATTCCCAAGGTCTTATTCACGATTATGCCCTGCGTTGGGGCATTGAAACCCTTTTTGGCATCTTTAAGACTCGTGGCTTTTGCTTGGAATCTACTCACTTTACTGACCCCAAGCGTCTTCGTAAGCTTTTGGCTTTACTGACTTTAGCTTTGGCTTGGTCTCTCAAAACTGGTCTAGCAATTCATCATCTTCATCCCATTCCCCTCAAGAAACATGGTCGCCTAGCGCAGAGTCTTTTTCGTCTTGGTTTTGACCATCTTCGTCATCTTGTTCTTAATCCTTCTCTACCCAATTTTTCTCTTTTTCTCGACTCCCTACATTTTTTGTCCTGTACTTAGTTCTACTCTACTTCAGAAGACAAAAAGTAAAAAGTTGTAGAGTCGTTTTTCTTGTGAAAAATGGTGTTAATTTTCCTCTCTTTTGTGAGGAGTGATTTGTGTTGACCTTTTTAGACAGAAAGGAACAATAGATTAAACAAAATCTGTATTTTGATTTGTTTCCATAAGGATAAGTTATCTATGCTTTTTCAGTCCATACTTCCCTAACCCACATTTCTTTCGTTTTTTGACTTTTTCAGCAAGCCCTAAGTATTCAGCATAATCCATTTGATGCTGATGATTCTCGTAATAAGTAATCGCCGCTTGTAGTTTCTCGGTAAGATTCTTAGAATGACTTTTTTCTTCTTTGACTTCTTTCATCAGATTTAGCAGTTCTCCTGCTTTTCCTTTTTCATGCTTGAGTTCTCGACAATTTTCAGTCAACCATTCTTTTTGTTTTGACACGGTATTCGGATGCAACGCTTCTGCCAAGGCACCTAAGTAACCAGAGGCATGATAGAAATCTAATATCTGTTCTTCCGTTTGCTTTTCTAAAAACTTCCAATTTGATTCTGCCCCGTCTGCTATCCCGACCAATGTTGCCTCTGGATAACGTTTTTTCGCTCGCTCAATTTCTCTTTCTAATCTTTCTAGAAAACTCTTTTTTCCATACTCTGGTGCCGCACCTAGTGGTCTGTCAAGCTAAAGATTGTGAATTTGAGGGAAAATGGAGAGGCTATTCATTACCTCAACAGATATCGTAATAAGTAACCATGCTCAAGACCTATATTGTCCGATTAAGTCAAGAAGAACGTCAGACCCTAAAAGATTTGGTATCCATCGGCAAAGGAGCGGCTTACAAAATTAAGCACGCCAATATTCTGTTAAACATTGATGTGAATGGACAAGGATGGACGGATGAGGAAGCTGCCGCCGCCTTTAGTTGTCACCGTAACACAGTCGCCAATCTCAGGGAGCGATTGGTCAATGAAGGTGTGGAGTCAGCATTAAGCCGCAAGCCCCGCAAAACGCCGCCTCGTCAACCGATTATTGATGGAGAGGTAGAAGCAAAACTAATCGCCTTACGTTGTGGAGAACCGCCTGCTGGTCAAGCCCGTTGGACATTGAGGTTACTAGCCGAGGGTGCGACCTTTAGTTGATAAAAGCTGTTGTAATCAGGGTTCTACAGGGAACCCATATTGATCAAGTTTTGCCCAAAATTGACTCCATCGTTCCTTGGTCAATACCAAAGCTCGTAGGCTCAAAATAATTCCTGCTCCTTTTTCCTTCCATCGCATCCCTGAACAACATAATCGTTGTTTGACCAACGTCTTACAAGCTGCTTCCGTAACACCTGAACCAATCGGATACTTTTTCTCTAAGTATTCAGCATAATCCATTTGATGCTGATGATTCTCGTAATAAGTAATCGCCGCTTGTAGTTTCTCGGTAAGATTCTTAGAATGACTTTTTTCTTCTTTGACTTCTTTCATCAGATTTAGCAGTTCTCCTGCTTTTCCTTTTTCATGCTTGAGTTCTCGACAATTTTCAGTCAACCATTCTTTTTGTTTTGACACGGTATTCGGATGCAACGCTTCTGCCAAGGCACCTAAGTAACCAGAGGCATGATAGAAATCTAATATCTGTTCTTCCGTTTGCTTTTCTAAAAACTTCCAATTTGATTCTGCCCCGTCTGCTACCCCGACCAATGTTGCCTCTGGATAACGGTTTTTCGCTCGCTCAATTTCTCTTTCCAATCTTTCTAGAAAACTCTTTTTTCCATACTCTGGTGCCGCACCTAGATAGATTGTAGGTTGACGTTCGCCTTCACTATCGTATAGGGAAACGGTTCCCACCATTGCTTCACGGTAGCCATCCTCACACATCAGCATACAGGTTCCATCTAATCCTATTCCCACTGTTGCAATTTGGCTATCCTCCTTGGGCGGGGCATAACTCCACGCTTCTTCTTTTGCCTGTACCACACTTCCTACTGCTTCACTCAATCTTTGGATATAGGATAGCGCTACTTTTCTACCATGATTTTCTAATAAATCATTTTTCACCTCTTTGCCTGCCATCCCTGACATTTTTGAGGATACCTGTTTTGCCAATAATGGCGTTGATGTTATGATTATCCTTGCTTCTCTTTCTAAGGGGCAATACGTTTTTCCTCAAAGGTGAACGCTGATATACATGACGATTCACTATAACCTCACCATAAGGTGTTTGATATTCTTTCGGTTGCTCTCCCTTACTCTTCCAGATTTCTTCACCGATTTTTAAGGGTGAACCATCTGTATCTAAATATTTCAAGGCTTCTTTGCTGGCGATGCAACCTACTTCGTTTAAGCCTTTTTGAATATTTATTTCTGTATCCAACATTGAACGACTGAGTTCTAATGTTAGTTCTATTTTTATCTTTGAACCCTCTACATTAATTAGTTTTGCTGTCATCATTGTTTCCTCTTTGTCACTTTTCATCTCATGTTAACACTTTTCTTTTCCTTCATCAACTAAAGGTCACACCCCTAGCCGACAAGGCGGTCGAGTTAGAAATTGTGCCAGCAATTAGTCACGAAACCGTGCGTCAAGTGTTAAAAAAAACGAACTAAAACCTCATCTGCGACAGATGTACGTGATTCCACCAGAAAAGAGTGCCGAATTTGTGTCTAACATGGAAGATGTTCTAGAAATTTATCACCGACCCTATGACCCCAATTGTCCAGTGATTTGCATGGATGAGCAACCTATACAATTGGTCAAAGAAACCCGCCTTCCTCTACCAGCCAAACCTGGACAGCCAGAGGCGCATGATTACGAATATGAACGCAATGGAACAGCCAATATCTTTATGTTTACAGAACCCTTGTCTGGGTGGCGAAAGACAGTTGTCAGTGAACGTAGAACATCGGTTGACTGGGCAACAGAAATTAAGAATTTACTCGATAACGACTATGCTGATAACGACAAAGTCATTTTAGTATGTGATCAGCTAAATACTCACAAACTTGCCTCACTATATGAAGCATTTGAGCCTTCCACGGCTCGTCGTCTAGTCGAACGGTTGGAAATTCACCATACCCCAAAACATGGCAGTTGGCTTAATATTGCTGAAAACGAGCTGTCCGCAATGACTCGGCAATGCCTAGCTCGTCGAATTCCAGATCGGGAAACTTTAGAGCAAGAAACAACGGCTTGGTACACTCAGCGCAATCATTCCCAAAAGTCGGTAGATTGGCAATTCACGACGGCTGAGGCTCGTATCCGTCTCAAGCGTCTTTATCCACAAATAGAAAATTGACAGACCACTAGATAGATTGTATGTTGACGTTCGCCTTCACTATCGTATAGGGAAACGGTTAACGGTTGGAGCATCCCAAATTTGCAGTAAGTATAAATGCTTAGTTACAAAGAAGGGAAAAGGGGATAATCTAAAAAGTTATAAAAATTGGAGTACAAAAAATGAACGTTGAAGATAAGCAAAAATTAGACGACCATCTCAAAGCTATCGCAGAAATCATGGTCAGAAATACGCAAAAAGAAGACTTGAAAAGCTTTGAAAGTATAGAACTAGCGGTACGAGAGCAAATGTTGACGGTCGTAAGTCCAGCTATTGGCCGTTTTTTTTGTGAAACAGCAACAGGAACAAAAGCAGGAAGAGAAAGAACAGTGGACAGTATTATCGGAAAAGTAAAAATTACAGAAAAACAGGCGAAAAAGCTAGGGTTAGAAAAAAATAAACAAGTGAGTCCTTATTTAGAAAAATGCTGCTTAAATATTGTAGCCTGTGAGTCATTTGAGAGAGGAGAAAAAACAATCAAGATGACGACGGGAATGTCCATCTCAAAAAGCAGTCAACACCGATTAGCATTAGGGTATGAATTTCAAGAAGCTCAAGGTAAAGGGAAAATAGAAAGTCTAAGCATAGATGGCGGAACAGTAAGAATACGAACGAGCGTAGGCGAAGAAAGTATCTGGAAAAATTATAAAGCAGTAAGCTTACATGGTCAGGTATGTGCGGCATTTTTTCAAGCGCAGGAAGAATTAATCGCTTGGACAAATAATCAACCATTAGCGAGAGTAGTAACTTGCTTAGGAGATGGACATGATGGGATTTGGAATCTGATAGAAAAGATAAGGGATAAAGACGAAAGAAGGGAAGTATTGGATTGGTATCACTTGGTGGAAAATATCCATAAAGTGAAAGTTTCAAAAAAGGTAAAGAGGCAAATAGAGACGTACTTATGGCAAGGGGAGCAAGATTCAGCAATTAAAGAATTGAACGGTTCAAAACAAAAGGAAGCAATTAACTTCATCAATTATATGAAGAAACATGAAAGCAGAATGCCAGATTATGGACTCTATCAAGACTTAGGTATCTGCATTGGCTCAGGAAGTGTAGAGTCAAAAATCAAACAAATTGGCAAGAGAATACAAATAGCAGGGGCTTGTTGGAAGTCAGAAAACGTTCCTCAAATATTGAGATTACGCTGTGCTTATCTCAATGAAGCTATTGCCTGAGTACTTTTACTCATTGCAAATCTGGGATGCTCCCCTGGGTACGTATTTGCATAGTCATACAAAAAAGTAAGTCTATATATTCTACCTTATATCCACTTAGAGTGATGACAGCTTAAAGGCTTAACTTCACTATCAAGACGTTCTTGTAAACTATCCTTAGTAACCTCTAAATCATATTGCATTTGTAAATTTAACCAAAAGCGTTCAGAAAGCCCAAAATAACGAGATAGCCTTAATCCTGTGTCAGGTGTAACTGCCCGTTTACCATGAACAATTTCATTAATACGTCTTGCGGGTACATTAATCGCCTTTGCTAACTGATATTGGCTAATCCTCATAGGATTTAAAAACTCTTCCAATAGAATTTCACCAGGATGTACAGGTAATAACTTCATGTTTCTAATTCTCCTTTTTAATGATAATCAACAATTTCGACATCATAGGCATTGCCATCAATCCATTTAAAACAGATTCGCCATTGATCATTAATCCGAATACTATATTGATCTTGGCGATCGCCCTTTAACTTTTCTAAACGATTACCTGGAGGAATCCGTAAATCTTCTAACCTTTCTGCTGCATCCAAAATAGCTAACTTACGTTGAGCAGACCGCAGAAAATTACTTGGAAACTTAGATGATGATCGCCTTAAAAAAAGCTTTTCAGTTTCTCGACAATAAAAAGTCTTAATCATAGATAACGCTGATCATAACGTACCTCGATAATACCGTCAAGCGTTATGATTTATTGAAATCTCACTCTCCCAATGGGTGTGACCTTTAGTTGATGAAGGAAAAGAAAAGTGTTAACATGAGATGAAAAGTGACAAAGAGGAAACAATGATGACAGCAAAACTAATTAATGTAGAGGGTTCAAAGATAAAAATAGAACTAACATTAGAACTAAGTCGTTCAATGTTGGATACAGAAATAAATATTCAAAAAGGCTTAAACGAAGTAGGTTGCATCGCCAGCAAAGAAGCCTTGAAATATTTAGATACAGATGGTTCACCCTTAAAAATCGGTGAAGAAATCTGGAAGAGTAAGGGAGAGCAACCGAAAGAATATCAAACACCTTATGGTGAGGTTATAGTGAATCGTCATGTATATCAGCGTTCACCTTTGAGGAAAAACGTATTGCCCCTTAGAAAGAGAAGCAAGGATAATCATAACATCAACGCCATTATTGGCAAAACAGGTATCCTCAAAAATGTCAGGGATGGCAGGCAAAGAGGTGAAAAATGATTTATTAGAAAATCATGGTAGAAAAGTAGCGCTATCCTATATCCAAAGATTGAGTGAAGCAGTAGGAAGTGTGGTACAGGCAAAAGAAGAAGCGTGGAGTTATGCCCCGCCCAAGGAGGATAGCCAAATTGCAACAGTGGGAATAGGATTAGATGGAACCTGTATGCTGATGTGTGAGGATGGCTACCGTGAAGCAATGGTGGGAACCGTTTCCCTATACGATAGTGAAGGCGAACGTCAACATACAATCTATCTAGGTGCGGCACCAGAGTATGGAAAAAAGAGTTTTCTAGAAAGATTAGAAAGAGAAATTGAGCGAGCGAAAAAACGTTATCCAGAGGCAACATTGGTCGGGATAGCAGACGGGGCAGAATCAAATTGGAAGTTTTTAGAAAAGCAAACGGAAGAACAGATATTAGATTTCTATCATGCCTCTGGTTACTTAGGTGCCTTGGCAGAAGCGTTGCATCCGAATACCGTGTCAAAACAAAAAGAATGGTTGACTGAAAATTGTCGAGAACTCAAGCATGAAAAAGGAAAAGCAGGAGAACTGCTAAATCTGATGAAAGAAGTCAAAGAAGAAAAAAGTCATTCTAAGAATCTTACCGAGAAACTACAAGCGGCGATTACTTATTACGAGAATCATCAGCATCAAATGGATTATGCTGAATACATAGAGAAAAAGTATCCGATTGGTTCAGGTGTTACGGAAGCAGCTTGTAAGACGTTGGTCAAACAACGATTATGTTGTTCAGGGATGCGATGGAAGGAAAAAGGAGCAGGAATTATTTTGAGCCTACGAGCTTTGGTATTGACCAAGGAACGATGGAGTCAATTTTGGGCAAAACTTGATCAATATGGGTTCCCTGTAGAACCCTGATTACAACAGCTTTTATCAACTAAAGGTCGCACCCAATCGAAGAAGCCTTTTTATTAACGAAAAGACTTTTAGGACTAGCCTATTTATGGGTAGGGAATAAGAATGGTGTCCAAATCCAGATTATTTGCACTTTGATTTTCTATACGGTCTTAAATCAATTGGTAGGGGAAGTGGCGATTGCTCTAAATCAACCGAAAGAAAAAATCTCAGTAGAGATGGTGTTTCGGAGTCTATACTATGTAGCGAAGGCTATTGCTAGAGGAGAAAAGCCTGATACAGTAACCTATCTGGCTGAACGTGCTAAGTTATTTGGTTTGGTCAAAGCTGAGAGAAAGCGACATCGAGAAAAGGCCGCTCTCAATCAACAAATTTGGGAACCCATTCCTTTAAGTTGACACGGATGGATGCCATCGCCCACATACACCCGTTTCCCCTTAATTCTGTATAGACTTTCATGCTGACTTAGCCACTTTGACCATTGCAAAGTTAGCCCTTCGACACTAAACGCCTTGGAATCAAACCAATGTAGAGCCTGATTGTAGTAGCTCTCTGTTCAGCCAATGGCATTGACATAGCTGGTGATTGCGCTGGGTTGGCTGTTGAGCACTACTCCCCAGACCAACAGAATAAACCATTGGAACGTTGCTTCTCGGCTAAAGGCTGGACGGAGATTATCGAGGATTTGCTCTAGTCGCTGACATAGTTGCATAATTGATAGATAGGGTTTGCCGAATAAAGGCAGAACCTTTATCAGATAAGCTTTTCAGCCATTTTGAACACGATTAGGTGCAAGCTTATGGCATTTGAAGGCTCAAAATCCATGCACTTTGCTAGAAAATTGTGGGTTAAAATCGGAAACTGATTTCTGAAGTCACCATTTTTCGCGCCCTGTGGCATCTAGGTTCGATTTGCAGACTTATTCAGCAAGCCCTAGATAGCACTGGCTATCGATTTTCTTATATCAGCCAGTTTCGGACATAACGGCACTCTTTGGTATCGGATGTCCGATTTTCTTTTCTCCACTTACCCGCATCGAGAACTTCCCACTGTCCAGCCGAATATCACTGTTATTTAAATCAATTTTCTTCTTGCTGTAAAATTTTCGTTGATTATACTTGGCACGGTCATGGATTGAGATTTTCGCCCCCTGAATCCCCCAATGCTGGGGGACTTTGAAACCGATAAATAGGGCTTGCTGAAAAAAGCTGAAACCTTTACGGAGAAAAATAGTAGGCGAATTAAGAACCGCTAGAATGCACGAAAATAGGGTAGAATGCCTCAAAACCATTGCATTAAGAAGAGAGAAAGCAGATGTACCGAAAGCAACAGTACTCAATTGAAACACCAGAAAACTTGAAAAATCTGTTCGGCGGGCAGTTAGACGAAGAAAATCGTTGGATAGAAATGTCAAAAATGATTCTTTGGGAAGAATATGAGGAAGAATATGCAAAAAACTTCACAGAAAAAAAAGGAGCCCCAGCCAAATCATTTAGAATGGCATTAGGAGCATTAATTATCAAAGAAATTTCAGGAAAAAGTGACAGAGAAACAGTAGAACAAATAAAAGAGAACCCTTATTTACAGTACTTTATAGGAATGGAAAGCTATAGTAGCAAAGAAGCATTTAATGCGTCAATGATGGTTCATTTTCGTAAAAAAATAGGAATGGAATTAATAAATAAAATTAATAAAGAAATAGAAAAAAAAGCGACGGGTGTAGCGTCAGAAAAAAAAGAAAATGAAGGAAAGTTATTGTTAGATGCGACTTGTACACCAGCAGATATAAAATATCCAACGGATATAGGAATATTGAATGATGCCAGAGAAAAAACAGAAAAAATAATAGATAAGCTGTATGAAGAAATAAAAGAGAAAAGGAAAGAAAAGCCGAGGACTTATAGGGAAGTGGCAAGAAAAGAGTACTTAGCCATAGCAAAAAAACGTCGTGTGTCAAAAAAAGAAAGAAGAAAAGGAACAAAAAAACAACTAGGATATATAAAAAGAAACTTGTCTGATATAGAAAAAATGATAGAAGAGGGAGCAAAGTTAGAAAAACTAACGAAAAAAGAGCAAGAAGAGCTTGTAACGATAGGAAAAGTGTATGAGCAACAGTTAGAAATGTATGAAAAAAAGACAAATAAAGTAGAAAACAGAATTGTGAGTGTAAGCCAACCTCACGTGCGTCCAATAGTGCGTGGAAAAGCGGGAAAAGCAGTAGAGTTTGGAGCTAAAATATCGGCAAGTAATGTGAATGGCTTTGTCTTCTTAGACAAATTAAGTTGGGATAATTACAACGAATCGGGAGATTTACAAGCGCGAATAGAAGAATATAAAAGGGAAACAGGATGTTATCCGGAATCGGTTCATGTGGATAAAATCTATCGAACAAAAGCGAATCGAGCTTATTGTAAAGAAAGGGATATAAGAATGAGTGGTCCCCGATTGGGAAGACCGCCGAAAGAGGTGAGCAAAGAAAAAAAGAAAGAGGCACGCTCAGATGAAAGAGTGCGTAATGCCATTGAGGGTAAATTCGGACAGGGAAAGAGGAAATTTAGTCTTGGTCGAGTGATGGCCAAACTACCTGAGACCTCGGAAACGGTAATTGCGATGAACTTTTTGGTAATGAATCTTTCTACTCTACTTCAGAAGACAAAAAGTAAAAAGTTGTAGAGTCGTTTTTCTTGTGAAAAATGGTGTTAATTTTCCTCTCTTTTGTGAGGAGTGATTTGTGTTGACCTTTTTAGACAGAAAGGAACAATAGATTAAACAAAATCTGTATTTTGATTTGTTTCCATAAGGATAAGTTATCTATGCTTTTTCAGTCCATACTTCCCTAACCCACATTTCTTTCGTTTTTTGACTTTTTCAGCAAGCCCTAAATAGAGAATGGTTCCCCCAAAACTTGGGGGGCTAGGGGGGCTGAACTAAAAAACGCAAATTATCACCGTGCGAGGTATACATCTGACGCGAGCTCGAAAGCCCTATCGTACCGTTTCACAGGATAATCTATCAACGAATTATTTACAGGTAGCCCAATTTTGTTGTCATACCTCTTTTTTAGGCAATGTAGGGCCTAACTAACTTTGTGGTTCCTAAGTCTGCCATATCTAAGGGATTTGGTAATTTGGTAATTATGAAAACTGTGGGTTATGCTTGTAAGAAACGTTACTGGGCTTTGGATAAGGTTAGGGATAGACTAGTGGTCTGTCAAGCTTGAAATGAGGGGCTACAAGAACCCGTAAGTCTATTTTGGCAAGGCTTTGAGAATCTAGCAACCCATCAAAATAAAGTTGACGTTCTATTAGTGCAAAAAAAGTATTGTAGGGGGTTTTAATAACTCCCTTTTTAAGGTATAACTCTCCATAATGTATCAAAAAACTAACCCTAAAAATTAATTAAATTAAACGTTATGAAAAGTTTGTGGGATGAGCGCGAAGCAAGCCTTTACAGTGGTGATTTAGGTCAGAGAGTCTATACTTCCCGTCTGTTAGGGCGTGATCCCTCCTTAGTACTTCACGGTGGCGGTAATACTTCAGTCAAAATTCGAGAAACCAACTTAGTGGGAGAAGTCGAAGAAATTCTCTATGTCAAAGGCAGTGGTTGGGATTTGGCCACCATTGAAGAAGCAGGTTTTTCGCCGGTACGGATAGCCCATTTGTTGAAATTGGCCCAATTGCCCAGTCTTTCCGATCCCCAGATGGTCAATGAGTTAAAAACCCAGATGACCCGCGCCAGTGCGCCCACTCCCTCAGTAGAAACCATTCTCCATGCCACCTTACCCTATAAGTTTGTGGATCATACTCATGCCGATGCGGTAGTGACCATTACCAATACTGACCAGGGATTAGAACGGATTCAAGCGGTTTATGGCGATCGGGTCGTTATTATTCCCTATGTCATGCCAGGCTTTGATCTGGCTCGTCTTTGTGCCGAACGTTTTGCAGCGATCGCCGGAGAACAAACCATTGGGATGGTGTTGATGAATCATGGTATCTTTTCCTTTGGGGAAACCGCTCAAGAGGCCTATGAACGCATGATTTATCTGGTGGATCTGGCTGAACAGTATTTGCATGGTCAGGGAGCTTGGCATTTAGCCAGCCATCCTCCTCAAAAAAAGGAGCAATCTGTGGGTGATGTTTTGGCCCATCTACGGGCGGAGGTTTCCGCCGCTGCCGGATTTCCTGTTATTTTAAATCGTCAAGTTGATGATCGCAGTTTAGCCTTTGCCCAACGTTCCGATCTGGCTGAAATTGCCCAACAGGGGCCAGCCACTCCCGACCATATTATTCGCACCAAACGTTTGCCTCTGATTGGCCGCGATTTACAGACTTACGTAGAAAACTATAAAACCTATTTTCAGACCCAGGCAGCCGTAGCACCGGAACCTAAAACCATGCTCGATCCGGCTCCTCGGATTATTCTCGATCCAGAACTGGGACTCTGCACCGTTGGTCAAACCGCTAAAAGTGCAGCGATCGCCGCCGATATTTACCAGCACACCATCGAAATCATCGAACGGGCCACAGGCTTAGGAGGATATCGGGCCCTATCCGCCCAGGATCTCTTTGCCATGGAATATTGGGACTTAGAACAGGCAAAATTGAAACAGGGAGGTAAGACTCCCCCATTTACAGGGGAAATCGCCTTGGTAACGGGGGCCGCTTCTGGTATCGGCAAAGCCTGTGTGGATGCTCTTTTAAAACGGGGGGCGGCGGTCATTGCCCTGGATATTCAACCGGCTATTGAGCAGAGCTATAAAAGATCGGATGTTTTAGGCATTCAGTGTGATCTCACTGATGAAACTGCTTTTAAACAGGCCTTAGAAAAAGGACTGAATCAGTTTGGCGGTTTGGATATGCTGATTCTCAATGCCGGAATTTTTCCGCCAGCCCGTCGGATTAGCGAACTTTCTGGGACAGAATGGCAACGGGTGATGAGTATCAACCTGGACTCCAATTTGATGCTGCTACGAGAATGTTATCCCTTCCTCAAATTAGCTCCCCGTTCTGGACGAGTGGTGGTGATTGGCTCCAAAAATGTTCCGGCTCCGGGGCCTGGTGTGGCAGCCTATTCTGCTTCTAAGGCGGCTTTAAATCAATTAACTCGTGTGGCGGCTCTGGAATGGGGCGGCGATCGCATTCGTTTAAATACCCTTCATCCCAATGCGGTGTTTGATACAGGGATTTGGACGGAAGAAGTTTTGCAAGCCAGGGCTAAACATTACGGTTTAACCGTAGAGGAGTATAAAACCAATAATTTACTGAAAGTAGAAATCACCAGTCAGGATGTGGCAGAGTTAGCGGCTGAAATGTGTGGCCCCCTATTTGCCAAAACCACTGCGGCCCAGGTTCCTATTGATGGGGGAAATGAACGAGTGGTTTAAATTTTAAGTTAGTCTTTTCTAAGGGATTGCAGGCAGAATTTATGGTGACTAGTCCTCTTACTTTAAGCCTAAATCAGGTTGCTCTAAGTGATGAGCAATTTTACAATATTTGTCAAAATAATCGCGAATTAAAATTTGAACGCACAACCCAAGGAGATCTAATTATTATGTCACCCGTCGGGGGAGAAAGTGGTAATCGAGAAGCTGATCTTCTGATTGATTTGGGAATTTGGAATCGGCAAACGGGGCTAGGGTTTATTTTTAGCTCATCCACCATCTTTAAGTTACCTAATGGTGCTGATCGCTCTCCTGATGTTGCTTGGATTCGACGAGAAAAATGGCTGGCCCTTAGCCAACAACAACGGCAAAAATTTCCACCCCTAGCACCAGATTTTGTTATCGAATTAAGATCTGCTACCGATAAATTAGAAACTTTACGATATAAAATGCTAGAGTATCAGGAGGCAGGAGTCCTGTTAGGATGGTTGATTAATCCTCAACAACAACAAGTAGAAATTTATCGTTTACAGCAGGAAGTGGAAATTTACAATTTGCCGGCAGCATTATCGGGAGAAACTGTATTGCCTGGATTTTGCCTGCGGCTTTCCCGTTACGATTAGAGACTCTAGGTTGACTTTTAAACAGGCTTTTCAATAAAGTTTAAACCAATAACAATTTAATGATCAATTACCTTCGCAATGGCGATGATATTTACCGTCAATCTTTTGCCCTGATTCGGGCTGAGGCGAATCTAGAAAATCTAGCGGCTGATTTAATTCCGATCGCGGTTCGGTTGATTCATGCCTGTGGAATGACAGATATTGGGTCGGCGATCGCGGCCTCTGAAAAAGCGGTAAAAATTGGTCGAGAAGCACTCAAAGCGGGGGTTCCTATCTTGTGTGATGCTCAAATGGTGGCTCATGGTATTATTCGTTCTCGTTTACCGGCCCGTAACCCCATTATTTGTACCTTGAATGATCCCCAAGTCCCCGCGATCGCCCAACAAATTGATAATACCCGCTCTGCTGCTGCCATTGAATTATGGAAACCCCATTTAAAAGATGCCATTGTCACCATTGGTAACGCTCCCACTGCGCTTTTTCATCTTTTAGAATTGCTCGATCAAGGTATTCCTAAACCTGCCTTAATTTTAGGTTTTCCGGTGGGATTTGTGGGAGCCGCCGAATCAAAAGCGGAACTGGTGGCCAATAGTCGAGGGGTGGCTTTTATTACCCTGCAAGGTCGTCGGGGCGGAAGTGCGATCGCGGCGGCGGCGGTTAATGCCCTGGCCCTGGAGACAGAACTATGAGCCAATTAGGACAACTTTATGGCTTAGGGATTGGGCCCGGTGATCCTGAACTATTAACCCTTAAAGCCTATCGAATTTTGACTTCTGTGCCGGTAATTGCTTACCCAACTTCGGAAAAGGGGAGGAGTGTGGCCAGGGACATTGTGGCCGAGTTTATCCGCTCAGAACAATTAGAAATTCCCTTACCCTTACCTTTTAGTACAAAAAATTCTGCTCAACCCTATTACGACCTGGCTACCGAAAAATTGGCTGAATGTTTAACCCAAGGTCAATCGGTGGCAGTGCTTTGTGAAGGTGATCCTATGCTCTATGGTACGTTTATGTATCTTTTTGAGCGTCTTGCCCCCCAATTTCCGACGATAGTAGTACCAGGAATTTCCTCAACCTTAGCCAGTGCAGCGATCTTGGGCGTACCTCTTACCTACCGCAACGATGTTTTAAGTATTATTCCCGCAACCTTGCCAGAAAACCATCTCCGCGATCGCCTGGCCCAGATTGATGCGGCAGTAATTATTAAATTAGGTAAGCACTTTTTAAAAACTCGAACAATCCTAGCAGAACTGGGACTTTTAGCGCGATCGCTGTATATTGAACAAGCAAGTTATCCCAACCAACGCATTATTCCCATTACTGAAGTTGATCCGGCCAAGGTTCCCTACTGGTCTTTAATTGTTATTCCCAGTCAACAGTCTAGCTCTGAATTTGCATAGTTGATTGTCTGGTTTGGGTTAATTCTGATGCGATCGCTAGGCGTATAATGATAGTCAAGTGAAAGAAATCAGGAAGAGTCAGGAAATTCAAATAATGACAAGAGAAATGCCCCGTATCTTTGGAAAAACTCGCTTTATTATTGCCCAAATGGAAGATTTTTTAGATAAAATTTCCGAAGGAGCCATGGGTTTTGAATTAGGAATTATTTCCTATCTTCGCGATTGTTGCTCTGACCAGAATTGTGAGCAAAAATTACAACAACTTATTGAAGTCAAACGTCGAAGCCAGGAATTACGTCGTTTAATTGGCATTGAACTTTATACGGAAATGTTAATTCCTGATACCAGGGGTGATGTCCTCAGTTTATTACAGGATCTTTATTCTTTGATTGACAATTGTGAAGATAGCTTTCAGGAATTACTCATTGAAAAGCCGCAGATTCCCGATATTTATAAACAAGATTTTATTGATTTAACGAAAGCAGTGGTCAAAAGTGTAGAAACCATTATTTTAGCAGCCCGCTTTTATTTCCGTGATCCCATTCGTGCGCGTGACTACACCTCCCAGGTTAGTTTCTATGAGACGGAAGCGGATACCATTCGATTACGATTAAAGCAAAAAATCTTTGAATCTGATTTACCACTAGAGCAAAAAATGCACCTTAGAGATAGTATCGATTTTATTGATGAAATTGCCGATAATGCCGAAGAAGTGAGTGAATGGCTGGCCATTTATGCGATTAAGCGGGCAGATTAATTTTATTAGTATTCTTTGCATTTATTGTATTTATTGGAAACTTAACCGTCTTCATGACCTCACCAATCGTTTTTTTCTTTCTCTCCAGTGGCCTTTTTCTAGGCTGGTCTCTGGGAGCCAATAACGCTTCAACGGTTTTTGGAACAGCTGTTAGTACCCAGATGGTGCGTTTTTCAACGGCAGCCTTGATCCTCAGTGTGTTTGTTATTTTAGGGGCGGTGATTGGTGGAGCCGGAGCAACTCAGGGGTTAACCGAATTAGGAGCCGTTAATGCGGTGGGGGGAGCATTCACTGTGGCCTTAGCGGCTGCTTTAACGGTTTATTGGATGACCCAGTTAAATATCCCTGTATCCATTTCCCAGGCAGTGGTAGGAGCCATCATTGGCTGGAATTTTTTTAGTGGTTCTCCCACTAATCTTTCTGTGGTTTTAAAGATTGTTGGCACATGGATTGCCTGTCCAGCCTTAAGTGGTTTGTTTAGCGCGATGCTTTATAAAGGTATTACCTGGGGACTCCAGCGTCAGAAGTTACATCTGTTGCGCTTGGATAGTTATACCCGTTGGGGATTAATTGTGGTGGGGGCGATGGCTTCCTACGCGCTAGGGGCCAATAATATTGCCAATGTCATGGGTGTATTTGTCCCGTCAGATCCCTTTAGAGCGATCGCGGTGGGTCATCTCGGAGAAATATCGGCGGCTCAACAATTATTTTTATTAGGGGCGATCGCCATTGCCGTAGGAGTCTATACAGATTCCCAGAAGGTGATGATGACAGTGGGAAATAATCTGATGCCTTTAAACCCGATCGGTGCTTTTGTGGTTGTTTTAGCAGAATTTATTGTCCTCTTTATCTTCTCTTCCAGTAGCTTGCAACATTTATTCATCCAGTGGGGCCTTCCCCCCATTCCACTCATTCCGGTTTCCAGTGCCCAGGCCGCTGTGGGGGCAGTGATTGGTGTGGGCCTATTGAAAGGCGCGAAGGGAGCTAGACAAATTAACTGGCGAGTCTTACAAGATATCGTCTCCAGTTGGATTTCCACCCCCATTATGGCTGCCGTGATTAGTTTTATACTCTTATTTGTCGTTCAAAATGTTTTTGATCAACCCGTCTATTTGAGATAGGATGGGTTGTTTGGCTCCCCTCTCCTACCCTCATTTTTTAGGCAAGAATTGGCTCTAGCTGAGACGATGAATAATAAGTAGCAATAACGAGGGGTTCTGCGGGTATCGTTGCTGAAGCGACTACGCTTTTAACTGTCAACGTAGGGTTTTTGCCGGGGGGTTTAGTATCCTCGTCCAAGTCATCATCCAAGCCGTCACTAATACAAAGTCGCTCGCAGGGAATCGTATCGGAAAGAATCGAACTAGCCATGATGCCGGTATGGATCTCCAATTGACCTTCGGCAAGGGCTTCAAATACTAAACGTTGTCCAGGAAAGACAACCCGTTCAAAATACCAGTTTGTAATATTGGTGATGCGGGCAATTTGAATGTGGCTAGTAGCATTCACATAGCAGCATAGGATTGTACCCCTTTGACCGCTCGGTACAGGATCAAGGATCTGAGCCATAATAATTGGGAGATTGTTAAACTGAGTTTTCATTGCCCCTATAAACTAGCACTGGCTGATCCCCGTTAGCTGTAAAGATAATTACAATCAAATTTTTTCTTGTTATTTATCGCAGCGGCCTGATCAACCGCTATTATCGAGTAGTCAAATCTAGATAGTCGTTTAAAAAGGTCAATAAGCGTGAAGGTTTTAGTCGTGGGCAATGGCGGACGGGAACACGCGATCGCCTGGAAGTTGGTGCAATCTCCCCAGGTCGCGCAATGCTATTGTTTGCCTGGGAATGGTGGAACGGCAACATTAAGAAAATGTGAAAATGTTTCTTTCAATTTGGAAGATTTTGAAGACATTGCCCAATTCTGTCTGGAACAGGTCATTGATTTAGTTATCGTTGGCCCTGAAGTCCCACTTGCCTTGGGGATCGTTGATTATCTTCAATCTCAGCAAATTCGGGTGTTTGGCCCCACCCAGGCAGGGGCGCGTATTGAAGCCAGTAAATCCTGGGCAAAAGCTTTAATGATAGAGGCAGGAGTACCTACGGCCCTGGGAGAAACCTTTACGGATCAGGTTGCGGCCCAAGCTTATCTAAAAAAACAAGGAGCCCCCATTGTCGTCAAAGCAGATGGATTAGCGGCTGGCAAGGGCGTTATTGTCGCAGAAACCATGGCCGAGGCAAAAAGGGCGATCGCTGAACTGTTTGCGGCGGGTTTTGATCAACTGGTACTGGAAGAATGTTTAGTCGGCGAAGAGGTTTCCGTCTTGGCCTTGAGTGACGGATTAACGGTACGTCCTCTATTACCAGCCCAGGATCATAAACGGATTGGAGAAGGAGATACGGGCAATAATACGGGGGGAATGGGAGTCTATGCACCCGCCCCGATCGCTCCCCCAGCCCTCCTGGAACAGATTACCAGGGAGGTTTTGCAACCCACGATTGATACTTTGCGACAAAAGGGGATTAATTATTGTGGTGTTCTCTACGCTGGTTTAATGATCAGTCCCACAGGGGGGATCAAGGTTCTGGAATTTAATTGTCGTTTTGGCGATCCCGAAACCCAAGCCATTCTGCCGCTCCTAGAAACGCCCCTAGAAGAGGTTCTTTTTGCTTGTACGGAGCAACGCCTGGCCCAATTTCCCCCTCTCACCTGGCGATCGCAGGATCATCCCAAGAGTGATACAAAAATGGGATTACAATGTGCTGTGTGTGTGGTGATGGCTTCCCAGGGCTATCCTGGCTCCTACGAAAAAGGCAAAGTCATTACGGGACTGGATCAAGCCGAAGCCCAGGGTGCAGTCGTTTTTCAGGCCGGAACCTGTTCACAGTCAGGTCAACTGCTCACTGATGGCGGACGGGTTTTAGGGGTGACAGCCCTCGGCGATGATTTTGGAACAGCGATCGCCCGTGCCTATGAAGCGGTGGCTCAGATTGAGTTTGAGGGTCATTATTATCGACGAGATATTGGTCAACGGGCTTTAAATCGTTAACCCTTTAGCGGACGGGGACTTGATGACTTTGTAAATAGTTTTTAACTTCGGCGATCGTTAATTGTCCGTAATGAAGTAAAGAAGCCAACAAGGCCGCCTCTGCTTTTCCCTCGGTCAAGGCTTCATAGATATGCTGACAATTGCCGGCTCCTCCAGAGGCAATGACCGGAATTTCCACCTGGTTGGCAATAGTGGCCGTTAGTTCCAGATCGTACCCGGCTTGAGTGCCATCGGCATCCATACTAGTGACTAATAATTCTCCGGCCCCCCGTTGTTCCACTTCCTTGGACCAGGCGATCGCATCTAACCCTGTATTTTCCCGTCCTCCTCGCACATAGACATCCCAACCAGGATTTTGAGGATCATGCCTCCGTCTGGCATCAATAGCCACTACAATACATTGCGCCCCAAAGCGATCGCTGGCTTCATTAATAAAAGCAGGGTTTTTGACCGCCGAGGAGTTAACGCTAACCTTATCCGCTCCTGCCCGTAACAAATTTTTAATATGCGCTAAGGTTTGAATGCCGCCTCCCACCGTGAGAGGAATAAAGACCTCCTCTGCCGTGCGATAGACCACATCAATAATCGTGTCTCGCTGTTCATGGGTAGCGGTAATATCGAGAAAAACCAGTTCATCAGCTCCAGCTTTGTTGTACAGTCTTGCTAATTCGACTGGATCCCCCGCATCTCTGAGGTCAACAAAATTAACTCCCTTCACCACTCGACCGGCGTTGACATCTAGACAAGGTAAAATTCGTTTGGCTAACATAGGGTGGTTGGGGAAACAAAAAGGTTAATAATTCTACACTTACTTGATGGTATCGTAGGGTAAGTGTCTAGGTAAAGTGCTATAAAACTTTTAGGATTTTAGATTAGGATAGACAGACGAGAAAACTAACCGCGATCGCCTGCATCGCTTTTCTTGATAGCAAGCATAAAGTGGTATAATTCAGTCTTAAAATATTTTCTATAAGGATTATTAGTAAAATTTAATCAATGATCATGGATGAAAATAATCGCCAAAGAATGGAAGCATTTATTACCCGTTGGCAAAAAGCAAGCGGCAATGAACGGGCCAATTATCAATTATTTCTAACAGAATTTTGTGAGGTGTTAGGTGTAGAAAAACCACGACCGAAAGGTACAGAAGAAGGCGATCGCTTTTGTTTTGATAAAGACATTAGGGTTATTCCCCCTGATGGTGAGGTGATCATCAAGCCTAATTTTATTGATCTTTACAAAGAAGGCCATTTTGTTTTAGAGGCCAAGCAAGGAAGTGATCTGAGTGCGAAAGGCGTGGGCAAACGAGGAACTAATAGTTATCGAAAAGCGATGAAAAAAGCCTTTGCCCAAGCTCTGAATTATGCGCGATTTTCCCCCGTTAAACCGCCATTTTTAATTGTTTGTGATATTGGTAATCATTTTCGCATTTGGCAAGATTTTAATCCCTATTGGTTAAGTGCGAATGGCAATTATGGAACCTATGATAGTGGTGAATATATTGATTTTCAAGATTTACTAAGACCAGAAATTGTTGAGCGATTTGTTAAGATTTTTTCCGATCCTCAATCTTTAAATCCAGAGAAGATCGCGGCCAAAGTAACTAGGGAAGTGGCTGCTGATTTGGCAATTTTAGCAAAAATGTTAGAACATGAAATGCCACCAGCCCATAAAGTTGACACAAAACCGAGAAAACGCGATCCCCAGGAAGTGGCTCAGTTTTTAATGCGTTGTATTTTTACAATGTTCGCAGAAGATATTGAATTATTACCCGATCATATTTTTACTAATCGTCTTAAAGATCGTTGGCTAGATAAGCCTTACAAGTTTAAGGAAGAGGTTGAAGAACTTTGGAAAGTAATGAATACAGGAGGAAACTTTGCCTTTGATAAATTCCTGCGTTTTAACGGTAATTTATTTTCGGATGCTACGGCTTTTAATTTAAAAAAAGAACAATTAGAAATTTTATTATCGGCTTCAGGACGGGACTGGAAAAGTGTGGAGCCTGCTATTTTTGGAACCTTATTAGAACAGGCTTTAGAGACCGATGAACGCAGTCAATTAGGAGCGCATTATACTCCTCGTTCCTATGTGGAGCGTTTGGTTCGTCCCACTATTATTGAGCCGTTACAGGAACAATGGCAGTTAATTCAAGGGGAAGTGGAGCATATTTTAGATACGGAATCCGAGGCAAGTCAGGAAGAAAAAGTTAGTTTAGCAAAGACTGTTTTAGAGGATTTCCTAAAGCAATTACGGGAAATTAAGGTACTTGATCCTGCCTGTGGTTCGGGTAATTTCCTTTATGTCACTTTGGATTTAATGAAGACTTTGGAGTTAGAAGTCTTTAATCGTTTGGAAACCGTAACAGGAGAATCTCAGTTAAAATTAGAGTTTGAAAAGGTTAATCCTTCGCAATTTTTAGGCATTGAAATTAATCCCAGGGCAGCCGCGATCGCTGATTTAGTGATTTGGATTGGTTATTTACAATGGCATTTCCGCTTATTTGGAACCTTGCCTCCGATTGAGCCTGTTTTGCGTGAATATAAAAACATTGAATTTCGAGATGCGGTGTTAGCCTACGATAAAATTAAAACGGCGGTTGATCCGAAAACAGGTAAGGTAAGAACGCGCTGGGGGGGCAAAACGATTAAGCATCCAGTGACTGGAGAAGAAGTGCCTGATCCGAATGATCAAGAAAAGATTTTGCATTATGTTCGTCCCCGTCCCGCCCTATGGCCAGAAGCTAATTATATTGTTTCTAATCCGCCTTTTATTGGCAATAAAAGAATGCGACATCTATTAGGAGATGGTTATGTCGAAACCTTAAGAAAAGTTTATAAGGAAGTACCTGAATCTGCTGATTTAGTGATGTATTGGTGGAACAAAGCCGCTCAGTTATTAACAGAGGGAAAAATTAAACATTTTGGTTTGATTACAACCAATAGCATTACCCAACCTTTTAATCGAAGAGTTGTTGAAAATTATCTCTCTCAGGATAAAGGTCTATCTTTAATTTTTGCTATTCCCGATCATCCCTGGGTAGATACGAAAGATGGAGCCGCCGTTAGAGTGGCCATGACTGCTTGTGCTTTAGGAGAATACCAAGGTAATTTATTAATTTCAACTCAAGAAATAACCGATCAAGAGGGAGTTAGTGAAGTTGAATTTTCAAATAATATTGGCAAGATTAATACTAATTTAACGATTGGTGAAAATACCCAAGAATTAATCAGATTACAAGCGAATCTGGGATTATCCTTTCAAGGAGTTATTTTATCAGGCGAAGGTTTCAGGTTAACAAAAGAAGACTTACAATCTTTAGGTATTCAAGCTCACCAATTACCAGAAGTTATCAAGCCTTATCTCATCGGTCGAGATTTAGTTCAAAATCCTCAAAATAGATGGGTAATTGATTTTTATGGAATTACTCAGCAAGAGGCATTTTTACAGTATCCTGCTTTGTACCAAATTCTTTTAGATAAAGTTAAACCGATTCGAGATCAACAGAAGAGAAAAGCTAATCGAGAGCATTGGTGGCTATTTGCTGAAAAAAGACCAGAGTTTAGAAAGTCACTGCAATCACTGACTCGTTATATTGCAACTTGTCGAACTGCAAAACATCGAATTTTTACATTTTTAAATAGTGCTATTCTGCCGGATGCAAAATTGATTGCTATTACTTTAGACGATAGTTATTATTTAGGGATTTTATCTTCACAAATTCATGTTTTATGGTCATTAAGGACGGGAGCTTTTTTAGGGGTAGGAAATGATTCCAATTATAATCATAGTGATTGTTTTATGAAGTTTCCTTTTCCTACTCCCTCTGAAACCTTAAAACAACAAATTCGAGACCTAGGGGAAAGACTAGACAATCACCGTAAAACTGTCCAGACTAATCATCCCGATATTACCCTCACAGGAATGTATAATTTGCTTGAGAAAATGCAAAAAGAAGAACCTTTTTCTGCACCAGATCAAGCCTATAATAACCGTGCTTTAGTTTCTATCCTTAGACAAATCCATGACGAATTAGATACGGCGGTTTTTGCTGCCTACGGTTGGCCTGAAAATCTGACGGAGGGCGAAATCCTAGAGCGTTTAGTTGATCTCAATTTGGAACGGGCTGAAGAAGAGAAAAATGGGCTGATTCGTTGGCTTCGTCCCGACTATCAAGCTCCTGATCAAATCACGACTCAACCTGAAATTGAAGGAATCGAAATCGAAGATATAGCACCAATTACTCCCGTCGAACTTCAGAAATTCCCCACTACTTTTAAAGAACAACTTACTGCCATTCGGGAACTATTACGAACCCAAAATCGAGAATGGACAATCGAGCAAATTGATAGCCAATTTTCAGGGAGGAAAAAGACAAAAGCTATTGCCAATTGCTTAGAAATTCTTGAAGAATTAGGTCTTATTATTAGCCATGAAGAAAGTAGCAAAAAATCCTATTATGCGGCTGAGTTACAACAAAATTAGATCGCTTCTCTAACGGTGATTAATTTATACAATTGATAAGCGTTTTGGCGGCGATCGCTGCAATGCTTCTCCTATTCTCCTATTCTCCTATTCTTCGATTAAGATTTGTTTATCTCAATGACTCTCCTCTTTTAAGTGCAATGTATTGCCTTAACTGTAATACTTCTATGATAAGTGATTGACTTAGAATTTTCAATCCTTCCGAAAAGTTAAGTTTTTAGCCTCTTAGAGCATAACGTCTTGAACGTTTTATTCAAAGGTTTAAGTACTGTCTAGAGGAACGTTTTGAAAAGGCGATCTCTTTTTGCGAGGATTCAATTAGATGAGACGATCACTATACTGTGAGATTAGGAAGCTATCATTTGAGGGATGATCTTTTTGCAAGGTGCGATCACGTTATAATGAGATTAAATTGATGCGATCGCCTTTAACCAAAATCCATCCTAAGGATTAATTTCACCATGAACTCTATAAAAATCATTCACAACTCGACTCGTCCTGTTCTTTTTCTGGCCACTGCTCTATTGACAATAACTAACTGGGGATTTCCTGTTATTAGCTCTGCTCAAAATGCGCCTACAAAACAAGAAACCGCTTCTGCTCAAAAAGTACAGTTAATGTTTGTGCAAACGTCGGAAGATCTAAAGGTAAATTCTGAAGACAAAACCCTGCGTTTAGTCAATGTTAATCCACAAACCTTATATTTTTCCGATCGCCCAAAACGAGTAGCAGGAAATTTGACCATGCCCGCCTATTTCGATGAATGGACAGCAAAAGCAGGGTCAGACAACTTTAAAAATGATCCCCCCAATGCCACCCTTTCTGTCTATGAAGGCAACAATAAAGAAAATACATTGGCTGTGATCGAAATCAGTAATCCTGTGATGGAAGGCAAAGATCTAATCTACAAATATAAAATTATTGAAGGCGAACTGCCCAAATCAGGCGGTGCAACGGCTTTATTTATTGATTGGATTGGTGCGGGTGGTGGAGTTGGCCCTGGTTTTCACGGAGTTGGAGCGGGAACTCGCGGAGTTGGACTGACTGGTGGTTACGGTGGCCCAGCAAGATAGGACGATCCTAGCCATCAATCCCAATAGGATCAGTTTTTAATCCGTAAAGCTTTTTTAATTGGTAAGATACCTCTAATTCGGAATTAGTTGGTGTCTTTTTTTTGTTTTTTCTATTGATAGTTTTATCCTCGCTATTTCTTCCGTTGTTTTCTAATCTATATTTACCCATATTTCCCTTTTTTATTTCCAATAATTCACGAGTATTAATACTCATTCCAGTCTGGGATATTCCCAGCCCTAAATAGGGCTTGCTGAAAAAAGCTGAAACCTTTACGGAGAAAAATAGTAGGCGAATTAAGAACCGCTAGAATGCACGAAAATAGGGTAGAATGCCTCAAAACCATTGCATTAAGAAGAGAGAAAGCAGATGTACCGAAAGCAACAGTACTCAATTGAAACACCAGAAAACTTGAAAAATCTGTTCGGCGGGCAGTTAGACGAAGAAAATCGTTGGATAGAAATGTCAAAAATGATTCTTTGGGAAGAATATGAGGAAGAATATGCAAAAAACTTCACAGAAAAAAAAGGAGCCCCAGCCAAATCATTTAGAATGGCATTAGGAGCATTAATTATCAAAGAAATTTCAGGAAAAAGTGACAGAGAAACAGTAGAACAAATAAAAGAGAACCCTTATTTACAGTACTTTATAGGAATGGAAAGCTATAGTAGCAAAGAAGCATTTAATGCGTCAATGATGGTTCATTTTCGTAAAAAAATAGGAATGGAATTAATAAATAAAATTAATAAAGAAATAGAAAAAAAAGCGACGGGTGTAGCGTCAGAAAAAAAAGAAAATGAAGGAAAGTTATTGTTAGATGCGACTTGTACACCAGCAGATATAAAATATCCAACGGATATAGGAATATTGAATGATGCCAGAGAAAAAACAGAAAAAATAATAGATAAGCTGTATGAAGAAATAAAAGAGAAAAGGAAAGAAAAGCCGAGGACTTATAGGGAAGTGGCAAGAAAAGAGTACTTAGCCATAGCAAAAAAACGTCGTGTGTCAAAAAAAGAAAGAAGAAAAGGAACAAAAAAACAACTAGGATATATAAAAAGAAACTTGTCTGATATAGAAAAAATGATAGAAGAGGGAGCAAAGTTAGAAAAACTAACGAAAAAAGAGCAAGAAGAGCTTGTAACGATAGGAAAAGTGTATGAGCAACAGTTAGAAATGTATGAAAAAAAGACAAATAAAGTAGAAAACAGAATTGTGAGTGTAAGCCAACCTCACGTGCGTCCAATAGTGCGTGGAAAAGCGGGAAAAGCAGTAGAGTTTGGAGCTAAAATATCGGCAAGTAATGTGAATGGCTTTGTCTTCTTAGACAAATTAAGTTGGGATAATTACAACGAATCGGGAGATTTACAAGCGCGAATAGAAGAATATAAAAGGGAAACAGGATGTTATCCGGAATCGGTTCATGTGGATAAAATCTATCGAACAAAAGCGAATCGAGCTTATTGTAAAGAAAGGGATATAAGAATGAGTGGTCCCCGATTGGGAAGACCGCCGAAAGAGGTGAGCAAAGAAAAAAAGAAAGAGGCACGCTCAGATGAAAGAGTGCGTAATGCCATTGAGGGTAAATTCGGACAGGGAAAGAGGAAATTTAGTCTTGGTCGAGTGATGGCCAAACTACCTGAGACCTCGGAAACGGTAATTGCGATGAACTTTTTGGTAATGAATCTTTCTACTCTACTTCAGAAGACAAAAAGTAAAAAGTTGTAGAGTCGTTTCTCTTGTGAAAAATGGTGTTAATTTTCCTCTCTTTTGTGAGGAGTGATTTGTGTTGACCTTTTTAGACAGAAAGGAACAATAGATTAAACAAAATCTGTATTTTGATTTGTTTCCATAAGGATAAGTTATCTATGCTTTTTCAGTCCATACTTCCCTAACCCACATTTCTTTCGTTTTTTGACTTTTTCAGCAAGCCCTAATTAATCCTAACAGTAAATATTTAAAATACTCATAGGCTCTCACTTCTGGAAATAAGTCTTTGTACAATTCACTGTAGCTATCTATAAATTGTACTGTTGGTTTTGCGGCTCTTGGCTTCGTCATATACACCGCCTTGCTTCTAGCCATTTTTCTTCATTATAGCTCTCTTGCTCTGACAAAAGAGAGATATCTCTCTTTTGTTACTTTAGGAAATGATTTTAAATCTCAAATCCTACAACCCTTGCTCAACAAGGATCTGTCGTTATTTCTGAGGATAAAATAAAATATGTGTTTCCTCCTAACTTAATAGCTCAAAAGTCTTGCTATGGAAGGACTTTAGTATTTGAGGTTTGAAAATGTCTTCCTAGTCTAACAGAAGAGAAATATCAAAATACCAAGAAAGCATACATCTCACTAGAAAATTACTAAAATTGGGGAATAAAGACTTCCTCAGCCGTGCGATAAGACCACATCAATAATCGTGTCTCGCTGTTCATGGGTAGCGGTAATATCTAGAAAAACCAGTTCATCAGCCTCAGCTTCGTTATACAATCTTGCTAATTCGACCGGATCACCCGCATCTCTGAGATCAACAAAATTCACTCCCTTTACCACTCGACCGGAATTGACATCTAGACAAGGTAAAATTCGTTTGGCTAACATAGGTGGTTGGGGAAACAAATAAGGTAGTAATTATAATAGTTTAGGGCGATCGCCGGTTAGGGATTAGAGAAAAATCCAAATTTGATAATAGCTCCGATGACCGCAACAATCAAAACCCAGATTTGTCGGTTTTGACTAGTTTCGAGCTTATCTACCCGTTTCTCCCGTCCGTCTAATTTTTCTTCTATTTTGGGCAAGGCTTCTAGCTTGGTTTCAATGCGCTCTAATCGATTTTCAATCTTGGTTAGGACATCTTCAAGTCTGGTTTCAACAATAATGGGGTTACTCATGGGTTAAACTTTCTTTAAGTTTTGTTTGATGGATTGGGATAAGTTCGTCGCTTCTCCCTTCCGGCTTTCTAGGGTAAAAGATGAGGGTTTAGAAGCGATCGCACCACTAATTATTGTTTAATTCACAATACTAAAACTATTGGTTCCAGCCAATTTTTTATTCAGCGTAATCCATAATTCTGACTTGTCAGAACGCAAACTACTAAAATAATCGCTGTTAGCGGTCAACGTCACACCATTTAACGTCACCTGAGCAGGGTTAGCCGGGCCAGTGTAGTTACGCACCACGATAATAGGAGAATTGAGCGTTGCTGGAGCCGAGCTAGATACCACAAAGGATAAAGAAACCTTATTACTAGCAGCGTTCACTTCCCAGGTGCCAAAAACAGGGCTAAATCCTGAAGGACTATAGGCAATTGTGTCCGTTCGCCCCACGCCGGCAATGCCACTCGTTAATACCGTTCCCACACTAGCGGTTAAAGTGGTTAAACTAGCTGTCTTCGCTTGCAGGGCAACATTTTGAGTCGGATTGGCCGAGTGAGGATCTAAAACAATATAAACGCTATAACTCACTTTGGGATAGCCGCTCACCGTATAACCATTGGAACTGGTAAAAGAACTATTGCCTAAAGATCCCCAATCTGCCCCCCAGGCTAAACGCTTATTATTCGTTGTTTGAGTTGCATTGGAAACAGAATATTGAATTAATTGATAGGCCCAATCACTCGTACAGGGTATTTTGTGATTGTAAGCAGGCCCCGCACCACCATCATTGAGACAAAGGGTTCCCATCGTTGCACTCGTTTTGCCCCGCCAGATAGGAGCTTGATAATTGTTGTAGCCTCCAGCATTTTGAAGGGCCGTGATTCGGGTTCCAGCTATACCCATTTCAGCATCCACCGTTGTCGTCCAGAGCGAACTATAGGGCGCACCAGGATTAAGCTGAGAATAGTCCCAATCATTATTCATGGTGAAGGGATTACCTGAAGAAATGAATCTGTACTTATCGCCCCAAGCCACTCCTGCAACTAGGGCCGAACCATCACCCCCTTCGATCTTCATATCTCCATAGGGCGCACGAAAATCCGAGTCTATAGCGCGATTAGGAGCGGCAGATAAATCAAAGGTGACTGACCAGATAGGATAGTTTCGACCTGTCGCAAAGAGCCATTGAATCCGAACGGGCATATTATAAACCGTGACATTCGACTTATTGGTACTGTTAATGGTTGTCCAGGGCGCAAAGCCACTATTAATCGCTGCTTGGGTCAGGCCATAGCGAACATAGTTCAGCGTGTATTCATGAATGGCATGGTGCGTACCGGTAAATACCTTGCTGTAGGTCGCGCTATTGCCAGAACCAAAGGGAGAATCACTGGCTCCATAGGCACTCGCAAAGGAGGGATTGCTTAGATGAGCGACAATATAGCCAAACCCTCCAGCACTGGTCCCAGGATTGATGGTTCGCGTTGTGCCATCATTCAGTACATAAGTGAACTGTTTGGCATTACCACCCTTACTGGTATCGTTTCGTGCCAAAGCGGCTGTTCGGAGACGACAACTGCTGTCATACCACTTATATTGATCATTCAAAAAGCCGTTAAGACTAACGCCACCATTAGCAGTCCCTGAATCCACGACTAAAGAACCACAGCTACTCGTGGTTGAAGTGGGAACCAAGGTGATGTTATCGAGGTTAAAGACAATATTTCCTTGGCCTAAGCCATCCTGAAAGTTCAAACGTTGAAGAGCGGTGAGGGTTCCTGCCAAGGCACTAATGGGAATTGTTACAGTTGACCAGGTATTGGCAGCTAGGGGTGGGGAGGCATAGGTGGAGAGGGAAACTGCGTTACCGAGGGTATTGCCATTTTGGAGAGTAATGCTAAGGGCGGCTACCTTGGCAATATTACTAGACGCGCCTGGGTTTACGTCAAAAGAGACAGCCGATAAAGAACTTAAACTGGTGGTAGTGGGACTTTGACTAAGACTAAAGGCTCCCCAGGGATCAGTAATAGTGACTTTTGCTGAGGCGGTTCCTGATTTTTGAACGGTGGTGTCATTGAGATAGGTGGTTCCCCAACTCCAGTTATTCCAACCCGTAACCAGACTATCGGTATAGACAGCCGCCGCTGATGCCGCCTGACCATAACCAGCGATCGCCCAGGCAATTAAGCCGAAGGTCAGTTGAGAAGCAATCATTTTAATCGGTTTAAACATTGAGATTGGCCTCGAAGACAGAGAATGATGAGTAATTGGACAAAAAGATGAGTTAAAATAAATCAGAATAAAAATAGAAATAGTACGAAATCCCTTTGTTAAAGCTACCTTAATTTTGGGTAGGGGTTTGGTTTCCAAATCCAGAGAGTATAGGATTTAGAGACTAAGCCCCTACATTGCCTAAAAAGAGGTATGACAACAGGATTTGGTATAACACCAAGCTTGTTTTCCTGAAACTGAAGTCGATCTTCAACCGTGAAATTTACTCAATGAGAAAATTGGAACTTAAGCAAGTCGTATGATATTGCAAACCTTAGATTTACAAGATTTTCGGTGATTGTTAACCTTGTATGATCTGTATAACCACCATCATGGGAGAAATAGCGATAAACGACAAGGGGAAAAAGTCAGAAAAAGTCAGGTCAATTTCTGTTGTTAGAAACGCTGATTGTACTCGATCGCGCCCCGACTATCATCCAAAAAATTACTGGAACCGCGCACTCGCAGATTTTCGTTAACACGGTAAGAAGCTCCCCATTGAGGTGGGCGATCGGCATTAAAAATCTTCTGTACGGAAAGAGCAAAATCATCGTTTAAATCAATGCCCGCTTCTGCCGCAATACCCAGTTGATTGGCTTGAGTCCGTTCTTTTTCGTTGATCAAGGGAGTAGAAAAAATCCGAAATTGATTGAGACCCAAAGCTTCCCCAATGCGACCCTGCACCGTCCCTAACACTGCCGAACTAGCAAAATTTGCTAAACCCAAGGAAGTCTCTCCCTGGCCTAAATCATTGATAAAACTACCTCCGAGTAAGGTAATAATTTCACCTCGACTGCGGCTAGGAGTACTGGTTAATTGAATACTCTGATCTAATTGACTGGCATATCCTTGAATATTAGCATTAATACGCACGGTTTGCAGACTATCTCGATTGGCAGTAAAAGGCTCATCTATCTCGGTCGAGAGTGAAAACGAGTTAGTAGAATTACGTCCATCATTACTCGCTAGGCGATGACTCGTTTCTGTTGCAGCACTGATTAAATGTAAGTTTAGATAGGGATCCAGTTTGCGATGAAAATAAACCGCATTCTCTTCTCCTCCCCCTAATCTTAACTGACTGGCAAAGAGGTTAACCTGGCCACTTTTCAGACTAATCATGCCCTCTGGTTCCATCTTGCTAATACTGCCATTCAGGGTGACACCACCACTGGCTAAAAAGTCGAGGAGAAGCGGGCGTTGAATACGGATATCCTCCCCTAGGGTTAATTTAAAGTTTTGAAATTGGGTTTGGTTGGCCCATCCCTGGCCCTGACTGAGTTGGGGAATCTGACCGCCGATCAACACCGTTCCCTTGAAAAGGTCTAAATCCCCCCCGATGCGAAGCTGTTGAATATCGCCACCAACTTGTATTGTCCCTTGCAGACCACCTTCATAGAGATCGGGAAATTTGACCGCTAGATTGTTAAGGGAAAGGGAGAGGGTGGAAGGAGGAGGAGAGGGGGAGAGGGGGAGAGGAGAGGAGGGATGAAGGTTGAGAAAACCGCTAATAGCCAGATCGCCACCACTCAATTTTCCCGTTAGGTTTTTCACGTCTAAACGATGGAGATCTAAGGTAATCGTGCCGTTAATGTCCGTGAGGGGTTCCTGGGGAAAGATTTTAGCCGCGATCGCTGCTTGACTGAGATTCGCCAATCCTGCCACCTGTAGATCCTGCACCATTTGGGTTTGGGGATCGAGCCGACCAAATGCATCTAATTGCACCGTTCCTTGGCCACCCCGCCAAACTAATTCTCCATTGGTCAGCAAGTCCAGAATTTTTAAACTGTCGTTATTGATCCGCAAACCAACGGTAAAGCGATCGCTGTCTGAGCGAGTGGAAGCAAAGGGCAAAAGGTAGGGAAAGGAGCCTTTGAGGGTAAGGGGATCGGTTTTCTGGTTGAGTACCGTATCAATGGCAAAATCGAGTCGTCCCTGCTGATAGGAAAATAGGCCGGTAGTGGACTGTAATTGAGATTGGTTAATGGTGGCATTGTCAACCTGAAGTTTCCCCATTGCCCTAGGATTAGATCGACTCCCCCCGATCGCGATCGCTGCTTGGAGCTTTCCTCCTAAACGCACAGCCTCCGGTAGGCCGATCAGGCTGGCAAAGGGCTGCAATGGCACATTTTCTAACTGCAATTCCCCTTCCTGGCCGTAGCCCCCCACCTTGCCCGTGAGCGTCATTAAACTATTTCCCGACTGTAATCGCAGGGGATGAAGCGATAATTGGCCCCTATCCCATTCGCCCTGTAATTCCCATTCGGCCACCTGGAATTGTCCCCAATGCCAATCCAGACCATTGACCTGAAAATTGAGAGCCACCTCTCCTCCCCAAGTTCCCTGTACTCCCACCTTGCCCGCTAACTTGCCCTGTAAGCTTTCTAGATCGGGGAGTCGAGATTGTTGCGGGCACGAAGTGTGCCTTTGGCATCGCCGTTCTTGCCAATGACGAAGAAGGTTATTAACATTCTCAAGTTCTTTAAAAGGTTCGTTTGCTCTATCTTGGGGATTACCCACCGAAATTAAGGCCTCTTGGGGATTAGTAACCGCAACCCCATAGAGATCCTTGGCTCGTCCATAGACCGGGGCATTCAGACCGCGTTTGAGATCCTCTAAACGAAAAATTTGTAAGCTGGTCAAAAGATCCTGGATTGAGACTTGATCGAGGGAAATTTCCCCTTGAAAAGCACTGTTTTGGGCCAGATTGAGACGACCTTGCAATCCATACCGACTATTTTGACTATACAATTGTCCTGAATTTAAGCTAAAAATCCCCTGTCCATAGCTAAAATTCCCTGTCAAGCGATCGCCGCCATAGTTGCCTAAACGAGGCTGCTCAATTCTGACCTTACCCTGGGCTGATTGTTGAGCAAAATTAAAGGTTAGATCTCCCCATAGATTTCCCCCCAGAGCAGGCAGGTTTTGGTTGAATACTGACTGTCCCGATCTTGCCAACCAGGGACGACCTAAACCGACCAAAGATTGCAAAAGAGAGAGCGGAACCTGTTTAGCCATCAGAAAAAGTTGTTCTTGTTCTCTCACTCCTTGAATGGTCATCCCCTGCCGTTGCAACCTCAAAGCGGTGGGTTGATTTTGACTGTCTAAGGTCAGACTGAGGCGATCGCTGTCACCCCGTAGTTGTAGATGCGTTCCCTGATGGTTTTTGCCAATTTGGCCCGTCAAACGACGATCAAAACTGAGATCTCCTAGCTGTAAATTTTCTAGAGCGAGTTTTCCCAGAAGTTGCGGTTGGGCCAGATTCCCCCGCAGACTCCCCGTAAAATTGACCTGGCCACCATAGGCTAGGGGGTAAGGTGATTGCGCTAATAGTGCAGTCAAAGGAAGTCCCTGGGCAACTAGGCTTAAGTTAACTTGCTTAACCCTCTGGGTCAGGTTTTGAGGAGAATTTAAGGCAGCGAGATCAACCTGAATATTTCCCTGGACCGACAGGTTTTTGGTCTGAATTTTTTGTAAGGCTAACCGTTCTCCCTGCCAGGCAAAGACCGTACTTAAAGGCTGAGTTAAGTTGGCTAAACCCTGACTAAAATCTAGATTGCCAGTTACCTGGGTTAATTGGGGCTGCAATCTCTGCAATTGTCCTTGCAGTTTAACCTGACCATCCAGATTCCCCCGCAGGGAAGGGTTTAATTGATTCAGTCCCAAAGCTTGGGAGACTAGAGTGGCCTCAAAACGATGGGCATCAAAATTGACCTGTTTCGCTCTTACTTGGCCCTGGGCAAAAAGTAACTTCCCTTCACCCCTTCCCACCAAAGTCGCGATCGGATCTTTAACCGTTCCTCCTATTTGAACCTGCCCTGTGACCATACCGGCTAGAGCCTGAGACTGTGGTAGCGGTAGAGCGCGTAGGGGAATTTGGTCAGCCAGTAAAGCAGCTTGCCATTGACCTTGATCGAGCTTAAGATGTTGGGCCAAGATCTGGCCCTGAGGAAATTGAATTTGAGCCTGACCCCTGACTATTAAATCATCCTGTAAAGGTTGAGACCCTAGATGGCCCCCTACAATTAGTTGAGCTGTTAACCGTCCCGCTTGGCTTAAAGACAATTGGGGAAACCAAGAACGAATCGGCAAATCCTGGGTCTGTAACTGGGCCTGCCATTGTTGATCTTGTAAAGAGATCTGGTTAATGTAAACAACTTTTTTACTAACACCGTCGGTTGCAACCGCATTTTCGCTCGCCCTGACCAGTAATCGGGCCTCTCCTTTCGCCTCCAGGGTTTTTAGCTGATCTTGATAGCCTTTAACCTGAAAATCTCCCTGTAATCTGCCTTGCCCAAGGAAAGTTGGTAAAGAGAAGGGGAGTTGGGCTACCTGTAAGCGATTAAGTGTTAAGTGACCTTGCCAATGGCCCTGGTCATAGCTGACATTTTCACCCCGAATTTCACCACCGGCTAGGGGAATTTGCATTCTAGCTTGGGTAAAACTTAGATGGGGAAAGAGAGCGTCTTGATCGCTTTTTAAATGGGCTTTTTCCTGGGGCCAGAGGGCCGTAATTTGTCCTTGTCCCGAAAGTTGCTGAATTTCCCTGGGCAGAGACTTGCCATAACGATGGGCTAGGGCTTGAATGGCGAGTTTTTCTGCCTGAATGGTTCCTTGAAAACGAGAAAAGGTTATTTTTCCTTGTTGTCGCTTGCCCAAAAGTTGGCCTTGCCCTTGAATTTTTCCCCCTGTTAATAGCTGGGTTTGAAAGTGATCAATGATGACATTAGAACCCTGTAGGCTTAAGTTCGCGGTTAGAGTTTCTAAGCCCAGGCGATCAATCTGAAGTGGTCGGCGATCGCTGTTTTGAATTTGAGCCGTAATTTGAGGTTGGGAGAGAGGGCCTGTCACCTGCAACTGAGCAGTAATCTTTCCCTCTAGGGTGACAGAAGGAGCCGGCAGTTTTAACGCTTGCGGAATTTGGGCTAGGGCTAGAGGCTGAGTATTTAGGGTGAGATGATAGCCTTTTATTAGGTCAAGAGAACCCTGAGCCTGAGCAATCAACCGGGCCTGATTTTTACCGCCTTCACCCAATTGCCCAACCACTTGCTCCAGGAAAACCGTTGTGCCTTGAAAACGTAATGGCCCCCGAATCGCCGTTATCGGTTGGGGAAAGAGGGATAGTTCGGTGCTGACATTCTGTAAATTAGCCAGACCCTGTACCTTTATGAGCCGTTGTTGCCGCACGGTAATATCTAGATTGCTATCTAAATAACCCTGGGTGAAAGCTAAGGGTAAGGGCAACAGGTCACTCACTGCCTTCGCCGTTAATTGCGAGCCTCTAACCGACAGGTTTAAGTCATGTGCTTTTGGTTGGTACAAACCCGCGATCGCCAACTGTCCGGTTTGGGCAAGTTGTCCCTGAAGCTTAAAATAAACCTTTTGTTGCGATTGAAATTGGCGAAGATCAATGTCTGCTCGCTCTAGGGAAATCGGGACAGGGGATTTGAGTTTTCCCTGCTTATTCCGTGCTACCAAAATAATATTGGCTTTTTGCAGTTGTAACCGCTTGAGCTGGAAAGGAACATCAGGTCTAAGGCGATCGCAAGGGGTTAATAACCATTCTCCCGTTTTCCCCTGCTCCAGATAAATTTGGGGTGAATCCGCGATCGCCTCTAGAGATAACTGACGATAACCTAAATAGTCTAGGGGATTAAAATGAATTTCCAGTCCCGCCATTGAAACTTGATCGGGATCCTGAGGCGTTTTCTCTAATCGACTAGCCCCAAAACGCAGAGAATTAAAGGAAACAGCCTCCAATTTGCCCAGCTTGACTGGTCGGTTGAGAAAATCCCCTAGTCCTTGGCCAATTAAGGGCGCAATCTGAGTTTGAACAAAATATTGTCCATAGATCCCCCCACCAAGAATTGTTAACGCGCCAATTCCCGCCAAGCTCCAGAGCCAGTAGCTTTTTTGCCAGCTAGGTCGCTTGAAAGGGCGATCAAGGACTCTGTTTTTGACCTCACTTGTATCAATAGGAACCAACCCTAGCAAAGAGGGAGATTCTTCAGTTGGCCTAGGATCGGTCATCATCGAAAAAAAAGGGTCTGAAACCCCGTCCTTCTAGGACGGCTTTACAAGGTGTTAGAATCGATGTGCTGAATACGAAAACCAAGTGGTCGGCATCGCACCTTGAAAACTAGGCTTAGGGGGTTCTTGCTAGAAAGGCTTGGCAAGGTAAAAAGTCTAAGCAACAAGTACAAAAAGCATTTTGCTGAAACCGTACCGTGGGACACACGGAATCGGGCTTCTGAAATGGGGTAAAAGTCTGTGGACTCTGTGTAAGACAGTACATGGTTTTTAAAACTGTGTTATGCGACGGTGAATGAAGCAGAAACCTAAATTGTGAGGTTTAGGAATCTTCGCAGTTCTACGGCGGAGAGGATGTCAAGGCGAGATTTACCCCTCAGGAGTAATACGTTAGTTTGAGGGAATCCCTGCTGTTGTATTGTCCCGATCCGCCCAACCGCAATTACAAGTCGTTCTGAGTTTCTTCAAGGTAGCGGTAATATCTTGTCCATAGCGATTATTAGCCCAGGTCTGGAGTTGTTGCTCGTCCAAAGCTGCGATTAGTTCATTATAGGTTTTAATCGCCGCCGCAAACTGATTAATATCCACCAAACTTTCACCCTGAGGATCGCCAGGCAAGATCTTTTCAAATACCTTGTCCTTCATGTTCTCTGGATCTTCGGGTAAGGTTTTCTCCGTCGTTAAGCCCTGTAGGGTGGTAATCAAATCCCTAAGAGTCTTACTTTTAATGATTTCGGGATCGGTATCTGGGCCGGCTAACGGATCATCCATATCGGGAACAATGGGCAGTTTTAAGCTTTCTTGCAGGGATTGTTGCGCCCTAGCCCCAGAGCTAACAAAGGGAAAAGGGGTTTCAACCGGTCGGTTAAAATACTCAACCAACGAAACCGAACGACTAGGGGGTTCTGCTGGAGTAGAAGCCGTTTCTGTTGTGGTAGATGGAAGGTTAGATGGAATGGAGGGTTCGATCGTGGGTTGAATTTCACCGCCTAGGGATGCGGCCGAACTAGGGGAGGTTGGAGAGGTTGGGGCAGTTGGGGCAGTTGGGGCAGTTGGGGCAGTTGGAGCAGTTGAGGTGTTTGGCGGTACAACTTCTGGGGGAGCAGTGGAGAGACTGGTTGCTGTTATCGCGGCTGGACGAAGCGTTAAACTATCAGCACAACTAAAAAGGGGCCCTTGATTACTGACGATATCTTGACCATTAGGGCCAGTAATAACATTTTTGGCTTCTAGTAAATTAATAGAATCACTTCCAGCTAAGTTGGTCGATAACATGGTTGCTACCGTTTTAAAGCGTAGTGACCCCTCCTGATTCTTGTAAGGGAGATTACATTTCCAATTTTTAGGACGTTGTCTGCCGCCGGCAAAGGCCCCCCCCGCCCCTTCATTGACGTTACCCCCAAAGGGAGGAGAGCCAAACAAGTCTCCCATAAAGGTTGAGCTGTCGGGATTGCCGGAACCACTATCCCCCGTAATAGCTGACCCTGTATTGGCCCAGCTTGCTTGAGGGGAAATTGCAATCAAACAGACACTAACAAGGCCACTGATGCCGATGATTTTAGTCAAATAACGCATGGTTTACTGCTCCCCTTCCTAAAATTTGATGCCGTAGCCGAGTGACATGATAAAACGAGTGCCCTGGGGATAAACGCCAGTTACATCACTAGCCCCTATATTGAGCACAATCGGAAAATGATTGAATGGGGTAATGGAAGTTCCCAGATTTAATTGTGAGCCTGCCCAAGTGGAAATTAAGGAAACCTGGGGCAGAATGCTCAAACCGGCTGTGGCAAAAACATTGACGTTTTGTTCCTCCGCTTCCAAAGCACCTTTGGAACGAAAAGCACCTGAGCCAAGCCCAACAGAAACGACCAGAGGCATATAGTTATAGGAGCCATCATAGATCTGACCGGCGATCGCTCTGGCTTGTTCTTGGAGCAAAGGATCTTGTTTTAAATCGGATTCATTGTAGTCGGGGGGCGCGTTCAAATCAAATCGTCCGGTGAAAACCCCAAAATAGGTATCATAGTTTCCCCCATAGGCATTTTCCGTTCCCCAACGAATGGCATTTTCCATGCCAAGGGCAACCGCAAAGTAACCGCGATCATCCAGACGACGATGGAGCTTAAAACCCACTGCACCGCCATTCCCCCCAACCCCACCAATATCAGTGTTCTTACCACTGAGGTTAAAAATCCCCGTAAAGACTTCTAAACCCACAGATTCCTTGGCATCTCCGAAACCCATCCCCAGGGCAACCGAACCGTCTGCATTGGGAGCAAATAGATTGGCAGAAGAAAATGCTCCTCCGAACCAAGCATCTCCCCATTGGGCCCCATAGGCGGTCGGGACACCAAGGCTAGAACCTGGAAACACACGATTGACTTTAGAAGGTGGGGCGATTTCCTCCACGCTGAGTAACTGTCTGAGGGTTTCCGCATCCTGGGGCATACTGCTTGTCGTCTGAGGATTCTCATTTAAGGACTGACTGAGTTCCTTGGCTTTTTCTGGATCCTGAAAATCAACTTCCCCCGATGGCGATCGCTGTTGTTGTTTCATCCAGAAATTCTGAGAAGGTTGGGCTTTACGGGTTTGAACGGCAGCATCCGAGAACGCCTCTACTCGTGGAATAACCCCCAATGTCAGTCCCACTGATAGTAGATAGCACAAGATTTTAATGTTAAGCATAGAAAATTAGTGTATTTTTGCTATGTACCGAAAGGAATGGCTGAATTTTAACAGACAGATTGAAGTGAGAGGAGGAAAAAGGTTAATCAAATGTTATAGCTAATGCCACAGAATTGCACAGATCAGTGGACTACAGATCACGAAGAGAAGTTTCTCATTCATTTAAACGAACGACCTAAGCTCTAGAAAAAGCCCTAGACAAGCTGAGTGCGAGTTAAATGATATCCATTGCGTTATGCAAACCTACCGAAAAATATAGCCGCCGTCAAGTTTTCAGGCTTTTAGGAACTTATTTTAGCTTTTTACACTATCTTAGGAGTTACGCATTGACAAAAAAGGTAGAATACATCTGATGTGAGTTAAAATAACCCTAGTTCCGCATGAGCTTGTGGCTACGAGAGAATAAGGCTTTGAGCCTCCTGAATCCCGTTCAAAAGTTCTTTGATAGCGTGTTTTTCGCTCAATAACACCCATTGGAAGGTACAAAAGACGATGTTTGATGTATGTTTTTCCGTAAAGCCCTTGAGCAAGAAGCTTTTAGAAATACAAGAAGACACAAACTAATTCGGAATCAGATTTGTTCCTGTTATTCGCCAGTTTATTCTTGAGCATCATGACAATATACCTTTCTCTTCGCCGTCTAGCACATTTCTTCTTTTTTGACAATGCGTAACTCCTATATCTATAGTACCAGATTTTATTGGACTTTTTTCGACGTTCAACACTTCTGCATCTCATGTTAACACCTTTCTTTTTTTCATCAACTAAAGGTCGCACCCATGCTTAGGGAGATCGCCCCATCATAGTGCTGTACCTTCCCTCGTGATAGTTGTTCTAGATTTGTGTTTTTGTCACTATCGTTAACCGTGAAGGTTGAGAAAATTTAAAAATTAATTGATAATTTAACGGTCGGTTGAGAATGGGAAAATTCAAGATTCAATGAATGATGATCAAAAGCTTTCCAGTTATGACTATTTTCTCCCTCCTGAGTTAATCGCTCAAACGCCGGTTATTCCCAGAGATCGTTCTCGTCTGTTAGTGGTTTCTGGTCGTGAGGGTAAAGATACTAGCCTTGGACACCATCATCATTGTTATTTTCACAATTTAGCGGATTGGCTACAACCCCAGGATTTACTAGTGCTTAATAATACTCGTGTCATTCCCGCTCGGCTCTACGGTAAAAAATCCACTGGCACGCCGGTAGAAATTTTGCTGATGGAAGAAAAAGAGGAAAATTGTTGGTTAGCCCTGGTAAAACCTGGTAAAAGACTAAAGGTGGGGGCTGAAATCGATTTTTATCCTCAAAATGGAACCCATTTAACCATTGACCCACCCCTAAAAGCCAGAATTATTGATCGGGATCTGGCTACAGGAGGCAGACTGTTACAATTTTTGCCGCCATCAGGTTTAAGTCTCTGGGATCTACTGGACTGCTATGGTACTATTCCCTTTCCTCCCTATGTGACTGAGCATCAGGCAACGCCTGAACAGTATCAAACGATTTATGCTGAATCTTTAGGGGCGATCGCCGCTCCAACGGCAGGGTTACATTTTACTGAAGCATTATTTGAAAAATTAACGGCTAAGGGTGTTCAAAGAGCCTCTGTTACACTTCATGTCGGAATTGGAACCTTTCGTCCGGTGGAAGTAGAAAATATTCTCGAACATACCATGCACCAGGAATGGATTGAGGTGCCAGAGGTGACGGTAGAAGCAATGCAAGCAACTAAGGCCAAGGGAGGACGAATTATTGCGATCGGGACAACAGTGGCCAGAAGTTTGGAAGGGGCAGCCCAAATTGTTGCCGCTAAGGATATTCAAGCGTTAAAAGCCTATCGCGGTAAGACCAATATTTTTATTTATCCTGGCTATCAATGGCGGATCATTGACGGTTTAATTACCAATTTTCACTTACCCAAATCCAGTTTATTAATGTTAGTCAGTGCCTTAATCGGTCGAGAACGGTTATTAAGTCTTTATCAAGAAGCCATTCAGGAAAAGTATCGATTTTATTCCTTTGGGGATGCGATGTTCATTACCCCCGATGCCACTTTATGGGGCGGTGTTGCAAACCGGCACTGGTATCGTCTAGCTAGAAGCTACAAACGTTGCAATACGAGAGGTTCAAGAAATCAGGCGAATTTGGAGTAAGTCCTCCCAAGTAAACCCTTTTTCAATTATACCGAGAGCTACAGCAGGAACTTCTCTAGTAGTAAAATGGCTGCGAACAAAGTTATGAACCATCCAGAAAATATCTAGGACTCGCTGTAATCCCACAACAGATTTAGCATAAGTATTTGTACGACGACGAAAGGCGGCTAAATAGCGTCGGATAGCACTATTAAATGCCTCAACGTGGTTGGCATGGACGTCCTTTTCTTCTGGTTTTTCTGTTGTCTCTGGATGTTCTGGTTTCGGAGTTTCTACTTTCTTTAGTTTACCCTCAGAATCTCGACGTTTACTACTCTTATTTTTTAGTCTTACCACAAGACCCTTCGGTAATACTTTGGTGGGACGACCTCGCTTTCCAGTCCTTAATACTTCGTGACAAATATTAAATAGCAGTTGACTATATCGCTTTTCTCCATCTGTAAATAACTGGAGAGATTCTGCACTCCTTTCAAATAATTCCGCTACCGTCATCATTGCTTCTAGAAATAATTTCTGCTCTTTTCGACCACATTTTAAATGCCAAATAAAGCGGCTAGCCCTGTCCATGAGCACGATTGTCCACCCCTCAGAGGCACTTGCTTCTTTATTTTTTCCAACTTTTGTGTATAGTTCATCCCCTTCTATTACTAATTTAACAAATTCATTCACTAAGGCGTATAAAAATAATGTCTCTTGTAATCCTGATAATTTCTTTTCTCAATTCAATATTGTTGTTTTCGCGTAGCCAAATACTCGGGCTGCTGCATTCAATCCTATTCCTTCCATTCTGGCTTTTAATACTTTTACAATTTCACTTAATGGGGTTTCTAAGCCAGCGATTACGCTACCATAAGTCTCAGCAAAACAAGAACTACATTCTTGACAAATGAACATTTTACGTTCCCCGTTACCTTTCGTTTGATAATGAGAATGTATTTTTACGTTTTCACTATAGCAATGAGGACAGTTTTTCTTGAATAAGGCATCCTCTTTCTCTTGGCACAAGCCAACATCATTCAGGATTTCCATAGAGCTTTTCTTTAATATTGACATTGTTTTCTGTTTCCTTCTTCTTTGATATAATGACAATAATAATAGTATAATAAAAACGGGCCGATGTCTAGTCTTAAACTATTTTTCTATTTTCTCAAAGCCTTACACCATAACTTTTTTCAACTTTGATCAGACGATACCAGTTCCTGCAAACCAACAGGATGCTTAATTTTGTTCCGCTTGACTGATCTGGGAACTGATTAAAACAGTTGGTAGTTGGGTCAAGATGTTGGTAATAATCTCTTCTGGTGTTTGAGTATCCGTGATTTTGATGTGTAAATCTGCCTCGGCATACAAATGTTGTCTTTGCGCTGACAGGGTGATTAATTTTGTTGCCAAATCTTCTTCAGCCAGAAGCGGACGAGTTTGATCTTCCTTTAAACGCTCCACCAAAAGGGCGATCGGTGCATCTAACCAAATGATCAACCCATGACGAAGCAAGCCCCAATTCTCAGAACGCAGTACAATACCGCCCCCTGTGGCAATGACACTGCGCGTACAGCCCGCAACTTCTCCTAATACTCGACTTTCTAAGGCGCGAAAATTCTCCTCACCTAACTCTGCAAACAGTGTCTTAATCGTCTGTCCCGTTACCCGCTCAATCAACACATCTGTATCGAAAAAACGATAACCCAATTGTTGTGCCAGTTGGTAGCCAATGGTTGTTTTACCCGTTCCCATCATGCCAATCAGATAGAGGTTTAGACCTTGCAATAGCTCTGTCATTAAATTTGTCATTAAATTTTAAAAATAGCATCTTCGAGATTTTAGCCCTGATCTGGTCAGATTTCAACGGGAAAATAGTGATCGCCTAATACCCTCCATCTCTCAAAATGCGATCGCCGTTTAGTTAATAGTTAATAGTTGATAGTGAATAATTATCCATTGTCAATTGTCCATTAAAAACGCGATCGCCGTTCAGTGAATAGTTGATAGTGAATAGTTGATAATTATCCATTGTTAATTGTCCATTATCCATTAAAAAAGCGATCGCCCCTTACTGTGAAGAAAAACAGCGATCGTCCTCTTACCGTGAAGATAAACCGCGATCACCTTTTACTGATAAAGACAAACAGCGATCGCCCCTTACCGATAAAGAAAAACAGCGATCGCCTCTTACTCATTGGAAAAAACGCGATCACTGATGAATAGTTATCTAAATTTTTAATTATTCTGATTAGCCACAAACTGATTGACTAAAGCAACATCAATATCTAATTCCTCAGCAATTTCTGCGATCGATAATCCTAATTTTGTCAGTAGGGGAATCGTCTCAAGTTTGCCCTCAAGTTTTCCCTCAAGTTTACCTTTTAGAAGACCTCGCTGCTCCCCTTCCTGTAGAATTTCTTGGTAAACGGCTGATTCCTTCATAATTTCACTCCGTAAAATTGTTTTAATAAGCCTAGGGGTTAGTACAAGTCCTCCAAAAACGGAGGTTGCAGCCATTAGATTGGCTTTAATTTGAGTATCCTTAATGGTCTCTAAAACCTCTACGACCTGTCTCAATATTAATTCGGGATCAGAACTTTGAGTTAACACCGCTAGAGGCAATAAACCTTGATTTTTTAGAAATAAATCAGAAGACTGTTCCCAAAGACGAATGACTCGATAATGATGAGTTGTTGCTCCTAGTTGAAAGCTATCTTGATAAACCAAGGCCGATTTAGTTCGTTTCAGATAAATAACCACTTGGTGCATGGTTTTAAGCGGAAAACGACGATAAACCCTGACTCGATAATCTAACATCCGAAAACCCATTGTTTCATCAGGTTCAGTCTGAAATTCTAGGTGTAATACTAGGTCTTCCGATTGTTCCAATATTAGGGAATCAGCGCGAATCGGTTCTAAAGATAATTCCGTTGGACTCAGTTTCGTCAATGTGACGGGACGACCGAGCAACCAAGTAGCATAATCTTCAGAAAAGTTTTCGGCTAGAAATTTGGAGACGTTATCAAACATGGACGAATTTTAACATTTCTGCGATCGCCCCTTACTCATTAGGAAAAACGCGATCGCCGATTAGTAAATAGTTGATAGTGAATAGTTCACAGTGATTTATTCAAAACCGCGATCGCCTCTTCCCGATTAAGAAAAACGCGATCGCCGTGACTTGTGTTATGCTTGACGTAACGGGTAACTTCTTCACGGATGCTTATGCGCCGAAAATATAAAGATAAAAGAACTGAACGTTTTGCAAGAGGGGAAAGAGTTAAAGAATTTCAGTCTTTTGACAGGCAAGCCTATAAACGATTGGAAATCCTCGAATCAGCCAAAAATAAGCAAGATCTCCTCTTATTGCCCAGTAACCGTTTTGAATCCTTATCAGGCGATCGCCAGGGTCAATATAGCATTCGTATTAATGATAAATGGCGGATTTGCTTTGAATGGATAGAAGAAGATTCCGAACCCTGGGAAATCGAAATTGTTAATTATCACACTTAGAAAAAAATGGTACGCCCTGCTATTCATCCTGGTGAAATTTTAGCTGATGAACTTCAAGAAATTGGCATCAGCGCGACCGATTTAGCTCGTCAACTTCATGTTCCTACTAACCGAATTACCCAAATTCTTAACGGCCAACGAGCAATTACGGCAGATACAGCCTTGCGATTAGGTCAATGGTTTGGAACAAGTCCTGAGTTGTGGCTAAATTTACAAAAATCCTATGAGTTACGATTAGCTGAACAACAAATTGGCGAGGAAATTCAAAAAACAATTCCCTGTCGTGCTGTTTTTAGTTAATTAAAAAAAAATGCGATCGCCTCTTTCCGATTCAGAAAAAAAGCGATCGCCCTTAAGATTTAAACAAAAAAGCTATTAACTGCAATGGTTCCCAAGGCGGGAATTGTACCAGTAAAGCCTGTGATATTAATTAAGAGATCATTGGTAGCCTGGAAGCCAGCAGTGCCATCGTTAACCACAAGATAAGTCCCAGTAATGCCAGTAGTAGTAACTTTGACTAAAGCGGCACTGTTAATTGCTAAGGCTTGATTGCCTGCGATCGCTCCGTTAGCATCAGTGAAGACGTTATTAACAACGGTAGTTAAATTAGCCGCAGAACTATCAACCGCACGAGTGAAAGCAGTAGGTGCATTTGTCGCTAAACCACTTTGAGTCAACAAGTCAATTTTATCGGTTCCTATCGCAAAATCAGTAATGCGATCGCTGTTAGCAACTAGAGATTGGCCAAATTGGAAAACAAAGGTATCGGTTCCTGTTCCGCCTGTGAGAGTATCGATTCCTGCTTTACCATCTAAAGTATTAGCCGCACTGTTTCCTGTAATGACGTTATTGCCTGCATTACCTGTACCATAAATAGCCGTAGTTCCTGTCAGGAGTAAATTTTCGACATTAGCGGCTAGGGTCGTGGTAGTCGAAGCTGAAAGGGTATCGGTAATGGTGTTGGTTACTGTCGCTGTTCCTCCTAAGATTGCATTAGTAGGACTTGTTAACTTGACCGTAAAGGTTTCATTTGCTTCATTAACAGAATTATTGAGAATGGGAATCGAAATCGTTTTATTGGTGACACCAGGGTTAAAGGTGAGGGTTCCCGTTGTAGCGGTATAGTCTGAGCCAGCTAAAGCAGTTCCGTTGGCAGTGCTGTACTGAACGGTAATAGTTTGAGTGCTACTACTAGATAAGCTAACGGTATAACTCAGGTTTTGGGGACTGGTTAAGCCCTCGACAGCGGTTTGACCATTAGGACTCAGATTAATACTGGGTAAGTCATCGTTGGTGATGGTTCCTGTTACAGCAGTCGTTGTTCCAATGGTATAGCCTGTGCCTGTTGCTAAAGTGAGGGCTACGGTTTCGTTAGCTTCGATGGTGGTATCGGCTGTGGGATTTATGGTTAGGGTTGCTGTTGCTGAACCTGCTGCAAAAGTGATGGTTTTTCCTGTTTCAGGGGTTGCCCCTGTGTAGTCGGTTGCGTCGGCTGTTCCTGCAATGCTGTAGTTGACGGTGAGGGCGTTGGTGGTTGGGCCTGTGCGGGTGAAGCTATAGACCAGATTAGTTGTGCCATCTTCGGTGACGCTGGTGGGAGCGACGGCTAGGTTAACGGTGGTGGGTGTACTTGTGAAGTCACTGACATCAAGGATTTTTAAACCGCCATCATAATCCGCGACATAGGCATAGTTGCCCACCACTTGTACCCCATTAGCGAGGCTTGGGGTGTCATAGGTTCCAGCGAGAGTGGGAGCGGCGGGGTTACTGATGTCGATGATTTGCAGCCCTGAATCACTATCCGCGACATAGGCGTAGTTGCCCACTTCCTGTACCTTCTGAGCGAAGCCTGGGGTGTCATAGGTTCCAGCGAGAGTGGGAGCGGCGGGGTTACTGATGTTGATGATCTGCAGCCCTGAATAATCATCCGCGACATAGGCATAATTGCCCACTACTTGTACCCCATAAGCGAAGCCTGTAGTGTCATAGGAACCAGTGAGAGTGGGGGCGGCGGGGTTACTGATGTTGATGATTTGCAGCCCTGAATCCCAATCTGCGACATAGGCATAGTTGCCCACTACTTGTACCTCAAAAGCGTAGCTTGGGGTGTCATAGGAACCAGTGAGAGTGGGGGCGGCGGGGTTACTGATGTTGATGATCTGCAGCCCTGAATAAAAATCCGCGACATAGGCATAATTGCCCACTACTTGTACCCAATAAGCGTAGCCTGTAGTGTCATAGGAACCAGCTAGAGTGGGGGCGGCGGGGTTACTGATGTTGATGATTTGTAGTCCTGAATAAGCATCGGCGACATAGGCATAATTGCCCACTACTTGTACCCCATAAGCGTAGCCTGTAGTGTCATAGGAACCAGTGAGAGTGGGGGCGGCGGGGTTACTGATGTTGATGATTTGTAGTCCTGAATAATCATCCGCGACATAGGCATAGTTACCCACTACCTGTACCCCCTCAGCGTAGCTTGGGGTGTCATAGGTTCCAATCTGGGTAATAGACTGCTCCACCGCGATAGATTGCCCATTAACCACGATCGCCGCCCAATCATTTTCCCCCTTCATCCGACTCAACTCCGAGTCACTCACACTCACTCCCCGCACCAAATCCGAAAACAACTCCCCCTCATCCCCTGGCGTATCCGTTGCATTCACCTGAGCATCCACAAAATGCCCAATTTCCTCTAATATCACCGCCTCCAAAGACTGCTGACTCGCCGAACTCACAAACCGATCCGACAAATAAATCCTATTCGTACTAATCGCATAAGCACCATTCGCCGTACCCAAAACATCGCCACTAACAACTTCAATCTGGGGAAACAAACTAAAATTCCCACTCTGCCATTGCGAACGAAAATTTGCCGCCGTTGCGTAATCATAACTTGACCCAAAAGCCGTATCAAACAGACTCCAGAAATTGCTCAAATTAGCAAAACTCGTGAGTTGATCATAAACAGACGCGAGACTCGAAACAGAAACGTTAGACATAAATTCCTCCTGTGTATGAAAAATTACTTTGCATTTTACAGTACAACCAACTATTTTTTCAATATAGAAAAGTCACAGTTAACACAAAATCCATCATACCGACGAACAAATCAAGCCCAAACCCTTTTCCATCAGAGGTTGTAGCGTTCTGCATCTCTCCTAATTCCAGACCCAACCGCTTGGAGAGTGAAGCATTAAGATTGCAGATTGAAACGCTTTTATTGGAGAGTGCAACATTAAAATTGCAGAGTGCAACATTAAGACTGTAGAGTGAGACATTCTTATTGGAGAGTGAAACATTCTTATTGCAGAGTACAACATTAAGATTGCAGGTTGAAACGTTATTGTCGGAACTTAAAAAGTTGCGATCGCGTTTTAGAGCGACAAACCCTGCCGTAACTCTGCTTCGGATAAACCCGTCACCTGAGCCACCTGAGCCAAAGGCATCTCCAACTGCAAAAGCTGTCGAGCAACTTCTAACTTGCCCTCTAACTTGCCCTCTAGCTTGCCCTCTAATTTGCCTTCCTGACGACCCCTCTGAAGACCTTCTTGGCGACCTTCTTGAAGAATTTCTTGATAAACGGCTGATTCTTTCATAAATTGACTCCTTAAGATAGTTTTTACAATATCAGGTTTAATAACCAATCCTCCAAACACAGCCGTCGCGGCGGTTAAATTTTGCTTTACATTATTATCGGGAATGGTTTCCAAGACTTCGGCTACTTTTCTTAATATTATCGTTGGGTCAGAACTTTGGGTTAACACCGCTAAGGGTAATAAGCCTGAACTGTTTAGAAATAAATCTGAGGATTGTTCCCATAAACGAATGACTCGATAACGATGAATAGTTTCTCCCACTTGAAAACTATCCCGATAAACTAAAGTCGATTTTGTGGGTTTCAGATAAATAACCACTTGGTTCATGGTTTTGGTTGGGAAACGACGATAAACCCTAACTCGATAATCCAGCATCCGAAAACCCATTGTTTCATCGGGTTCGGTTTGAAATTCCAGATGTAATACAAAATCTTCCGATTGCTCTAAAATTAGAGAATCAGCGCGGATCGGTTCTAAAGATAACTCCGTTGGACTCAGTTTCGTCAAGGTAACAGGACGACCAAGTAACCAAGTGGCATAATCTTCGGAAAAATTTTCGGCGAGAAATTTGCAAACATTATCAAACATGGCTAAATTTTAACATTTTCGCGATCGCCTCTTACCGTCAAGATAAAAACGCGATCGCCTCTTCCTGAAAAGAGAAAAAACGCGATCGCTTTCCAATAAATGTTCTCAGGCAAATGTTTAACAAGCTCAATTGCTGCTTTTTTAGTTTTAGTTTACAAGTAAGTTGACCGAAAGGGATAGTTATACCAAATCCGTTTCTCAAAACCCTCCTTGCTGTAAAATTTTCGTTGATTACATCTGACGCGAGCTCGAAAGCCCTATCGTACCGTTTCACAGGATATTAAATTTTAGGGAATAAATAAAGACAAAAATATCAGTTAACCCGTCTTCCCATAATTACCAGATCCCTTTCTTTTTCTCCTAAATCAGCTACTAATGGCAAAAATCCCCATTGTTCAAATTGATACTGAGAAAAAAGTTTTAAACTGGGTTGATTATGGCCAAAAATAAATCCTAATAAGGTTTTTAATCCCAATCGGGGACTTTGGGCGATCGCTTCTGCTAATAATCGTTTACCCAATCCCTGGCCTTGAAATGCGGGATCGATATAGATACTTAACTCAGCCGTTTTACGATAGGCTGGACGACCATAAAAAGCTTGAAATCCTAGCCAACCTAACATTTGTTGCTGTTCATTTTCCATAATCCAGAGTGGATAAGTACTCGCTGAATGGTTCGCAAACCACTGTAACCGACTTTCTACTGTAATCGGCTCGGTGTCTGCTGTTGCCAAATAGTTGGGAATACTGGCATTATAGATGGCAACAATTTGTGTTAAATCTGATGGTAAGGCATCTCGGATTTGGAGACAATTTATCATAGTGAATCGGTCAAACACTTTGTCCAAGAATATACAGCGATCGCAACCGAAGCAATTACTAGCAGACATAATTGTCAGCGCAGATCAGATGCGCCAGGTGGAAGAATACCTTTTTTCCCTGGGAATGCCCGTTGCAGCCTTAATGGAAAAAGCGGCTCTCTTAATTAGCGATCGTCTTCAACAATTGTATCCTGTATTGTTATATCCTCAAGTCGGTATTTTGGTCGGGCCAGGCCACAATGGTGGTGATGCTCTGGTGATCGCGCGGGAATTGTGGCTAGGGGGTTATCAGGTGCAAATCTATTGTCCTTTTAATCAACTCAAAGCCTTAACAAAAAACCATACCCAGTATGCCCAGAGTTTAGGAATAAGCTTTGTTGATGACGTAAGCCAGTTGCAAAAGAGTGATTTTCTCGTTGATGGACTTTTTGGCTTTGGTCTAACTCGTGCTTTAACCGATAATATCGCGGAAATTATTATCCAAGTCAATCAATGGCAGTTACCGATCGCCAGTATCGACATTCCTTCCGGTTTACATACGGATACAGGAGAAGTACTGGGTACAGCTATTGTTGCGAGCCAAAGTTTCTGTTTAGGACTCTGGAAATTAGCTTATTTTCAAGATCCGGCTTTGCCCTATTTCGGACAGGTTGAACGCTTAGATTTTGGCATTCCTGCTCATTTTTTACAAGCAAGTTTAGCCCATGAAATAACTCCTAAAATTTTAAGCCAGTCATTAGCCCTAGACTGTTTGCCGTTACCTCGTCCTTTATTAGCCCATAAATATCAACAGGGTCATTTACTGTTAATTTGTGGTTCTCGTCGCTATGCGGGGGGGGCTATTTTAGCCGCTTTAGGGGCTAGAGCCAGTGGTATTGGGATGTTATCTATTGCGGTTCCAGCCGAGTTAAAACCGTTGTTAGTGAGTCATCTTCCTGAAGCTTTAATTATTGATTGTCCTGAAACAAACTCTGGCGCGATCGCCAATTTACCCAGTTTAATAGAAGATTTTTCTCAATATAGTTTGATAGCCATTGGGCCGGGATTAACCTTAGAATGTCAAGCCTTAGTTAGCAAGGTTTTAAAAGCCGATATTCCTGTCATTATTGATGCTGATGGTTTAACGAGTTTAGCTCAATTAGGAGTTAATAAAATTTTAAGTCACCGCTCAAAGCCAACGATTTTAACCCCCCATTTGGGAGAATTTAAACGTTTATTTCCTGATCTCAATAATCCAAATACTGATCGGATTAAGTCGGTACAACAAGCGGCGAAAACGAGTCAAGGGATCATTTTATTGAAAGGGGCCAGAACGGCGATCGCGGCTCCTGATGGTCAAACCTGGTTAATTCCAGAAAGTACTCCAGCCTTAGCGAGGGGAGGAAGTGGAGATGTGTTAACTGGCTTGATGGGCGGGTTATTAGCTCAATCTTTAGATTGCCATTATCCTCTAGCACAAATGGTAGCAACGGCGGCTTGGTGGCACGCTCAGGCAGGTATTTTAGCCGTCAAGGAACGCACAGAATTAGGGGTTGATGCCTTTACCTTGAGTCAGTATTTAATCCCAGCTATTCAGCAATTTTCGGAATCTTAAACTCTTGGATTTGTTCAGCCTTTTAAGATTTTTCGCCAAAACCATTGAGTGATTAAAGAGGGTAGGCGATCGCGGAACCGAAAAATCAATAAATTAATTAATAATACTTGAGCAACAATTATTGTATTTGAAAATGAATTAAAATGTAAATTGAGAAAAATAACCATAATCAAGAATAGTTCTAAAATAATTTCCAGCATTAGACTAGCAAAGCTGTTGGGGAGAATCTCAATTCTGATCAATCGTTGATAAATTTTCTGATCTTTTATCCACCTCATTAATAGACTAAACACAGTGACTAAAATCATCAGTAAAGGTTTTAGATAATTATTCTCTGTCACGATGTTTGGGATTACTATGCCAGAAATAAAGATCGCCTGATCGAGTTCTGTCGAAAATATTTTTTGTCCAAATTCAGAGAAATTTTCTCCAAAATAACGTCTTCTTAAGTTTATTAATAAAAGACTTAAAACCATGATCAATAAAGAAATTATAAAATTTCTGAGCCAATTTACAGGATTATTGCCAAAGCCAGAAAGAATACTGTTTGTACTATTTGCACTGCCAAATGCTAAAAATAAACTGAGATCAATATGTTGAAGACGTTTATATATTTTCGCGTAAAAAGAGCTTATCGTTTGACGGACTAACCACAAGTGTGCGTAAACCACTTTCTGATATACCTTGTTCTGTAAGCAATCCTTAATCATTTGCTGGAAAATATCACCATCTAATGACAGGGAAGTTACTGCAATTGCTTTTTCTTGGTAATAATTAGGTAACTGATTATCTTCTGAAGATTGATAATAGGTGATAAAAGTTAAACTAGATGAAACTGCGAAATTACGAATTACTAAACGGTCTAAGTATTGTGGAAACTGGATATTAACTTGCCGATGCTGAATTGCAAAAATTTTTTCAGCCTTTTCTTGGTTTACTACAAAAATAAAATCACCCAAACCTTTCCAACCAGATAGCTCATAACCAATAACAATTTCCAAGAGAGGGTAATCTAAAGAGGAAATTATTAAGTAGTCATCATCATTAGTACTCATGAGTAACTTTGTAAACTCATTCTTTTATATTATTAAAATGATCAAATATTTGTAGAACGATTAGGATTGATCAGCTTAGGGATTTGAGATAGCATATCAAAAATAAGATGGAGAAGAGATTGCCAGTTCTTTTGACCACTATTAACAGCATCTAGATGAACTTTAATTAAGAAATCTCGATCATCACCCTCCATTGATTCAAAAAGTCTTTTGTGAAAACAATTAACTATATCTCCATCTAGCTGAATTGTTGTTTGTGCATAGATATTATCAAAAACATTGCTAGAATCCGAAGCCTCTGGTTTTTCTGCCAGGGATCGCAATTCATTCAGTTTCCGTAAAGAGCGAATAAATTGTGTATTTTCCAATAAGTTGTGAAGTTCTAGCCTATCCTCTACGCTTTCAGGATCAGGCAATTGATAATCTTGATTATTAGTTGCTAACTTAGCAGCTTCCCCCAGTCTTTCTCGCAATTTTAAATGATTCTTACGAGCAATATTCAAGTCTTTAGAACTAATTCTTGTATTGCTTCCATTCAGGCTAGGATATTCAAGATTTCCTTTATAGAGATCATCATAATAATCATCGGAGTCTTTAATAATATTATCAGGAAGGTCTTTATGAGGAATACGATAAAGTGCTTCATAAGCTAATAGAGGTTTAAATTTTAAACCGCTAATGTCGGAAACAATCATTGTATTTACCTCTAAGGCTGAAATATCTTTGACAGAATCTTTTAGCCCATCCACCAAGCTATCAAAAGCAGCATGAATATTCTTTTTTGTTTGCTCCAAAGATGGTTCAGCCATAAAATTTATTCCCCACTCAGGGAAAGGCAAAAAGCTTGTTGTTCAATAACAATGTCTTAGTACTCTATCAGGTTTTAGATAAATAGTTACGGGTTAACTTTATCTTTAAGGGTTATCCTTTATCTTTATCTTTGAGGGTCATAGCGTACTTAATGATTTTTATGAGAGTATCAATATTATTTTGGATTATTGTCTCCCCCTTCTGCACTTGTTCTTTATGGAACTGAATTAAGGATTGATGAGAAGATTCAGATTCATTAATAAATTCTCTACCATAAACATTAACAATATCGCCATCAACTAGGCTGATTTTAGTATATAAAACCTTACCTGGGTCACCAATCTGGCTTGCTTTTATACTGGCTTTTGTGTCTCTGAGATTAGTGCTATTCGGTTCCTCTATGACCGTTACAACCTCTAAATTGGTAACTCTATCCATAGCTTCGGAAAAAGCAGTAAGAAAATCACCCGCCTTAAGATGTTTTTGCAGTGTTGATGGGTTATCTGTCGGAGGGGAATCTTGGTTATCTAATGTCGGCATAACTTTTCTTGAGAGTGATGGTCTTTCTACAAGATACAGGTAATTCAAGAATACGAAAATTAATTTTTGTAAATGCTCTCTCAGGTATCTATCTTGACCAAAATATTTGCTGAGAGTTCTACTCAGGTTAACGACACCCTTCAACGGTAACTTGATAACCTTTGCCCAAAGAAACTAAGTCACCGACAAAAACATTGACCTGATAGGGTTGTTGTTGACTACGAGGAAATCCGGTAATCACGAGAGGTTTATTGGCAGTGAGACTGGGTTTTTGATCATAGAAATTATCTGCTGTATTGTCACTATACTTTAAATACGTCCGAATAGAATATTCCCCGTTACTGGTTGGCAGGAGGATCACTTTATAGTTTTTATACTTAGCATTAGATTCAACGATAAAGTCTGTATTCCAATCATTATTTAAACCAATGGGGCCAAAAAGGGGAATTGAGGGCTGACTGACGGTTTTTCTAACGGTGGTATTATTGCCCCCCACTGGCATCAAGGCTTGACAGGTTTCGGCCTGAACCGGCAAGGAGTTTCCTAAACAAAAACTAGCAGCTATCAAAGAGACTGTTGCAGAAAAAAGCTCATTGCGATTCATATTTAAAGCTCCTTGATGATAAGAATTTATTTTTTTAAGATTAGCATAGTTACTTACCAGGATAAAACAGTTGGATTGAGCCAACGCAGAATTTCCTGACTGAGTTTCTGAAGATCCTGAGAGAGGGAATCTTTGAGCCATTGGCCGATCGCATCCCAGGGGGTGAAAACAGATCCCGCCTGCCATTGCAGTTCTTGGCCAAGAGGAGTAAGGTGATTGCCTGGCAATGTCCGAAACGCAATCAAATTGGCAAAGCGATCGCCGAGGATGGGGTGTAATATTAAGGTTTGATCAATCGTGTCATTGCTAAATTTAATTAATAAATTCCGTCGCACCGCATAACTTTGGCTAATTAAGTCCGTTGTTTCGGCCGGTGTGGGACTAAATTCAAGGTTAAAATCCAAACTTATATCCGATTTAAAATCAAATTGGGCCTGTAGTGATTTAAAGACTTTATCTAATTCTAGTTGAGATAATTGTTCGACTAAGGGAATGGCTTGTTTAACAGGATAATTATTAAAAGAAATCAGAATATTGCCGGCTCTTTCCACACTATAGAGACTGCCAATTAATAAATGGAGTTTACAGCCCATACTATGACCTAAGCCATAAATAGGAATATATCCCGTTGAAAGTACGCCCCGATTCTGCAATCTTTCGACAATATTTTCAAAGCGATTTAACACACCACGAGCGATCGCCGTATGGTCAAGGGTATTTAAAAAAGGGGTTGCAATGATGCCATAACCCTGTTTCGCTAATTCCCCCAAGAGCCAACGATAGGTAACATGGGGAGCCGTTCCCACAAAAGCCCCCCCTAAAAAATGAATCAGGGCGATCGGTTGGGGCGGGATTAATACCCAACTACCCGATAGTTCTTGCCATTCCATAGAAAATTAGTCCTTTGCTTAACATCATGTTACACTTCCTCTATTCTAAAATCGACTCCCAAGCATTTAATCCCTGCACTCCGATTAACTTGAGCTAAAATCGAGCAGTGCGTGTGAGGATTAATAAACTATTATGTTCTATCAATCTAGTATTAATTCGTCCCAACTGAATCTCAATTTTTGGGTCAGACTGTTATCTCGCCTCGGAGGAGCAGCGATCTTTTTTACCCTCTTTTCGGTGCTATCAGCCCAGGCAATGGACTTGCGCGTTGCCATTCGTAAGGCTGTTAGTTCTGTTAAGGTGGGTAGTTCTACTCCCGCGCTGGTCAAGGATGGGGGAGGAAAAACCTTGGGAAGCTTAGGTGAATTAGTCCCGGCGATCGCTGGAACCAATGGTCGAGGTGTTAGCCTCAATGGTTGGACAGCTTCTCAAATTATCATTGAACCGAGTGGGGATGGGGTTGTCTGGATCGGCGATCGCTGGTATCGAGGAAGAACTCGGCTACTTCGTCAAGGTTCGGGAGTAACCGCCGTTAATCAGGTCAATTTAGAACAATATTTATATAGTGTTGTCGGTTCGGAAGCAGTTCCCGCTTGGCCCCTGGAAGCCTTAAAATCCCAGGCTGTGGCGGCTCGTACCTTTGCGATCTATAAAAGTACGGCTGAAAGTAATCGGTATTATGACCTTGATACAACTACTGCCACCCAAGTCTATAAGGGCATGGAAAATGAGTATGTGAGCACCGTTGAAGCGGTGAATGCCACCCAGGGGCAGGTGATGACCTATAACGGCAAAGTTATTCTCGCGGCTTTTCATGCCTCTTCCGGTGGCCACACGGAAAATGTGGAGGATGTCTGGACTTCTCCGCTACCCTATCTCAGGGCGGTGGTGGACTATGATCAAAGCGCGCCGGTGTTCCAGTGGAATAAAGGTTTTAGTGTCGGGGAAATGAGTAGTTTGCTTGGCGGTGTAGGAACCGTTCGGGCCATGATTCCTGAACAAACGACTCCCTTGGGACGAATCGTCACCATGCGAGTGGTGGGCAGTAGGGGAACAAAGAATATCAGGGGAACTAAAATGAGAGAAGTCCTAAAGCTCAAGAGTACCTTGTTTACGGTCTCTGAAAGTGGTGGCAGCTTTATTATTGAAGGTCGCGGTTCAGGGCATGGGCTAGGACTCAGTCAGTGGGGAGCCTATGGGTTAGCCCAACAGGGAACACCCTATACCCAAATATTGGCCCACTATTATCAAAATGCCAATCTTACCCAATTAGACCGTTAATTCTCGTCGGCAAAAGAAAATGTTAAATTGAAGGAGAAAATCCAGTAGAAAGGAGAACGTATGCGTGCAGTGTTGATGGCTGGAGGGTCTGGAACGCGATTACGTCCTCTTACCTGCGATTTACCCAAACCGATGGTTCCGATTCTCAACCGACCCATTGCCGAACATATCATTAACCTGCTCAAACGCCATAATATTACCGAAATTATTGCGACCCTCCATTATTTGCCTGATGCACTCCGAGATTATTTTCAGGACGGTAGCGGTTTTGGCGTACAAATGAATTATGCCGTTGAAGATGAACAACCTTTAGGAACCGCCGGTTGCGTTAAAAATATTGAGGAACTGCTAGATGATACTTTTTTGGTAATCAGTGGCGATAGTATTACCGATTTTGATCTGTCGGCGGCGATCGCCTTTCATCGAGATAAAGGATCGAGAGCAACTTTAATTTTGACTAGAGTTCCCAATCCCATGGAATTTGGAGTTGTCATTACGGACGAAAACCAAAAAATTAGCCGTTTTCTCGAAAAACCTTCCACCAGTGAAATATTTTCAGATACTGTCAATACGGGAACCTATATCCTAGAGCCAGAAGTGCTGGAATATTTACCCGCCAACGAAGAAAGTGACTTCTCAAAAGATCTGTTTCCCCTACTCCTAGAAAGGCAAGAACCGATGTATGGCTATATCGCCGAAGGTTATTGGTGTGACGTTGGCCATTTAGATGCCTATCGACAGGCCCAATATGATGCCTTAGACGGCAAAGTGAATCTGGATTTCGACCATACTCAACAGTCTCCGGGAATTTGGGTGGGAGAGAATACCTATATTGATCCCACTGCCCTTCTTAAACCGCCAGTTCTAATTGGCAATGATTGTCGCATTGGGCCAGGAGCCGTCTTAGAAGCAGGAACCGTTCTAGGAGATAACGTCACCATTGGAGTGGGAGCCGATCTGAAACGGGCCATTGTTTGGAATGGAGCCATGATTGGTGATGAAGCTTTTCTAGCGGCCTGTGTAATTGGTCGTGGCAGTCGAGTAGAACGCCGTACTCAAATCCTAGAGGGGGCAGTGATTGGCCCTATGTCTATTATCGGAGAAGAGGCCCAAATCAGTGCCAACGTTAAAGTCTGGCCCAGTAAGCGAGTGGAATCCGGGGCCATTTTGAACATTAATTTGATTTGGGGAAATACGGCCCACCGCAATCTCTTTGGTCAACGGGGGGTGTCAGGCATTGTCAATATTGACATGACTCCAGAATTTGCGGTGAAATTGGGGGCTGCCTACGGATCTTCCCTGAAACAGGGCGCGGAAATTATGGTCTCCCGTGATCAGCGCAATGTCTCTCGCATGGTCACTCGCTCTTTGATTGCCGGTCTAATGTCGGTCGGTATTAATATTCAAAACTTGGAAGCAACGGCTATTCCCATTGCCCGCACCATGATTCCCAAGCTAAAAGTTGTCGGTGGTATTCATGTTCGGGTTCATCCTGATCGCCCCGAATATCTATTGATTGAGTTTTTGGACAACCAGGGCATCAATATTTCCAAAGCCACAGAAAAGAAAATTGAAGGAGCTTATTTCAAAGAGGATTTACGGCGGGTCAGTATTCCCGATATTGGGGAAATGTCCTATCCGGCTCAGGTATTGGAAACCTATCGTAATACCTTTGAAACCTTACTAGAAGTGGATGTTTTAAGCAGCAGTGGCTCGAAGATTGTAATTGATTACGTCTATGGCGTATCAGGAGCAATTTTACCGCTTCTTTTAACCAAATTCGGCTGCGATGCGGTGGTTTTAAATGCCAGCCTACGACAAACCGCCGTTACCAATGAGGAGCGAGAAACCCTTCTCCATCAATTAGGACAGGTGGTAGAGGCCTTAAAAGCCAGTCTAGGGGTACAAGTTTCTGCTAATGGAGAACAGTTAATTTTGGTGGATGAGTCAGGGTTGCCGATTCGTGGCGAATTACTAACAGCCTTGATGGTCAATATGATTCTGACGGCCTATCCCAAGGGGACGGTGGTGGTGCCAGTACAAGCTTCCAGTGCGGTAGAACAGTTAGCCCGTCGTCATAATGGTAAGGTAATTCGGACAAAGGCCAATCCGACGGCTTTAATGGCGGCTTCCCAAGCCAATAATCATGTCGTTTTAGGAGGAAGTGGCGAAATGGGTTTTATTTTCCCTCGGCTGCATCCTGGCTTTGATGCCATGTTCAGTATTGCCAAGGTGGTAGAAATGTTGACTTTCCAAGGGCGATCCCTGGCTCAAGTTCGTTCCGAATTACCCAGGGTCTATCACAAATCCTGTACGATTCGTTGTCCCTGGAAAATAAAAGGAGCTTTAATGCGGCATTTGGTAGAAATCCACCGCCATCAACATTTAGAATTAATCGATGGGGTTAAAATTATCCATCCGAACAATGATAATTGGGTTTTAATTTTACCGGATGCAGGAGAGCCACTCGTTCATATTTATGCCAATAGCGAAGATCGTAATTGGGTAGATGACCATTTAAAAGCCTATCGTCTAGATGTGCAAAAATTTATTGACCAGGTTCAAGGAGATGAGATCAGTTTTTTATAAATAATTAAGTTAATATCAACTGAAATGTTTATACTGCATTCCAATTCTTTCATCATTTTCCTTTGATTTTAGTGAGTTAGGAGACTCCTTTGACATGAACACTTGTATTTTAATGGCGACGATTATTCGCAATCCTGAGTTACGTTATACCCAGGAAAACCAAACCCCGATCGCCCAAATGTTAGTCGAGTTTCCAGGTAGCCGACCGGAAGATCCCCCTCATACCTTAAAAGTTGTTGCCTGGGGGAATTTAGGGACAGAAATTCAACAAACCTATTCAGAGGGCGATCGCCTGATTCTAGAAGGGCGTTTGAGTATGCAAATGGTGGATCGTCCCGAAGGCTTTAAGGAAAAACGGGCAGAATTGATTGTTTCCAGGGTTCATCCCCTAGAAAAATCGGCAGAGGGAAATCGTCAGGCAGCTAATCCGATCGTTATGCTCAAGAGTCATACCGGCGAGAAAAAAGTGATTGATTTAGACAGCTACAAGTCGGCTGCCAAGACCGAATCTGCGCCGAAGAGAGAGGAGTTAACTCGTCCGATCAGCCCTGCCCCCGTACTCAGTGACACCGATCTGGATGACATACCCTTCTAGATTCAGCCTGTTAGCTGGTGGAACAGAAAATGATCTCCCTTTTGTTTTGGGGATTAACTGAAATACACTATAGGGATATGTAAATTTTTGTAACTAAATCTGCCGGGTTTGGCTCGCCGATGATCTCAAGTACCTCCCTGTTCGCTCCCGTTGACCCTGAGTTACGTCTCTTGACGGATAATCTTAAGCGGCTTATTAGTGCCCGTCATCCTATTTTGGGAGCGGCGGCGGAACATCTGTTCGAGGCGGGGGGCAAACGTATTCGTCCGGCGATCGTCTTATTAGTTTCCTATGCCACCTTATTGAAGGAGGAGCTTACCCCACGTCATCAACGGCTAGCCGAAATTACCGAGATGATTCATACAGCCAGTCTTGTCCATGATGACGTGGTGGATGAGGCAGCCCTCCGGCGTAATGTGCCAACCGTTAATAGTCTTTTTGATAACCGCATTGCAGTACTAGCAGGCGATTTTCTCTTTGCCCAATCCTCTTGGTATTTAGCAAATCTGGAAAACTTAGAGGTGGTCAAATTGTTGTCGGAGGTGATCCGTGACTTTGCCGAGGGGGAAATTTTACAAAGTATTAATCGTTTTGATACCGATCTGTCATTAGATGCCTATCTAGATAAAAGCTATTATAAAACAGCTTCTCTGATTGCCAATAGTGCTAAGGCCGCTGGGGTTTTGAGTGAGGTTTCCTCAGAGATGGCCGATTCGCTCTATCATTACGGTCGAGATTTAGGATTAGCGTTTCAGATTGTCGATGATATTTTAGACTTTACAACGTCCACAGAAATTTTAGGCAAACCGGCCGGTTCCGATCTCATTAGTGGCAATATTACGGCTCCGGCTCTCTATGCGATGGAGGAAAAACCCTATTTAAACACCTTAATCGAGCGAGAATTTAGTGAAGTTGGAGATATTGAGATGGCCTTAAATTTGGTTAAAGATAGTGACGGCATTTGGCGATCGCGGGAGTTAGCAGCGTACCATGCTAAATTGGCTGGCAAGCAATTGGATTGTCTCAAACCCTCGGCAGCTAAAGCTTCCTTACTAGCGTTAACGGATTATGTTTTGAGTAGATTGTATTAAATTGTATTAATTGGCAACAAGTCCCCCTTTACAAACATTTGTGCTCAACAAGGGAGCAAATCGGGGTGTCCTCTCTATGATAAAATTGGCTTTGGTTGTTGACCCACATAGCATGACGCATCATCAGTGTCACCGGTTCTGTTCGGATTGGAACCTCCAATCTGATTGGGTTTGCTTACAGCAACAAATGCACTAGGGAGCAGTAATCCCCGCCCTGTTTCCTCCTTGTACTGTAGCAGCTACAGGGTTTTTAGCGGTTAAATCTATTTCTAATGAATCAAGACATTTTTGAGACAGTAAAAGCTCTCGTCATCGAAAACCTCGAAATTGAGGATCCGGATAAAGTAGTCCCAGAGGCAAGTTTCGCTAATGATCTGGGAGCCGATTCCCTGGATACCGTTGAGCTTGTTATGGCTCTAGAAGAAGCATTTGATATTGAAATTCCTGACGAAGTTGCTGAACAAATTGATACAGTTGGCAAAGCAGTCGATCATATCGCCGAAGCCACTGGCGCAGCCACTAAATAAAGCGACCTCACTTTATACCCGACTCACATCTTAAAGTAACCTTCTTTCCTATCTGCATTCTGGGTTAGCAAGCCCCAATACGAACGAGGATCATGACAAATTTAGTAAAAAAACGAGTTGTTGTCACTGGTTTGGGAGCAATTACTCCTATCGGCAACACCTTAGAAGACTATTGGCAAGGGTTGTTGAAGGGAGTTAATGGTATTGGGCCGATTACACGCTTTGATGCCAGTAATCAGGCTTGTCGTTTTGGTGGGGAAGTCAAGGATTTTGACCCTCTTCAATACTTAGATCGCAAAGAAGCGAAACGGATGGATCGTTTTTCTCAATTTGCGGTTTGTGCTAGCCAACAAGCCCTTGCCGATGCCAAGCTCATTATTAATGACCTCAATGCAGATGAGATCGGGGTACTGATTGGTACTGGAATTGGTGGTTTAAAGGTATTGGAAGATCAACAGACGATTTTTCTGGACAAGGGGCCCAGCCGTTGTAGTCCTTTTATGATTCCGATGATGATCGCTAATATGGCTTCGGGTTTGACGGCGATCAACCTGGGGGCGAAGGGGCCGAACAACTGTACGGTGACTGCTTGTGCAGCCGGTTCCAATGCGATTGGGGATGCGTTTCGTTTGATTCAAGATGGCTATGCCAAGGCGATGATTTGTGGTGGTACAGAAGCAGCCATTACGCCCCTGGGATTTGCGGGATTTGCATCGGCTAAAGCTCTCTCGTTTCGCAATGATGATCCGACCCATGCTAGTCGTCCCTTTGATAAAGACCGTGATGGTTTTGTGATGGGAGAAGGATCGGGGATTTTATTCCTAGAAGAACTGGATTCTGCCCTAGCTCGTGGAGCGAGAATTTATGCGGAAATCGTGGGTTATGCCATGACCTGTGATGCTTATCATATTACGGCTCCGGTTCCTGATGGTCGGGGAGCAACCAGGGCGATCGCCTTGGCTCTCAAGGATGCAGGTTTAAGTCCTGAAGCGGTCAGTTATATTAATGCTCACGGGACGAGTACGCCTGCTAATGATGTAACAGAAACCAGGGCCATTAAAAAGGCTTTAGGAAGTCATGCCTATGATTTGGTGGTCAGTTCCACAAAGTCGATGACGGGCCATTTATTGGGTGGTTCAGGCGGGATCGAAGCAGTGGCCACGGTGATGGCGATCGCCGAAGATAAAGTTCCACCCACGATTAACCTGGAAAATCCCGATCCTGAATGTGATCTAGACTATGTTCCCCATCAAAGCCGTGCCTTAACCGTCAATGTAGCTCTATCTAACTCCTTTGGGTTTGGCGGCCATAACGTCACCTTAGCCTTTAAGAAATATGCTTAAGTCAAGCCGAAGCATGGGAAGATGGTTTCAACTTTGCCCTTCCCTATCGGTTTAAGCTAACTGTTGTTTTGATTTTATTCTCCAAAACCGTTTAAACATTATGGTCGTTGCTGCTCAATCCCTAGATACTCTTTCTATTAATTCTATCCGTTTTTTAGCCGTTGATGCGGTGCAAAAAGCGAATTCTGGACACCCTGGCTTACCGATGGGTGCGGCTCCGATGGCCTATGTGCTGTTCAATCAGTTCATGCGCTTTAACCCTAAAAACCCCAAATGGTTTAACCGCGATCGCTTTATTTTATCGGCAGGTCATGGTTCCATGTTGCAGTACGCACTGCTCTATTTAATGGGTTATGATAGCGTCTCTATTGAAGATATTAAACAATTTCGTCAATGGGGTTCTAAAACCCCCGGCCACCCCGAAAATTTTGAAACCCCTGGGGTAGAAGTTACCACTGGCCCCCTGGGTCAAGGGATTGCCAACGCAGTTGGTTTCGCGCTTGCTGAAGCTCATTTAGCGGCAACCTTTAACAAAGCCGATGCCCAAATTGTTGACCATTACACCTACGTCATTTTGGGTGATGGTTGCAACATGGAAGGGATTTCGGGAGAAGCGGCTTCGATCGCCGGTCACTGGGGATTAGGTAAATTAATTGCCCTTTATGATGATAACCATATTTCCATTGACGGTTCCACCGATGTAG